>NZ_FRFA01000010.1 GCF_900143535.1 Tateyamaria sp. Alg231-49 | reverse complement strand
ACAGGCGGGAAAGTGGCGTGGCAAAGCCAGCATTCAAGGGGGCCGAAAGCAGTTGCGCGACGCGCTCTACATGCCTGCTCTCGTCGCTGTAAAACACAACCCCGATATGTGCAAAAAATACCAGAGAATGATCAAACAGGGAAAACCGCAAAAGGTCGCTCTCACAGCAATCATGCGGAAACTCATTGAGCTCGCCAACACATTGGTCAAAGCAGATCGAGAGTGGGTTCAAAACCACGCTTGACCAAGACGGATACTCGAAGTCGTCATTCGCTGCGATCGGCCTGAATGAACGCTGTGCGGACAAAACGGACGTCAACTTACGTCACACCGATAAGAACCGGGGCCTTAGGTAGGTGAAACATCGCCTGCCATTAACCGGCTTTCGGCGATGTTGCATCGTTGCAAGCACATTATTGGACGTAAGACAGATGTGTGGAGCGCGAGCGGAGCGGGCGTTGAAGGCTCAATGCCAGGAAATTTATTGTTTGCCCGGTTTGACTTGACCACGAAGACAGAGCGTACCTACGTTGCGAAACGTCGGGGAGGATTTAGATGGCTGAGTTACAAGCAAAACCGCCGTTGGCTGGGGTGCGCGTTTTGGAGTTTGGCCAAATCGCGGCTGGTCCCTTTGCCGGGTCTTTGCTGGCCGATTTGGGTGCCGACGTTGTCAAGGTTGAGCGCCCAGATGGCGGCGACGGTATGCGATCTTGGCCGCCGCTGACCGACAATGGCGCAGGTGATTTGTATTCAGAGAATTTTGCATCCCTCAATCGCAACAAGCGGTCGATCACAGCAAATCTCAAAGATCCAGAAGATCTTGCCCGGCTGAAACGCCTTGCCGCTGAATGTGACGTTATTGTTGAGAACTATCGCCCCGGCGTGCTTGACCGTTTGGGATTGGGATATGACGCATTGAGCGCCGACAATAGCGCTTTGGTCTATTGCTCAATCTCTGGATATGGACAAACGGGGCCGTATCACAAGAAGGGGGCATTTGATGTCACCGTTCAAGGAATGAGCGGGTTGATGAGCGTTACCGGCGAGAAAGGCGGCGTTCCCGTTAAGGCGGGTGTGCCCGTCGGCGATTTTTGCGCGGGGCTTTATGCGGGTTACACTATTTTAGCAAAACTCATGCAGGCACGTGAAACCGGACAAGGGGGGCACATCGATTGTTCGATGCTTGGCAGTCTTCTTGGTGTCGCAGCATTGCAAACCTCACAGTACTTTGGAACCGGCGAAGCCCCAGAGGCTCTTGGCTCGGCGCACCCACGCAATGCACCTTATCGTGCGTTCCAAGCCAGTGACGCGCCGTTCATCATTGCAGCAGGCAATGACAAGCTGTGGGAACAAGTGGCCCATGCGGTTGGCCTTCCACACCTGATAGAAGATCCGCGCTTTGCAACACAGCTTTTGCGCGCAGAAAATCAGGATGGATTGTTCGATCTGTTGCAACCCGAATTTGAGAAACAAACGGCAGAGTATTGGTTGACGGAAATGGACAAACGCGGTGTCCCCTGTTCGCCGATTAATACATACCCAGAAGTTTTCGAGGGGGAGCAAGTCAAACACATGAATTTGGTGCGCTCCGTCACGCTGCCCAATGGGCAGGAAACGCGGACAACTGCCTTTCCAATTCAAATGACCGGTTACGATTTTGAGATCTTCCGTGACCCACCCAAGCTAGGTGCACACAATGACGACGTCGTGGCAGATTGGCTTTCGGCAGAGGATTTACGGTGACGGGCGCTGTCATTTCGAAACGGGTTGGCGATTGCTTGCATGTCACTCTAAGCCGCCCCGACAAACTTAACGCATTCAATGCCGAACTGGTCGAAGGTTTGCATGGCGCCGTACAAATGGCCGCTGATGTCGAAGCGCGCGCTGTCATTTTTCAGGGCGACGGACGGGGATTTTCGGGCGGTTTTGACCTGAGTGCACTGGATGACGAAAGTGACGGTGATCTTCTCTACCGATTTGTGCGGGTAGAGCAGCTGTTGCAATCTGTTGCACACGCGCCGTTCGCAACGATCGCTTGCGTCCATGGCCCGTGCTATGGGGCGGCGGCAGATTTGGTCGCGGCTTGCCAATCACGTATTGGGACCGCTTCTGCACGCTTCAGAATGCCCGGCGCCTTCTTTGGCCTAGTGCTTGGGACGGGTCGACTTGCGGCACTTGTTGGCGCAGATCACGCCCGTCAGCTGGTGCAAAGACCCAAGCCTTTTGGTGCAGAAGAAGCCGTGGAAACGGGGTTTCTGACGGCGATCGTCGAAGACGTTGAGTGGGAGACATGGATCGAACAGCGGATGGCACACGTGCGCATGTTTGATGCGATGACGTATGCCAACATGTCCGCGCGGCAGCGCGTGGACACGCGTTCAACAGACTTGGAAACATTGGTGAACTCCGTCACGTCCTCCTCGATAAAAGCGCGCATCCAAGCTTATGTCAGCAGCCTCAATCTGGAATAGAAGGGTGTACGGCATGTTCGCCCGAACACCGTTCGGGGCACCGTCGCGCGCGACGGTGCTATATCGCCGCTAGCGGCCTCAACACTCGGTTCATACCGGCCCGTATGCACGGAAGATGTCTCTGGCTTGGGGTCTTCCGTGGCTCGAAACCCCCCCGAGCAGCTGGGACTTACATCAATCGGTTTCCGAGGATCGCGCCCACAGATTGATTGCTTCTTCTGAACTGATTTCGTCGATCCGGGCCAGCTCTGCTTTGGTGAAGTCCAGATTGGCAACGGCCCCTGCACAATCCACGATCTGCTCGGGTCTGGACGCTCCGATGAGGGCCGTCGTCACCCGTTCGCCCCGCAGCACCCATGCAAGCGCCATCTGAGCCAAGGTTTGGCCGCGTGCTTCGGCCATCTCGTTCAGCGCCTGAACACTCGCCAGCGACCTTTCGTTGATCATCCCTTCTAAAAGGGACTTACCTTGGGTTGCTCGGCTGTCTTCGGGAATGCCGTGCAGGTATTTTGAGGTCAGGATGCCTTGCGCGAGCGGTGTGAACGCGATCGAGCCTACTCCCATTTCATCCAATGTATCCAAAAGCCCATCATGCTCCACCCAACGATTGAGCAGGTTGTAGGATGGCTGATGGATCAGGCACGGCGTCCCCAAGTCGTTCAGGATTGCAAGCGCTTCGCGCGTGCGCTGGGAATTATAGCTTGAGATCCCAACATAGAGCGCGCGCCCAGAGCGCACGATATGATCCAGCGCGCCCATCGTTTCTTCCAATGGCGTATCAGGGTCAAAACGGTGGGAGTAGAAGATATCAACATAATCTAGGCCCAGACGTTTGAGCGATTGATCGCAAGAGGCGACAAGGTATTTTCGCGACCCCCATTCGCCGTAAGGTCCAGGCCACATTCCATAGCCTGCCTTTGTCGATATGATAAGTTCATCCCGGTGGCCCGCAAATTCGGTACCCAATATTTTACCGAATGCTTCCTCCGCAGAGCCTGCGGGCGGACCATAGTTGTTTGCCAGATCGAAGTGAGTGATGCCGAGATCAAAGGCCGTTGCGCACATATCGCGTTTGACCTGATGCGGGGTATCTTCACCGAAGTTGTGCCACAGCCCAAGGCTGATTGCGGGCAGCTTGAGCCCGGATTGACCACATCGGCGATAAACCATTTGATCATAGCGTCGGGGGTCAGGATGATATGGTTGGGACGGCGGTTTCGCGGGGCGCTGTGGATTTGTCATAAGGACATCAAAGCCGAATGACGCGTCTTGTCAAATCGCCAGACGGATTCGTGTACACACTTATTCCTCTTTCGTCCCCGCCGCAGGGGTCAATTGAGATGTACTTCCATGGCGGCTGCAATCAGCCCCGCGCACAGCAACACAGACTTGATTAACGCGCCCTCATCAAAATCAAAATTCGGGGTGTGATGATCGTCTGCCAGATCAGCCCCCAGAACGAAGATGCCACCCGTGCCGCCCCTTTGGTGCACCCGGCGCGCGAGCGTCGCTGCATCCTCGCTAGCGCCGAAAAAGAAGTCTTGCATGGGGTTGGCAAAGGCGCCGGTTGCAGTGTTCACAGCTTCGGCCCAGCTTGCCAGCGTGGCGGGGTTGGAGTGGCCCGCGGCCCCTCCGCCTTGGGACAATTCGCACTCGACCCCATGCGCCTGCGCAATCGATTCAACCAATGCACAACAGCGGGCTTCCAACGATTGAAGATCCTCGGTCTCTTGCGCCCGCATTTCAAAAGTGAACCGCGCTTCATCCGGGACGATGTTTACTGCCGTCCCGGCCTGCATCATCCCGACGTTCACGCGGATGCCCGGCTGGCTCGATTGCGCCATCGTTTGCAAGCCTAGGACAGCCTGGCATGCTGCGACCAGCGCGTTGCGCCCGCCTTCCGGTGTTTTGCCAGCATGGGATGCGCGCCCCGTCATCATCACGTCATAGCGGGTGTTGGCCAAAATCCCATGTACCGCAAATGCCGCACTGTCTGATGGCACCCCTAGCCCCAGATGAATGGCAAAGAATAGATCCACATCATCCATCCATCCCGCCTCGGCCACAGCCCGTCCCCCGCGCCCACCTTCTTCGGCGGGTTGGAACAGAATTTTCAACCGCCCCCGGCCAGTGTCCAGATAGGGTTTCAACATGCGCGCCGTTGCCAACCCGATAGCGGCATGCCCGTCATGGCCACACGAATGCATCACACCGGGGCTTGTCGACGCAAACCCTTGCGCGAAAGGGGCGTGATTGCCGCCCGCTTCGGTGATCGGCAGAGCGTCAATGTCCACGCGCATGCACACCGTTGGGCCGGGTCTGCCACTGTCAAAAAGCGCGATGCACCCTGTATCGCCTTCGCCGGGGATCGGATCGGCGCTCATGCCCATCCTGACGGTATCACCAAGAAGGGCAGGGCCTGACACAACATCGTATCCGGCCTGCGTCAGATCGGCGACGATTGCAGATGTTGTCTCGACTTCCTGCCACCCCAGTTCGGGTGCGGCGTGGAAGGCGCGCCGCTGTGCGATGACCTTCGGCTCTTGCGCGACGGCTGCGCGTTTCAGGCTATCGGCAACATCAGGGGGCAAACTGGAAAGCAATGAAAAGTCTGACATCGTCAAATGTTAGGCCCGTATAGCTGCTGTAGCAATCTGCATATCGTGCTGCGGGTCCGGATAGAATGAGCATGGCTGTATTCGTGCCTCGACAAGACTTGCCTCTAGACGGCCGATCCACTGTCGCCTTCCGCGCGTGCGCTGACCCGTTTTTCGCGAAATGCGATGAAGACACCGGATGAGAAGATCACCGCCGCTCCGATCCATGTGAAAATATCTGGGACCTCTGCAAAGAACCACGCCCCAATCAATGCCGTCCACACCAGTTTCAGAAAATCAAACGGCATCAGTGCGGTTGGATCCGTTTCCTTCAATGACTGGCTGAGCGACATCTGCGCGATGGAGCCGAACAGCCCGATCACCACCATCCAAGCCAGTGTTTCCAGCCCGAACGGTTGCCACACCCACACCGCCGGACCGATGGAAAAAAGCCCCAGAAAAATCCCCATATAAGCGACAATTGTGACGCTGGATTCGGTCCGGGACAGGATTTTGATAATGACCATGGCCACGGCCCAAAGTGCTGCCGAGGCGGTCACCAGAAGCGCGCCAATGTCGATGGCGACCAGCCCGGGCCGCAGGATGATGAGCATCCCCAGAAACCCGAAAAGGATGGCCAGCCATCGATAGATGCGAAACCGCTCTCCCAGAATGAGCACCGACAGAATGGCCATGAAGATTGGCGCGGTGAAGCTTAGTGCCGTGACCATGGCGAGTGGAGAAATCGACAGTGCCGTGAAGAACATGAGCATCGCGCCCACGTTAACAACGCCGCGCAACGCATGAAGCCCGATCCGCTTTGTGCGCAGCATGGCAAAGCGCGACCGCATCAGCAAAGGCAACAAAAATGCTAGCCCGAAGATGTTTCTAAAGAAGGCAATTTGGAAAGGTGGCAAGACCTCGGACACAAAACGCACCAACCCGTGCATTATCGAAAACGCCACTGTCGACAGACACATCAGCAATATGCCACGCAAGGCTGGCGTCTGACTGGACCAGAGCAACCCAAGCTGCTGTCTGCGTGACGTCTGAGGTGTCTGTTCCATCCTGCTCGTTCTCTGAGGCGTCAATTCCAAGCGTCAAAGCGTGCCAAAAACGATCTGGCCGCCGGTCGCAGCCAAGAAAGGACTGGTTGTGCCCAAGTCTGCCATTAGCAGGCGACGCGGGGCAAGCCATGCAATTCACCCCTATTCAGTCCTTGGCTTGCGGAAGACCAATCTTGATGCCGCCGAAATGACTGCCGCCGCTGCCCGCATCAAGTGCTACATCTGTCAAACACCGCCCCGCAGGTGGAGCCTGGGGCAGTTGGTTTGACACGACCAATCCCACCGAAACTGGAACACACGCGTCTCACAGGATCCTTCAAGGCGCGGGGTTCGTTCAACACGCTGTTCAGTCGGGAGGTGCTGCCCGGCAGCGAACGACGGCTTTGCCGCCATCGTCAGTTGTGGTCTATATGGTTCCAAAGCTACATGAATTGAGGAAAAAACATGTCGACACCTGAAAGTAGGCTGGAAGACTTGGGCCTGAAATTACCTCAACCGACAAAACTGCCCGAGGGTCTGATTTTGCCCTTTGAATTTGTTAATATCAGAGGCAATCGCGTTCTTTTTTCAGGACACCCAAAGTCCGCAATGGATGGCACCTTGAGTGGTCCTTTTGGAGTGGTTGGAACTGATATGACTACGGACGAGGCCTATGAAGAGGCCCGTGAAGTGGCCCTATCTGTGCTTGCCAACATCAAGGCTGAGATCGGCGAGTTGTCGCGAATATCCGGATGGGTTCGCGTTTTTGGCATGGTGACTTCTGCGCCGAATTATTCGGAACAGCACGTCGTTGTGAACGGATTTAGCGACCTGATCATTGATGTCTTTGGCCCAGATGTCGGTCGTCACGCGCGCTCAGCAATTGGCGTTTCGGGCTTGCCTCTTGGGTTTGCCATGGAAATCGAAGGCGAAGTGTTGATCGACGGCTAACTGGTCTGCCGGCGCACTCCCGACCGGGGCGCACGCCGTGGTTTTGGCCTGACAAACAGCATATCAGGCCAACCACAATTGTCGCAGTGCAGGCCGGTCAGTCCAGAAACCAATGGGGTTCGGCGTTTCCACCACAGACAAGGACAGCAATACGTTCGCCTCGACTTGGAGTGTAAGCCCCCGATGTGAGTGCTGCAAATGCGGTCGCCGCTCCGGGTTCGCCGACCAGCCTTGTTCCCTCCCATAGCCGTTTGCCGGCATCAAAGACGGCGGCGTCGGGCAGCACAATTGCGTCGGTGACCCGTTCCTTGATGATGGTGTAGGACAGGTCGCCCAATCGTGGCCCGCCCAGCGATCCTGCGGACACGCCGCTGGCGGCCACGTCGATGTCCGGGCCGTCCTCAAGGGATCGGGCAAGTGTGTTGGTGCCTTCGGTTTCGACAGAAACGACGCGCACGCGATCGCCCAGCCAAGCGGCAATGCCACCGATCAACCCGCCGCCGCCAGTGGCGACCATGATGGTATCGAACCCAGCGGTCTGTGCCTCCATCTCTAATGCGACAGTGCCCTGCCCGGCCAAGGTGGGCGCCGTATCATAGGGGTGCACTGACAGCGCTCCGGTGGTTTCTGCATGCTTTGCATATTCCGTCATGCAATCGGCGACGCTCCCGTCTGTCAGAATGACTTCGGCCCCGAAATCACGCATCCGGCGTAGCTTTTCTTCTTTGGCAATAGCGCGAGGGACGAACACCACGGATTTATGGCCCAACTTGGTCGCCGCATAGGCCACGGCGGCCCCGTGGTTCCCTCCCGAAGCCGCGACGACGCCTGCTGGAGGGACGTCACGGCTGAGCAGGTTGTTGAACGCGCCACGCACCTTAAAGGAGCCTGTAACTTGCGTGTGTTCAAGTTTCAGCGTGACAGGGTAGTGCAGTCCAAGCGCATCTGGCTCCACCTCCAGGATGGGCGTGGGGCGGATATGGCCTGCGATGCGAGCGGCGGCGGCGGTAATGTCGTCGGGGGTAAGTTTTGTCATGCGCAGACGATGGACTGCGCGCAGTTGGCCGTCAATTGCACGCTTCATTTGTTCGCCACTCGGTCATGGGCGCACGCCGCAGCAACCGGCCGGTTTATCCCGCGTCCCGCCCTTCCCGCTCTGTTTTTTACCCTTTGGCGATCACGCCTGCCGCAGCCTCCAAGGCACCGGAGCCGCGAGGAATGTCGAGCGCCATCAGCCCGGACTCGATCCCGCCCAGCAGGCCCATGATCATGTGCCCGTTGATGTGCCCCATATGGCCCAGACGGAAAAACCCGTGCCAAGACGGATCACCCGGAGGCGCCATGCCAAGGCCGATGCCAAGCGTCAGACCGATGTTATGCTCCACCCAATCACGCAATGCGGTGCCGTTTGGCGCTTCCAGTCGCAGTGCCGTTACGGCACAGCTGCGGTTCTGTGTATCTGCCACGTTCAATTCCAGTGGTCCGCCTTGCGCCCAGACCTCGCACGCAGCCCAAATCGCCCGAGCCAAGCGAGCGTGCCGCGCCCAGACCGCTTCGATCCCTTCGGCGTGCAGCATATCAAGGGCCGTGCGCAGGCCGTAGAGGTGATGGGTTGGCGCAGTTCCGTTCCAATACATAAAGAATTCTTCTGGGTTGGCGCGCGGCGTCCAGTCCCAGTACCGGCTGACCCGTGGCATGGCGGCGCGCGCGGCAGCGGCCTTGGCGTTGAAAAAGACGAAGGCCATGCCCGGCGGCACCATCAGCCCCTTTTGACAGCCCGCCACCATCACATCGACGCCCCACGCATCCATTTCAAACCTGTCGCACCCTAGCGAGGCCATGCAGTCGGCCATCAAAAGGGCGGGATGTCCGACTGCGTCCAAAGTCGCACGCAGTGCGGAGATATCGTTGCGGATCGACGTTGAGGTATCCACATGGACCGCCAGAACCGCCTTGATCTTGTGACCCACATCGGCGCGCAGCGTTTCTGCGATCCGGTCCATGTCCATCGGAGCGCGCTTGCCAAAGTCCAGCGTTTCCACCTCGGCCCCGAGACCGAGCGCTATATCAGCCCATCCATGGCCAAAGCGGCCTGTCGCCGGCACCAAAACCGTCTCGCCCGGTGCTATGGTGTTGGCCAAGGCCGCCTCCCATACGGCGTGTCCATTGCCGATATACATCGCAACATCGCCGCTGGTACGCGCCACACGTTTAAGATCAGGCACAAGGCTGGCAGCAATATCGATCAGTTCGCCGGCATAAATGTTGGGTGCGCCGCGATGCATCGCGCGCAGCACAGCATCGGGCATCACCGAAGGGCCCGGAATAGCAAGATAGTCGCGACCAAAGCTGGCGATGGGGGGCGTGGACATGCGTGTCTCCGACGAAAATGGGCTTTCGCGGACACTAGCGTGCCGCAGCGCGGCGTCAATCGCCCTCAATGCTTGCCCCTCAGGTTCGCCCAAGATACACCACAGGGATAGGTAAATCATCGGAGCACGGCACAGCGCCGTTGATATCCCACACGTGACCTCTCCTGCTTCTCCTGAAACGCCCTATGCCCAGTCATGGCCGCTGCTCAAGTGGCTCTGGGGCGCGTACCTGAAAAAGCACACGGCCATTATGGCGGTTGCTGTGTTTTTCATGCTTGTCGAAGGATCAATGGTCGGCGCGCTCGCCTACATGATGCAGCCGATGTTCGATGACGTGTTTGTCGAGGGCAATGGGGCCCTGCTGATCTGGGTGGGTGTGTTGGTTGTCGTCATCTTTACCGTGCGCGCCATCTCTTCTGTTGTTCAAAAGCTGTTGCTGACCCATGTCGCGCTGAAAACCGCCGCGGCACTGCGCATCGATTTGCTGGACCGCATCATGTTGCAGGACGGAGCCTTTCATCAGGTTCACCCCCCCGGGTTTTTGATTCAGAGGGTGCAGGGAGATGTGGGCGCCATCGGTAATGTGTGGCGCGCGATCATCACTGGCGCCGGGCGGGACCTTGTCGGTCTTTTTGTGCTTTTTGGAGTTGCGATCAGTGTTGATCCGATTTGGGCCCTTCTGGCGTGCGTTGGCGTCCCTCTGCTCGTTTTGCCTGCCGCGTCAGTACAGGGGTATGTGCGCCGACAGGCCCGCAAGTCGCATGATCTGGGGGCCAGTTTGTCCACCCGTCTGGATGAGGTGTTCCATGGCATCGTACAGGTCAAGCTGAACGCCTTGGAACGCTATCAGGCACGGCAATACCGCACGATCACCAAAAACTTTAATCGCACCCAGACCAAAACAGCCCTGGGGGGTGCAGCCGTTCCCGCAATGGTCGATATCGTGTCAGGTGTCGGGTTCATGGCCGTCATCCTCTATGGCGGATCCGAAATCATTTCCGGTGACAAGACCATTGGTCAGTTCATGACGTTTTTCACGGCAATGGGGTTTGCCTTTGATCCAATGCGCCGGCTCGGCGCGCTTTCTGGGCTTTGGCAGGCGTCTGCCGCCTCGATTGAACGGGTCAAGGAACTGCTGGATGCGCCACTTGCCCTGACATCCCCCGCACGCCCCGAAGCGCCACCCACAGGGGTTCCTGAAATTGCGCTCGAGAATGTGTCGCTTTACTATGGCGAAACCCGCGTGCTGAAAGACGTGTCCTTCGTCGCGCGCCCCGGTGAAACGACCGCATTGGTGGGAGCCTCGGGGGCTGGCAAGTCTTCGATCTTCAATTTGTTGACCCGCTTGGTCGATGCACAGGAAGGCGCAGTTCGAATTGGCGGTGTGGCCACGCAAGAGATGGACCTGGACAAGTTGCGGGGGCTCTACTCGGTGGTCACGCAAGAGGCGCTGCTTTTTGACGAAACGCTGCGCGAGAACATTTTACTGGGTCAAGAGGATGTCCCCGAAGACCGTCTGAAGACCGCGCTGGATTCGGCGCATGTGACAGACTTTCTGGACAAACTGCCTGACGGGCTGGACACCCATGTCGGCCCGCGCGGTTCTGCCTTGTCAGGCGGGCAACGTCAGCGGGTCGTTATCGCCCGTGCTCTTTTGCGCGACACGCCCATATTGCTGCTGGACGAGGCCACCTCAGCCCTTGATGCGCAATCCGAACAGGTGGTCCAGAATGCCCTTGATCGCCTGTCCGCAGGCCGTACCACGCTGGTGATCGCGCACCGACTGTCCACCATTCGAGGGGCCGACAAGATCGTTGTTATGGACCGGGGCGAAATCAAAGACACCGGAACACATGAAGAATTGCTGGAAAAAGGTGGGATCTATGCCGACCTCTATCGCTTGCAGTTCAAGGACGGGAAAACGGTGATTGATGGGGCGCGCGCACGCGCGATTGTTAAGGACCATCCGGGCGACACCACAATGGGGCATGGGTTGTTGGCCCGCCTGCGCGCGCGTTTGCTGGGAGACTAGCGGCGGTATTGACGGGCGAGTGTTGCCGCATCAGCCCCTGCGAAGTAGCGGGCTTGCGTCCATAGATTGCGCGTACCGCGCCGGATCCACCCTTGTTTGCGGAACTTTGCACTGCAGGTGATCGCCTGAGCATCCAAGGCAATCAGGTGCCCTTTCAGCGCGCGGGCTATGGCCACATCCTCCATCAAGGGGATATCAGGGTAACCGTCGATATGAGAATAAAGCGCCCGTGGGATCATCAGACCCTGATCCCCAAAGGGCAAGCCGAACAGACGCGCACGGAAGTTGGCCCAGGCGGCAACCATGCGCCCGCCCCGGTCAAACTTAAGCTGGAAATAGCCTGCTTTGCGCAGGTTCAGATGTGCACCAACTGCATTGGTCCATCCGGGGCTCAAAACCGTATCGGCGTGCAAAATGAGAAACCAGTTGGCCCGCGCCTGCGCGCATCCGCGCCGCAATTGCCCCCCGCGCGACGCTGGTCCGGTGATGATGTGCGCACCCCACGCATCGGCCTGCGTGAGCGTTTCATCGACTGACCCTCCGTCGCTGATGATCAATTCAGCAATCAGCCCGGCTTCCAGCCCTTCCATCAAAGAACTCAGGCAGGCGGGCAAGGTTTGGCTTGCATTGAGCGTCGGGATAATAACTGACAGTGGTGCAGGCACGCGTGCCCCCTTTTTCCGGTGCATGAGACTGTTATATGACAAGTCAGTTAAGCGAAAGGAACACTGATGCCTGAACGCCATGTTTTCCGCCTCTCGGGCGGTGACACCCGGACTTTCCTGCAAGGTCTGGTCACCAATGACGTCAACGGCATTGATGGTGGTCTGGTCTATGCCGCGTTGCTCACACCACAGGGCAAGTATCTGGCTGACTTCTTTTTGAGCGCGGCGGGCGATGATGTGCTGCTGGATGCGTCAGCCGAACAGGCCGACATGCTGCGCACGCGGCTGAGCATGTACAAATTGCGGGCCGACGTGACGATCACGGATGCGGACCTGTTTGTGCATCGTGGCCTTGATGACCGGCCAGCAGATGGCATGGACGACCCCCGCAACCCCGCGCTGGGATGGCGGGCGTATCGGTCGGACCCGCAGGCCGTGGATGACACGGACTGGAAAGCACTTCGCGTCGCCCACATGATTCCGGAAACGGGTGTTGAACTGACACCGGACACCTTCATTCTTGAAGCGGGGTTTGAGGCCATCAAGGGCGTGGATTTTCGGAAAGGGTGCTATGTCGGACAGGAAGTAACCGCTCGGATGAAGCACAAGACGTCCTTGCGCAAAGGGCTGGTGCAGGTCGTTGTGACAGGTGAAGCGACCCCCGGCACGCCCATCATGTTCGGGGACAAGGTCGCCGGGACGCTGCTGAGCCGGCACGCAGACCATGCCATAGCCTATCTGCGGTTTGATCGCGCCCAAGGGCCGATGACCGCGGGCAGAGCAGACGTTGTTTGGGAAGGTGCCGGAAACTGACACAGTTTCCGGCCAAAATCCGCAACGGATAAAAGCGCGCCTAGGATCAGGCGCGTTCAGAATAATCCATGGTCTCGGTGTTCACGACGATGTCTTCGTCCTGCCCCACAAACGGTGGAACCATGACCTTGAGACCATTGTCGAGCGTGGCGGGTTTGAACGAGTTCGCCGCTGTCTGGCCTTTGACGACCGGTTCAGTTTCAACGATCTTGCAAACCACTTTTTGGGGCAACGTCGCGTTCAGGGCCTCGGCCTCGTGAAATTCGACAACGATTGTCATGCCGTCCTGCAAAAACGGGCGCCGTTCCCCGAGAATTTCAGAGGGCAGTTCGATCTGCTCGTAGGTGTCCGTATCCATGAACACGAGCATGCCGTCGTTTTCGTAAAGGAACTGCTGGTCTTTTTGTTCAAGACGCACGCGTTCCACTTTGTCGGCACTGCGGAATCGCTCGTTCAGCTTTGACCCATTGCGCAGGTTGCGCATTTCGACCTGAGCAAATGCTCCGCCTTTTCCGGGCTTTACGTGGTCCACCTTGACCGCGGCCCACAGACCGCCGTTGTGTTCCAGAACGTTTCCCGGGCGTATTTCGTTTCCGTTGATTTTAGGCATGTGTCAAAACCATGGCAAAAGGTTGATGAAAAGTTGTTGCATCCTATATCTCGGGGATGGATGCCCTGCAAGGCAACCAGATTCAGTGCTGCACCCGCAGCGAGGTATGCAAAAAACGCAAGGGTGTTATGCAAATAGAGGGTGTCCGAATCGACTAAGATAGGTCATAACGAGCGTCACGCCGAAAAAGACAAGAGCAAGAATAAAAGAAAGGACGACGAATGAAAGACTTCGTTGACGGCACAGCCTTTAATAACGAACAAGGCAACCGTGCACGTAAACTGTTTGCAGCCGTGGTGTTGGCAGCGCTTGATGACGCCATCGCAGATGACAAGAAATATGGCAATGGTCCAGAGCAGATTGCCCGCTGGGCGCGTTCGCGCGATGGGCGCGAAGTGCTGAGCTGTGCCGGGATTGACCCCAACGAGCGGGTTGTCACCGGACTGATGGATTTTGTTGGCAAAGGTGTGCGCACCTCGGTCGCGCTGAGCCGCGAAGAATCCGAGCGTCGTAACGCCGCACAACAGGCCGAAGCGGCCTGATAAAACCAAACTCTGCTGTTTCCGAAAACGCGCCCCTCTGCCGGGCGCGTTTTCTTTTGTAGAGGAAGGACCGTCTGGCCTAACTGTCCACGAAGAAAAACAGCCACTGACGCACAATCCAAAGCTCGGCCAACAGCAACGTGCCGGCCAGTACCGCAGCCCACAGTGGCACGCGGCGGAGCCACAGCATCACGGCCGCCACCAGCGCCACGCCCGCCTCGACCGGGGCGACCCACCCTGCCCCTTTTGTGCGGTCCCAGTAGCTGATCGGGCTTTCAAACACCCATGCGGACACCGGCCAAAAGTGGGGCCGCCCGTCATCGTGGTGCAGTGGAAAGTCGAGCAGCAGATGCAGCACCGCAGCCCCCGTCAGGGCAACGGCCCAAGGCACCTGTCGCCATAAGGCAAGACCCAGAAGTGCCCCCCACAGCAAAAATGAGTTGTCGATCGCAAAGACTGTTTGCCACGCATCTGAAAAGTACAGTTCGTTGAACACGCGCGCAGGCGGGATCGACAGGACAAACAGAGAGGTCCCCGCCATCACATAAAGCGAAAGATCAGGCAGCAACGCACCGATGAAGGCCGCAAGAATGATCCGCGATTGTGCGGGTCGGCCAAACGCCGCCGCGCCAATCAGCAAATGTGCAGGTGTGTTCAACGCAATGACGCGGGCAAAGAGCCGTGCTCACAGCCCGCCGAATGGATCATTCGAGGTCTTGAGCCGCCAGAGCACGGTGGATTTCACGCCGCACCAGTTTGCGAACATTCCGGGTGATCCGTTCTCCCAGCGCGCCCTGCAACTCTTCGCGCACGATATCGCTGATCAGTTCGCGCAAGGCCTCTTCGTCCAGCACGTCATCCTCTGAACCAAAAAGGGCTGCACGCGTCGCGTCTGCTGCGTCGTCCTGCTGGGTGTCCGCCTGTGCGACGTTGCCCTCGTCTTGTTGGTGGCCTTCGGTCTGGGCGGCATCAATCACATCGGGCTGAGGCTGCTTGGTGGCGACATCTTCCAGAGCGTCATGGGTCGTCTGCGCTTCAATATCCGCATCTGAATGCTGTTCTGCGTGTTCGACAGGCCCCGGATCAGACTGATCAGCAAGATCGACCTCAAGATCAACATCTTCCCATTCCATCGCTGGCGGTTCGGTGCCAGCATAAGCGTCCGTTCCCGGGTCATCCGGTTCGAACTGATCACGACGCGCTCCAACCAGTGTTTCAAGCGCCGCGATCTTTTCGCTTAGGCTTTTTTCAGCGGGTTCGACGGCTTCAACAGCCTGATCAGTTTCATTTTCTGGCGGCACGTATGTATCGCCCGCTACGTCATCCTCATCAGAAAGCTCAGCGGTAAGAGCCCCCTCGGACGCGTCTTCTTCTTCGACCTCATCAGCAACATCCAGTGTCGCCGGATCGTCCAACGTATCGGCCCAGTCTTCTGGCACAATAGAGGCGTCGAAGGCATCCTCGGACTGCATCGCCTCTTCGGGGTCAGGCGCAGTGCCATCGTCAAATTCGCCCACTCGGTTGGACAAGACCATTGGGTCGCTCGGCTCTGCCTCGTTCAGCGGCTTTGCAACGGTAGACGCATCTACTGCGGTGAGATTTGCAGACAGCTTTGCCACGACAGCATTCTCATCCGCTGGCACAAACCCTGTCTTGCGCACGTTCACGCGGTCAGCTGAAGTCCGTTCTGAGCGGAACGCGGTTTCGGCGAATGTAGACAAGGTATCATCGTCCTCCTCCTCTACATCCTCTGCGAACGCCGCGTCTTCGAACTCGGCCTCTTCCTCATCCTCATACTCAACCTCATCGGCGTTGTCCTGTTCGGGCACACGCAGCGAAGGGGTCAGGACCAGACGGTCACTTGGCGGTTGTTGGACGGTCGCGGAACCGGGACGCCCGTGGTCAGACACCAGACGGCGAATAGACGCCAAGACGTCCTCCACATCGGTGTTGGTCATCGGATCAGACATTTTTTTTACCACTCTTAGCCTCACTTCGCAGTCTACCCCGCGCATGAGAGTCGCACAACACCGTGGTGAAAACCTTAATCAGTTGGCTTCAATGCTCTCAGCACCTTATCAAGCTGCTGCCCTTGTTTTGAACGGTTGGTGGGCGCGTTCTTGACCAGATTATAATATGCCACCGGGTCATATATCTGCACCGGCAGGCCCAGCCGCTGTGCTGTTAACAAGCCCATCGATTCGAGAACCTGATAGGACGCGACATATTGATCGACTTGGGCAGAAATCCGGGTTGTACGGGCATCCAAAAGGTCTTGTTCGGCGTCCAGCACGTCCAGAGTGGTACGTGCACCCAAGGTTGCTTCTTCTCGCACACCCTCAAAGGCCACCTGAGAGGCCCGGACTTCTTCTTCGGAGGCAATAATGCTCGATCGCGCGGCAACCAGATTGGAAATCGCGATCACAACATCCTGTTGCACATTGTGCCGCACCGTATGGAGGTTTCCGCGCGACGCATCCCGCACCGCAATTGTCCGACGTTCCACCGCACTCAATTCGCCACCCTGATAAATCGGGCCGGACACGTTCACGCCAACGGTGCCAATTTGTGAATCGCCATTACCGGAGCTCAGGTCCTCGTCGAACCCAAGCGTGCCCCGCAGGTTGACCGTCGGCAATTTGGCGGCCACGGCGGCTGTAATGAGCAACTCATTGGCTGCAATCTGACGGCGCGCCTGTTCCATCTCTGGATGCGTACGCACGGCAACACCTTGGGCGCTCGGCACATCCGTTGTGGTTTGTGGCAGCTGCGGAATTGCGGTCAGGCGTCCCGGCTGTCGCCCGGTCGCATTGGCATACTCGGCCTGTGCTTGGACCAGATCACGCTGAGCACCGGCCAGAGCGCTGCGCGCGCTTGCCACGGCCGCTTCGGCCAAGGCCACATCCGTTCGCGTCACCTCGCCCACTTCAAACCTGTCTTCAGCGGCGCGCTGTTCCTCTTGCAGAAGGCGCAGGTTGTTCTGCCGCAATGAGACGAATTCCTGCTGGCGGAATACATTGAAAAAGGCAACAGCCGCACGCAACAGCACGTTCTGCTCGATCGTCAGCAATGTCGCCCGTGTCGCCAGCACAGTTTCCTTGCTCGCTTCGATCCGCGCGGAATCGGCGCCGCCGTCAAAAAGCTGTAGCGTCAAATCCAAACCAACCGCAGCGGTCGTCGACCCGGCATCTCGCTGTATTCCACCCGAAGCGAAAGACGTTGAATCGCCAAACTGTCGCGTGATATCCGCCGACCAGCCGATGATGGGGCGCAACGTCGAAGTCGCAATCGCCACATCTTCGTCCGCTGCCCGCAAAAGGGCGCGGTTTTGGTCAAGCAATCCGCTGTGGCCATAGGCCCCCACAAGAGCATCAGCCAAAGTGTCCGCCTGCGCAGCGGGAGCGGCAAGGCCTGCAATCACTGCGAACGCTGTGGTGCTGCGGCGCCAGATCCGGCTCTTATGCGTCTTGCTCATGTTGTCTGTCCCCTGCTGCCCGTTGGTCTGTGCCATGTTCGCTCGCACTCAGAACTCAAACGCCACCTGTTTTTCAAAACCGGCCAAAACCGGGGCGGCGGCATTGAACGACCGTCGCCAATTCATGCGACCATCAAGCTTGTAGCCAATGCGCACCTCGCCCAACGCCCCGTCCATGAACAGACAGGCAATCCGGCCACCGTCTTTGAGTTGGTCAATGATCTGGTCTGGCACTTCGCTGACACCACCCTGAACCAGGATCACATCGTAGGGCCCATGCTCGGCCGCGCCCTCGCTCAGCGGGCCAGCCTGTACGATGACATTGTCCATGCCAGCGGACATTAGACCTTCTTCTGCGTCGCGGGCCATATCGGCATCTTCTTCCAGAGCGACAACCGCCACAGCCATGTGGGCGATCACCGCAGCGGAATACCCATAGGCTGCCCCGATATCGAGGACGAGTTCATCCTGACCGATATCCAAGGCATCAAGCATTTTGGCCAAAGTGCGCGGCTCAAGCAGCACGCGCCCGTCCCCGAGGCCGAGGTTTTCACCCATATAGGCGGCCTCACGCTTTTGAGACGGAACAAAGTCTTCGCGTTGGACCGATAGCATAGCGTCGATGATGGGGAATTTCGTCACATCCGATGGGCGGACCTGGGTATCGACCATCATTGTACGGCGGGCGGAAAAGTCTGTCATTGCAGCTAAACTCGTTCGTTCAGAATCCTCAAACCAGATGTGCCACATCCCGCGCCCATGAGCAACGCACGAGCGCAGCCGTTCTCACCATTGTTGCGCACTCGCACTTGCGCGTGATTGGGAGATCGGCTATCGCATCGCTCGCACCATAGGAAGGCGAGTTGGCGGAGTGGTGACGCAGCGGATTGCAAATCCGTGTACACCGGTTCGATTCCGGTACTCGCCTCCAATAAAATCAATAAGCTACGTGATTTTTGGGCCCCATTTGATTGTAAAATGGCCACTTGCTGGAAGCACCCACGACCGATCTTCTGGATTTCTACTCTTTACTAAGCTGCTGCCACACAACCATTTTTATGGTCATGACGATGATCATGATGTTCATCGTCGGGATGATCATGGTCGGCATGATGACCATCATGATCTTGACTTGTACGGCGAAAAGCCGTACATAAGCTTCCAGAGAGAAAGGAACCAACCGATGTTTGCGATGATTGATCCCGTCGATAAGGGCGAACGCATGACTGCGCGCAAGGAAATTCGTATGCGCCCAAGCGACGAAAACCGGATAAAAGCTGCAGCCGCAACCGTCGGCTTGAACGAAGCTGACTTCATTCGTCAGGCGGCTCTCCAACAAGTAGGCGAAGTGGAACGCCGTTCAACGATGTCGGTTTTGCCTTTAGAAGCTTTCGAAGCATTCAGGAGCGCCGTTTCTAAGCCGGGCAAAGTTATCCCGGGTTTGGCCAAAGCTGCCGCTCAAGCGGAGAGCATCCTGAAGGATGCTTGAAGCACAAGCTGATGTGGCTGAACTGAAAATCTCACAATTCGACAAAGCGCTGCATGACCGCAGCGCTTTTTCATGTGGCTTCGAACCAATCGATAAATTTCTCAAAGAGGCTCTGACTGATCATATCAAGTCGGGATACCTCACCGCGTTCATGGCAACAGACGAGGGGCAGAAGGAGATAGTCGGTTTCTATACCCTCAATGCGTTTGCAGTGAGTCCCGATCACATCGAAACTCCCAAACGACCGCGCCCTCCGCCTACTATCCCCGCGACCTACATAAAAGCCGTAGCAGTACATGAAGACTGGCAAGGCAAGGGAATTGGGCGGGCTCTGATGGTTCACGCTCTACGACAAGCGATGGAGATTTCCGAAAAAGTCGGGTCCATGGCCATTGTTTTAGACGTCTTGCGAGATAAGGCCTTTGAACGCCGTTTCGCGTTCTATGAGGGGCTAGGGTTTCAACCAATGAACGATCCGGAAAACATTGATCGTGTATATATCAGCATGAACGATATACGCGCGACGTTCAGCGCCTAATGCACAATGCGTTTTACATTCAGCAATTAACCGACTGATTTTCTACGGGCATCTCGCGGATCATTTTCCAAAAAAATTCAATGGAATCAGAGAAATTCTTAGGATTGCAAATCCGTGTACACCGGTTCGATTCCGGTACTCGCCTCCAATAAAATCAATGACTTGCGTCATCCTGCTTCTCCTTCACTGCCATTTTTGAAACAACCGTTGAAACTTTCACGTTTCGGTCTTGCTTCGTTCCATTTGATTTCTTGCCTCTTGAGCGCGCTTCGCGAGCTCTCTTTGCCGGATCGGCCCACCGTACTTTTTTAGCATCTCAACGCCTGAGTGACCTGTGACAGCCTTGACCATCTCGTCATCACATCCTGCCAGATACAGCTCGATCGTCGCGTTTTTCCTCAGCCCGTGCGTTTTGTAGTAGCTCGCCTTCTCGTGCTTCATCTTCCTTTTGATGGTACGCATTTCCTCGGCAACGATACGGTAGCTCACTGGTCGACCCTTCGCGTCGGTCACAACAGTGCCGTCTGTTCGCGCGATGCCTTCGAGATGGGTTTTCAGTCGGTCGGTAAGCGGGATCCACAACGGCTTGTCGGTTTTACCCTGCGTAAAATCGAAACCATCATCTGAAAAGTGCTCCCACTTCATCTTCACGACATCGCCAATGCGTTGGCCTGTACCAACGCAAAGCTCGTAAACCAGCCGCGCCCTCTTTGAAGCCAGCGCTTCGAACTCGGCACGAACATCGTCTGGCCAAGGCTCCCAGCCGTCGCTCTGCTGCTTAAAGAGCGGGATGCCCTTCGCCGGGTTGCCATGCTCTTTCTTGATAAAGCCAATCAATCGCGCGTGGTTCATCAAGACGACCATGACCTGAACGAGATAGTTGGCTTGCCTCCAATGATCCGCATTGGCGCGGTGCAGTTCGTAAATGTGATGGGTTTCGATCCTGGCCGGGTCTTTCTCGGCCCAGATCTCACGAATGTGGCTGATGTACCGCCGATAGTCGGATCTCGTCCGGGGCTTCAGCTTCTTGTAGGCGTCACTCTCGTAGTAGCTGAGAATCAGCGCTTCAAAATTGCGCCTCACCGGCGCAGGCGCTGGCTTTCCCTTCAGCAGTCGATTGTAGTGATCCCAGAATTCCGGCCAGCATCATACAGGCAGCCCTGTTATGGCACTTCGCCATAATTGATTCAATATTATAATATTGCATCAACTGCCTGTATTCCGTTTGGAGCAGCCATCGGCTGCGACCGCCGGGCGAAGCCCGGCCACATGCGCAAGGCATGGCGCCACTAGTCGTGGTTCCACGCCTCAGCATCGCCAAGCAATTGCAGCGCTATTGCGCGGGCCGCGCCTTCGGCGCTGGTATAAGTTTGATGATCGGGCAGTTCGTGCAAATCAAAGGGCTGTTGCGAGTCGCCCGGCGTCTCGACCCGGACATAGATCGCCCACCCATCGACAAGTGCCGGATCATCATAATGCTCCTGCCCGCCATCGGGCAGATTGCAGAAACCATGGAGATGCACGCTGGCGCGGCCCTCTCGGGCCGCTTGTTTGACTTCGGAGAAGTTCATGATGAAGCCTCCGTGCAATCTGCCATGAAGAACTCTTCCGGCAGCCCATTCAGACCGGTACCGTCACGGTTGGTCAAACCGATAGCTGACCCGTTCCGCGCGAATGTGATGAGGTACTGCCCGAGACAATCGCGCGTCACTACATAACCCCTGTTTACCCAATGAACGCAGTTGCCCGCGTCCACTGCTGTTTTGATCTCCGCCAACGTCACTGCAACACCTCCTCAAGGATTGCGAGCGCCCCCAGACAATCGTCGATATAGGGCTGCTCTTCGCCTTCCAGATCGTTGAGTTCCAGCCGGTTCAACACCGCGTAGAGCGTGGCGCGCGCTTCGCGGGCGGCGCTCCGAAGGCTCACGGTATCTTCCAGACGCGCAGTCGAGAAATCATCGCTGTGATGGTCCGGGGTCATGCTGCCACCTCCTTGCTCTGACCTGCTGCGTGCAAAACAAAGTCGGCAGCTTTCTGCGCCTCCGACGCCGCGCGAAAAATCGCCCGTTTGTCCTCTTTGAGAGCCTTCAACCACCCTTCAACATAGGCGGCGCTTTGATCGAATTCCGGCGCAACGCCAATCTGAGCACCAAGGAAACAAGCGCCGATTTCTGCCACCAGCTCTTCAAAGGCATAGGCCTCACGGTTGGCAAATTTCTTGATCCGCTCCAGCCGCTTTTCGCTGCCGGTCCAATGGATCATCTCATGGGCCAAAGTCGCATAGTAACCCGCTGTATTGTGAAACGTGGCAATCGGCGGCATGTGGATGTGGTCTTTGGCGGGGCTGTAATAGGCGCGCGCGTCATCGCTTGTGACAATCTCCGCCCCTGTCCGGCTGAAAAATGCATCAAGCTCCGGATCTTCGGCCGTCCCAAGGTCGCGCGGGGCCTCAGGCCGAATGTAGTAATCCTCCGGCAAACCCTCGATCTGATCCGCATTAAACACACGATAGGCGCGCGCATAGGGCAGCTCTTCCTCGATGCCCAGCTCGTTCTCTCGGGTGAACGTCCCGTATTTGACCACCGTCGACGACGTTTCACCTTTGCGGACCTGCCCCCCCAGTTCCTGCCCCTGTTTGTAGGTCATCCAGCGGCTGGACAAATAACCATGCTTGGCGGCCATGACCCAGAGCATCAGGATATTAATCCCGCGATACTCCTCCCCGTTGTGTCGGGTCGGCAGGGCAATGCCGGACGCGCTCCCAGTCCACGGCTTGCGCCATGGCGGCGTGCCTGCCTCGATTTCTGCAATAATGGTGTCGGTAACATGGGCATAAACATCAAACTTCGGTGCCATTTGTGGCCTCCTCAATCAAAGTGACGCGGGATAGGCTTCGCGCCCCTTTCCGCCGATGGGCTGCGCCTCGGCCACCTGATCTGACCGAATACGCATGTATTCGGCGGAACAGAGTGGGAGAGGGCAAAGCCCGACCCATGGCCCTGAACGGGGCTGTCAATCGGCCACATTTGCGAAGAAAATGTCTGCGCCAAAATCAGACGCCAATTTGCCCCGCGAGGAATGGCTCGCTCGCGAGACAGGGGAAATAGGTGGCTGATTTTGGGGATGGACTAAGGTTGACCGCCACGGTCAGGGATGTTGGGCGGACCAAACAAAAGGAATGATGTCTGGATCGGGGTGAGCGGGCCAAAGGCCCGTTGAGCCCCTGTTCAGTCGATTGGAATTTGTTGCCCGCGCACCAAAGCGCGGGCTCGTCTCCATGTTCGGGAATAAATTTTTTTTCAGACCGCCGGAAAGGAGGAGCCTTTCATGCTGAACCACCTGAAGCCGACATTGAAACTTCTTCGAAATCAATTATTTCGTTGCGCTGCCGCATGTCCGGTTCGAGCCCATATTGACCAATGCTGCAACTTGTATGAATGGCTGCTTCGCTTGGCGAAGACGGAAAGTTCGGTTTCGCAAAAGTTAGAAGAAAAGCGGCGATGCCAAAACTGACACCGCCGTTTTTTGCTCGCATTGCTACATCTAGTTCGTGATGATTTCTGGCCCCATGAACGTATTTGGCAGTATGGTCGAAATCCACGGCACATAGGTCACCAGGATCAAGAAAACAAAGAGCACCGCGAGGAATGGTAGTGCCGCACGCACTACGCTCATCATTGGCATACCGGCGACACCGGAGGTAACAAAGAGGTTCAGTCCAACCGGAGGTGTAATCATACCGATCTCCATATTGACGACCATGATGATGCCGAGATGGATCGGATCAATGCCAAGCTCGATCGCGATTGGGAACACCAGTGGCGCTACGATCACCAGCAGTCCCGACGGTTCCATGAACTGGCCGCCGATCAACAGGATGATGTTGACGACTATCAAGAACATAACCGGCCCGAAGCCCGCAGAAAGCATCGCATTGGCGATATGTTGTGGGATTTGTTCGTCTGTTAGAACGTGCTTCAAGATAAGCGCGTTTGCGATCACGAACAGCAACGTGACTGTCAGCTTGCCGGCATCGAACAAAGTGCGTTGTGTATCTGGATGGAAAAACGCGGTCACGATGGCCCATGGGCGGCTCCGCAACGGAATGCTGCCGGGGGTTTCGTTCACCGCTGCAGCGGAAAGACTACGTGGCTGTCTATCTGCGAGTGGCCCCATATCCTTGTAGACGAACGTCGCGATGAAGAACGCATAGACTGCGGCGACTGCGGCCGCTTCGGTTGGGGTAAAAATGCCCCCGTAGATGCCGCCAAGGATGATGACGATCAGGAAAAGTCCCCAGCCCGCCTCACGGCCAGAGGCAACGATTTCGCCCCAACCCTGCCACTCACCCTTGGGCAAATTCTTAATTCTTGCGATGACATAAATGGTCGTCATCAGCATGAAACCGGCTAGCAATCCGGGGATGACCCCAGCCAGAAACATACGACCGACTGAAACCTCAACCGACGCAGCATAGACCACCATCACGATGGACGGTGGGATCAAGATACCCAATGTCCCTGCTGTACAGATGACGCCTGCGGCAAAGTCTTTGGTATACCCGACCTGTCGCATACCTCCGATCACGATGGTTCCGATTGCCACAACAGTCGCAGGCGAAGATCCTGAAAGAGCCGCAAACAGCATACAGGCGAAAACGCCAGCAATTGCCAGCCCACCGGGCAGGTGCCCGACACAGGCAATTGAGAACCGAATGATCCGTTGGGCAACGCCGCCTGTCGTCATGAAGGAAGACGCTAATATAAAGAACGGGATAGCGAGCAGGGTATAGTGCCCCTCAAACGCGCTGAATAGGGTTTGTGCCACTGATGCCAGTGAGCTGTCTGAATAGACCAACAGAAAAAGAACCGATGACATGCCAAGCGAAATGGCAATCGGAACACCGATCAGCATGAGGCCGATGACCATTGAAAAGAGAAGTGCGACTTCCATTAGCTTTCTCCCTGCCTCTGTTCGCGGATTTCTTGAATTTCGTCTTCAACCTCGTGGCTGGCCACAACGCGGTCGGTTTTGCCAGACCAAAGCGCCCAGCCAGCTTGGACAAAGCGCAAAAGTAACAGCGCCATTGATAATGGCAGAACAACGTAGGGCAGCAGGCGGGGGATTTTTTCGTAGCTTTGGCCGTCGTTGAACACGGTTTCCATCCAGCCCAAAACAGCGGGATGCGGGATGTCATTGACCTCGTACCATCCCTTGCCGCGGAAGCTCTCCTCAAACCCAAGCGGGAACCAGCGCCCATCGGTGCCAGGAAGGTTCGCGAAGTTGGCCCAGTAGTCCCATGCGCCTTTCAACATTAGAAAGCTAAAAGCGATACAGACGGCAACCGCAGCCAGCCCCATCATGCGACGTGGTTTTGGTGTCAGTGCATTGATGACGATGTCGACGCCCAAATGCGCGCCTTTCTTGACCGCATAGGATGCACCGAGTAGAACGAGCCAACCGAACAAAAAGACGGTCAGCTCCAACGCCCAAAGAATATTCTGATTGAAGCCGTATCGCATGACGACATTGGCGAATGTGATTAATGTCATCACGCCAAGGATGCCCGCAATTAGGGTCTCTTCTATCCGATCAATGAACGATCTCGTGTGATCCATGTCGGACCTCCCTTTGCGTGCCGAGGGCAGATCAACCGCCCTCGGCTACTTCTGATTTAGGTGCCGCCGTTGAACGACTGTGCCGCGTCGATCATGTCTTGGCCGACGTCGTCAGAGAATTGCTCCCAAACCGGTTTCATCGCATTGACCCACGCCAAACGTTCTTCTGCTGTGAGGGTGCGCACCTCGCCACCGGCATCGATGATGGCCTGACGATTGGCCTGGTTCACCGCAAAGGACTCTGCGTTTCGAAGCTCTGTGACTTCATCCAAGATCGTCAAGAATTGGTCACGGACATCGGCATCCAAGCCTTCAAGCCAATCGACATTCGTCACGACCAAATAGTCGATAACACCGTGGTTGGTTTCGGTAATGCCATCCTGAACCTCGAAGAACTTTTTGCCATAGATGTTGGACCAAACGTTCTCTTGGCCGTCGACAACGCCTTGTTGAAGTGCGCCATAGACCTCTGAGAAGGCCATCTTTTGCGGCGCGCCACCGATCGCTTCCATCTGCGCGACAAGAACGTCGGATGACATCACGCGGAACTTGAGCCCGTCAGCGTCTGCTGGTGACATTAAAGGAACATTGGCGGACATTTGCTTCATGCCATTGTGCCAGAAGGTCAGACCCTGAAGACCTCGGTTCTGCATGCTGTCTAGCAGTGCCTGCCCAGCCTCAGATGCTTGAAACGCATCAACAGCCTCGATGTCTTCAAACATGAAAGGCAGGTCGAAAATACGGAATTGCTTGGTGAATTTTTCAAACTTTGACAGCGACGGTGCGGCGAGTTGAACGTCACCCTGCAGTAGCGCCTCTAGCACCTTGTTGTCATCATAAAGGGTGGAGTTCGGAAAAACCTCCATACAGGCTGTTCCGTCCATCTCGGTGTTGACGCGCTCGGCCAGCAAAGTGGCCGCGATGCCCTTGGGGTGCTTGTCTGTGTTCGTGACGTGGCTGAACTTGATGACGATCTCGCCTTCGTCGCAAGCCGCGAAAGCTGACGAAGCACTTGTCGCCAATGTCAGGGATAGTGCAGTGGTTAGCAGAAATTTCATGGTATCCTCCTCTGATCCGGTTCGCGGCACCATGCGATGCTGCAAATGTCGTTAAAGACTATCGAGGTTTCACATGAGGATTAGTCGGCATTACTGATCAGATTTGCCGATTAAACCTTTTGATTTAATCTGAGATAGTGGATAAAAATTCATGTCCTCAGGGGGATCGAAATGTTCAAGGACTTCGTGGAAGAGCGTATCGTAGGCGATGGTGCGACCCTGTTCCTCCGCCGCGCAGGACCTGTCGGTGCGCCGCCGCTTGTTCTATTGCATGGGTATCCGCAGACGTCCGCCATGTGGCACGGTGTGGCCCCCATTCTGGCCCGTACGTTTCAGGTTATTTGCCCTGATCTGCGCGGCTACGGTCGGTCTGACAAGCCAGCGTCCGATGCAGCACACGCGCCTTATGCAAAGCGGGCTATGGCGAACGACATCGTCGCTGTCATGCGGCGCTTGGGCCACGAGCGGTTTCTTGTTGGTGCCCATGATCGCGGTGCGCGGGTCGCGCATCGGTTGGGTCTGGACCATCCTGACCGCGTCTCAGCCATGGCATTGCTCGACATCGCTCCGACCCGTGAAATGTATGCCGGGACAAGCGCCGGATTCGCACAGGCATACTGGCACTGGTTCTTTCTGACACAGCCTAGCCCGCTACCTGAACGCATGATCGGTGCAGATCCTGAAGGGTTCTGGAAACTGAAATGCTTCAATCAGGCACGCGGCGATAATCCGTTTTCACCTGAAGCTTTGGCAGAATACCTAAGTGCCTTCGCAGACCCCGACGCTATTCATGCAAGCTGTGAAGACTATCGGGCCGCCGCCACGATCGACATCGCACATGATGATGCGGATCAGGGCCGCAAACTTCGCATGCCCGTTTTGACCCTTTGGGCGAAACGTGGCGTGATTGAGACGTGCTTTGACGCGCTTGCCCTATGGCGACAGCGGGCTGAAAGGGTTGAGGGCGAAGCGCTCGACACCACACATTACATGGCCGAAGAAATCCCGGATGACATAGCTGCGCGCATGTCGGATTTCTTTGCCCGCAACCCAATTCACGCAAAGGCAACCGCATGAGCCGGACACTTTATGACAAACTGGTCGACGCCCATAAGGTGTGCGATCTGCCAGATGGCGACATGCTGATCTATGTCGATTTCCACATCATGAATGAATACACCAGCCCGCAAGCCTTCTCGGGGCTCGACGCAAAGGGCTTGGACGTTTGGCGGACCGAGGCGCATCTTGCCGTGGTCGATCATGTGAACGCAACCCGCAGCAATGAACCGCATGATAAGGCTTCCAAGCTCCTAATCGACAATCTGGAATCCAATTGCACCAAGCACGACATCGCTTTTTATGGTCTGGGCGACCCGCGACAGGGCATTGAACACGTCGTGGTTCCCGAACAGGGGTTGGTCATACCCGGCATGTTAATTGCCTGCGGTGACAGCCACACGACAACCTATGGCGCATACGGCGCGCTGGGGTTTGGCATCGGCACCTCGGAAGTGGAACATGTTCTGGCAACCCAAACGCTACGCTACAAACGTATGAAAACGATGCGTGTTTTGATCGACGGCGAAACCGCACCCGGCGTGACGGCGAAAGACATCATCATGAAAGTCGTGCAAGTCGTGGGCGCTGGCGGGGCCAATGGATTTGCGGTGGAGTTTGCAGGTTCCGCCGTTCGCCACCTCGACATGGCCGGACGCATGACCGTTTGCAATATGGCGGTTGAGTTAGGCGCGCGTGCGGCTTTGATCGCAGCGGATGAGGTCACCGAAGCGGCATTGCAAGGCCACTCTCATAGCGGTCGGTTTGCGTTCTACGGGGAGAGTTGGCACAGCGACCCCGAGGCCGTCTTTGACAATGAGGTCGCAATAGCAGGGGGCGATATCGAACCGCTGGTCACATGGGGCACCAGCCCGGATCAATCGGTGCCGATCACTGCACATGTGCCGGTCGCGTCCGACTATGTCTCGCCGAAAGCCAAGGCCGCTTTGGCGCGGTCGTTGAATTACATGGGGCTAACCGAGGGGCAGTCAGCCCAGTCGATCGCAATCGACACGGCCTTTATCGGTTCTTGCACCAACAGCCGGATTGAAGACCTGCGCGAGGCGGCCAAGATACTCGAAGGTAGGAAGGTCGCGGTGGGCGTCGAAGCCATCGTCGTGCCCGGCTCTGCCATGACACGGATCAAAGCCGAAGCCGAAGGCCTGCGCGCGATCTTTGAGGCTGCAGGTTTTGAATGGCGACCCGAGGCGGGCTGTTCCATGTGCCTTGCAATGAACGACGACATCGCCATGGATGGTGAACGCGTCGCATCATCCACCAACCGAAATTTCGAAGGCCGACAGGGTCGCGGCGCACGCACGCACCTTATGTCACCTGCAATGGTCGCGGCGGCTTCTGTCGCGGGGCATCTGGCAGATGTGCGAAATTTCAAATGAAAGACCAACAGATGAAAAAGATGATCAAAGGGATCGCAGCACCTTTGCCGCTGGCCAATGTCGATACTGATGTGATCATGCCCAAGCGGTTTCTGATCACGATCACCCGCGAAGGATTGGCGGATGGCACATTCGCCGATTTGCGCTTTGACAATGCTGGGGGTCCTCGCCCAGACTTTATCTTGAACAAAGCACCTTGGACGCAGGCCAATATTTTGGTTGTCGGCGACAATTTCGGCTGTGGGTCCAGTCGCGAACATGCTGTCTGGGGTATGCGCCAACTTGGGATTGATGCCTGCATCGGCACAAGTTTCGCCGGTATTTTCTACGACAATGCCCGCAAAAACGGTTTGGCATTGCCGATTGTCTCGCCGGAGACGCGGGACTTGCTTTTGCAGGCCGCAGGCAACGGTGCCGAGATAACAATCGACCTTAGTGGCCGCACGATCACAGCTGGTGACATTCGCGCGCCATTCGAGATGGACGCCGCGACACAAACAGCGCTGATCCGAGGTCGCGATGATACGCTAGACTCGTTAGAACATGCAGGTGCGATCCGAGACTATGAGGCGGGATTGAAAAGCCAGATGCGGGTCAGCGTCATCAAATAGACCAATAAGGGAACACAGATTGGATATCAGACAGCTGGAATGCTTCGTCGCCGTGGCGGAAGAACTTCACTTCCGGCGAGCAGGCGAACGTTTGGGGCTAAGCCAATCGGCTCTTTCTGAACGGGTCTCTGCGTTGGAACATGAACTTGGTGCGCGACTGTTTTTCAGAACGACACGGCAGGTCAGCCTGACCCAAGCTGGGTCAGAGTTCGTCCAGGATGCCAAAAGGATACTTGCCGATATCGAAAGGGCGGTCTCAAATGTTCGCCACACCGCCGAGTCTGACCTACGCCACATCCGTGTGAGCGGGGTAGATGAGGCGATTTCGATGCTGCTGCCCAAAGCTCTGCTAGCTTTTCGCAGGACGGACCCGAAGGTTCACGTGCAGGTACTGGAAACCTCATCTTCTGAACAACATTCGCAAGAGTTGATTGGCCATCGCACCGATGTGGCCTTTGTCAGAACGCCGCAGCAAGACGATTTCATCACCAGTGAACTGCTTCACCGGCAGCCGGTTTTGGTGGTTCTTGCGGATACAAACCCTCTTTCAAGCTCTGTGTCTCTATCGGCGTCCGATATCGTCGACCAACCGATCGTGGGCTACCCCAAACACGCACGCCCAATCTTGCACGAAGCATTATGGAGCGGCTTTCGCCGAATAGGCGCGCAGCCCAACATTGTCTGTGAGATTATTGATAAGTCCACAATGTTGCAGTTTGTAGCTCAGGGCCTCGGAATCGCATTGGCACCTGCTTGGGTCCGGAATATCGCCCCCTTAGGTGTTTCCTTCGTCCCATTTGAGCCATGTGAAAACCTCATTGACCTATACGTTGCATTTCGCAAATCGGGAAATTCAGACACCGTCAAAAGATTCGTCGATGCAGTTAGAAAAACCACGGTCTAAGGGTCCGAGACCGTGATTTTCCTCGATGGTATGGTACCGCTGTTCAATGCAGCACTTAACAAACGCGCGGCCGCCAAACTCTGGAAGCAGCCGTTAACAAAGAAAGCGTCAAAGTCTGGAATGTCCGCAGAGCACCAGTTCCGCCAACTATCGATTATGCACTTGCAGCGAAGGTCCGGTCTGAGGAGTTGCACCGATGCGACATCGGATACTTGTTGAAGTCCAATTGGCAGCGATTCACACTCAGCTTCGGTTTTTCCAGGGCGGGAAACCCGCCCCGGCGCACCGGTCACTCGGCAACCGGATCGTCATCGCGGCGTGGGAAGGCGACCATTTCGACGTCGGGGAACATGCTGTGTTTGACGTTGATCGACGTGATGTTGCCGAGGTCGTCGGTGTTGACGAAGAGCACGCCACAGCGGTCCCAGAAGTTCTTGCCGTCTTTTTCACCGGATTTGACGTTCAGTTTCAGAGTTTGAGTAGCCATTTTTTGATCCTCACTTTGAGTGTTTCGATGAACATGACCAAAGCTGGCACCAAAGGGCTGTCAGCGAGAAACTTGCTTCGCGAGGAATGCGCTGGCGCAGGGGAATTTTCTTGTTGAAGCGGGGCTTGCACCGCGTCTGACACGGCTGCCCGCTTATGTTCAGCAATTAGAAACCCGGCGGTGAGGATCTGCTTATGGCTACGGCGACCTGACCTGGTTTCGTTTGACCGGAAAAGACGCGTCTTCGCACCAGCCAAGCGCGACCAGTTTCAGTTCAACAGGTGCAACCTAGCCTTCAGCGCGCCGTCGATTGAAGCAAGCAACGGCTCTGGGAAACCTTCTGGAAGCTGGTTGAACGTGGCCTCAACGATCGCGTGCGAGGTCTCCTGCAGCTCTTCAAACAGGCCCTGCACGACTGCGCGGGATAAGCCGGATTGAACTCCGGTCTCCACGATGTGCCGACCAACGATATTCGAAACCTTGTAGTGGTTTGAGTTGCCTAAATTCATGGCCAGTTTGAAGTACTTTCGCTCGATCTGTCGCGCATCGACAGTCGGCTGCACCGTCAAAACGTCGTATAGCGGTGTCATGCGAAAGCGACCGCCGGGTAAGAGGCTGACGCTGAAGTTCTTACCATGTCCGTCTGTCGCGCCCAACAACCAGAACAGGACATTCGCTTTGAAAAAATCGTACCGGTCTTTGTTGGGGTCATCACTTCCCAATAATAGATCCATGATATCTGAGATTCCTGGGCCGCCCTCATTCTGATACTTTTGTGTGGGCACAATGGATAGTGCTTGACAGCAGTCCTCCTGCGGCAGACGGATCAAGCGCCCATCAGACGTCCAGCGCCGATCAAAACGCTCAACGACCAAGGCTTTCTTTTCGCCAAACTGCGCCATTTCGACATTCGCAGCCCGAAGCCCAAACGCTTCCATCAGCTTGAGGCACAGGTATTCGTTTTCAACGCTGTCGGACAGGTCCATACCGTTGGGCAGCCTGCCGATTTGCGGCTTGATGATGTGCGTGGTTGGCGTCGTGCCGGTTGGCTCAATCCACTGGCCGTCTTTACGAAGCAGAGCCGTTTTTTCCTGCGCTCCAGCGACAGAAATTCGGAAGTCATTCTCGCGGCGGATACCCAGTGGTGCTAAATCGAGGTCGCTCAAAATGGCCCCGATCTGCGCCTCGTCGACAAGTTCTCCAGTCAACTCGGACATTGGCTGAGGCTCTTGCCCGTCGGGCAGAAACTGCAGCGCACCAATGCAGTCCCGCCCAATTTGGGACAGCAAGCTAAAGGCATCGACGCCCTCGGCCCCGACGCGTTCTGCGACCCTCCGGCGAATGAGGTCACTGTCGGGCAACAGGTTGTCAAAGACGGCCATCACAGGTGCGCCGCTGTAGCGGTTCTCCTGCAATGGCAACGATAGCGACACCGGCATCCGGTGCTCCCATTCGAGCCAGTCACGTGCATAGGCAAAACTGACGCCGCCCGACGGCTCACGCACCAATTGACCCACGAGCCGCGAGTTCAGGAAAACGTTCAGCGGTGTGTAGCTGCGCTTGCGGCCCATGTCAGAAGATGTCCTCTAGCCCGTCTGGTGTGCCTTTGCTGCGCTCGGTCACCGTAATTTCGAGCTCCAAGGCCGCGATCAAATCGAATACTGTTTCCAGCTTGGTTCCGCCGCTGCCGTTCTCGATCTTGGAAATTGTCTCTTGCCAAACACCGCTCATCGAGGCGAGTTCCTTCTGGGTAAGGTTCTTTGCCTTCCGAGCCTGGCGAATTGCGTGGCCCAAGTTTTTTGATGTACGAACGAGGTGCTTCATGGCGGTTCTCCTGTCACCGCATATGACCCCTGGATCATAAATTGTCAATATGACCCTCAAATCATAATCGCGCAATATGACCTAAACACCATAAAGATCGGCAGCATTGTTAGCTGTATCCCAGACTTCGCCAATGCTCTCACACCTGCAGCCCCGCAGCGCGGACCTGTTCGGGCGTCACCAGTTTTGACGCGATCAAATCCTCGATCTGCCGGTTAGTGATGTGGCGGCAGAGGGGATGGCGCTCATGAATCCACTCGGCAAGGCTGGCACGACCTTTGGCTTCGGCCTCTCGCGCCTTCTCGCGGTCGGCCTGTATCTGGGCGAGCCCCTTCTCCCACCGGCGCATCTTGAACCAATTGTCCGAAAAACAGACCTTGCTGCGCGTATAGCCCTCGCTTTCTTTCGCATAGGCTTTGACCGCCTGCAGCAGGTCATCGGGCTTCACACCTGCTTTCACAGCCGCAGCGATCAGGCGCAGACTGGTTCGCCGGTCTCGAATCCTGCCCTCAGGATAGGCCGCCAAGATCTTCTCAGATTCAAGATCTTCAAACTCCTCCTCCGCCGCCTCGCGCCTGCGCGTAGGTGGTTTATGGATGGTTTTAGGATGGTTTGGGGTCCACCGTGAACCCCGTACCCCGTTCACCGTGGACCCCGTACCGGGTTCATGCTGGACGGGGTTCACAGTGACCCCCGTCTCAATATCGGGCTCGGCCGTGGGTTCGAGCGCGGCCACGCGCTCCAGAACAATGCGGTAAATGACGGTGTAGCCGTTCTTGCAGTGCCGCCGCCCTGTCTCGATCAGGATGCCTTCGCGCAGAAAGTCGATGATGGTGCGCTTCACCGTGCTCTCGCTGAGCTCTGTGTGGCGCTGGATCGTCCCCTTGGAACACCAGATGCCCGAGCCATCATCGCTCGCCTTGTCGGCCAGGAACATGATGATCTGCTTGCGCGCGGCGCTGCCAAAGCGGCGCTCGGCGCATTCATTTGCGATGCGCCAGCTCATTGGACCACCTCGCCAGTCAGAGGCCACGAAAAAGCCGACTGAGCGTTTGCGAAGAGACACTGGCCCATGCTAATGTTCGGTGAAAGCTGACAGGCTTTTTCTATTTGGCCCCGGTTCACAGTTGCCGCTGTGACGGGGCCTTTACCGTTCTGAACCGGCGAAATTGGCTTTGAAACTTTCGCTTTTTGTTCACTTTTTGTCAGGGGGTGTTTTGCACCCCTAAGCCGTTGTTTTTGCAGTCTCTCCTTCTGGATTGCAAATCCGTGTACACCGGTTCGATTCCGGTACCCGCCTCCAATGTGCGATTAAGCAGTCCAACCCTCGCCGTGGAACAAAACTCCACTACTGTCGGGCATGGAGGTATGTCTTTCTTTTTTCTGACACAGGTCTTGCGACCCGGGATCATTGATCGACAGATACTTCCTGGTACTTCTAACTCAGCCAATTATCGTAGTCACTGACCAACAAACGATTGGGGTCAGTGTCTTCTTCGATGTTCGAAAAACGGCCGATAGGCTGACGGAAAATGTTGTCCGTCTCGTCATCATTCACCGTCGAGACTTCGCCGATCAGGACGTCCCCGCCTTCCCCCCAGAACGCATGCCAATCTCCGGGCATCAGCGTGATACTTTCTCCCGGCGCCAGCGGGAGTTTTTCGCCCGGACCATACTCCTTGCGGATACCATCGCACCACACGGTGCCGCCGCGATTTTCGGCGAAATTGCCCGCATCGTCAGAGCCAAACAGCTCGATGATCAACGTCGCTCCACCGCGATTGATGATATCTTCGGCCTTGATCACATGCGTATGCATCGGGCTCAGCTGATCCTGTTTCGAGATCAGCAGCTTTTCGGCATAACACATGCCCCCGCCTCTTTGCAGATCCGCCAGACGGCCGTTGCGCAATGTGAACAGGAACAAGCCCATCTCGTCATAGCGCCCTGCCCCATAATCGGTCACGTCCCAGCCACAGCGCGACGAAATGACATGCGCCGCGTCATCCTTTTTCGCGACAAAGGCGTCCGGCGTCCAATTGGCAAAGGGCGGCAGCACAAAGCCGAACGACCGGATCATGTCTTCGCCTTCGTCCAGCAGGTCGTTGATCCGTGATCTTTTCATGTACTCAATCCTGAAGTTGCGAGATTTTGATCACCATTGCTGAGGTCAGCATGAAAAGTCCAGCAGCGGAAAGTTCCTTTTGATGGGATCACCGGAAGGGCGCGCGCTGACGGATTTTGATCGCAGGCAGCGCCGCTTGCTTTCAAACCGGATACACCAGCCGAAACCCGTGGTGCGACGTCGAGCTGTCTGCGGACGTTCCGCTCCGCGCCGCGATCCTGTAGCGATAACAATAGGATGCGTGGCACAAGAACGACCCCCCCTTGCTTAACTTGTAACCAGATTTGCCCGCGTGCACGGCCTGCACTGACCGCTTCAGTGACTTTACCTTGAAGGGCAGCGACGTCCATTCCCAGACGTTCCCGACCATGTTGTAAAGCCCATAGCCATTGGGCGAAAAAGAGCGTGCGGGGGCCGTGCCCACATGTCCATCAAGGCCCAGATCGCTGTGCGGAAACTGCCCCTGCCAGATGTTGCAGGGGAAATGTGCGACATCGTCCGGATCGCCTTCCCCCCATGGATAGGGCACATCACCCAGTCCACCACGTGCAGCGTGCTCCCATTCGACTTCCGTCGGCAGCCGCCCGCCCGCCCATGCGGCAAAGGCCTTGGCGTCATTCCAAGTGATGTGGACAACGGGATGGTCGGGATCGCAGGCCGCCTCTGATCCCGGGCCATTTGGGCACCGCCAATAGGCACCTTTGATCACGCGCCACCATGGCACTTCGGCCACCGCTTGGCTGGGCGGTGCGTCATCGGGGAGGAAGTTGATAAACACGAATGAATCGCCGATCCGTTCAGCCTCGGTCTTATACCCCGTTGCCTCAACAAACGCGGCAAAGCGGGCATTGGTAACGGTTGTGACATCCATCCTGAACGGCTTGACCTTTTTGCGCTGCAACGGCCCCTCGCCATCTGCAGGCAAGTGTGGTGCGTTCGTACCCACAAGGGCAATGCCACCGGGAATATCCGCTGTTTCGGGGGTGGCCAGCGCATTCGTCGCAATCATCGGTGCCGCAGGTATGTCGACGCCATCACCCGACGCCCGCGCGGGCAAGCAACAGCCCTTTGCTTTTGCAGATGGTGCGTTGTGCCGGGTCATTTCAAATACGCTTCGCTCTGCCTTGCCTTCGGGCGGCATGGTGGCCTGCGCATATCCCTGATTGCAAGAGGCGTTGATACAAACGCGGCCATGCACCCCGCCCCTTGCGCTTTGCTTTTTGTTTGTCGAAGACTGCGCACAAATCAAAAAAGGATGCGCCCCATGACCACACCCCATCGTACAGCAGTAATCGGGCTCGGCTCCATGGGATACGGGATTGCGCAATCCTGTCTGGCGGCCGGGCACATGACCTTTGGCTATGACATCAACCCGGATCAAGCCGCGCGCTTCGTTACCGAAGGCGGCACGCCCGGGGCGCTTAGAGACGTGGCGGGCACATTGGATGCTGTAATTGTGGTCGTTCTGAATGCCGCACAAACAGAAAACGTGCTGTTTGGCGCAGACGGCGTTGTACCGCATATGCGCGCGGGGTCGGTTGTGATGGCCTGCGCCACTGTTCCGCCAGAGTTTGCGCGCCAGATGGAGGCCCGTTGCGGCGAGGTCGGCGTCCACTATCTTGACGCACCCATCTCGGGCGGTTCGATCAAAGCGGCGGAAGGCGCGCTGTCGGTGATGGCCTCTGGCACGCCCGAAGCCTTCGCCGCAGCCGACCACGTGCTCAAGGCCACGGCCACGACCGTGTTTGAGCTTGGCGATCACGCAGGCCCCGGATCAGCGATGAAGGCCGTGAACCAACTGCTCGCGGGCGTCCATATCGCAACCATGGCCGAGGCGTTGACCTTTGGCATGACACAAGGCGTCGACCCCGCTCAATTCGTCGAAGTGATCAGCAAATGTGCCGGGTCCAGCTGGATGCTGGAAAATCGCGCCCCCCACATCGTGGCAGGTGACTATACTCCGCATTCATCCGTGAACATCTGGCCCAAAGACCTTGGGATTGTTCTGGATATCGCAAAATCGGCCAGTTTCTCGGCTCCGATCACAGCCGCTGCGCTACAGCAATTCGTAGCCGCCGCCGGGATGGGATTGGGCGGCGAAGATGACGCGGCAGTGGCCAAAGTCTATGCCCGGAACGCCCAACTGACATTGCCCGGGGAAGAGACATGAAGTTTTCAGCCAATCTTGGGTTTCTCTGGGCGGATCGCCCATTGCCCGAGGCCATTCGTGCCGCGCACGCTGCCGGGTTCGACGCGGTCGAGTTGCACTGGCCGTATGAGACGCCGGCGCGGGACGTCAAAGCGGCACTCGACGCCACCGGCCTGCCCATCCTCGGCCTCAACACACGGCGTGGGGACGTGGCGGGCGGCGAAAACGGCCTTGCCGCTCTGCCCGGTCGCGAGGGCGAAGCGCGCGCCGCCATTGACGAAGCCATCGCCTATGCAGATGTCGTCGGTGCTGGTGCCATCCACGTCATGTGCGGCTTTGGTAAAGGCGATGAGGCACACGCGACATTTATCGAAAATCTGCGCTATGCCTGTGCGTCCACTCCGAAAACCATCCTGATCGAACCGCTCAACCGCCATGATGCACCGGGCTATTTCCTGTCCACCACCGACCAAGCGCGCGACATCATCGCCGAAGTTGGGGCGACCAACCTCAAGCTGATGTTTGATTGTTATCACGTTGGCCGGAACGAGGGCGACGTGACCACGCGGTTCACCGATTTGCGTGACATCATCGGACATATTCAGTTCGCGTCCGTCCCTGACCGTGGGGCGCCGGACCATGGTGAATTGAACTATGCCCATATCTTCGCATCCCTTGCGGACTGGTCTGGCCCGTTGGGTGCTGAATACAAACCGGGCGGCGATACGGACGCTACACTGGGGTGGCTGGCGCAGTTTCGCGGTTGATCCGCCCAATCGACAGCCAACTGAGCGCAATCATCAGCGCCGCCGTCCCAAGGCATAGGGGCAGCCCCCCGAACTGATATGTCAGGCCGGATAGCACCGTTCCGATCAAACGCCCGGCGGCGTTCGCCATGTAGTAAAACCCGACATCCATCGTCACCCGTTCCGCGCTGGTAAAGGCGAGGATCAGATAGGAATGCAGCGAAGAATTGAGGGCAAAGAGAACCCCAAAGATCAGCAGTCCCACAACAACCAAGGCAGTCAGCCAAACCGTTGGCCCGCCAGCGAAATACGCAGCAAGCGCCAATGCGGCAGGGACCACGAACAACGTGCCCACCCAGAACCGCGCACTGGCGGCAAGGTCAGCCTCACTGCGCGTCGAGCTGCGCAGGATGGCGGGCGCGCGCGCCTGTACAGCGCCATAGAGGATCACCCAAATCGCCATGAAGATACCAATCAGAAAGAATGCAGCGCGCTGACCCTCAGGGGTGCCATCGCTCAGGACCGCGTAAAAGTAGATCGGGATACCTACGACAAACCACACATCGCGCGCACCAAACAGAAACACGCGCGCAGCGCTCAACCAATTGATGCGCGGGTTTCTGGAAAACACCTCGTTGAATTTCGCATCTTTGCGCCCGCCCGGTAGACCTGGCGGCATCCGCAGCAACACAGTGACAAGGATTGCCCCCAAAACCGCCGCCATGCCCAAAACAGAAGGAACAAAGCCAAAAAGCGCCAGCGCCCCTGCCCCAAGCAAAAAGCCAAACCCTTTCACCGCATTCTTTGACCCTGTCAGCAGAGCAACCCAGCGGAACAACCCGTCCCCTTCAGGGGCCAGCAGTTTGACGGCAGACTTGGACGACATCTTGGCCAGATCCTTGGCCACACCAGAAAGCCCCTGCACCAACATCACAAAAACGACCGATGCGGCCACAGACCACGCCGGGTCCAGCTGCGTCAGCGCCAGCAGCGCCACAACCTGTAACGTCAGCCCTGCATAAAGGGTCGACGTCAACCCAAAGCGCGCGGCGATCCACCCCGCCGACAGGTTCGTCACCACACCCGCGATCTCATAAAGTACAAAGAGATAGGCAAGCTGCACCGGTGAAAAGCCAAGGCTGTTGAAGTGCAACAGCACCAACATCCTGAGCGCGCCATCCGTCAGCATGAACGCCCAATAGGCGGCCGTCACCGCAATATAGGCAGCAAAGCCCTTTGGACGATCCGTCACAAAGATGCGCCTACCATCTGCGCCACATCGACGAGGCGATGGGCATAGCCCCACTCGTTGTCATACCACGCATAGACCTTCACCTGCGTACCGTTCACCACCATGGTGGACGGCGCATCGACGATGCTGGAGCGTGGATCGTTTGTGTAATCTGTCGACACGAGGGGGCGCGTTTCATAGCCCAGAATGCCCGCAAGCGGACCATTGGCCGCTGCTTCGAACATCGCATTGACCTCTTCAACAGTCGTCTCCCGTTCCACCTCGAACACACAGTCGGTGAGCGAGGCATTGAGCAGTGGAACACGCACCGCGTGCCCGTTCAGCTTGCCCACGAGGTCCGGGTAGATCAGCGTGATGGCCGTGGCTGACCCCGTGGTCGTCGGGATCATCGAATTCAGAGCGGACCGCGCACGCCGCCAATCTTTGGCGGGTCGGTCCACAATGGTCTGCGTGTTGGTCACATCGTGGATCGTGGTGATCGACCCATGCTTGATGCCCAACCCCTCATGAATGACTTTAACCACAGGGGCTAAGCAATTGGTTGTGCAGGATGCCGCCGTCACAATGGGCTGCCCGGTATAGGCCGAATTGTTGACGCCATAGACGATATTGGCCGTCTCACCATCCTTGACCGGGGCGGATACGATGACCTTTTTGACACCTGCTTGAAAATATGGAGCCAGCTTGGCCTCGGTCTTGAACACGCCCGTACAGTCGATGACCACATCCACGCCGTCCAGTGGCAGTTCTTCGATCGAGCGCACACCAAGAGCCGGGATCACGGTGCCGTCGATTGTGATGCTGTTCTCGTCCGCGCTGAACTGCGCGGGCCAGCGCCCGTGAACCGTATCGAATTCGAGCAAATGCGCATGCATCGCCGGATCACCCACCGCGTCGTTCACAAAGGCAATGTCGCAGCCGCGTTCCAGCAGCGGGCGCAAGGCCAGTTTTCCGATCCGGCCAAGGCCATTCAGGGCGTATGTCGTCATGTGGTTTCCTTGTTGCGGCCGATCTCGTCGACTTTGTGTTGGAGGGAGGCGCGGGTCAGCGTTTCCAGTGGCAGGGCCGAGAAGGCGATGATGCGATTACGCATGGCGCCAAAGGTCTGTTGGAAGGCAAGGCGCTTTTCTGCGTCCGTGCCTGTGGCCTTCACCGGGTCAGGCAGGCCCCAGTGGGCCGAAATGGGCTGTCCGTGCAAGGCCGGGCATTCCTCGTTTGCGGCTTGATCACAGACGGTGAACACGAAATCCATCACTGGTGCGTCCTCGCCTTGAAACTCCGCAATGTTCTTGGCGCGCAGAGCGGCGATATCGAGCCCCTTCTGGTCCAGCATCTCAACCGCGAATGGGTTGAGTTCCGATTGCGGTTTTGTGCCGGCAGAACAAACGTTGAACCGGGCGCCTGCCTCATGGCGCATGATGGCCTCGGCAAAGATCGAACGGGCAGAGTTACCAGTGCAGATGAACAGAACGTTTTGCTTGGCGTCAGAGATGGGCGTGCTTTCTTTGAATGGGTCCACCAAACCGGGCGGGCACAGATCCGGCCGCCCGTTGCAACACTCATCGAACACCTGAGCAACCATGGTCCGGGCCCCTTGCATATCGACACTATAGCGCAGCGATGTGCCCGCTCGGTCCTGTCGGATCAATCCGGCACCGGACAGGGCGGCGAGGTAGACAGAGGTGGTCGATGCTTTGAACCCAAGGACGACTGAAATCTCGCCCGCAGGCAACGCATCGGGATAACGTCGCATCAACAGGCGAAACACATCCATCCGTGGCGCGTGGGCAAGGGTCGAGAGTTGGTCAAGCAGCATGGGCGGCTATATTTCATGATTTCATGAAATATATATGACAGGTGGCACGATCCCACAATTGGTTTAGATATTGTGACGCAAAATCCCAGAGGCGGAAACGTTTTCTCCATCTATTTCAACATCTTTAGTCGAGTAGTTAAACCAGAAAATTTCTGAGCCGGTCGCGCGCCGCCGCAGCCCGTCGGGCATTTCGCGCACGGCGAGGTTGGGTGCCGTCGCGCGGATTACACGTTGATGCATCGCATCATCCCCCCAACCCGCAACATAGGTCACACCTGCATCACATCGCACCGCCGCAGGTGCGCCATCTGCGGTTTGAATGACCACTTCGCCACCGCCTGTGATCTGCTCGAAGTACCCGATCACTTGCCCGCCTCCATCGATATCAATGGGCATATCCGGGCGGATCGACTGGACACGTGACACCGCCAAATCACTTCCCGGCCACGCGGGCGGCAAGGGCGTCGGTATGCAGAAATGCGTATCGCGCGCCGCGCTGCGCGGGCCTAAAATCACCTCTGCCTTTGCTTGGCCGAGTGCCGATTTCAGGTCGTCGGGCATATGCATCATGCCCGGCGCCAGAACGAGGGCGTAGCCTTCAAAGTCGCGCGTGGTCGGCAGCAGGATGTCGACCGACAGACCCAACTTGCGACAGGCGCGGTACCAGTCAAACACGAGCCCAAAGTAGCTCAGATCCGCCCCGTGGGGCTGTACCGTCCACATCGCGTCGGCATCGTAGTCAAACATGATGGCTACGGGGGCTTGGGCCGGACTGACATCCGGCGATTGTGCCAATTCCTCCATCACCTGCGCGGCCTCGCCAAAGGCTTCAGCCTCAACTGAATCGGGGCGCAGCAGGCCCGCATGCATCTGCTCTTGCGCAAAGGGCGCCTGCCGCCAGCGGAAATAACACACCGCTTCGGCCCCATGGGCAAAGGCCTCCCACGTCCACAGGCGCACCATGCCGGGCAAAGGCGCCGGGTTATAGGGGGCCCAGTTCACAGGCCCCGGTTGCTGCTCCATCACCCACCAACGGCCATCTTTGCCCACCGCACGGTAAAGGTCGTGGTGAAACGCCTGAAAATCCGGATCGCCCTGCCGCGCATAGGCGCGCTTGTGTGCATCAGACATGCCAGACCGATCTTCGAGGAACCCCAACGGATAACTGTCCCAGGATGCGATATCGAGATCCGCCCCGACCTTGAAGTGATCAAAATCGGTGGTCCGGCCCATGTAGTTATGGGCAATCGGCGCGTCCGAACAAGCGCGGATGATATCCACCTGCGCGCGGTTGAACGCCACGACCTGATCCGAAGAAAAACGACGAAATGCATGGGCGTGGGCTGGATTTACCTCAGTCACGGTCAGGTTCGGCAGGCCGATCTGGTCAAAATCATCATAGTCCATCGACCAAAATACATTGCCCCACGCCGCATTCAGTGCGTCGATGTCACCGTCATTGCCGCGATAAGATGCAGGGCCCGGAAACTGCACACGCAACCAATCCTGAAACGCCCGCTTTGCACACTCTGAATAGCTAAGCGTTGTATCATGACAGCTATACTCATTGTCCGTTTGCCATGCGGCAACATATGGGTTTTTTCCATAACGTTCAGCAAGTTGCGCGACGATCCTGCGGCATTCTTCCAAGTACCCGCTGTGGGAAAAGCAGTAGTGGCGGCGCGATCCGTAGCCGCGCACACGGCCATCCGCATCCACCGGCAGCATGTCCGGATGCTTGGCCGCAACCCACGCAGGCGGTGTCGCGGTGGGGGTGCCCAGTACAACCTTCAGTCCTGCCGCCCCGAGGGTCTCGATTGCGCGGTCCAGCCAGTCAAAGTCATATGCGCCTTCAACCGGCTCCATCCGTTTCCAAGCGAATTCGCCGATGCGCACCCATGTCAGACCAAGGGTGGCCATGCGCGCGGCGTCTTCTGCCCACTGCGCTTCGGGCCAGTGTTCGGGGTAGTAACAAACGCCAAGCGTGCGTTTCATAAGATCACCTGATGTTCTTGCTGGCCCATAACGCCCGCATCAATGGAAAAGGTCATGCCGCCCTGCCCCTCGTCCACACCGTTCGCGGCAGTGGTGACGAACAGTGTTGTGCCCTCTGGCCCGCCAAATGCCGGACAGGTGGCTTGCGACGCGGGCACCAAGATGCTCCGTTTAAAAACGCCATCAGCGCCGTAGCAGGCCACACGCCCGGCACCCCACTGCGCGTTCCACAGGTTGCCGTCCGCGTCGACAACGGCACCGTCCGGATTCAGACCGTCAGCGCGCAAGTCAACAAACACCTCAGGCTCTCCCTTTGGCCAGCCGTCAGTATCCAGCGCAACCTTTTGAATGCGTTGCGAAAACGTATCCGCAAAATAGGCTGTGCCGCCATCTGGTGCAAAACAGATCGCATTGGAAATCGTGATCCGGTCAAACAACTTGCGCGGCTCCCCCCGGTAATAGCGATAAATCGCGCCCGCATGGGCCTCGGCCTTTATGCCCATCGTACCAATCCAGAACCCACCCTGCGGGTCTGCACGGCCATCGTTGGAGCGGGTCGATGGATCGTCTGCCTCAAGAGGCACAACCAATTCGCGCGCGCCGCTGGAAATATCAAACCGCCACAACCCGCTGGCAGAGGCGATCAGCAGCGTGTCATCATCCACCCAACCGGCAGCAGAAACGTATTCGTCAAAAGACCAGCTGTGGCGGGTAGCGCCCTTACAATGCAGGGTTTTGTCCAAAATATCGAACCAGAACAGCGCTTTGCGTGTTGGATGCCAAAGCGGGCCTTCGCCCAGACGGCACGGGTGCGTGGCAAAGACGTCCATCAGACGCTCGCGTCGTATGCCGCAACCATATCTGCCGCGCGTGCGGCAACATCCGCCACCGACATGCCCGGCTTGTAAAGGGCCGACCCGATGCCAAACCCGGTGATCCCGGCGGCAAACCAGTCGGCAAAATCCGCAGGCCCAACACCCCCGACCGCATAGGTCTTGGTGCCTTTGGGCAGCACGGCGCCGATGGCCTTGAGCCCCTCAACACCCAACAGTGATGCAGGAAAAAGTTTCAATCCGTCCGCCCCGGCCTGCAACGCAGCAAAACACTCGGTCGGCGTCATCACGCCGGGAAACGACAGCATCCCCGCCTGTTTCGTCGCCACGATGATCGAGGCATTTGCGTCCGGAGACACGACCATATGCGCGCCCATTTTGTAGAGCTTTTCGACATCGCGCACATCCAGAACCGTGCCCGCCCCGATCATCGCATCGCCGCCATGCGACAGCAACATTTTCGAAATGCTGTCAAAGGGTTGCGGGGAGTTCAGCGGCACTTCGATCCGGGTGATCCCAGCCTCGACCAGCGCATCGGCCACGGGCCCCGCTTCATCCGGGGTGATCCCACGCAGGATGGCAATAATCTCTCGGCTCATGCGGCCTCTCCATAAATCTGGGTCCAGGCGGCGGTCAGGCCTGCCAATGTCATGTCCTCTACGCCCGCGCTGTGACACGGCACCGATTGCATGGCCAGCGCATCAGCATAGGCGCGCGACAGGGACTCGGCCCCAATCAATGCCACTTGCTGGCCCAACCAATAGGGACGCATCGCCGCCAGTTCCGCACCGATCAGCAGCCCCGACAAACGCGCCCGCGCCGCATCCGGGTTCAATCCGTCCAACAGCCCTTCGGCCCTGAGCGAAAACAGGGACGCAGCCAAACCTTCGGGGCGCGACAACGCCTGACTGACACCAGAGGCAAAGCTTGCCGCGTCCCACCCCTTGCCCACCGAGTGGCGCAAGACCGACTGTGTAGAGAGCAGCGCAAACATCTCGCCAGTCATCGCTGTGCGAAAACTCACGATCTCGCCGGCGCTGATATGGACCCATTTGGTGTGCGTGCCGGGCAGGCAGATAACTCCGTCAAAACCGGGGTTTGTCGCCAGATATCCTGCGATCTGCGTCTCTTCTCCGCGCATTACGTCTGCCGGTTTGGTCTGTTTCACACCCGGCAAAATACGGACATCAACACCCGGCACCTGCACCGCCTCACCTGCACCGGGCGGAGAACACGGGGCCGTCGCATAGGGCGCCTCGGCCCAGCCCTGACGCGATCCCACCATGCCACAGGCAAGAACCGGCGCCGGCAGCGCGTCACCGACAAGTGCGCGCAAGGCAGGTTCGAAACCCGACCGGTCCAACGCGCCCATGCCCGCATCTGACTGCCGTCTTTCCACGACGGTTCCATCCCCGCGCATCAACCACGCGCGCAGATGCGACGTGCCCCAATCAACCGCAATCCACGACGCTCCACTCATCAGCCCGTCACCGCCACGCCGCCATCAACCACAACCGCCTGTCCCGTCATCATACGGCTTGCGTCTGAGGCCATGAACAAAACCGCCCCAACAATATCGCGCGGCTCCAGATGTTCCTTGAGGCACTGGCGTTCCATATGGGCCTCTAACCCCTCGGGCGTGGCCCACATATCCAGCTGTTTCTGCGTCAGCACCCACCCCGGGGCCAGCGCGTTCACACGGATCTTATCTGGGCCAAACTCGCGCGCGAGGCTGCGGGTCATGCCGTTGATCGCGGAATTGGCGCCTGTATAAAGCGGATAGCCTGCGTTCCCCATCATGTAACTGATCGAGGAAAAGTTGATGATCGACCCGCCGCCAGCAGCCTGCATGCCCGGCATAACCGCCTGACAGGCAAAGAAGTAAGCCTTGAGGTTGATCGCAATCATCCAGTCAAAGAAATCGCTATCGACTTCGGCAGTCGTATGGCGCTTGTCGTTGGCGGCGTTGTTCACCAGCGTCGTCACTGTTCCGTGCGCGGCGGCGGCCTGCGCGATACACGCCTTTAACGCGGCATCATCTGTGATGTCACAAGGCATGAACAATGGGCGGTTGCCATACTTCTCTTCCATCTCGTCGCAAAAGGCGGTCGCGTCCGAACGTTGGACAAAAGCGACCTTGGCGCCCTGCTCCAGAAACCCTTCGGTCAAAGAGGCCCCGATGCCGGACCCGCCCCCGGTGATGAACACCGAAGCGCCCGCAAGATCGTGGAATGTGACTGTCTCTTTCATCTCGATACTCTCTTTTGTGCGAGGCTCAGGCCAGATCGCCTTTGATCACCCACATTCGTTCAGGAAAACTCCACGGCAGCGTCAGGCCATGGTACATCAAATAGGCGCCGCTCACCACAAAGGGGCCCGCTTTCAGCGCATTCGCCCCGCGCGACAGATGGCCCACATCGGCACGATTGATCAACTCGACACGGTACTTAGCCTCAGGGCTCAGGCGCGTCAGGCGCAAGGGGCGCGGCGCGATTTGGTCAGATGTCGCGGCCTTGCCCGCAAAGACAACAAACTGCCCGCCGCCCTCTTCTAGGTGTTGTTCGGCCATCACGGCCGGGTCGGCACTGTCCAATCGCAAAATGTCTGCGCCATTCATCCATTCGCGGTTGGCCTTCCACCACGCGGTGACGTCGCGCAGAACGTCCGCCTCTTCGTCTGTCAACTCACGCGGGTCCATCTCGAACCCCATATGGCGCTGTGCAGCAACCCAAGCGCGGAACCTGATATCCAGCGTGCGACCTGATGTGTGACACATACGCGGTCCTACATGGCTACCTGTTACAGCCATCGGTAGGAAAATCGAGGCGTTGTGCTGGATGCGCAATCGCTCCACGGCGTCGTTGCTGTCGCTCAGCCAAACGCGCTGTGTCCGCTCCATGATGCCAAAGTCAATCCGGCCCCCACCCGAGGCGCAGCTTTCAATCTCCACATGCGGAAACTCACGCCGCAATCTGTCCAGCAGCGCATAAGACCCCCGCGTTTGCGCAGCATCCGGCATGGGCAGAACGCGATTGTGGTCCCATTTGATGTATTCAATGTCGTGGCGGGACAGGATGTCGCTAATGCGTGAAAACAGGAACGACTGCACATCCGGACGGGCCATATCCAGCGCCATTTGCTGACGGCCCATGATCTGATCCTCGCCGCCAAGCGCCCAGTCGGGATGGGCGCGGAAGATGTCGGAATTCGGGTTGATCATCTCTGGTTCGAACCAGATGCCGAAGGTCATGCCCAGCGATTTCACATGGTCGATCAAGGGAGTCAGACCGTCAGGGTACTTCCTCGGGTCGACCTCCCAGTCGCTGAGCGCCTGCGTGTCATCATCGCGACTGCCAAACCAGCCATCGTCCAGCACAAACCGTTCCGCCCCCAGCGCCACAGCGCGCTCCGCGATGTCCTTCAACTCACTGAGGTTGTGGTTGAAATAGACGGCCTCCCAGCAATTGTAGTGTACGGGACGCGGCGTGTTCGGCCTTGGGAACGTCACCACGCGATCACGCAAATGGCGTTGGAACGCAACAGCGCACCCATTCAGCCCGTCGTCGGAGAACACTGCATAAAGCTTGCCCGTGGCAAATCGGGTCTGTGCCTGCCCTTCCATCCGGGCCGCGTGCCCAAATTGGATTTGGCGGCGACCATCCGGCAGCTCTTCGGCCACCATTCGGTGCCCGCCCGACCATCCATAATGGAACGCATAGGCCTGCCCGGTCGCATTGCTTGCGCCGCGCACCGGTACGATCAGCCCCGGAAAGTGCTCATGCCCGGTGCGCCCAGTGCGGTTTTCGCGATAGCGAATGCCGGGGGACCACGGCGTGCGGTTCATCTGAAACTCGCCACACCAACGGCCTGCGAAATCAATCATCTCGTCACTGAGCTGTGGTGCCGGAAACACAGGTGCAGCCAACCAATGCAAATGCATGGGCTGATCGGCTTCCAACTCGGCACTCGCCTCAATGATGTGTGTCACCGGATCAATGGCAAAGCGGGCGCGGTAGGTCAGCACACGGGACTGATCCATGTAGGTCAGGATCAGAACATTCTCGCCCACATCCGCCCGCTCAAGACAGAACTTGGGCAGAAACGGTGTGCCGTCGCCATTGCGAATGATCAGCCCCGGCTGGCCGGGAAAGGACCGTGTCGCCTCGGGGCAGATGCTCAGTTCCGGGTTCACGTCAAGCATGCCGCCCGTCACATCAAGCGAATAGGCCTCATAGAGGGTGGCTAGGTCTTCGCTCTCCGGCAGGCTTGGCCCCCAATAGACGACCTCTGCCAACCGGCCACGATCGGACCCCAAGACCAATGTCTGGCGCCCATCGTCCAGCCGCCAGCATGCGCTCACTTCACGGCACCCATGGTCAGGCCTGAAATGAAGTGCTTCTGCATCAGGAAGAAGCACGCAACCGGTGGAATCGCCGCCAACAGGGACGCCGCAGACACCAGATGCCAGTTGTTCACAAATTGCCCGTTCAACGCACGCACTCCGGCGGTGATCGGCTTGGCCGCCTCGCCTTGGGTCAGCACGTTGGCCCAGAAAAAGTCGTTCCACACGAACGTAAAGATCAGCACCGCCAGCGCCGCAATCGCAGGACGCACAAGTGGCAGGATCACATACCAGAAAATCTTCCACTCCGCGATGCCCTCGATCCGCGCGGATTCGACCAAATCAAAGGGCAACGCCTTGATGAAATTGCGCATAAACAGCGTACAAAAGCCTGTCTGGAAAGCCGCATGGAACAGGAACTGACCCGCGATGGTGTCATAAAGACCCGTCTGCACAGACATATCCCGCACCGGGACCATCAGGATCTGAAACGGGATAAAGTTACCGGCCACGAACAAAAAGAACAGCGGCAGCGCGACCCGGAATTTGTAGATTGCCAGCGCATAGCCAGCAAGGCAGGCCAGAGCGACCGAGATCGCGACCGTGGGCACGGTGATCAGCACCGAATTCCACATGTACTGGGCGGCGGCGGATTGGGTAAAGACTGCCGTGTAATTGTCGATCAACGCAAACTCGGACGGCCAGCCAAACACGTTGCCCGAGTTGATATCTTTGGCCGACCGGATCGAGGTCAGGAAAATGGCCAAAAGCGGCAACAACCAAAGGATCAGCGCAACGGGCAAAAACGCCTGATAGCCATAGCGGACTGGGGCTGAGGATTGTTCAATCGGACGCGGAAACATCAGCGCAACCCCTTTTCGTCTTGGTACATTTGCCACAGGAAATAGCTGATGAAGATCAACATGATACCGAACAGAACAGTAGCAACAGAGGACCCATAGCCATAGCGTTCGCCGTATTCGGAAATGGCCACTTCATACATGTAATGCGACAGCACGTTGGTTGACCCAAACGGCCCCCCCTGGGTCATGATCGCGATCATATCGAAAGATCGCAGCGCCCCAATCACTGTCACAACAATGGCGATGAAGGTGGCAGGTTTCAGTTGTGGCACAACCACATACCACAGCATCTTCCAGCCCTTGGCGCCATCCAGCCGCGCGGCCTCGATCTGATCAGCGGACACGTTGTTGAGGCCTGTCAGGTACAGGATCATGCAATAGGCAATCTGGGGCCACAGACCCGCGGCAATGATGCCGTAGGTCGCCCATTCGGGGCTCGACAGGATATCCGGTACGGGGCGGGCGCAGGTGAAAGTCGCATTGCCAAGGATGTTGACCGTCTCTTCGCAGAACATCGCCTTCCAAACTGTGCCAACAACCCCAAAATCCGGGTTGTAGAACCAGCCAAAGATCAGACCAACGACAACTTGAGAAATCACGAAGGGAAAGAAGAACATCGACTTGTAAAACCGCATGCCCGTCACCGTTTGGTTCAGGAACAACGCAATGAACAGGCCCAGCGGCACGGCCAACATGTAAAGGATCAGCCACGCGAGGTTGTTGCGCAGCGAGGTCCAGAAGTTCGGATCGTCCCACAGCTTGGCGTAGTTTTGGAAACCAACCCACGTGGCCGTGCTTTCTCCGTCCGCTGTGTACAGGCCGTTCCACTCATAAAGGCTCAGCCAAAGGCTTTGGAAAATCGGGATCACCACGTAAATGGCGAAAAAGATCAGCGCCGGGATCAAGAATATCCACGGGGCCACCGCCAGCTTGTTGCGCTTCAGCCAACTTGGCCGATCTGGCACAGAGGAATTGGGGGCAACGGCGTGGGTCATGACGGACTCCTGCTGTGGTATCGGGGTCGCCCAATCGGGCGCAGATCAACCCTTTGAAAACGCTAAAACCTAGCACTTACAATGTGTTGATGGGAAAAGTGTGGGGCGGGCGCAATCGCCCGCCCCACCTGTTGCTTACTTGTAGACTTCTTCCTGAACCGTATCGAGGCGCTCAAGGATCGCGTCCATTTTGGACGTGTCCAGCATGAACTCCTGGAAGCCTTCCATGCCCGCTTTGGCCATTTCGGCAGGTGCGTCACGGTCATAGAATTGTGCCAGACCAGCAGCACCGTTCAGCAGGGCAAACCCTTCCTGGATGAACTTGTCATCGGAAATGTCGGCCTTGGAGTTGATGGGCAGCTGACCGATGGTCTTGTTCCACTGGGTCTGCACATCGGGGCGCGCAACGAAGGCCAGGAACTTCTTGGCATCTTCGACGTTCTTTGCGTTGGTCGGGATAAAGAACGCGTCCGCAGGCGCTTCTTCGGCACCGGGGATGGACGCATCGATGGTTGGGAACGGCATGAAGTCGATCTGATCTTCGGTCAGACCAGCGTTCTTGTAGCCATCAACCGAGAAGTTGCCCATCACGTACATCGCGGCATCGCCATTGGCGAAAGGTGCGATGGCGTCCTGCCAGCTCATGGAGGCGTGGTTGTCCACAAACCCACATTCGTTGATCAGCGTTTCCCAGTTGGTGAACGTCGCCTTGATACGTGGATCGGTGTACTTGATCTCACCAGCTGTCAGCGCGTTGTGCACGTCATAGCCGTTGGTGCGCAGGTTCAGATAGTCGAACACGCCCGCAGCCGTCCAAAGGAACTTGGTCCCGATGGTGAAAGGCGTCACGCCATTTGCTTTCATCTTGCCACAAGCTGCCAGCAACTCGTCCCAAGTCTGGGGCTCTTCCAGCTCCAGCAAGTCAAAGATGTCTTTGCGGTAGTAGATACCCCACTGGTAGTAGCTGTAAGGTACACCCCAGATTTTGCCGTCACGCGACATGGTCGGCATGATCGCTGCAAGGTCTTCTTTGAAGCCGTTTTCTTCCCACACATCATCGATGGGCTGGAACAGGCCAGCGTCTACGAAGGGTGCCATACGGTTGCCGGGATACCAGCTGGTGACGTCAGGCGCGTCAGCGGTCAAAAAGTTGCGGATCGCTGTTTTGTGCGCTTCGCGGTCGTTGTTGTTGACGATCACGTTGATGTCGGGGTTTTCCTTTTGGAAAAGAGCGACAGCATCATCAAAGCCCTTTTTGGGGCCTGGGTTGAGGTCATCAAAGTTGATGACCAAGTCGCGCGCGAACGCACCGCCTGCCATAGCAGACAGAGCAATAGCCGCCACAGCGGTTTTCACATTCAGGAACATGGTTTCCTCCCTTAGTTCCGTTTCTCCCGTGCCGGACCTTGTATCATTGGCCCGCAAACAGAAAGTCAGATTTCTTTTGACTTAAAGTCTCTCTTCATGGAAGTTCCACATAGTGAAACTGAATTCCAACTATTGGAACTATGCGGTGACATGTTCGGCAGGTCAACAGATTCCTGCAGAGCGGTTTGGGAGGACCACGATGAACAGCGCAGCGCCCCGCTCGGGGGACGGAACGATCGGCAAGGCACTTGAGGTGCTGGATCTGGTCGCACAAGCCGAACGGCCTGTGCGGTTTTCCGAATTGCTCGCGATGTCGCCCCATCCCAAGGCGACGCTCTACCGGTTGGTCCAGACTCTGACCAATCTCGGAATGCTGCGGTATGACGTCGATCGCCAGACCTATGCGCCCGGTTTGCGCCTTGTTACATTGGCCCATGCGGCATGGCGGCAAAGCTCACTCGCCCCCATTGCGCGGCCCTACATCGACACCCTCAGCGAAACGGTTGGTGAAACAGTTCACCTTGCGCAACTGGATGGCGGACAGGTGCTATACGTAGACAAACGCAACGCCGCTGACCCGATCGAGATGTTTTCCCAAGCCGGCAAAGTCGGCCCTGGCTATTGCACTGGCGTGGGCAAAGCGATGATCGCATTTCTAAGCGATGAGGCCCGCGAAACGGCACTGTCCCAACAGGCGTGGTTCGCCCACACCGCCCATACACACACCACGCCCGAAAGCCTGTCAGCGGAAATGGAGACGATTCGCCGTCAGGGAATCGCCTATGACCGCGAAGAGCACGAGCCCGGCATTATCTGTATCGCGGCCCCTATTCTGTCTGAAACGGGCCGCTCCATCGGTGCGCTCAGCGTGACAACATCCACCGCACGCAAATCGCTGGACGATCTGTCCCAGCTTGCGCCGCACCTGCAATCAACCGCGCGCGACATCGCGCAGGCCGCTGCCAACTGGCAGTTTCCAAGCGAATAACAATCCATTCAAGGGGGAGAGACACATGTCCGGTGTGACACTGAACAAAGCCATAAAACGGTACGGCGCGACCCAAGTGATCCACGGCGTCGACCTGACCATCGACGACGGCGAATTTTGCGTCTTTGTCGGCCCATCGGGCTGCGGCAAATCCACTCTCTTGCGGATGATTGCAGGCCTCGAAGAAACCTCTGACGGCCAAATCAACATCGGTGCACGAGATGTGACCCACATGGACCCGGCCGCGCGCGGCGTGGCGATGGTTTTCCAGACCTACGCGCTCTATCCGCATATGACGGTCAAAGAAAACATGGGCTTTGGGCTCAAGATGAACAACGTCCCCAAGGACGAGATTGACCGCAAAGTGGGTGAAGCCAGCAAGATCCTCAAGCTGGACGAATACCTTGATCGCAAGCCCAAGGCCCTGTCTGGCGGGCAACGCCAGCGCGTCGCGATCGGGCGTTCCATCGTCCGTGGTCCAGAGGTTTTCCTGTTCGATGAACCCCTGTCGAACCTTGATGCCGAACTGCGGGTGGACATGCGGGTCGAAATTGCGCGCCTTCACAAGGAACTCGGCACCACCATGATCTACGTCACCCACGATCAGGTCGAGGCGATGACGCTGGCCGACAAAATCGTGGTGCTGCGTGCAGGCTACATCGAACAGGTCGGCAGCCCGATGGATCTGTATCAGGACCCCGACAACAAGTTCGTCGCCGGCTTTATCGGCTCGCCCGCGATGAATTTCGTCAACGGCGTGGCACAGGACGGCGCAGTTGCTGTCCCTGCCCTGTCTGACGCGGTGATCCCGACATCCGTGGCGTTGCCCACCGCCGGATCGCCGGTCATCGTCGGCGTGCGCCCGCAAGACATGGAACTCAAAGCAGAAGCCTCACCGATTCAGCTGGACATCCGGGAACGGCTTGGCGGCGTCGCCTATGACTACCTCACCACGCCGACAGGCGAACGGTTGGTGGTCGAAAGCCGAGGCGACATGGCGATGGAGGAAGGGACCGAAGTCACAGTCACCTTTGATCCAACCCGCGCAATGTTCTTTGACGCCCAAAGCGAGGCGCGACTGCGCTAGACCCAAGCCCACAGAGCGTCGCTCTCAGACCGCCCGTGCTCCGGCACGGGCGGTTTTTTTGTCCACAAAAGGGCTTGTGGATATCTGTTTTTCCAGCGTGGGATTAAAAGGCTAAATTTGTCGATAAAGTGAAATTTTTTGACGATTTTTTGCGGAAAATCTCCACATATGGACCGAATACAGCAAAAATAAACACCCGATTCCACGCAGAAAACCTGTGCATGAAAAGTTATCCACACACACTCTGCCACGAAGCGATACTTCAAGAGTCCCGCTTAACAACTTATAATTAATGAAAAGTTAACCTTGCTGTCGCAAGTACTCCATGATCGCCGGGCGGACGTTCATTTCGCCGCGATGGCGCGCATCAGCAATCACCTTGCGGACCTCCGCCAGATTGGACCGACGCAGCAGGGATTTGACAGGCCCGACAGAGGCCGGGCGCATGGAAAGGTTGCGCAAGCCAATGGCCGCAAGGCACAGCGCCTCAACCGGGCGCCCAGCATCCTCGCCGCAGAATGATAAAGGAGTGTCCGTGATCGCACAGCGCTCCACGATCCGCTCGATAAAGCTCAGAAAGGACACGTTCAGCGTATCATAGCGGCGCCGCACCCGTTCATTTTCACGGTCCGCCGCAAAGAAGAACTGCTTTAGATCGTTGCCACCAATGGACAAGAACCCAACCTCTTCAAAGAATTTCTGCGGCGCAAAGGCAAGGCTGGGCGTCTCCAGCATCGACCCAACTTCAACCTTTTCGGGCAGAACGTTGCCAAGCGTGCGCTCACGCTCAATCGCCTTGTCCATTAGCGCTTTGGCGCGGGTGTATTCCTCAAACTGCGCCACAAAGGGAAACATCACAGACAAAGGTCTGCCGTTTGCGGCACGCAACAAGGCCTGCAACTGCATCAGCATCACGCCGGGCTTGTCCAGACCAACACGGATCGCCCGCCAGCCAAGCGCAGGGTTCGGTTCGTCATTGGGCTTCATGTAAGGCAGCACCTTGTCCGACCCGATGTCGAGCGTGCGAAACACCACCTTTTTACCCCCAGCCGCATCCAGCACACGGGCATAAAGCGCGGAGAGTTCCGAACGTTTGGGCATCTTGTTGCGGATCAAAAACTGCAATTCAGTGCGAAACAGGCCAACGCCTTCAGCCCCGGACCCATCAAGCGACGGCAAGTCGGCCATCAGACCCGCATTCATATTCAACGAGATGACTTCACCACATAGTGTTTCAGCAGGTTTGTCGCGGATGGAGACATAGCGCTCAGCGGCAGCCGCCTGCATTGCCATCTTGTCACGAAACGCAGAAACCACCTGATCATCCGGGCGCAGATGCACAATCCCCTGTTCGCCGTCCACCAGCACATGATCGCCGTTCAACGCCTCTAACGTGGCGCGGTCCGCATGAACGATCAGCGGAATAGCCAGCGCACGCGCCACAATCGCCGCATGAGACCCGACAGACCCCGCCTCCAGCACGATTCCCTTCAGCGCCCGCCCATAATCAAGCAGTTCCGCAGGCCCAATATTGCGCGCCACAAGTATCGGATCAGGCGGCATGTCCGCGCCCGTATCCTTGCCCTGCCCCGTAAGAATACGCAGCAGTCGATTGGACAAATCGTCCAGATCGCTCAAACGCTCGCGCAGATAGTTGTCGCTCGCCTGGCCCATGCGGGCGCGGGCCAACGACTGCTCTTTTTCCACCGCCGCTTCGGCGCTGAGACCGTTGGCGATGTCCTCCTCCATCCGGCGCATCCACCCTTTGGAATTGGCAAACATCCGGTAGGCCTCAAGCACCTCGGCCTGTTCCTTGTCCGCACTTGCAAGGGCCAGCATTTTGTCGACACCGACACGCAGCTCCTCAACGCTGTCATGCAGCCGCTCTAGTTCTCGGTGGGGGTCGTCGGCAATGGGGTTGGTAACGACAACGCGGGGCTCATGCAGCCAGATATGGCCCTCAGCCACGCCTTCTTGTGCAATCGTGCCGCGCAGCATCACAGGTTGGCTGTGGCGCTTGCCCATTGCACTGCCTTCGCCAACGAAAGCGCCCAGCTCCGTCATCTCGGCCAGCACCATGGCGACCACTTCAAGGGCGTAAATCTCGTCCGCCGAATATTCCCGCGCATCCTTGGACTGAACCACCAGAACACCCAGCGCTTCGCCAAGCCGCTGCACAGGCACGCCAAGGAAACTGGAAAACACCTCTTCGCCCGTTTCCGGCATATAGCGGAAACCGCGGGCCGCGGGGGCATTGGCCGTATTAACGACTTCGCGACGGCGGGCCACACGACCAACAAGGCCCTCGCCCAGCCGCATCCGGGTCTGGTGCACGGATTCAGGGTTCAATCCTTCGGTGGCACAAAGCTCCAGCGTTTCTTCATCGCGAAACAGGTAGATCGAGCACACTTCAGTGCCGATACTGTCCGCAATCAAATGGGTGATCTTGTCCAGCCGCGCCTGCCCGGGGTCATCCCCGGCCATGGCATCGCGCAAGCGCCCCAAAAGTTTGCGGCTTTCTGTTTCCACCCGTTCGGACATTGGCCCACGCCCCTCAAAGTCTTGGAGAACAGTTTAGAACACAGACCCTCAAAAAGCGAAACGACAAAGCGTGCCGCGCTGTCGCATTATTCCATCACAGGTGGCATAGCGCGCAGTTCAACCGCCGATCCACCGTAGGCGTTGAATTGCTATGCGGCCTTTTCCAATTCAAATGCGTCGTGCAACGCCTGAACTGCCAGTTCTATGTATTTGCGATCAATCAGCACCGAAATCTTGATTTCCGACGTGGTGATGACCTTGATATTGATGCCTTCTGCGCTCAGGCATTCAAACATTTTGGCGGCCACGCCGGTGTGACTGCGCATGCCAATCCCCACGACACTGACCTTGGCGACGTCCGTATCCGCAATCAGTTCGTGAAAGTTGATCACGCCCGCAGTCTTGGCCTCATCCATGGCCTTTTCGGCCCGTTTGACCTGATCCGTTGGGCAGGAAAAGGTCATATCGGTGCGACCCTCTTCGCTGATGTTCTGTACGATCATGTCGACATTGACGCCGCCAACACTCAGCGCACTAAAGATCGAAGCGGCAATGCCGGGGCGATCTGCAACACTGACGAGGGTCATCTTGGCCTCATCCCGGCTATAGGCGACACCGGCTACAACATTGCTTTCCATGATTTCCTCCTCATCACACACCAGTGTCCCGGCGGTATCGGATTGCTCTTCAAAACTGCTCAGAACGCGCAAACGCACCTTATAGCGCATGGCCAACTCGACCGACCGGGTCTGCAATACCTTGGCCCCCAACGAGGCCAGTTCCAGCATTTCCTCAAACGAGATGCGATCCAGCTTGCGGGCCTTATTGGTGATGCGCGGATCGGTGGTATAGACGCCATCCACATCCGTGTAGATGTCGCAGCGCTCCGCCCCAAAAGAAGCCGCAAAGGCGACAGCAGTGGTGTCAGAACCACCGCGCCCCAATGTGGTGATGCGCCCTTCGGGGCTCACCCCCTGAAAACCTGCGACAACTGCAACGCGCATGCCCTCATCAAACTTTGCCATGATATTGGCCGGCGGGATCTCTTCGATCCGCGCGCTGGAATGGGCCGAGGTCGTGCGCACCGGCACTTGCCAGCCCTGCCAGGACCGCGCGGGCACATCCATTTCCTGCAACGTCAGCGCCATCAACCCAGCGGTCACATTCTCACCAGAGGACACGACAGCGTCATATTCACGCGCATCAAACAAAGGCGACGTTTCGTTGACCCAGCCAACCAGTTCATTGGTCTTGCCCGACATGGCCGACACAATGACGATCACGTCATAGCCCTTGGCAACTTCAACACCAACGCGCTTGGCCGCACGGCGAATGCGGTCCAGCGTGGCAACCGAGGTGCCACCGAATTTCATCACAAGTACAGGCATGCTGTGCCTCAAATCCTAGTCCGCCCGGGCCATATCGCCCCCCCAGCCCAGTTGCAAGGCAACGCCGACAACTGGATGTTTTCTCTTGACCAGAAAAACCACGGGGAGTCGCGCCAGCGACGGGGCAGAGCCCCTAAAACATGGCGTCACGCCAACGGCGTGTCCACAAGATCAATAGGGATGCGCCTGCCCGTCCCACGTCTCAAAGCACCCAGAAGTGTCAAAAGACAGCGCCTCAAACCGATCAACCAGACCGGCCACAGACTGATCCACCGTGATCGCCGCCGACGCACCGCCCATATCCGTCTGCACCCAACCGGGGTGATAAATACCCACGGCCACCTCACCAGCCAAATCCGACGCCAGATTGCGGCCAAGGTTCAAAACGGCAGCCTTGGAAGAGCGGTAAATGTAGCTGCCCCCTGGTGCTCGGGTGTGCGACGCCATCTGCGATGAGATGATTGCAATTTTTGGCCGCACAGCCCGGCGCAGATGGGGCAACAACGTCTGAACAGTCAAAAATACGCCGGTGACATTGGCCGCAAAAGTCTGCGCCCAAATATCGGCGGCATAGCCTGTCTCCAATGTCTCCCCCCGATCCAGATAGACACCCGCATTGCACACCAGCAAATCAACCGGCACGTCCTCCAACCGCCGCGCCAGCGCGCTGTGATCACTGGGCTGCGTGACATCCAGCGTCACATCAGCCCCTGCCGAGCGGCCCGTGCCCACAACGCTGTGCCCAGCGCGCATGTAATGAGCGGCCAGCCCGGCACCAATGCCGCGGGTCGCCCCGGTGATTACAATATTCATATGTTCAGTTGACCTTACGGGTTGGAATGAAGGGCAGCGGGACGACAGGCACACCGTCGTCAATCAGGGCCTTGGCCTCGGTTGGATTGGCCTCTCCCCAGATCGGACGCTCAGGCGCATCACCCAGATGGATATCACGCGCGTCTTTGGCAAAATCCTTGCCCACATAGGTTGCGTTCTTTTCCACCTCAGCCCGCATCTTGGAAAGGGTGGCTTCAACGTCCGCTTTTGTGCTCGGGGCCTGCGGCACCGGGTCGAACGGCGCAACGGCGACCGCCTTTGAGGTGCTGACACGCGGGGCCATGATCGCCTTTTCAACATCGGACGACCCACAGATCACGCACGCCAGATGGCCGGACGACTGCAATGTGTCAAAAGCAGACGCACTGGCAAACCAGCTCTCAAAATCATGCCCTTCGGCGCATTTCAAAGTGTACTTGATCATGGTCGATTAAACATAAAGCGGTGCGCGCTGTGCGCAATGGGCGTCTTTGCAACTTAGTAAAGCGCGCGTGGGTCGAAATCCCGCAAGATACGAGACAATTCAGGCTCATCCACCATGCTCGCCGCTTTCTTGCGGCTCACCCATTTACGGGTGCGCTGGCCGGCCTCGGGGAACGCGTCTGCCAGTGACTTCACCTTCACGCCATAAACCATGGCCACACAAGGCAAGTCATAATCAACATCGTCCAGCACCTTGCTGTAGGAAAACAGGCCCAAGGGCCGGGAATCCGGCGTGCCATGTACACCCGCTTCTTCCCAGGCTTCCCGCGCAGCGCTCTCAGCAGGGGTTTTTCCGTCCATCGGCCAGCCTTTGGGCAAAATCCAACGTCCGGACCCGCGCGATGTCACCAGCAGCACCTGAATCTTGTCGTTTTTCACACGATAGCACAGTGCAGCAAACTGGGTGCGCACATCGGTCTTGTCAGCTTGTCCAAACGACAAAGGCAACTGTTTGATAATCGGGGCGGTCACTGCCCTGCTCTCCAATACTTTTGCAAAAATATATGCTACATCTGCGCAGATATCCAGATTTCTTTCCGATTCCAACAAGATATGCCATTTATGTTACCATTTTGATGACAGTGGGACGTGCCCAAAGAGGTATTTACGGCTTGAGCCGACCCAGACCTTGGCCAATAGTGCCCCTGCAATGAAAACGTATATCCGGATCAAAGGCTTGGCAGTCTTACTTGCCCTTGCGTGGGCACCGACCGGCCTTTGGGCGGGCCCGCTCAGCATCTTTGCCGCTGCCAGCCTGCAAGGCCCCCTCGACACAGTCGCCGCAGACTATGATGGGGCCAGCACGATCAGCTATGGCGGCAGCGGGACCATGGCCCGCCAAGTCAGTCTGGGTGCTCCGGCCGATGTGGTCATTCTGGCCAATGAAACATGGGCTAACTGGCTGTTTGATCAAGGCCATGCGCCCACACAGCCGCGCCCACTTTTGTCCAACGAGCTGGTGCTTGTGACGCCCTTGGACGGGCCAACATTTGCCTCCATGGATGCAACTACGCTGCGCGATGCACTGGGCTCAGGTCGGTTCGCCATGGGCCAACACATCTCTGTGCCTGCTGGCATCTACGCCTCTGCGTGGCTCAAGACCATTAACGCATGGGACACATTGCGCCCACATCTTGCCGAAACCGAAAACGTCCGCGCCGCCCTCGCCCTTGTGGCGCGCGGCGAGGCACCTTTTGGCATCGTTTACGCCTCTGACGCACAGGCCAGCGCGAAAGTGGCTGTTGCATGGGCGATCCCGGCACATCAGCACCCGCAAATCCTCTATCACGGTCTTGCCCTGACACAGGAAGGCGACGCTTTCCTTGACCACCTTATCACCCGCATCGCCCTGTTTGAGGCGGCGGGCTTCACGGCCCTGCCATGAGCCTTGATCCAGCAGGCTGGGACGCGCTGCGACTGTCGCTTTTGGTTGGTGTGGTGGCCACGTTGCTTGCCCTGCCGCTGGCCATCTGGGTCGCATGGCTGCTGGCACGGCGCGACTTTTGGGGCAAATCGATCCTCAACGCCGCCGTTCACCTGCCGCTGGTTTTGCCCCCGGTTGTCACAGGCTACCTCTTGTTGATCGCGTTCGGACGTACGGGGCCCGCAGGCATCTTTCTCGAACAAACCTTTGGGCTTGTGCTGGCCTTTCGTTGGACGGGCGCGGTGCTGGCCGCCATCGTCATGGGTTTTCCGCTCATGGTGCGCGCCATTCGGCTCGCGATCGAGGCGGTAGACCCCAAAATCGAAGCTGCCGCGCGCACACTTGGCGCCCCACCTGTCGCCGTCTTTGCCACGATCACCCTGCCCCTCATCTTGCCCGGCATCCTTGCGGGGGGCGTCATGGGCTTTGCCAAGGCAATCGGAGAATTCGGGGCCACAATCACTTTTGTTGCCAACATCCCCGGTCAAACCCAAACCCTTCCTTCGGCCATCTACGCATTGCTGCAAGTGCCGGGAGGTGAAAACGCGGCCATCGCCCTTGTCCTGTGGGCCTGTGTGCTCGCATTGGGGGCCGTCGTGCTGTCCGAATGGCTTGCCCGCCGCGTGGCAAAACGGATCGCGGGCACATGAGCCTCAAGGTCGCCATCACCCACCGCTTTGACGGCTTTGATCTCGACGTCGGGTTCGAGGCTGGCCCCGGCGTTACCGCGCTCTTCGGGCGCTCCGGCGCGGGCAAGACCACCATCGTGAACGCCATCGCAGGACTGTTGCGCCCTGATGCCGCCCAGATCACCCTCAACGACACCGTCTTTAACAGCGCGCAGACCTTCCTGCCCGCGCACAGACGGCGGATTGGCTACGTGTTTCAGGATGCAAGGCTGTTTCCGCACCTCACGGTGGCAGAGAACCTCGACTACGCGGGGCGTTTTGGCGCGCGGGCCAAAGGGCGCACGCACATTGTCGACCTTCTCGGGATCGGTGATCTGCTGGTTCGCCGCCCCGCCACCCTGTCAGGGGGCGAAAAACAACGGGTCGCTCTGGGCCGCGCGCTTCTGTCTGATCCCGCACTCCTGTTGATGGACGAACCACTTGCCGCGCTCGACGGGCCGCGCAAATCCGACATCCTGCCTTATCTCGACCGGCTCAAATCCGACACCGGCGTGCCGATCCTCTATGTCAGCCACGCCGTGGACGAGGTCGCGCGGCTCGCCGATCACATGGTGCTCTTGTCGGATGGCAGGGTCACGCGCAGCGGTCCCCTGTTCGACGTGATGGCCGACCCCGCCGCCGTGCCCCTCTTGGGGGTCCGAGAGGCAGGCGCAGTCTTGCAGGCAAGGGTCACCGACCACGGGCCTGACGGCTTGTCCACGCTGCAAGTTGCAGCTGGTACGCTGAACCTGCTCGGTGTGCAGGCCCCTATCGGCGCGCAGGTGCGATTGCGGGTATTGGCCCAAGACGTGCTTTTGTCGCTCGAAATGCCGCAAGGCCTCAGCGCGCAAAACATCCTGCCAGCCACGATCACCTCCATCCGCACAGGCGACGGCCCCGGGGCCGCAATTGCGCTTGATGCAGGCGGAGAAGCGCTGTTGGCGCGGGTCACGGGCCGCGCCGTTGCGTCAATGGGTTTGGAACAAGGTCAGAGCCTGTTTGCGATCATCAAGGCAACGTCGGTGGCACAAGACGCCATCTCGGGCGGCTCTACTTAAGTGCCAGCACCTCAGCCTTAAGGCGGGCCACCATCGCCTCATGAGGCTGATCCGTCTCAACCGCCAGACGACGCAATCCGAAATGCACGTGGGCCACATCGGTGTAATAGCTGGTATAGGCGTAATTCGTGGCCGCCCCCGCCACAGCACCCAGCACAGGCACGGCTTGGGCGGCAAGCTTTTGGCCCATGACGATCGCCAGACGGGGGGCCACGCGAGCAATGATCGCCTGCATGGCCGATCCCGTCAGCGCCACGCGGGCAGACAAGAAAGCCAGATCAGCCCCATCGTCATGCTCGAGCGGACCGGCGGCAGAAAACACCTGAACGCAATCAAATCGCACGGACTCCGCCGAAGGGTCAAACCCGTGTTCGACCGCGACGCCTTCGATCACGCGCAACAGCAGCGTCGTTGTGACGGGCAGTTCGGCCAAGGCTGTCGGCAAGCCTCCAAAACCGCCCGCGGCCCCCATCGCCGTGCTGACAACCGAATTCAGCCATTGCGCCTGATCCGGCACCACCTGACGCGACCCACTGGCAGCGCGCAGCGCCTGTGTCAGGGCAACGCGCGCCGCACTATCCAACTGTCCGCGCACGGGGGCAGGCAGACGATCCAGCAGGCCATCGGCCCCGGTTCCAAGGGTGTTAAGCACCTGAATGCCAAGCCCACCCGCCGACGCATAACGGCGGGCAAGGCGCGCAATCTCTGTTTCTGGGTCCAGAACGGGGCGGGCAAGAATGATCTCTGACATGGGGTATAGATTGGGCCGCGCACCCTTCGTTTCAATTGCTGCGGGTCACTTCACCGACAATGCCGTCCCACGCACCGGGTCGCAAGGCATGGCCCAAAACCCGCTCAGGATTGGTCGGCGGGGGCATGACAACCGCGTTCAGACGCGCAAACCCAAAGCGACCATAATAGGGGGCATCACCGATCAACAGCACCCGCTCCCATCCTTCAGACGCCGCCGCCGCCATCGAAGTTTCGATCAAAACGGCCCCCAACCCTTCGCCCTGATGGGTCGGGTGCACGGCCACAGGGCCCAGCAGCAAGGCACGAGCCGCACCAATACGAACCGGCCAAAACCGGATAGCACCACCGACAGTGCCGTCCGCATCACGGGCCACAAGGCTCAGGCTGGTCACCGAATCGACCCCATCACGAAGGCGGTACGACGACAACGCTTCGCGCCCGGGGGCAAAGCACAGGTCATACAGGGCCTCGACCTCCCACCAGTCGTCCGGGGTTTCTGTGGTCAAATGGAACATATGGTGCCGGATCGCAGGTCTCGTCAGGGGTGGTTGTCGCCCTAGCATGGGGGTAGTCCTTGCGCAAACCACCGATCAGGAGATTCCATGTTCTACCGCCCCGCCGATGGCCACGGCCTGCCCCACAACCCCTTTAACGCCATCGTCACACCACGCCCAATCGGCTGGATTTCGACACGCGGCGCGGACGGGTCGGACAATCTGGCCCCCTATTCGTTCTTCAACGGCGTGGCCTATGTGCCCCCACAGGTCATGTTTTCGTCGACCGGAACCAAGGATGACCGGGACGGCACCAAGGATTCTGTCTCCAACATCCGCGAAACCGGCGTATTTTGCGTGAACATCGTGGAATACGCGATGAAAGACGCGATGAACCAAACCTCAGGCCCATGGGAGGCCAGCACAGACGAATTCGAACTGGCCGAGATCGACAAGGCCGAGTGTGGAGAGATCAACTGCGCCCGCGTCGGCGCAGCCCCAGCGTCCCTAGAGTGCAAGGTGACACAAATCGTGCAAATCGAAGGGCCCTCAAACTATGTGGTCTTTGGTGAAGTGGTGGGCGTGCATATGCGCGACGACTGCGTGGTGGACGGCATTTTCGACGTGCTGCGATACCAGCCCCTGACGCGGCTGGGATATCGCGACTACGGGGTGATCCGGGACAAATTCAGCCTCAAACGCCCGGGCGAGTAAAATGTTCCCGGACGCCGCCCGCGCCTATCCCGTAACCCTGCCAGATGGATCCGAGCATACTGGCACAGCCTTTCTGGACCGCGTGATTGACCATCCGGGCTGGGATATAGGTGCCTATACCTATGCCTCCGATTTTGCAGCGCCCTCTGATTGGGCATCGCATTTGGCCCCCTACCTGTTCGGCGCGGGACCGGGTGGCCTGCGCATCGGGCGGTTCTGTCAAATCGCGCACGGGGTGCGGTTTTTGACGGCTGGGGCCAATCACGCAACGGACGGGCTGACCACATTTCCGTTCCCCATCTTCGATCCCGCGCAAATCGCCACCTACCAACCCGATACCCGCGACACGGTGATCGGGCACGACGTGTGGCTGGGATATGGTGCGCTGGTGTGTCCGGGGGCAAGGATCGGGAATGGCGTGATCGTCGGCGCGGGGGCCGTGGTGCGGGGCGAGGTGCCCGATTTCTCAGTTGTGATCGGCAACCCCGGTCAGGTGGTCAAACGGCGGTTCTCGGACGAAGACTGCGCGCGCATATCTCGGCTGGCATGGTGGGACTGGCCAGCAGAGCGCGTTGAGCGGGCCGTCCCGGCCTTGCTCGCTCATGATATCTCGGCGTTGGAACAGCTCTGAGCGGGCTTTTTGATGTCAAAACAGTTGGAAACCAACATGGAGTCCGACTCCACCCGAACCGCGCCGTTGTAATTTCGATCCCCCAACTGCGTCCTTAGAGTGCACAGAATGGCTGCGACCGGATCCAAAAATTTGCACGACCACGGCACCATGCCCTATCCATTGTCGATAACATCGCCTTGAAGACGCCACTTGGCGCGAAAGACTTGTGTATGCAGTACCATCTTGACGGCTTTCGCACCGGAGACCCTTCGATCGCCCTTGCCCGCGACTCCGTCGCCAAGGATGCCGTCGATGTTTTGATCGTTGGGTGTGGCCCTGCCGGTTTGACGCTGGCCACGCAACTCAGCGTTCTCGGCGGCATCTCGGTCCGTCTGATCGAGCGCAAACCCGGCCCGTTGGAGTTTGGTCAGGCAGACGGTATCGCGTGCCGATCTGTTGAAATGTTCGAAGCGTTTGGGTTCGCAGAGCGTGTGATCAAAGAAGGGTATCACGTCAACGAAGTGAGCTTTTGGAGACCGGGAACAGATGGTTCATCTTTAGAACGTGTTGAGCGCATTCAGGATGTCGAAGACGACCTTTCTGAAATGCCCCACATCATCTTAAGCCAGGCGCGAGTTCACGATTTCTACCTTGAAACTATGGCAAAATCACCAAGCCGCCTATCTCCGGATTACAGTCAGGAACTGGTTGCCCTGACCCGCGACGATGCCCACGACTTTCCCATCACAGCACAGATTGCCAATGTGGATCGCCCAGACGAAACCCAAGCCCTTCGGGCACGGTACGTGGTCGGCTGTGACGGCGCGCGCAGCAAAGTGCGCTCCGAAATCGGGCGCGCGTTAGAAGGCAAATCGGCGCGCCAGCTTTGGGGTGTGATGGATGTCTTGTGCACGACCAGCTTCCCCGACATCAGATTAAAATGCGCGATCCAGTCCGCGGATCAGGGCAGCATACTGATCATCCCGCGCGAAGGCGGCTATCTGGTGCGCCTCTACATTGAACTTGATGAATTGGGCCCGGATGAACGGGCGGCAGACCGTGGCGTCACATCAGACCAGTTGATCCAGAAGGCCCGCAAAATCCTGTCTCCCTTTGATTTTGAGGTGGCCCAAGTCGCGTGGTGGTCAGCATATGAAATCGGGCAACGCGTGTGTGATGCCTTTGATGATGTCGCAAAGTCAGAACGCGGGACAAAGCAACCTCGTATATTCATCGCTGGCGATGCCTGCCACACACACAGTCCCAAGGCAGGGCAAGGGATGAATGTCTCTATGGCGGACGCTTTTAATCTGGGTTGGAAACTCGCCGCTGTTTTGCGCGGGCAATCACCCGTCGCCCTGCTGGACACATATTCCGGCGAACGTCGCGCCAAGGCCCAAGAACTGATCGATTTTGACCGCGACATGGCGCGTCTGTTCAGCGAAAAACCGAAAACCGAAAGCGATGCGGCACGTTTCCAAGCCTATTTCAAAAGACATGGGCGTTATACAGCGGGCGTCGAGACGCAATATGAGCCGTCTCTGATTACGGGTGCCCAGAACCATCAGCACCTTGCGTCGGGGTATCCCGTTGGCAAACGGTTCCACTCCGCTCCTGTCATTCGGCTTGGGGATGCCAAACCGATGCAGCTTGGCCATGTTCTCAGGGCGGACGGGCGTTGGCGCATTGTCATCTTTGGGCCAGCCTCGGACACAGGCCGCGCAGACGGTCCAGTCGGGACGTTGTGCGCGGGCCTTGCGGATCTGATGCACAGCGTCACCCCGGCAGGGCAGGATATCGACGCCGTCATTGACGCGCGCGCTGTCTTTCAGACCGCTCACAGAGAGATGGATTTCTCCAAACTGCCAACGCTGCTGAGACCCTCAAAGGGGCAATTCGGCCTCACCGACTACGAAAAAGCGTTTTGCCCGGCACAAGGCCAAGGCGACATTTTCGATATGCGCGGCATAGACCGGATCGAAGGCGCAGCCATTGTGATCAGGCCGGATCAACATGTGGCTTTGGTCACGCCGATCACGGCGGCCCAGGAAATCAAAGATTTCTTTGCCAAGGTACTGAGGGCCTAGACAGGTTCATTGCCGATCAAGGTGCACAGCCCACCAGACCCAATCGGCCAAGCCTCAGTGGTCGCCCAAAATACCTGTACGCACACCGTAATCCGTCGCAACCTCGTAGTCCGGGTCGTCGTCACTATCGACAATCAGGTGCCCGGCCTTGGTCAGCAACTTGTGGCAATCATGGGTCAGATGGCGCAACTGCACCCGCTTACCGGCATCCGCATACTTGCCCGCAACCGCCTCGATCGCCTGCAAGGCAGACTGGTCCACCACACGGCTGTCCGCAAAATCAACGATCACTTCACGCGGGTCGGTCTCGACGGTGAACATCTCGATAAACCCGGTGGCCGAGCCAAAGAACAAAGGACCGTGGATTTCATAAACCTTCGCCCCCGCCTCGGTGACTGAATCGCGGGTCGTGGCGTGGATGCGGCGTGCGTTGTTCCACGCATAGGCGAGCGCCGACACGATCACACCGACGACGACCGCAACAGCAAGGTCTTCCATCACCGTCACGACAGTGACGAGAACGATCACAAACGCGTCCGTCAACGGCACCTTGCGCAGGATTTTGAGCGAGTTCCACGCAAACGTCCCGATCACCACCATGAACATCACACCCACCAGCGCAGCCAGCGGAATGAGCTCGATCACGGATGACCCCACAAGAATAAAGGCCAGCAAAAACAGCGCGGCAGAGATGCCAGCAATGCGCGTGCGCCCGCCGGATTTCACGTTGATCATCGACTGCCCGATCATCGCGCAACCGCCCATACCGCCAAAGAAACCCGTGGCCGTGTTGGCCACTCCTTGGGCGATACACTCTTGGCTGGCCCCGCCACGCTGCTTGGTCAGATCACCAACAAGGTTCAGGGTCAAAAGGCTCTCAATCAGGCCTATCGCGGCCAGGATCACGGCATAGGGCAGAATGATCTGCAACGTCTCAAAGTTGAAAGGAACGGCCGGAATATGGAATTGCGGCAGCCCACCCTCAATACTGGCCAGATCGCCCACACGAGGCACATCCAGACCAAAGCCAATCACGATGGCTGCCACAATCCCGATGCCCGCCAAGGGGGCAGGAATGAACCGCGTCACACGCGGCGACAGCCAGATGATCACCATCGTCAGGCCCACAAGGCCCAGCATCAGATAAAGCGGCAAACCACTCAGCCACTCACCCCCTGCCATCCCATGGCCCGAGGCCTCGGCACTGCCGGGCACCTTGAATTGCGTGAGCTGCGCAAGAAAGATCACGATGGCCAAGCCATTGACAAAGCCCAACATAACCGGGTGCGGCACAAGGCGGATGAACTTGCCCCACTGCATGACACCGGCAAAAACCTGCAACAATCCCATCAGCACGACAGTGGCAAACAGATACTCGACCCCGTGCTGTGCAACCAGCGCAACCATGACAACGGCCAAGGCCCCCGTGGCCCCCGAAATCATGCCCGGACGGCCCCCAAAAATGGCCGTGATCAAGCCAACCATAAAGGCGGCATACAGACCGACCAGCGGGTGTACCCCGGCGACAAAGGCAAAGGCCACAGCCTCCGGCACCAACGCCAGCGCGACCGTCAGACCCGAAAGCAGATCGGTGCGGATTTGGCCGGGCGTCAGCTTGACCTCGCCCGGCGCGATAGAGAAATCGCCAAAACGGGTGGAGGTGCGCATGTTCGAAAAATCGAAAAAGGCCATGGGAATCCTGTCTGCTTGTGGTCCTGCTTTGCGTGGCCCTTACCGGATCACTTCGCGAATGGCCATGCCAGCGCCCAGCCTTTGGGCGTGACGTAACAGGTGCGCTGAAAAAGTCACCGTATTCTTCGGTGTATAGGGCAGTTCAAGGTTAACAAAAGGCCAAGATCAGCACGCGTGGCTCGAACGCATACCCCAAGCGGGGCAAATTCTACGCCAGCCCATAGGTTTGGTTGCAAGGGGTGGCTTACCCCAGTGCCGACGTTCTGTGCCTGATAACCAGATGTAACACTCCGGGGCCGTCTGAATGCAGCCCAACCACACGCTCGGATCAGGGCGGTTAGGCCTACGGCCCTTAGTCGCCGTTCATGTTCATTGCAGCAAACGGCTGCTTTTAGCCCAAAACAGACTGCCGGATCGGGTCGTGCTACGAAAAGATTAAATAGCTTGACCCGTCACGCGGCTTTCTATCAGGGTCGCCGAAACTTCGGACACGTTCAGATGGGGCGAAAATTATGCTGAATTTCAGAAAGGCAATTGCAACTGTTTTGTTGGCGTTCACCGCTTTGCTTTCCTTGGGCAATTTCACCGTCGCCCAGACCGCAACACAGCAAGGGTCTGTAAGCAAACCGTTTTTTTCATGGTTCATGGCACGTTTCAGTGGGCCGGTCAGTATGAACCCCTAAGCATATTGCTGAGGGATGAGGGCTTTGAAGTGGTCGAACTGACTCTGACGGGTCTTGGCGAGAAAGAGCACCTTCTGTCAAAGGAAACGGGGCTGTCTACGCACGTGTTTGATGTCTCAAACGCGCTGAGCTGGCGTGATCTCGACAACGTAATCCTCGTCGGCCACAGCTATGGGGGAACTGTGATCACTGGGGCCGCTGCGGAACAGCCAGACCGTATCAAACATCTGGTGTACCTGGATACTGTGCCTGCCGATGACGGCGAAAGCCTGATGACCAGCTTTTTCGACGAGGCGACCAGAGACGAAGTGTATGCGATGGTCGAGAAAGACGGGGACGGATGGCTTATTCCGAAAGACGGGTTGCGCGAAGCATTGCCAACGATGAGACCGCATCCATTCAAGTCCTACACTGATCGGTTGGCGCTGCCAGACGGCACGCCGGACTTTCCGGGCACAATCATCGTGGCCAGCGACAGCAACCCTTTCTTTCAATACATGCGCGCAGTCAAGGCACCGGCCCGTGTCGAAAAACGCGGCTGGAACCTGATCACGGTCGAAGGCCCGCATCAGTTGATGGAGGTAAGCCCGGCAAAAGAAACCGTGGCTGAAATTTTGCTAGCAATCGCCAGAAACTAAGGGCAAGGCCCGACGGCTGCTGCGTCCCGCAGAGCGGTCGTTCACCCAGGCTGCAGCGAATGGCTGCTTTGAGCCCAGAGCAGACGTTGCAGCAGAACGCGTTGAACGGCGGTTCTGAGCCCAAAGCGGACCGCGGCCAAATCAATTCCGTCGCACCTTACTAGGGCCCGCAGAGGAGTTTAGCGTGAGAAGAAGAACTCTCGCATCTCGCGCCGCATCCGCAGTCGCTCGGGGTATTCCTCCAAGAATAGCTCTGGTGGTTTGCCTTCCCATACTTGCGCGAAGACCCGCATCTTGTTGCCACCATAAATCTTGGCGAGGTCTTCGTTTGTATAGCCCCGCGCCCAGAGGTCGTCGGTGATAGCAGCAAGGATCTTTGCAAGCTCGCCATTGCCGGTCGCGCCCTTGTTGAACGCATCGATCATGTAGCCGCCATCGTCATACATACTCGCATTTGCTTTTGCGAAGTCCACGACCAACTCGGTCGAAAACATGTCGTCAGTGGCGATACCAACATGGTCGGCTCCGACAAGCTGAACGTAATAGTCGATCATGTCAGCGGCCTGTTTTGGCGAAATATCCTCCGGCCAGATGCCGTCCATCATCCATTCGGTGAACGTGGGTGAAACATAGCCACCGGATTGGGCGGCGCGCAGGGCCTCGTCGTCCGGGATAGCACGGTAGCACCCGCGCGCTGTCCGGTTCGGTTCGCTTTTGTAAAGGCCAGCGGGGACCGAATGCGTATAGACGTACGGCACGCCGGGATATTTCTCGTCCATATAGTCCATGGCGTCGTTCGCAGTTTTCGACCCGGTGTGGCTAAGGTCCAACAAAATGCCGAAGCGCACCAACTCGTCAATGACTTCCTTGCCCCACGGGCTCAGCCCAATGTCGAGACCATTGTAGGCCGACAGTTGCCCTGAGCCGGTGCGAAAAGTGTCGTTGTAAGCTAGGATCATAGACTTGACCCCGATGTCCTTCAGAATGGCCATGCGCGAGGTATCGCCATTCAGAATTTCGGCGGTCTGGCTATTGTAGATTACGGCCGTTTTGCCCTGAGCATGCGCCGCTTCAATGTCACGTGTTTCATTCACGATGATGTAATTGTCGGGCTGCTGGGCCATCGCAGCGCGGATGTGGTAATGCTGTTGCCGGAACGTCTCCCATGTCATACTGGCAGCGGCCAAAGTCATTTCATGGCCAGTAATCCCGTTGTCTCGGGCGCGTTGGAAATAGGTGTGAAGCTGTTCGTATTCCGTCCATCCGGTGCCATAGGGGCTGGCGAGCATTCCGATCACGATAGTGTCCTGAACAAACTGCTTGGCATCATCTGATGCGTCCCATGTTTTGCTTTCTTCACTGGCGTGTAGCGGTCCAAGATACGTAAGAGCCAGTATGCTGGCTGCAATCAAATGTTTCATCTGCTCAGTCCCCATGGAAAATTGTCGTTGCGAACCAAATGAACTCAAACTTGAGCCTGTGCCAAGAAAATACTTTGCCACGAACGGCGGCAAAGTCCTGCAAACCGGTCATTGACGCCAGCCACGACGAATGCCCGCTTTGTCAGAAAAAAACATAGCGCCCAGGGCCGCACTAGCGAACAACGCCACCGTGTCACACAATCCTGTGCACACTCTGTCTGCACGGGGTGCACGGGTTGTGAATCGTGATTTTGCCTGTTTTAGTCGGTCCGAAATCCGCGCAAGAGGCCCCCATGACCCAAACCAAAATCGCCGTAATTGGCGGCTCCGGCATTTATGACATCGACGGGCTCGAAGGCGCGGAATGGGTCAGTGTCGAAACCCCATGGGGCGCGCCTTCTGATCAGATTTTGACCGGCTCTCTGGACGGAGTCGCCATGGCCTTTTTACCCCGGCATGGGCGCGGGCATGTGCACTCTCCCACCACCGTCCCCTACCGCGCCAACATAGACGCGCTCAAGCGGATCGGAGTGACGGATGTGATCTCCGTCTCTGCCTGCGGATCGTTTCGCGAGGAAATGGCACCGGGCGATTTCGTCGTTGTGGATCAGTTCATTGACCGGACCTTTGCGCGAGAAAAGTCGTTCTTTGGCACCGGCTGCGTCACGCACGTCAGCGTCGCCCACCCCACCTGCCCGCGCCTGTCACAGGCCTGCATCACGGCGGCCACGGAAACTGGCATTAACGTCCATTCTTCAGGGACTTACCTTGCGATGGAGGGGCCGCAATTCTCCACCCTCGCCGAGTCCAAAATGTACAGGGAAAGCTGGGGCGCGGACGTGATCGGCATGACCAACATGCCCGAGGCAAAACTCGCCCGCGAGGCCGAGTTGTGCTATGCTTCTGTCGCCATGATCACCGACTATGACAGCTGGCACCCCGATCACGGCGAAGTGGACGTCACGCAAATCATCGCCACACTCATGGGAAACGCAGACAAAGCGCGCAGCATGGTAGCGAAACTACCGGGTCTGCTTGGCAAGGACCGCGCCCCCTGCCCCCACGGCTGCGACCGGGCGCTGGAATACGCCATCCTCACACGACCCGAAGCGCGCGATGCAGCGCTCATGGCCAAGCTTGATGCGGTGGCAGGACGGATACTGTAGCTCAGACACCAACCCGACCGATCAGATCTTCCATCTGATCCGTGCGCAACGCCCCCAGAACGGCATAGCGGCCCACGGCCAGACCCGGCGTCCCGATAAAGCCCAACGTTTTGGCCGCGCGGGCCGAGGTCAACAACCGGCCCGCGACCACATCGCCCCCCATGTCACGGCGCAACCGCGCGCCGTCCAAACCCGCCGCTTCGGCCACCGTGGCCATCCACGCAGGGGACGGGCGAAACCCATCCGACAACATCTGCGCGTAAAACGCAGCATACCCCCCTTGCAACCCCGCCGCCTCCGCCGCGCGGGCCACCAGCACAGACTGCGGGCCCAATAGCGGCAATTCATGCCAGCTGATGGCAATGTCAGGCGCAGAAGCACGGGCAACAAGGCGCCCAATCAAGCCACGACAATACGGACAAAAGAAATCCGAAAAAACAGCAACAGGCACCGCCCCGTCCACCCGGTCGCGGTGCACGACAGCGTCCAGATCAGCACCCGGCAAAGCACGCGGCCCGGCGTCCAACCCAATGGTCATCAAATCTGCACCCGAAGCCCCCGAAACGCCACCCAGCGCGGCAAAGCGCCAACCGGGTGCGGCCGCGACATCGCGAAACTCCAGACCGGGGCGGCGCACACCAAACACCTGCCAGCCGGCCGCCAACGCAACCAAACCACCCACCGCCAAAAGATCGCGTCGCTTCACCGGGCCAATCTCCTTGCCTTCGGGCACAGCGTCCCATCACATGGCAACCAGATATGATACGGAGCCCAAGCATGCCAACCAACAAAACCGTGCGCGACTACATCCGCACCATTGTCGATTTCCCACACGAAGGGATCATGTTCCGCGACGTGACCACGCTGTTTGCAGACCCGCGCGGGTTCCGAATGGCGATAGACCAGATGCTGCACCCTTATGCGGGGATGCAAATCGACAAAGTGGTGGGGCTTGAGGCACGTGGCTTTATCTTGGGCGGGGCCATCGCGCACCAATTGTCCGTGGGGTTCGTCCCGATCCGCAAAAAGGGCAAGCTGCCCGGCGCGACGATCTCACAGGCCTACACACTGGAATACGGCGAAGCGATCGTGGAACTGCACGACGACGCCATTCAAGCGGGCGAAAAGATCCTGTTGGTGGACGACCTTCTGGCCACCGGGGGCACCGCAGAGGCCGGGATCAAACTGATCGAACGGCTGGGCGGAGAGATCATCTCCTGCGCCTTCGTGATCGACCTGCCTGACATCGGTGGGCGGGCACGGCTCGAAGCGATGGGGATGGACGTGCACGCGCTGTGTGAATTCGAAGGGGATTGACGGTTAACTGGCGTGCGGGGTGCCTGTGAGGCACGGCACGCTTGGTCACAATTTTGATGGCGGAGCAGAGTTTCCAATTCAAACGATCCGCCGACCTCAGGGCTTGAACGCCCCACATCTCGGCAACTTTCGGCGTCGAATTGGCTTACCAGCCGGAAAATTATGGTGTTAGATACAGCTATTACGTCTTCGGATATGGGGGGTTTAGTCTATGTGGAAACGTTTTGGGTGCTTAACAGCCTTTTTGGCTTTGCTATCGTCGACAGCCTTTGCGCAGTCCACTGAAACTGAGGATGCGGAAACCGATGCCGTATCAGAAGACGCGCTTTTAACGCAGGTTGAACTGGAAAACTTGGTGGCGCCCGTGGCGCTCTATCCCGATACCCTGCTGATTCAAGTCCTCGTTGCCTCGACCAATCCAATGCAGGTAATCAAGGGTGATCGCTTGCTGGCCGTAAACGAAGGTGAAGACCCCGAAACCATCAAAGCGGCAGTCGAAGCAGAAGGCTGGGATGAAAGTGTCGAGGTTCTTGCCGTCGCATTTCCCGAAGTCATCGAAGACATGGCTCTCCACATCGAATGGACTGAAACCATGGGGGACGCGATGCTCGCCCAGACGGACGACGTCATGGCAGCCGTCCAAACCATGCGGACCCAAGCGATCAATTCAGGCGCACTGATCTCGGGCGAGGAACAGGTCGTTGAAGTGACCGAAGAAGAAGACATCGTCATTCAGCCAGCCGACCCAGAGGTCGTCTACGTCCCTCAGTATGATTCCGAAGTCGTCTATGCGCAGGACAACAGCAATGTCGTCGGGGACGCCCTGACCGCAGGATTGATTGCCTTTGGAACCTACACCGTCATTGACGCCATCTTTGACGATGACGACGACTGGAATGACTATTGGGGGTGCCGGAACTGCGGCGGATGGGGCGGTGGCCCGATCTATCGCAACCCGGACATCGACATTGATGTCGATGGGAATGTGAACATCGGCAACAACATCGGGTCCGGCAACATCGGCGACCGCCGTCCGGATGGCGGCTGGAAACCCAATGACAACCGCACCAAAGAAGCGCGCGACAAAATCTCGACAAAACGGGATGGCGAAGGAAAATCCAAACTGCCCGTCAAGAAATCTGAAAGCAATTCAGATGCCCTGCGCAGCAAACTGTCCGGGGCCACTGGCGCGCCTGACATTTCCCGTCCCGGCGCTGCGGTGAAACCGGATGCCGTCCGCAAGACGATGCCAAAATCCAGGGATGGCAATATCTCGCGTGATAACCTCAAAGCGAACGCACCAAAGGCAAGCAAAGCAAGCAAACCAGCCGCCGCCAAGAAAGCAGCAGTTAAAAAACCTGCCGCCAAGAAGGCCCCGGCCAAGAACGTGTCGAGACCCAAATCGGTTCAAAAGCCCAAGGCGATCAACAAAAAATCAGGTGGAAACAAAGCACGCAAAGCGTCCAGTCGCGGCAAGGCGAGTGGCGGCAAAGCGAGAAGAAGGGGCTGAAGACATGAATGCCATCAAAATTGCAGCAACAGTTACGTTGATCAGCTTTGTCGCGGGGGCGGGCGTTGCCGAACCTGCGCGCTATGCCACGCCACAAGATGCGCTTGACGCCCTGATGACCGGGTTGCGCGCGGCCGACAAATCCGCCGTACTGACCGTTTTCGGTGAAGACGCGGCAGATTATCTGTCCGAAGGTGATCCGGTAGAGGATCAGATTAATCGGTTGGCCCTGATTGGCCTTTATCAAGAAGGGTATCGGTTCGAACCCCAAGAGGACAATTCAGTGATGATCGCCCTCGGTGTTGAGGGCTGGCTCTTTCCCATCCCGATTGCCAAGGGTGCAGAGGGGCAGTGGTCTTTCGACAATGAAGCAGGGCGCGAAGAAGTGCGTTTGCGCGAAATTGGCGGAAACGAGCTCGAAATCATTGAACTTCTGGACGCATATGTCGATGTCCAACGCAACTTCCGGCAGACGGACATGGATGGCGACGGGGTCATGGAATTCGCGCAACAAGTGATCTCTTCTTCGCCCGAAGCAAGAGACGGTTTGTTTTGGCCCGAAGAAGACACGCTGCTGGGTGAGCTCTTCGCCCGCGCGTCAGCAACGGGATATAACGACGGCACATCCGATCAACCACCGGAGCCGTTCTTTGGATACTATTTCCGCGTTCTGACCGAACAGTCCGATGCCGCGCCGGGCGGCGTCATGAGCTACATCGTCAATGGCAACATGGTGGGCGGGCACGCCATGCTGGCCGTTCCCGCAGTCTATGGCGAAACAGGTCTGCACAGTTTCATGGTGTCGGAAAACGGCGTGATCCTCGAGTCGATACTGGGCGAAGAAACCCTCGAACTGGCCTCTGAGATGACTGCGTACGATCCCACTGAAGAGTGGACACCTGTATCGAACTAAGACCACTGGGACCGCGCGCCGTCTTGAAGTCTGAACGCGTCTAATACTGCGTCGGGGCTGCTGTAAGTTCTCTTGTGGCAGCCCTGAAACGTGCAATAGCGCGGGCGCGCGGTATATCCCACCAACGGCTCAACTGCCCGGTGCCATCAACCGCGCACGCGCGCCATTTCATCGGGTCGTGTCCACGTCCATTTCCTAACAGATTCTTAACTTGTCTCTGCAACCCATTGATTTTGCACAGGCGACATCCTGTCCCAGCGTGGGACACGCGCTGAGAGAGCGTCACTCTAGGCGCGCAAAACCGCTCCCGGGTTCATGATACCCAGCGGATCCAAAGCCCCCTTGATGCTACGCATCGTCGCCAGTTTTGTTGGGTCTCCATACCGCTCCAGATCGTCGACCTTCAGCCGCCCGATCCCATGCTCGGCGCTGACCGACCCACCCATCTCATGGACCAGATCATGCAGCACCCTGTAGACCTGTTCCTTTTTGTTTCCATAGTCCGCCCGGCTTTTCCCCAGCAGTGGGAAGACATTGTAGTGCAGGTTTCCATCCCCAACATGGCCAAAACAATTGATCCGGAAATCACCCAAAGCCGCGAGCCGCGCCCCACCCTCTTCGATAAAATCCGCCAGCACCCCAAGAGGCAGCGACATATCATGCGAAGATATCGCCCCGATGCGCCGGTTGGCCTCGGGGATGCTTTCGCGGATGGTCCAGAAGTCGGTGCGCTGGCCCTCGTTTTGGGCGATCATCCCATCAGCCACCAACCCCGCCTCAAGCGCCGTTTCAAACAGGTGCTCAAGTGCAGCCTCGGCCGAAAGCCCCCCTGACAGCCCCAATTCGATCAGCACGCTCCACTCGGGCGTCTCTTCCCACGGATTTCGGACCTGCGGCATCGTCTCAGCCAGAAATGCAAAACCTTGGCCGTTGATCAGTTCAAAGGCGGTCACACTTTCCCCGACCTGATCACGCGCCATAGCCAGCAAGGACAGCGCCGCACGCGGCGAAGTCACTTGCAAAAGGGCCGTACCCCGATGCTGAGGTTGGGCGAACAATTTCAATGACGCGGCAGTGATGATGCCCAGCGTTCCTTCGGCTCCGACCAAAAGATTGCGCAGATCATAGCCGGTGTTGTCTTTGCGCAGCCGACTGAGCCCGCGATAGATTTCGCCCGAAGGCAGCACGGCCTCGATCCCCAGGCACAGATCGCGTGCATTGCCATAGCGCAAAACCGCCGTCCCCCCGGCATTGGTAGACAGAACGCCACCAATGCGCGCAGATCCTTCGGCTGCCGTCGACAGAGGGAAAAGCCGGCCCGCATCGCTTGCCGCAGTTTGCACATCTGCCAGTACCGCACCCGCTTCCGCCACCAAGACATTCTCGTCTGGAAACACATCCCGGATGGCCGTCATCCGATCAAGGCTCAGGATCAGCGGCAAAGGTCCGTCTGGCGCCAACTGCCCGCCAACCAACCCGGTGCCGCCACCGTAGGGAATGACGGGCACGTAGGCCGCCGCCGCTGCGCGGACCAATGTAGCAACTTCTTCGACGCTGCGCGGGCGTGCCAGCAACCCCGCCGTGCCGTGATAACGCCCCCGCGGTTCTTGCAGATGTCCCGCATCCGGTTCAGCGAACCTGTCCGCAGGCAAGGTGTTGCGCAGATCCGCCGCGCGTTCAGGTGTCAATGAATTCAGCATGACCCGTACCCTTTTGGAGACTGTGGAGGCACCTGCCTTGGCGTAGTACCTAAGGCTACTCAGGTTGTACTGTCAGCCATGCCGGGCGCAACACCATAATCGTGGGCCTGCTTGGCAGCCGATCAAGCGACACGTCCAGTGCAGGACCACCCACGTCGACCACCTGAAACGTGTCGCGCATCCCATCAAGGAAATGGTTCAGCGTGAAATCCCCGAACCAATGCATCGGGATCACGATGGAGGAGCGCAGGCGATCAATAATGCGCATCATGGTGGGTAGGCTCACAGTGTTGCCCCCGTCCACCGCCGCCATGACCACGTCGAGGCGCCCGATAGCCGCATATTGTTCGTCGTTGGGTTCGTGATGCAAGTGCCCCAGATGCCCGATGCACAGGCCTGCCACCTCAAAGACAAAGATCGAATTTCCGTTGTCTTCAATGCCCGACCACTCCGACCGGATGTCCGTCGAGACATTACGCACCAGCACCTCACCCAGATCAACACGGTGATCGATGCCCTGTCTAAACTCTCCCCATCCGGGCAAAACATGCGGAATGGCCGGGTCTGGAAAGGCGGTCCAGTGCGTCTCGTGTGCGTGGTTCATGGTCACGACATCCGGGATCATCGGAGCCGACCCGGTAAAGCCCGTGTAGTCCGTCACCATGTTAAGCCCTCCGGCCGTCCGGATCAGGAAAGAGGCGTGGGCGATGTAGTGAATGCGCACCGTTTCAGAGGCCACATCGACATTGTAGCTGGCCTTGTGGACGTACTGTGCCCCGTCGATGTCATTGGCCAGAGCGATGCAGTGACTAGGTGTGCGTGTGTCCTGAGCGGCGATGGCTGCGGGCACAAGCGTAAGGGCAAGAAGGATCACAAAGAAGCGCATAAAATAACGTTAGAGCGCAAAAAGACTTTTTCAAAAAGTCTTGGTAACATTCTGTGTCAGAATTTATCCCGCTTCGGTCCGTCCGCGTCGATCCATACGCAGACTTGCGTAAAGAACATGCGTCCGCCAGCGCCCATCAATCTGAAGATAGCTTTGGGCGACGCCCTCATATTTGAACCCGCAGGTTTCCAGCAATGCCCTTGAGGCAGCGTTTTCCGGCAGACAGGCGGCTTCGATCCGGCTGAGGTCAAGGCGCGTGAACGCATGGTGCACGACGGCCAAAATCGCCTCGCGCATGTACCCTTGCCGGGCATAGTTCACCCCCGTCCAATACCCCAAGGTGCCCGCCTGTGCCGGGCCGCGACGGATGTTATCAAGCGTGATCGCGCCCATCAGCGCGTCATCCTTGCGTCGGAACAAAAACAGCGGCAAGGCCGTCCCCGCTGACACGGATCGCTGAGCCCAATAGACGCGGTTGGTAAAGGCCTTGCGGGTCAAGTGATCGTTGGCCCAACTTGGCTCCCAAGGGATCAGATGATCGGCGCTTGCCACCCTGAGCGACGTCCAAGCGCGGAAATCGGAATGAGACGGCGGGCGCAGCGACATGCGCTCGGTCTCGATCTGCAATTTCCGTTTAGTTAGCAGCATCAGGCGGCGCGGCGCTCCTCTAGGGCTTCGCGGCTCGGGGCTGCGTCCACCGGGCCATAAAGCGCCATAGCCATCGGTGCCTTACATGCCATTTGTTCGGCAAAGTCGCGCACATCCCGCACGGTGATCGCATCAATCAACGCCACGCTTTCACTCAGGGGCGGTACCCGGTCCCATATCTGCACAAGGCGGGCGAGACGTTCGGCGCGATTGGATGGGCTTTCAAGCCCCATCAGCAGCCCCGCCTTCATTTGTGTACGCGCACGGTCCACCTCAGCCTGACTGATATCACCTGCCGCCCGCTTCATCTCGTCCACAGTTATCGTCGCAAGGTCGGCAATCTGATCAGCCGACGTTCCTGCATAGATCGTGGTCATGCCGGTGTCCGCGTAGGCCCCGGCCTGAGCGAAGATCGTGTAGCACAGCCCCCGGTTCTCGCGGATTTCCTGAAACAGCCGCGAAGACATGCCGCCCCCGAGCGCACTGGCATAGACTTGAGCCGTGTAAATCGCGTCATCCCTATAGCCCGGAGACTCAAAGGCCAGAGCGAAATGGGCTTGTTCCAGCGATTTTCCCTGACGAACCTCACCACCCGCAAAGCGCGCCGTATCCGCGATCAGCAATGGGCAACGCGGTAGGTGGCCAAAGGCCTCTTCGGCCATACGCACAAGGGCGTCGTGATCGACGGCTCCTGCTGCGGACAGGATCATCTGTTCGGGCCCATAGTGCTGACCAACAAAGCGGGACAGATCAGAGCGATCAAAGGCCGAAACACGTTCGCTTGGTCCAAGGATCGTGCGACCAAGGGGTTGTTCGGGATAGGCCTGCTCTTGCAGCCAGTCAAAGATCACATCGTCAGGCGTATCGAGTGCCTGCCCGATTTCTTGCAGGATCACGCCACGCTCGACCTCAATCTCACCTTCGTCAAAGACGGGGTTGAGCAGAATATCCGACAGCACGTCCAGCGCCAATGGTACATCGTTTTCCAGAACGCGGACGTAATAGGCCGTCACTTCGCGGCTGGTATAGGCGTTGATATAACCCCCAACGTCCTCAATGGCTTCGGCGATTTGCAGAGCCGTCCGCTTTTGCGTGCCCTTAAACGCCATATGCTCCAGAAAATGCGCGATGCCGTTCTGATCGGGCGCTTCATGCCGTGCACCTGCACCCACCCAGATGCCGATAGAGGCCGAGGCGAGGCCGGGCATATTCTCAGTAACGATGCGGAACCCGTTGGACAGGGTATGTGTCTGCGTGCTCAATTCAGTGATCTCATTTCGCGCGGTGTTCCTTGATATGGGCCTTGAGTGCCTCAAGGTCATTGGGCACCCGGGTCAGCCGTTCTGGACGCTCATACAGGTCTGCCATGCGGGGGGGAAGAGGGGGGCGTATGCCCGTCGCCGCCTCGACCGCATCCGGGAACTTGGCTGGATGCGCGGTGGCAAGCGTGACCATTGGTGTGCCAGGCTCGATGTGATTAGCGGCCACGTGGCCCCCTACTGCGGAATGCGGGCACAATAACTCGCCCGTGTCCGCCAGCGTGCGGGTGATCGCTTGGCTTGTCTCGCCCTCGGATGCACGCCCGGACTCAAAATGATCCTGCAAGGCCTGCATCGCTCCTTGGCTTACCTCGAACCCACCTGCCTTAAGCTCATCCATCAACTGCGCCACTGCCCCGCCATCGCGCCCATAGGCGTCAAACAGCGCACGCTCAAAGTTGGAGCTGACCTGAATGTCCATGGACGGGCTGATTGAGGGGATCGTATCGCCTTTGTGATACCCCTGCCCTGACAAGGCACGGTGCAGGATGTCGTTCTGGTTGGTCGCAACGACCAGCCGATCGATAGGCAGGCCCATGCGCTTGGCAATGTATCCGGCAAAGATGTCGCCGAAATTGCCCGTTGGAACTGTAAAGCTGACCTTGCGTGTTGGCGCGCCAAGCGATGCAGCGGCCGAGAAGTAATATACCACCTGCGCAAGCACCCGCGCCCAATTGATCGAATTGACCCCGGCCAGCTTCACACCATCGCGGAATTCAAAATCGTTGAACATGTCCTTGAGGCGGGCCTGACAATCGTCAAAGTCCCCGTCCAGCGCCAACGCATGAACATTCGCCTCAACAGGTGTCGTCATTTGGCGGCGCTGCACTTCACTCACGCGATTGTGCGGGTAAAGGATGAACACATCTACATTGTCGAGGCCCCGGAAGGCCTCAATCGCGGCCGACCCGGTGTCGCCCGAGGTCGCGCCCACAATCGTCACCCGTTCGCCGCGACGGGCAAGGGCCGTCTGGAACAGTTGGCCGATCAGCTGCATTGCAAAGTCTTTGAACGCCAAAGTCGGCCCGTGGAAAAGTTCGAGCAAGAAATGTCCCTGATCCAGTTGCACAAGCGGCGCGCGCGCGGCGTGTCCAAAACCCGCATAGGCACGGTTGATGCAGCCCCGGAACTCGGCATCGGTGAAGGTGTCGCCGACGAAGGGACGCATCACGGTATAGGCAATCTCTTCGTAGCTTTGCCCAGCCATGGCGGCGATGGTGTGGGCGTCCATCTGGGGAATTGTCTCTGGCACATAAAGGCCACCATCGCGGGCAAGGCCAGTCAGCATAGTGTCCTCAAAGGTCAAGCTTGGGGCTTGTCCCCGGGTCGAGATGTATTGCATCGCACTTAGCCTTTCGCGACGGGGCGGCGGGTGCGCCGCAGGAAATACAAGGTCATGCCCACCCAGATGACGGCCAGCGAAAACCAGGTGATGGCGTATTGCAGGTGATCGTTGGGAATGCCAGCACTGTCTACAGGCCAGGGCGTCACGCCAAGGTCTGTTTCCGGCGCATCACGCAGGACAACCAGCACCGGATCGGTGCCAAGCGCCGCGGCCATGGCAGGCACATCACGGGCAAACCAGATGTTGCCTTTGGTGTCCGGGTCCGGCGTAAACCCGTCCGCCTCTTGCGGAGCGTCCAGATTCCCAGTGAGCGTGAGGCGCGTCTGCGGTGCATCCACCACGTCACGCGCCTGCACTTGCCAGCCTGTATCAATCAGAATGGATGCCCCGTCATCTGTACGGAACGGGCGAATAATGCGGTAAACGGCGCCTGTCGTCTTGCGCGAAGCGAGCATGCGGATATGCGACTGCCCGAACCGGCCGGTGATCTCGACCGGGGCATAGCGACGGAATTCCGGATCAAGCGCCTCAGCCAGTGGCACAGGGTCCGCACTGATCTGCGCCTCAATGCGGGCCAGCATGCCCTGTTTCCACGCCAGACGCTGGACTTGCCAAACGCCAAGGCTGACCAGAATGACCGTTCCGATCAACCCGATTGTCAAAAGAAACCAGAGGCGCCCCATTGGCTGCGTGTCCCCGTTCAACGTGAAAAGCGCGCGGAACCCGCGCGCTTTATCTGTGCCAAGTGTGATTGCGGCTTAATGGGTGCCCGGCATCTGCGCCACGCCCCAGATGTAGACGGCCAGAAACAGGAACAGCCAAACAACATCCACGAAGTGCCAATACCATGCGGCAGCTTCAAAACCGATGTGCTTTTCAGCGGTGAAGTGACCCTTCATCGCGCGCAACAAGCACACGAACAAGAAAATCGTGCCGATGATCACGTGCGCCCCGTGAAACCCAGTCGCCATGAAGAAAGCAGAGAAGAACGTGTCGTTGCCGAATTCCCAGCCTTTATAAAGCAGGTAGGAATATTCGTAGGCCTGCAGGCAGGTGAATGCGACACCCAGTACAACCGAAATGGCCAAACCGTTGATCACATCTTTGCGTTGACCGCCGTGCACAAGCGCGTGGTGCGCCCAGGTGACAGCACAACCCGAAAGCAGCAGGATCAACGTGTTGATCAGCGGGAGGTGGAACGCATCCACATGGTAGATTTCGGGGCGGACATATGTGGTGCCCACATATTCGCTCATCGGATAGATAGCGTCTTTGAAAAAGGCCCAGAACCAAGCGGCAAAGAACATGACCTCGGACATGATGAACAGGATAAATCCGTAGCGCAGACCGATACGCACGACAGGCGTGTGATCTCCGATCCGGCTTTCTGCTACGACGTCAGTCCACCAGCCGAACATGACATAGAGCACCGCGACGAACCCGGCCAGAAACAGGAACGGTGTGACATCGTGCATCCAAAGGACGGCACCAAACAACATTGCAAAACCGGCCATTGCGCCAAGCAAAGGCCACGTTGATGGCGATAGGATGTGATAGTCGTGATCTTTTGCGTGGGCCATGTGTCCCGTCCCTTAGTTCAGATTTGTATCGTTGGCCTGTTCCACAGCTGCATAGCCTTCGGGCAGGTCGATTTGGTAAAACGTATAGCTGAGTGTGATCGAGTGCACGTATTTTGCGTCCCGATCGGTGACAATTTCTGGATCGACGTAAAAAGTAACAGGCATCTGGACGCGTTCGCCCGGCGCCAGAACCTGCTCTTCAAAGCAGAAACAGTCGATTTTTGAAAAGAACCCGCCAGCCTCATACGGGGCCACGTTGTAGCTGGCTGAACCGGCAATGGGGCGGTCCGTGGGGTTGTAAGCCTCATAAAAGGCCAGCCCGGTCTCGCCAATCCGCAACTCCATCTCGCGCACGACAGGTTTGAACTCCCACGGCATGCTACGCTCAAGCGACGCGTCAAATCGCACCTTTATGGTTTGCTCAAGAATCTCATCGGTGGCAACTTCACTAACACCCGTGGTGCCGCCAAATCCAGTAACCCGGCAGAACCAGTCGTAAAACGGCACGGATGCCCAAGCAAGGCCGCCCATGAACACAACAAGGCTGAGGGTTTGGACAACCGTCTTTGCAGGACCAGACAAACGCATCACTGCCCTTCCTCGATCCGGGGCATCTCGAAATCGCCGCCAGTGATCTTCACAAAGGTCAGCGCAAGTATCAGCACCACGAAGGCGGCCAACATCAGCCCAACGCCGATATTGCGACCCTTGCGGCGCTGGTGGATTTCGTGCTCGGCTCGGATGCTCATGCCCAGATCCCCCATGCGGCGGGCAGCAATGCCTCAACCAGGATCGCACCGAAATGCAGGAACAGGTACCAAAGAGACAGGCGGAACACGGATTTCTCGACCTTGTAATCGTCCGCCTCTGCTTGCGCCTCGTCCCGGCGCCAGATGTCGTAGGCCCCTTTGAGGAACAGCGCGTTCAGTACAAGGGCCACAACCAGGTAAACGGGGCCACCGATGGACGTAAACGCGGTGCCGACCGCCAGAACAACCAGCGGAATGGTGTAAGCGAGGATATGTTTGCGGGTTGATTTGCGCCCGTGGGTCACCGTCAGCATCGGCACGCCAGCGTCGTCGTAGTCAGACTTCATGAACAATGCCAGCGCCCAGAAATGGGGCGGAGTCCACATAAAGATCAGAGCAAACATCAGCCATGGCTCAAGCGACATGGACCCTGTTGCGATCACCCAACCGATCACGGGTGGGAACGCGCCCGCCGCGCCACCAATCACGATGTTTTGCGGCGTCAGGCGTTTGAGCCACATCGAATAGATCACGACGTAGAAAAAGATGGTGAAGGCCAACAGCGCAGCGGCCAGCAGGTTCGCACTGAGCGCCAGCATCATTACCGACATGCCGGAGAGGGCAAAGCCAAAAACCTTTGCTTCATCCGGAGTGACTTTGCCCGCCGGAATTGGACGTTTAGACGTGCGGCGCATCACGCCGTCAATGTCCGCATCCCACCACATGTTCAGCGCACCGGATGCCCCTGCCCCGATGGCCACGAACAAAATAGAAGCGACTGCAATGACAGGATGCACCTGCACGGGTGCCGCCAACAGACCGACAACGGCCGTAAAGACCACCAACTGCATCACGCGGGGCTTCAACAGGGCGAAATAGTCACCCAAAGATGCCTCGACCTCTTGCGGCTGGGATTGGTAGCTTATGTCGGTCATCGGCACCCTTGCGGTTCAGCAGCGATGTAGGGCGGAGAAAACCCCCGCCTTACGCGTTTAGTTGGAAGCGACAGTCAACGCCTTTGGGGTGCCTGCAAATTCTGCCTTTGCGTCGGCCAGCCATGCGGCGTAGGCCTCTTCGCTCACCACTTTGACGGTGATTGGCATGTAGGCGTGGGCGATACCGCACAGCTCGGAACACTGCCCGAAATAGATGCCTTCCTTTTCCGCCTCAAACCACAGCTCGGCGAGACGGCCAGGCACGGCGTCCTGCTTCACACCAAAGGCCGGGATGGTCCAGGCGTGGATCACGTCTGCTCCGGTCACTTGTACAACGATGGTTTTTCCGACTGGGATGACCATAGCGTTGTCCGTGGCGAGCAGGAAATCCTCGCGGGCATAGCCAGCTTCAACCAGTGCAGCTTCGGTTTCGGGCGTCAGGGAGTTGTCCCCGCCTGTGGCCGGTGCACCGATCATGTAGGCGTCAAAGCCAAAGCCTTCGTCTACATACTCATAGCCCCAGAACCACTGGTATCCGGTCGCCTTGATTGTGATGTCCGCCTCAGGAATCTCTTGCTGATGGAACAGCGTGGGCAAGGAAAACGCGCCGATGAACACAAGAATCACAATTGGAATAGTGGTCCATGCAATCTCAATGGGTGTGTGGTGGGTAAAGGTCGCAGCCTCAGGGTTGCGCTTGCGGCTGTAGCGGATAACCACCCAAGCCAACAAAGCCGTGACGAAAAGTGTAATCGCCGTAATAATGACCAGGATCATACCATCCAGCCATTGCAGGCGGCGCGCCACTTCGGTGGCAGCAGGCTGAAAGCCCATGGCGCCGTCCACTGGGCGGCCAATCACTTCGAGCCCGTCCTGGGCCCAAGCGGGGGCAGCGGCCATAGCGGCACACAAGCCCGATATCGAGAAAAGCTTTTTCATGTCGTCGTCCTGATCTTTTTGGAGCGATCTTTGGGATGCCGAGAGGGCGAATACGCGCACCGCACCTTCCCCCCGTTGTATTGATGACACTTACAATCATATCTGTGTCACAAGATAAAGACTTAAGGGGCGCGTCAAACGGACGCTTGCAGGGTTTCTTTCCCACCCCAAACTGCGCAGGAGCATGCCATGACAGACGCCCCATTCGCCCCTCTGGACACAGAAGTGGACCGTGACACAGCTCTGGATGTGCTGCGCGCCGCCACAAAAGGGGCCGATGATGGCGAGTTGTTCTTTGAACAACGCCGCTCCGAAGCACTGGTTTATGACGACGGACGCTTGAAAACGGCCAGCTATGATGCCGCCAAGGGGTTTGGCCTGCGGGCCGTCCGGGGTGAGGTCGCGGGCTACGCCCATTCGACTGAGATCAGCGAATCTGCTTTGCGCCGTGCTGCAGATACGGCGCGTCTGGCTGTTGGTGACGGTGGCGGTACGATGGCAGATGCCCCGCAGGCGACCAATCGTCATCTCTATACCGCAGACGATCCCATCGCCGGGGCGACCTTTCCAGTCAAGCTTGAAACCCTGAAGGAGGTCGATGCCTACCTGCGCGACCTTGATTCGCGTGTTGTTCAGGTGTCCGCATCGCTGGCTGCGTCGCTGCAAGAGATCGAAATCTTGCGTGCAGATGGCCACACTGTGCGCGATGCGCGCCCGATGAGCCGTCTCAACATCTCGGTCATTGTTGAGACCAACGGCCGCCGCGAAAGTGGCAGTGCGGGTGGCGGCGGGCGGGTCGGCCTTGACGGTCTGATCGATCGCGCCGACTGGCAGGCCAAAGCACGCGAAGCGCTGCGCGTCGCCTTGGTCAACCTCGATGCGGTCCCTGCCCCTGCTGGTGTGATGGATGTGGTCTTGGGCCCCGGCTGGCCCGGTATCCTGTTGCACGAGGCCATCGGGCATGGGCTTGAGGGGGATTTTAACCGCAAGGGCACCTCGGCCTTTGCAGGATTGATGGGTCAGCAGATTGCAGCGCCCGGCGTGACCGTTCTTGACGACGGCACGATTCCCGACCGACGCGGGTCGATCACTGTGGATGACGAAGGCACACCTTCGGCCAAGAACGTGTTGATCGAAGATGGTGCACTGGTCGGCTATATGCAGGATCGACAGAACGCGCGCCTGATGGGCGTGCCTGCCACAGGCAACGGGCGCCGCCAAAGTTATGCCCACGCGCCCATGCCGCGCATGACCAATACCTATATGCTGGGCGGTGATGTCGCCCCCGGTGACATCGTGGCCGACCTGAAGGACGGCATTTACGCTGTCGGGTTTGGCGGCGGACAGGTGGACATCACGAACGGCAAGTTCGTCTTTTCCTGCACCGAAGCCTACCGCGTTGAAAACGGAGTGGTGGGTGCGCCTGTCAAAGGGGCCACGCTGATCGGGGACGGGGCAACCGCGCTGAAACAGATCCGCGCGATCGGGAACGACATGGCGCTTGATCCCGGCATGGGCAATTGCGGCAAGGCCGGACAGTGGGTGCCTGTTGGGGTCGGCCAGCCGACTTTGATGATTGGTGGACTGACGGTGGGTGGTTCGGCCGCCTGAGATTCGCCGTAACTCGCGGGCCTTGCGGCGCAGGTCACCACATCCTGCCTGTTCGCCTCGCCATTTTGGGGGAAGACAAAGGGCGGACCCCGTTCTTTCCCTGCTCCGCCAAGCGCTGTCTTGGCGCGAAATAATTTAACAAAGTCAATACGCTACATGTTTTTCATTCATTGAACGGGTTCCCTTCACCCCTTGTTAACCTTGCAGAACCTATAAGACTTACAGCAACGGACGGAGCCAAGGATGACTGAAAAGGATACCCATCCTTCTTCCACTCACCCCCCACTCCCACCTACCTCGGAAGATGACCAGTTCTCGTGTCTTCGTCTGTTGCGCTCTCGCCGGGTTGGCATATCGACGTATCAACGTTTGCTGATTGAACACGGCACCGCGCAAAACGCGCTGGCCGCGCTGCCTGAGGTGGCGCGCGCCGCGGGCGTTGCGAAATACACCGTTTGTCCCGAAGGTGTGATACATGCCGAGCTGAAAGCAGGCCGTGCCGCAGGCGCGCATCTGATCGCGCAAGGCAGCCCAGACTATCCCGAGATGTTGAACGATTTACGAGATGCCCCACCCTTTCTATGGGTCATCGGCGATGTCCGCTCACTTAACAAACCCACCATCGCAATGGTGGGCGCGCGCAACGCCTCGTCTTTGGGCACTCGGATGGCACGCGGTTTGGCCGGTGATCTGGGGGCTGCGGGATATGTCGTTGTGTCCGGACTTGCCCGCGGCATTGATGCGGCCGCGCATCTGGCGACACTCGCCACCGGTACCGTCGCCGTGCAAGCCGGTGGAGTGGATACGATTTACCCCGCTGAAAACGCCGAACTGGCGCACAACATCGCCTTGAAGGGAGCGCGGATCAGCGAACAGCCGATGGGCCTGCAACCCATGGCGCGTCATTTTCCGGCGCGCAATCGCCTGATATCTGGGCTTGCCCAAGCCACTGTTGTGGTCGAGGCGGCGGCAAAATCCGGCAGCCTGATCACGGCGCGCGACGCTCTTGATCTGGGGCGTGACGTGCTGGCCGTACCGGGCAACCCGCTGGATGCACGCGCATCCGGTTGCAACATGCTGATCCGGGACGGGGCCACTTTGGTGCGGGACGCCGCCGATGTTCTTGAGGCTCTAGCCCCCATCGCCCCGCTCACGCCCCAGTTGCCATTGCAACCACCCGCCGAACGCCCCCAAGATACCCGCACATTGCAGGAAACCGCCACACTCCACAGTCAGATCCTGTCGCGCCTCGGCCCCTCTCCTCTGGCCGAAGATCAGCTGATCCGGGACATTGGTGCACCCCCCTCCAGTGTTACCCCGGCACTGGTCGAATTGGAGCTGGATGGCAGCATCAATCGCGCCCCCGGTGGCCTTCTGTCTCGCGCCATTTAGATGAACGAAACGCTCATCGATTGACATTCCACACTTGCACCCCACATCTTGCGCGGCCATAGAGCACGCAGTTTTTCCCGTCCGAGGTAGATCCGTTTAATGCCCGTCGTCGTTGTCGAATCCCCAGCTAAAGCCAAGACAATCAACAAGTATCTGGGGGACGACTATACGGTTCTCGCCAGTTATGGCCACGTGCGTGACCTGCCTCCCAAGGACGGATCAGTTGATCCTGACAACGGATTCGAGATGTTGTGGGAGGTCGCCAGCGACTCCAAAAAGCACATGAAGGCAATTGCCGACGCCCTCAAAGACGACAACGCCCTGATCCTCGCAACCGACCCCGACCGCGAAGGTGAAGCGATCAGCTGGCACCTCCAAGAGGCGCTAACCAAGCGCAAGTCGATCAAGAAAGACACGCCGGTCAGCCGCGTAACGTTCAACGCCATCACGAAGGCCGCAGTGACCGAAGCCATGGCCAATGCGCGCCAAGTCGACATGCCGCTGGTTGAAGCCTACCTTGCTCGCCGCGCGCTCGACTACCTTGTAGGCTTTAACCTGAGCCCCGTGTTGTGGCGCAAGTTGCCCGGCGCCAAATCTGCGGGCCGTGTCCAGTCTGTCTGTCTGCGCATCCTCACCGAGCGTGAGATGGAAATCGAAGCGTTCCGCAACCGCGAATATTGGTCGGTCAAGGCTGTGCTGGCGAGTTCACGTGGACAGGAATACGAAGCGCGGCTCACAAGCCTTGCAGGCAAAAAGCTCGACCGCTTTGATCTCGAAAACCAAACACAGGCTGAGATGGCGGTGCAAGCCATCACCTCCCGCGCGCTTAAAATCCAATCAGTCGAGGCCAAACCGGCCTCCCGCAACCCCTCCGCCCCCTTCATGACCTCGACCCTGCAACAAGAGGCCAGCCGCAAGTTCGGCATGGGTGCACGGGCCGCGATGAGCACAGCCCAGCGGCTGTATGAGGCGGGCTACATTACTTATATGCGAACCGACGGTATCGACATGGCGCCAGAGGCCGTGACGATGGCGCGCGATGCGATCAAGGATCGTTACGGTGCCGACTATGTTCCAGACAAACCCCGCATCTACAAAAACAAGGCCAAGAACGCTCAGGAAGCCCACGAATGCATCCGCCCCACCGACATGGCCAAGGATGCCGACGCGCTGAACATCATGGATGCGGACCAACGCAAACTCTATGATCTGATCTGGAAGCGCACCCTCGCCTGTCAAATGGAAGGGGCGCGTCTTGAACGCACCACGGTCGAAATCGGCAGCGACGACGGCCAGGTTGGCCTGCGTGCCACGGGTCAGGTTATTCTCTTTGATGGCTTTCTGCGCGTCTACGAAGAGGGGCGCGATGACGAGGTCGTAGATGATGACGACAAGCGCTTGCCGCAACTGAGTCAAGGCGAAGCTGCAGACAAGCGTGGCGTCACCCCCGAACAGCATTTCACCCAGCCCCCGCCCCGCTATACCGAGGCGACCTTGGTGAAACGCATGGAAGAGTTGGGCATCGGCCGCCCATCCACCTATGCCAGCATCGTGACCACCATTCAGGACCGCGGCTATGTGCGCAAAGACCGCAATCGCCTGATCCCCGAGGACAAGGGGCGTTTGGTGATCGCCTTCCTCGAAAACTACTTCCGCCGCTACGTGGGCTACGACTTTACCGCTGACCTAGAAGAACAGCTGGACGACGTCAGCGCAGGCGATCGCGACTATAAAGATGTGTTGGGCCGCTTCTGGACCGATTTCAGTGCGGCGATTGCTGAAACGTCCGAATTGCGCATCACCGAGGTGCTCGAAAAGATTAACGACGTGCTGGAACCTCACCTGTTCCCGCCCATGGAAGACGGCAGCGATCCGCGCCTTTGCCCCAATTGCGGCGCTGGACGGCTTAGCATGCGCACCGCACGTTCTGGCGGGGCCTTCATCGGTTGCTCCAACTATCCAGAATGCCGTTATACCCGCCCGTTTGGTCCACCAGACCCCGAAGCAGAAGCCAGCGCCATTCCCCCAGAGGGCAAGTTGCTGGGCGAAGACGCCGGCGACGAAATCCGCGTGTTCAAGGGCCGCTTTGGACCCTACGTCCAGCGTGGGCCTGTGACTGAAGAGAACAAAAAACCTCCTCGCCAGTCCATTCCCAAAGACTGGGCACCAGAAGAGCTGGAGTTGGAGCGGGCCGTGATGCTCCTGTCCCTGCCCCGTGAAATCGGGCCCCACCCAGAGGATGGTGTGATGGTCTGGGCCAATATCGGGCGCTATGGGCCTTACATCAAACACGCCGAAAGCACGTCAGATCGCGGGGGCACCAATGCCAACCTCGAAGGCATCGACGAGGTCTGGACCGTGGGTATGAACCGAGCAGTGCAACTGCTGGCCGAAAAACTGGCCAGCCGTGGCGGGCGCGGCGCGGCCGCCAAACCTCTGCACGAACTTGGCGAACACCCCGACGAAGGGGGACCGGTATCTGTGATGAAGGGCAAGTACGGGCCCTACGTCAAATGGGGTAAGGTGAACGCCACCATTCCCAAGGGAACCGAGCCCGAAGACGTCACAATGGACATGGCTGTGCAGCTGATTTCCGAAAAAGCGCCTGCCAAGAAAAAGACCACAAAAAAGAAGCCAGCGGCCAAAAAAAAGGCACCCAGTAAGAAACGGGTGGCCAAAAAAGCGTCTTGAATTATGGCCCTTCTTGCGACGCTGCGGTATGGAACAGCACACACGCAGATTGCGTTGACTTTGCATAGGGGCGGCGGCAATCTTTTGCGGCGCGAACGTCATGCTCTGACAAGAGGGCTTTGAGGGGACACAGATGAAAAAGATTTATGGTTCGGCGGCGGATGCCCTCGAAGGTGTGCTGTTTGACGGCATGTTTATTGCTGCCGGCGGGTTTGGCCTGTGCGGCATACCCGAACTGCTGCTGGATGCGATCAAGGATGCTGGCACCAAAGACCTGACCTTTGCGTCGAACAATGCGGGGGTCGATGATTTTGGGATCGGCATCCTGCTTCAGACCCGCCAGGTCAAAAAGATGATCTCGTCCTATGTGGGCGAGAATGCCGAATTCATGCGCCAGTACCTGTCAGGCGAGTTGGAACTGGAATTTAACCCCCAAGGCACACTGGCCGAGCGGATGCGTGCAGCAGGCTGCGGAATCCCGGGGTTCTATACCAAGACGGGCGTCGGCACCGTCATCGCGGATGGCAAAGAACACAAGGACTTCCCGACTGGCCCCGACGGCGCTCCGGAAACTTATATTATGGAAACCGGTCTGTTTGCCGATCTTGCCATCGTCAAGGCATGGAAAGCGGATGCAACCGGCAACCTCGTGTTCCGCAAGACAGCGCGCAACTTTAACCCGCCTGCCGCAATGTGCGGCAAAATATGCGTGGCAGAGGTGGAAGAGATTGTACCGACAGGATCACTTGATCCAGATACGATCCACCTGCCCGGTATCTATGTGCACCGCGTGATCCAAGGCGAACACGAAAAACGCATTGAACAACGCACCACTCGCGCAGCCTAAGTTAGAAGAGCGGGGCCATGCCAGATATCACAAATCACCTTCTCCATCAGAGCTCCGGTGTTGCAGGCAATTTCATCACAATAGACGTGCCCTCGGGCGCGACACTTCTCGACGGATAAAGGAAAACACATGCCTTGGGATCGCAACCAAATGGCGGCGCGTGCGGCGCAGGAACTCGAAGACGGCTGGTACGTCAATCTGGGGATCGGCATTCCGACGCTGGTGTCCAACTACATTCCCGAAGGGATTGAGGTCACACTGCAATCTGAAAACGGTATGCTGGGCATGGGCCCCTTTCCGATCGAAGGAGATGAGGACGCAGACCTGATCAACGCGGGCAAGCAGACCATCACTGAACTGCCCCAGACCGCCTATTTCGACAGCGCGCAAAGCTTTGGCATGATCCGCGGTGGCAAAATCGCGATGGCGATCCTTGGCGCCATGGAAGTGGCTGAGAACGGCGATCTTGCCAACTGGATGATCCCCGGCAAGCTGGTCAAAGGCATGGGTGGTGCAATGGACCTCGTCGCAGGCGTGGGTCGTGTGGTGGTTGTAATGGACCACACCAACAAGCATGGCGACAGCAAAGTGCTGCGCGAATGCACCCTGCCGCTGACGGGCAAGGCCGTGGTGGATCGCATCATCACCAATCTCGGCGTCCTTGACGTTGTCGAGGGAGGCTTGCGCATCGTTGAAACCGCCGAAGGCGTGAGTGAAGAAGAACTGCGAGCAGCGACCCAAGCCACACTGGTCTGAGTACCAACGTTCGACATTCAGCGCGAAGGCGGCGATGCAAATGGCCGTCCTTTCCTGATCCACTTGGGGTCAGAGCCGGAATTCCCATACTCTATATTGTCGCCGCAGCGCCGAATATCCGATCACACGGGTGTGCAAGATGCGCTGCGCGCCACTGGCGCTGAGCTTGCTCTGGTGGAACGGATGGTTTCAGTTGCGCGGGCTGAAGAATGGACAATCGTGCCGCTTTGTTCGTTTGTGAACAGCCAGTGACGCAAGCATCTCGAATGGAGAGACCTGTTTAACGTCTGGCTTGGGACGTTTTCGGAATTCGAAGTCCAGATCGCAATACCCTTAGGTTTTCCGCCCTCGTCAGTTCATCGCGGCAAACACGCAACCATCCGTGACAAGAACAGGGGGCGTGATGCACAAGCCGCGTGCCAATTGAAACGTTGCCAGCACCTTAGGTACATAATCGCGCGTCTCGGAATACGGGGGCACGCCTTGATGTTTGCGCACAGCGCCCTCACCTGCATTATATCCGGCCAGTACCAGCACCGGGTCGCGATCAAAATGCCCCATGAGCCAATCCAGATATTTGACACCGCCCTCAATGTTCTGGGCTGGCTCAAAACTGTCACCCACTCCAAAACGATCGGCAGTGGCTGGCATCAACTGCATCAACCCTTCTGCCCCTGCCCCGCTCTTGGCATCCGGTTTGCCGCCTGATTCCACCATCATCACGGCCAGAACAAGCGCTGGGGACACTTCTGTTCCTATGGTTGCCTTAAGGATGTCTATGCCCTGCGCCTGTGCCAGCGCCTGTATCTGTTGCAAACGTGGCACCGGCACAGGGGCCTCTGCGCGTGCAAGGGCACGCATCGCCAAATCCAGACGCCCTGGACCGGAGTCCGCCATATCAGGGGATATATCCTCCCAGAACCAGTCAAAGCGGGACAAGCGTGGCTTTGCGTCAGGTTGCTTGGGTTCCGGTTTCGGGACAGCCGCTGCGGCCACTTCGGCCGGATCAATCTGAATCGTAATCCGCTTTTTCGTCCCGGCGCTGGGGGGTTTGACCCGTTTGGCTGAGAATTGCTTGAATGCAGGGGGTTCGTCAGCGCCAACAGGGTAAACGCAAAGGCTTGCAGCCAAAAAGGCCGCGCAAATCACAGATCTTATCATACTGGTTCGCCTCAAGGGTTCGGTTCTTCGACCGTATTGACGCCAATATCGCAAAAAACCCGCACTCAAACCAGCTTTGTCCACGTCAAATATGGCCAGTTTGCCTTATTTGCCACGCCCATTTGGTAAATCAAACATCAACAAACTCTTTTGTTAGAAAAAAACTCATACAATTCAGCGCACTAACAAAAATCTTACAACTTTATTCTAGCAGACGTGAAATGCTCAATATGCCGCCAAATTCGTGCCCCAATCCAACGTCTATATAACGGCATACCAAGTCGGACAGAGCCAATGAGAGAGAGCGGCTCACAAAGGACGGCGAGGTTAATGTAAATCTACTGATCCTTTGGAGGGACACTACAATGATGAACTTTATCAAAAACTTCCGTAAAGACGAAGACGGCGCCGTAACAGTTGACTGGGTTGTTCTGACAGCCGCTGTTGTTGGCCTGGCCGTTGCAGCTTACACGTCGATCGAAACTGGCGCGGCTGAGCTGACAGCTGACACCGACACATTCCTGCAGGCTCAAGACCCTAACTAAGTTGGTCTGACCTGACGGTTATTCTTACACGGGGGGCCGCGACCGTTTCCGGACGCGGCCCCTTTGTGCACTCTGCCACTAGTGTTATGCGTTTGAAAGGTGTCCAGTTATGACCCGATTTATGAAGAAATTTTCCCGCGAAGAAGCTGGCGCAGTCACCGTCGACTGGGTTGTACTGACTGCAGCAGTTGTCGCGTTGGCGGCAGGTATTGTGGCGGTACTCATTGATGGCTCCGCCGGAGTATCAGCTGGTACAGAAGCCTTTATGACCGACTTTGAATTCTAAAATCGTCGCAAAGACTGCCGGACGCCGACGAGCCTCATGCAGTTCATTGAAGACAACCTTGGGGCGTCGCACTTTGCCACCCCGCTGCAGCATACATTTTTTGCGAATTCCCCCGTGCACAGCTCGGGGTTTTTTGTCCTTTGCGAAGGGACATTGCAAAACGCCACATCGACACCCTGCCCTTTCCCGAAAAATGCCACATTCTGGCGCCACTGTTTCTTCTAAGAGGTTCTCTCCGTTCCGGAGATCGTGGACCCAATCATGAGGTAGCAAAAATGCGAATGGTTTTCGGATTGGTCTTGTTGGCCGGGATCGCCCTTGCGGGTGGTGCTGTATACATGGCCAAAAATTACATCGGACAATATCAGACCGCACTGGCCAAAGAACGGGCCCAACGCGAGAAAATTGTCCCAACGATTCCCGTTTATGTCGCGGACCGCCCCCTGAAATATGGTGAAGCGCTCACGATGGAAGACGTGCGCACCGTGGATTGGCCCGAAAATGCAATTCCCGAAGGCGCCTTTACCGAAGACAACCCGATCTTTGCCGAAGGTGTGACAGCAGCCCGCGTGGTGCTGCGCACAATGGAAAAAGACGAAGCTGTCCTCGAAGTCAAAGTCACGCAGCCGGGCGAAGAGGCTGGGCTGACGTCCCGACTGGAACGCGGCATGCGCGCGTTTGCGATCAAAGTGGACGTGGCTTCCGGTGTATCCGGCTTTTTGCGTCCTGGTGACCGAGTCGATGTTTACTGGACCGGCCGGGTTGATCAGGCGCTCAGCGCGGACCGCGGTGAAGTGACCAAGTTGATCGAACCGGGCGTCAAGCTGATCGCAATCGACCAAAACGCAGCTGGTGATCTAGATGGGGCCATCATTGCACAAACTGTTACTGTTGCTATTGCGCCCGCTCAGGTAGCCAAACTGGCGCAGGCTCAGTCGAGCGGCCGCCTGTCTCTGTCGCTTGTGGGTGCCGAAGATGACACAGTTGCAGGCGCGATCGAAGTCGACCAGCGCTCGCTTCTGGGCATCGCTACGCAGGAAGTAAAGGCAGAGGTGGCCAAGGAAAAGAGCTGCACAATCCGCACGCGGCGCGGCGCTGATGTGGTCGAAATCCCGATCCCCTGTACAAACTGATCTCTAAAAATCAACAACTTAAAGGGGTGCCTCCACTGGAGGCGCCCCTTTTGTTTGTGTGGCCTGTTGCCAGTTATCCACATAAACGCCCGGCTTGAACCCATTGATTCTTGCAATAAAAAGCAAACTGCCGCATGGTGCCTCCAATAAGCGGGCAAACGACCCGTTATACACGCGGGCAATAAGACCCGACACCGAGGCGTGATCAAAAAGGCAGGTCACATGTACATTGACGGAATTTTCAAAGCGACCCTTCTTGGGTTGTCTCTTGCGATCAGCCCGATGGCGATTTCTGCAGCACAAGCAGAAAACCTTCGCGTTTTGCGCACAGAAACCGAAGCAACGCTGAATGTCCCGATGAACCGGGCCGTTGTCGTCGAAAGCGAAGAACCTTTCGCCGAACTCAGCATTGCCAACCCGGCCATTGCGGATATCTCCTCGCTCAGCGACCGCACTATATATGTGTTGGGGAAAACGCCGGGTCTGACCACGCTAACCCTTCTTGATGCGAACGGCCGTCTGATCACGAACGTGAACGTTCGGGTCGCAGCGGACATTTCAGAATTCAAAGAACGGCTGCGCCAGATCCTTCCTGGTGAAAAGATCGAAGTACGCACCGCAAATGACGGCATCGTGTTGTCCGGAGTGGTATCGTCCACTGCACGCCTTCAACGCGCGCTTGATCTGGCCGAACGTTACGCCGAAGGCCGCGTTTCCAACCTGATGAGCGTCGGTGGCGTACAGCAGGTGATGCTCAAAGTGCGCTTTGCAGAGATGAACCGCTCTGTTTCCAAGTCGCTCAGCTCCTCTTGGGCCATAGGTGGTACAGCATCTGGTGGTGATGTCGGCATTTCTGGCGGCAGCGGCACCAATGTCGGTGCTCTTGGAACGGCCAACGCTCTTGGTGGCAATACCCCACTCTCAAATGATAACGCGGGTGCCATCCTGTTTGGCTGGAATTGGGGCAGCACTCAAATCGGGCTTCTGATCGAAGCGCTCGAAGCAAAAGGTGTTGTGCGCACTCTCGCAGAGCCCAATCTGGTGGCTTTGTCCGGGCAAGAGGCCAAATTCCTTGCGGGTGGCGAATATCCCGTCCCCGTCAGCCAAGATAACGGTGTGATCACCATCGAATTCAAACCTTTCGGGATCGAATTGAACTTTATCCCTCGGGTTGTGGACGGCGATCTGATCAACCTCGAACTTGAAGCGGCGGTATCAGCCATCGATCCCACAAACGGGTTTGAGGTTGACGGGTTTGAAATCGACGCCTTCTCACGCCGCGAAACATCGACCACGGTCGAGATGCGTGACGGCGAAAGCTTTGCAATTGCTGGACTTTTGGAAGACAACTTTGTCGACAACTCCACTCAGCTGCCCTGGATTGGCGATGTTCCGATCCTTGGCACACTGTTCCGCTCTGCAGATTACCAGCGCAACCAGACTGAACTTGTGATTATCATCACGGCGCATCTGGTGTCCCCTGTCCGGGGCGACATTCTGGCGCTGCCCACCGATCGCATCAAACCCCCCAGCGAAGCTGACTTGTTCCTTTATGGCCGCACGGCCGCCGGATCACGCGTCCCCAAAACAGGTGCCGCAGGCGAGGTTGCCAAACAGGACTTCTCTGGCTCATATGGCTACGTGTTAGATTAAGGACAGGGCGCTATGAAACCGATCATCACTGTCGCATTGACAAGCAGTCTGGCGTTATCGGCATGCGGCGCGTCTCAAGACCCGGTCTACACACAGTTCTATCGTGAAGCCGGATCATTGGTCGACACCGGCCAATTTGGGAACGCCACTGCCAGCAACACACTGATCATGACTGGCGAAGAGGGCTATACATTCGATCTGGCCAATCGTTTCGCATCCGAAGTGATCACAACGGTGAACTTTTCGTTCAACTCATCTCAGTTGGACAGCGGGGCGCAAGACGCGCTGCGCCAACAGGCCAACTGGATCCGTCAGTTCCCTGAGGTTCGCTTCAAGGTCTTCGGCCACACAGACTCAGTCGGTTCTGCAGGCTATAACAAGCGGTTAGGCCTTGCTCGGGCAAACGCAGTCGTTCGTTTTCTCACCACTCAGGGCATTGATCGTTCGCGGCTCGAGGCTGTCGCCTCCTTCGGTGAAACGCAGCCACTGATCGTGACGCAAGGGCGCGAACGGCGCAATCGCCGTACAGTGACCGAAGTGTCGGGTTTCGTGAAATCCAATCCTTCTGTTTTGGACGGCAAGTACGCCCAGATCATCTATCGCGATTATATCAAGTCGGCCGAGGCACCGAGCCAGCTGAGCGGTATCACTGGAGCCGATTTGCGCACCGAACAGTAAGACCTCTACCCTTTTGTATTCAACTTAGGCGCGCAGACAATCCTTGTCTGCGCGCCTTATCGTTCCAAGAAACCAAACAATTGGAGTTTTTTAGCCCAAATCTCGCCTGAATTGACTGCGACAACAGCCTCCTAAGAACACCTATGTCCAATGAAAATTGGGCTCAGGAGCATCAGTCAGTCGGGCGCAACACCGCTTGACCCAGACTTTTGTTTCGTAATTGAAGGACACGTGGGCAATGAGCAGTGTTATGCCGCAACCAGAGACAGCGCCAATTGTGGCCTGTACCATCAGCCGAGATGTACAGAACTTCGATCTGCTGATCGAAGATATGGAACAGGCTCTAGGCGAAGCGTGGGGCGATCTGGGATTTGCCGAGGCGCTGGCCTTTTTCAACCAGCCCGAAGCCGAAGCGATGGAGTTCGTCGCGCTGGCCCTCGATGATGCAGATGAAGACAACCTTGTCCTGATGGGCGAGATCATCAGCCACGCAAAAGCCCGCGACATAAAAGTCATCCTGATTGCAGAGGACGTCACACCCGCCTCGCTGCACCAGTTGTTGCGCAACGGCGCGGACGAGTTTGTCCCCTATCCCCTGCCCGAGGGGGAATTGCACATGGCAATCGAACGTTTGCGCGCGCCTCTTGCACAAATTCCCGTCGAAACGGATCGCACAGCGCAACTAAAAACCGGTGTCAACAAAGAGGGCGCTGTCTTTGTCGCCCACGGCGTCGCCGGTGGCACAGGATCAACCACGCTTGCGGTGAACCTTGCGTGGGAACTGGCCCTGCTCAATCCAAATGAGACACCCAATGTGTGTCTGTTGGACTTTGATCTCCAGTTTGGCTCTGCATCAACCTTTCTGGACCTGCCCCGCCGCGAGGCTGTGTTCGAAATGCTGTCGGACACCGAAGCCATGGACGAAGAAATCTTTGGCCAGTCGCTTCTGACTTTTGAGGAAAAGCTGCAAGTTCTCACAGCACCCGCAGACATGATTCCTTTGGATCTGATCACGCCCGACGACATTACCCGCGTGATCGACATGGCGCGTGCACACTTTGATTATGTCGTGATCGACATGCCATCGACTCTTGTGCAATGGACCGAAACGGTTCTGTCCTCGGCGCACCTCTATTTCGTTACGCTCGAACTTGATTTGCGCTCGGCTCAGAACACGCTGCGTTTCAAACGCGCGCTGCAGTCCGAAGAACTGCCAATCGAAAAGCTGCGCTATGTGCTCAACCGCGCGCCCAAGTTCACCGATTTGGGTGGCAAGGCGCGGGTCAAGCGTCTGTCCGAAAGCCTCGACATCGCTGTCGAAGTGCAACTGCCGGAGGGCGGCAAGCCGATCACGCAAAGCGCGGATCACGGCCTGCCTTTGGCCTCTTCAGCCGCCAAGAATCCACTGCGCCGCGAGATCGCCAAGCTGGCCGCGTCCATCCATGAATTGAGTGATGATCACGTCCAGGCGGCGTGATCAGCTAAACCGGGGGTTTCTCGATGTTTTCGAAATACAAAAAAGACGCACCAGCCAAGGCCGCTGCACCCGCCCCAAAAGTGGAAGAAGTGCCAAAGGCCGACACATCTAGTAAGATTGCGCGCAAAGCCAATGCGAGTGTTGCCGCCGTTGTTCCCATGGACAAAGAGCGCAAGAAAAAAGAGCGGATGGGCGAGATCAAACTCGAACTGCACCGCGTCCTGCTGGACAACCTCAATCTCTCGGCGCTTGAATCAGCGACCGAGAACGACCTGCGTCAGGAAATTCAGGCGATCTCCAGCGAATTTCTTCAGGAAAAGAACATTATCCTGAACCGTGAGGACCGGCAGGTTCTTAACCAGGAACTGTTTGACGAAGTGATGGGCCTTGGCCCCCTCGAAACTCTGCTCAAGGACGAGACGGTCAACGATATTCTGGTCAACGGCCCCCAGCAGATTTTTGTGGAACGCGCGGGCAAGCTGGAACTGACCGACATTACGTTCAAAGACGAACGCCACCTGCTGCGCATCATCGACAAGATCGTGTCCGCCGTGGGGCGCCGTGTTGATGAATCCAACCCTTATGTTGACGCCCGTTTGCAAGACGGTTCACGTTTTAACGCGATGGTGCCCCCCATCGCGGTGGATGGCTCACTCGTCTCCATTCGTAAGTTCAAAAAGGACAAGCTGGGGATCGACGATCTGGTCAACTTTGGCGCCTTTACCGAAGAAATGGCCGCCTATCTTCAGGCGGCTGTGGCCACGCGCCTCAATGTCATCGTCTCGGGCGGTACCGGTTCAGGTAAAACGACAACGCTCAACGCGCTGTCTTCGTTCATCGACAACAACGAACGCATCCTGACAATCGAGGATACGGCCGAACTCCAGCTGCAACAGACCCATGTGGGCCGAATGGAAAGCCGCCCGCCAAACGTCGAAGGCAAAGGCGAGGTTTCCCCGCGCGACTGTTTGAAAAACGCGCTACGGATGCGTCCCGACCGCATTATCGTGGGTGAGACGCGTGGCGAAGAAGTCATTGACATGCTCCAGGCCATGAACACGGGTCACGACGGTTCTATGACCACAATCCACGCCAACTCGGCGCGCGATGGTGTGTCCCGTTTGGAGAATATGATCGCGATGGCAGGCATCGAAATGCCGCTCAAAGCGGTTCGCTCGCAAATCTCGTCCGCTGTGAACCTGATCGTGCAGGCCTCGCGTCTGCAAGACGGCTCGCGGCGCATGACATCCATCACCGAGATTACGGGCATGGAAGGCGACGTGATCTCCATGCAGGAAGTGTTCCGCTTCCAACGTGTCGGCCTCACACCCGACAACAAAATCATTGGTCATTTCACCGCCACCGGCGTGCGTTCGCACTACTCCGAACGCTTCCGTATGTGGGGATATGACCTGCCCGCCAGCATCTACGAACCCATCGCGGCAGAATAAGGGACCCGAGCAAAATGAGCGCAGAACCAATTATCTACGGGTTAATCTTTATCGGCGTGCTGGTGCTCGTCGAAGGAATCTATCTTGTTGCTTTTGGCAAATCCATCAGCCTGAACAACCGGGTCAACCGCCGCCTCGAAATGCTGAACAAGTCAGGCGGGCGGCGCGAAGAAGTGCTGGATCAGCTGCGCAAGGAAATGCAGCAGCACATGGGTGCACGTTCCATCCCGCTTTATTCCCTGCTGGCGGACAAGGCGCAAAAGGCGGCAATCGCCTTTACCCCAAAACAGCTGATCATGATCATGGGTGGCCTCAGTGCTGTGGCCTTTATCGGCCTCTCTGTGGGCACCGAAACCGAACCACCCGTACGCATTCTGATGTCCGTGGGCATCGGCATCGGGGCCGTGTTCTTTTGGGTGTCCTCCAAAGCAAACAAGCGGATGTCCATGATCGAGGAACAACTGCCGGACGCGGTGGAACTTATGGTGCGCTCCCTGCGCGTCGGCCACCCGTTCAGTTCTGCCATTCAGATCGTTGCCAAAGAGGTGCAAGACCCTCTGGCCTCGGAATTTGGCGTGATCGCAGACGAATCCGCATTTGGGCGTGACGTTGGCGAAGCGCTCAAGGCGATGGCGGAACGGCTCGACATGCAGGATTTGCGCTTTCTCGCCGTTGCCGTGACGATCCAGCAGCAATCGGGTGGTAACCTTGCTGAGATCTTGATGGGTCTGGCCAAGGTGATCCGCGCCCGCTTTCGACTGTTCCGCCGGGTCAAGGCGATCACCGCCGAGGCCAAGTGGTCCGGCAAATTCCTGTCCGCCTTCCCGCTTGTGGCACTGGTCGTGATCAACATCGGCGACCCGCATTACTATGACGAAGTACGCGACCACCCATGGTTTATCCCGGCCTGTTTCGTCGTCGGCATCTTCTTGTGCATCAACCTTGTGGTGATGCGCGTCCTGACCAACATCAAAGTTTAAGGAACCAGTATCATGGACGCAGTGCTGCAACCCATTAACGACATTCTCGGGCCCCTCGGGCCGATCATCATCGTCGGTGTGCTTGGTGTGATGATGATAGTGATCGTCCTCGTGATGATGATGCGTCAACCCGAGGACCCGCTGGCCAAACTCAAGAAAAACACCCATGCCAAGAATACTGGCAGTCAAAAAGAACGCCTGCGCCAGGGTGCGCGCAACGAACAGCTTGAACGCTTCTCCAAATTCCTCGAACCCGAGGACGTGGCAGAACTTTCCAAGCGCCAGTTGATGCTGCGTCAGGCGGGGTACCAGTCTCGTGACTCGGTCCGCATGTTCCACGCGGCCCAGTTTATCCTGGGTGTGCTCGGTCTGATCGCCGGGGTGATCTACACCAACTTTGTGGTCGGTACAGACAACATGACCACTCAAAAAATCATCATGTGGACAGTCGGCCCCGGCGGCGCTGGATATTACCTGCCGCAATACTGGATCACCCGTCGGGTCGAAGCCCGCAAAGAACAGATCACTCAAGGTTTCCCGGATGCGCTCGACATGATGTTGGTCTGTGTTGAGGCCGGTCAGTCGCTTGATCAGGCGATCACGCGGATTGCCGGAGAATTGCAAGCCTCGTTCCCGGCTTTGGCGGACGAATTTCAGGTCGTCAGCTACGAAATGAAAGCGGGCAAGGACAAGGTTAATGTTCTCAATGACATGGGCGAACGCTGCGGGGTGCAGGATGTGGCCTCCTTCGTGACCGTTCTCGTGCAATCGGCCAGCTTTGGTACCTCCATCGCCGAAGCCTTGCGCGTCTTTGCCAGTGAAATGCGCGACAAGCGCGTAATGCGCGCCGAAGAGGCGGCCAACAAGCTGCCAACCAAGATGACGCTCGCTACGATGATGCTGACGGTTCCGCCGCTTCTGATCATCCTTGTGGGCCCATCCGTGCACGGCATCACACAACTTGGGAATATGAGCAACTGATCCCACCGCGCCACTAGGCAGAGCGCCAATTCATGATAAAAGGATCGCATCGCGCGGGGTCAGCCCCCGGGCGATGCAGTCGTATAAAAAGGTCGCAAAGGCCACAAAATGTCAGGCATCCGGGCTCTGCCCGCCCTCTTGATCGCTCTTATTCTTGCCGCCTGTGAGCCGGCAAGCATCGACGTGTCTCAATCCGGCCCCTTCGCTCCGGGCGTTGATCGCAAGGCAGAAGCCGTCAGCGGGGTTGAGGTCGGCCACCGTCTCATTGCCGCTGGAGAGTTCGAGCTGGCCATCAAAGCCTTCAATCGGGCCGCGCTGGACAAGGGCGGATTTGATGGTGAAATCCTCTCCGGACTGGGCACCGCAAACCTTGGGCTTGGGCGGCTGGGACAGGCCGAAACCCTGCTACGGCGCGCCACCACCGAATTCGATCCCTTCCCTGAGGACCTGAACAACCTTGGCGTTGTACTGATGGAACAGGGCAAAAACGCCGAAGCGGTGCTGGTTCTGAAAAAGGCGTTTGCACTGGATGACGGAGAAAGCACACTCATCAGGGATAATTTACGCACAGCACTCGCAAAAACAGAAAATCCTGATAGTCTGGAAGCCAATGAGAGCCAGTATAATCTGGTCCGACGCGGCAGAAGTGACTTTCTAATACAATCTGCCGATTGAGTTTGAGGTGCGCCACTAAGGCGCGTGGGATGCGACCGGGCAAAAAAGCACGGCGTGAACGAGCAGGAAAAAGGACGCAACCATGCGCCACCCCGTATTTTTGGCTGTCTCCGTGGCAGGGGCATTGGCCCTGTCCGCGTGTGAACAGAAAACCGCTGACGAGACCGTTGAACGCGCCTTTCAGGACGTGAATGTCGTCGACGAAAACGGTTTGAACGATGTGATGTTGACGGTCGCCGACCCGAATGAGGCGGTGACGTACTTCCAACGCACAGCATCGCAAACCCCTGACCGGATCGAAATCCAACGTGGCCTGGCCTCTAGCCTCGTGCGCGCCAAACGCTACAACGAAGCGGTGCCGGTTTATGCCCGTGTGGTCGATCTGGAAGGTGCGACCAATGAAGACCGCGTCGACTATGCGGACACGCTCTTGCGCGCAGGCGATTGGGCACGGGCGGAACAGGAGCTCGACAAGGTGCCACCTACGTTCGAGACCTTCAAACGTTACCGCCTGGAGGCGCTGATCGCCGATAGTAACGAGGAATGGAAAAAGGCCGACAGCTTTTACGAAATTGCCACAGGCCTCACCACTCGGCCCTCCGGCGTTTTGAACAACTGGGGCTATTCCAAACTGACGCGTGGCGATTATGCGGATGCAGAACGCCTGTTCACCGATGCGGTTCGCCAGGACCCCAAGCTGTTTACGGCCAAGAACAACCTCGTCCTCGCGCGTGGCGCGCAACGTAACTATGCTCTGCCTGTTATCCCGATGGACCAGAAAGAACGTGCGCAATTGCTGCACACCATGGGTTTGACGGCTGTGAAACAAGGTGATGTGCAGACCGGAAAATCACTGCTACGTGATGCCATCGAAACGCATCCCCAACACTTCGAAGCCGCTGTCAGGTCCCTGAGCGCGCTCGAAAACAACGGGTGATCTGATGTCACTGCCCGCGCTGGTGGCGTGGTGGGTCCTGCCCTTTGTGCTGCCGCTGTGCCTCTACGTGGCCTACACTGACCTTTCGCGGATGAAGATCACCAACCCCACGGTGATTGCCATTGCGTCGGTCTTTGTGGTGTTAGGCCCGTTCCTCTACCCCTTTGACGCCTATCTGTGTCAACTGGCACAGCTTGCGATCGTGCTGCTGGTCGGTATCGTGCTGAACGCTGCTGGCGTCATGGGCGCTGGGGACGCAAAATTTCTTGCCGCCGCCGCGCCCTATGTTGCGTTGCCTGATCTTCGCCTGCTGATGGCGCTCTTTGCTGCTGTTCTGCTTGCGGCCTACGCCGTGCACCGGATCGCCAAGGTCACGCCTTTGCACAAAATGGCCCCCACATGGGACAGTTGGCACACAACAGGACGCAAGTTTCCCATGGGTTTTGCCCTTGGCCCCACCCTTGCGCTTTATCTGTGTCTTGCGGCAGTGCACGGGTCTTGACGGTATATCGCCACAATTTGGTCTGAAACGCGGGCTAATCTTTGGCGAAACAAACAGCCCACAGGCCCGCCCGATGAATATGCAAGTCGCAGACGTGATCGCCCCCCCCGCCCCCAAACGGCTGGGTGAGATGAAATTGCCTATCGTGATGATGCGGGACATCCTGCTGAAAACCATGTTTCGCAAGAACCTCGACATGGTGTCGGACCTGTCCCCGGCGCTGTGCCTGCCGATCCCGGTTGTGCAAGAGATCATCGACATGTGCCGCGACCAACGGCTGATGGAGGCGACCGGCACGCTCAACGCCAACAACGGCAACGAAATGGGCTACCAGTTGACGGATGCGGGCAAGGCGCGCGCACTCGATGCATTGGCACAGTCGGAGTATTTTGGCGCGATGCCCGTACCGCTTGATATGTATCGCGAACAGGTCCAGCGACAGTCGATCCGCAACATCATGGTTACCCGCACACAATTGACCGGAGCCATGGGCCATCTGGTCTTGCCCCCTGACCTTCTGGACCAGCTTGGCCCCGCCGTGTCAGCGGGCCGCTCGATCCTGATGTATGGCCCGCCCGGCAACGGTAAATCCTCGATTTCAAACGGGATCCGCGACGCCCTTGGCGATCAGGTCTATGTGCCGCGCGCCATCGAATATGCGGGTCAGGTGATCACGGTTTACGATCCCATCGTTCACGTGCTGTCCAAGGATCAAGGCGACATGGGCACCGGCCTGCGCAAGCGCACGCCCCATGACATGCGCTATGTCAAATGCGAGCGGCCCACCGTGGTCACGGGCGGTGAACTCAGCCTGAATATGCTGGACCTCGTCTATAACCCGACAGCCAAAACCTATCAGGCGCCGCTACAGCTGAAATCCACAGGTGGCATCTTTATCGTGGACGACCTTGGTCGTCAGGCTGAAAGCCCGCAGGCGCTGGTCAACCGCTGGATTGTTCCACTGGAAGAAAGCAAGGACATCCTCGCCCTGCAATCGGGTGAGAAATTCGAGGTGCCGTTCGACACGCTGGTGGTCTTCTCCACCAACTTCCACCCCAACGAAATCTTTGACCAAGCCGCCCTGCGCCGGATTTTCTTCAAAATCAAAATCGACGGGCCAAGCCAAGCTAACTTCCTGAAGATCTTTGCCATGGTCGCCAAGAAAAAAGGGATGGCCCTGAACGAAGAGGCGCTCGTCTACCTGCTCAAGGTCAAATACCCGACGATCCAGAACATCTATGCCAACTACCAGCCGAACTTCCTCGTCGACCAAATGGTGGCGACCTGCAATTTCGAAGGTATTGAGAAACAGATGACGCCCGAACTCATCGACCGGGCTTGGGCCAACATGTTCGTCAAGGACGAACATATCGTCAAATGATCGGGGTTGCAGGCTGCGGGCGCATGGGTGCGCCGATGCTCGATGCTTTGCGAGACGGCACGTCCCATGCGATGGGCTTTGACGTGGTGGGAAAAGGTCCAGATCATATAACGACCGATTTGGATGCATTTGCCCCACAACTCGAGACCCTATTCAGCGTGGTGCGTGATGCGGGCGAAACCGATGCGCTTCTCTTTGACACCCAAAATCTAATAGCGGTGGCCCCTAATTTGCGCCGGATCTTTATCTGCTCCACGCTGTCGCCGCGCTATGTAGACACTTTGCGCGCCCGCGTACCTGACCACATCACCTTGATTGACGCCCCCATGTCAGGGGCACAAGCCGGTGCCCAAGACCGCAGCCTCAGTTTCATGCTGGGAGGTGCGCAAGACGACATCGACGACGCCATTCCGCTGCTTTCGCTTATGGGTCGACACTTCCACCACATGGGCCCCTACGGCTCCGGCATGCAGGCCAAAGTGCTCAACAATCTGCTGGCCGCATCGCACACAGCGATGACTCGGCTGGTTTTGGATTGGGCGGATGCGGCCGGGCTCGACACAGACAAACTTCTGGCGCTGATCGAAACGTCCTCGGGGCAAAATTGGCTGGCCTCCGGATTTGAGACAATCGAGTTTGCCAAAGAAGGACACGCTGCCGACAATTCCATTGGCATTCTGGTCAAGGACGTCGCCGCTGCTTTGGATGCCGCACCAGATGGCGCAGACACAGCGTTACCCCAACTCGTTCAGGCTACGGTCCGCGCCCTCACCCCGCGCCGTTAAATAAAACGCGCACGGCTTCTACCCCAGCAATATGTCAGTTTTCGGTGCGCAAGTTTTGCACGCACTATGCATCGCCCACTTTCAACAAACCCTCCTGTGAACAAAGGGTAAACCGCTCATCCTTGTCCAAATTCTCTGATTTAAAAAAATCCCGGGGGACGGCGCCGTAAGGCGACGGGGGGCTGGCCCCCAATCTACCACCTGCTAGATGTCACTACATGACCACATTGCCCGACATCTTCTCAAGCTGGTTCGCCTCCAAAGGGTGGTCCATCCACCCACACCAGCAACAGATGCTGTCGCGCGCGCAAGACCCAGCCCTGCTGCTAATTGCCCCGACGGGCGGGGGCAAAACACTGGCCGGTTTCCTGCCGACACTGGCAGAACTCAGCGACGGCACGCACGAGGGTTTGCACACGCTCTACATCTCGCCGCTTAAGGCCTTGGCCGCAGACATCAAACGCAACCTGCGCACGCCCGTGGCCGAGATGGACCTGCCCATTCGCATCGAAGACCGTACCGGCGATACCAGCCAAACCCAAAAGAAACGGCAACGCGCCGATCCACCCCACATCCTTCTGACAACTCCGGAAAGCCTTGCTCTTTTAACCAGCTACGAAGACGCACCACGCATGTTCGCTGGCCTCAAACGCGTGATCGTCGACGAAATCCACGCCCTCGCGGAAAGCAAGCGGGGTGATCAGATGTTCCTCGCCCTGTCGCGCCTGCAAGCGATGTGTCCCGACCTGCGCCGTGTTGGTCTGTCGGCCACAGTAGAAAACCCTGACGCCATCGCCCACTTGCTGGCGCGCCACCCGGATCCTTGTCAGATCATCAATGCTGACCCCGGCCCGGCTCCGGACATCCAAATGCTTGTGACTGAGGAAGCCCCCCCTTGGGCTGGAGGCGGCGCAAAATACGCCATCCCTGCTGTGTTGGAGCAGGTAAAGGCTCATAAAACTACACTAATTTTTCACAACACACGAGCACAGGCCGAACTTTACTTTCACAACATCTGGCTCGCCAATGACGAAGGGCTACCCATCGGCATCCACCACGGCAGCCTTGATCGTGGGCAGCGCGAAAAGGTCGAACAGGCCATGGTCGCAGGCGACCTTAAGGCCATTGTGTGCACCGGCACGCTTGATTTGGGCATTGACTGGGGCGACGTGGATCTGATCATCCAGATCGGCGCCCCCAAAAACGTCAAACGGCTGGTGCAGCGGATCGGGCGCGCCAATCACCGCTACAATGCCCCCTCCAAGGCGCTACTGGTCCCTGCAAACCGGTTCGAGGTGGTCGAATGCGTCGCCGCCCTCGAAGCGGTCAAGGAAGGCGCACTTGACGGCGACCCTCGCGGCCCCGGCCCACGTGACGTGCTCTGCCAGCACATCCTGATTGTTGCAGCGGCAGGCCCCTTTGACGCCGACGCTCTTTATGGTGAAGTGGCGACAACCGGCGCCTATAGCACTCTGACCAAAGAAGAATTTGACGCCTGCCTCGATTTCTGCGCCACGGGAGGCTACGCACTGCGCGCCTATGATCAGTGGAAGCGACTGCAACAGCGCGCCGATGGTCTGTGGCAACTGCGCGACCCGCGCGCTGGCCAACGGATTCGTATGAATATCGGTACCATTCAGGACACCGACACGCTCAAAGTCCGGTTCAAAGGACGGGGCGGCAAGCCTTTGGGCGAGATAGAGGAAGGGTTTGCCGCCACCCTCACACCCGGCGACACCTTCCTGATTGGCGGTCAGATTGTGCGCTATGACTCCTTGCGCGAAATGACGGTGCAAGTGACGCGCGATGCGGCCAAAAAACCCAAGATCGCGACCTTTATGGGCACAAAGTTCGCCACCTCAACGCAACTCAGCCACCGCATCATCGAGATGTTTCAACGCGATGCATGGCCAGACCTGCCCCCGCACACATCCGAATGGCTTGCGCTTCAGCGCAAAGTTTCGCGCCTGCCTGAACCGGGCCGCCTTTTGATCGAGAGTTTTCCGCATGATGGGCGCGCGCATACGGCCGTCTATGGCTTTGCTGGGCGTAACGCCATGCAAACGCTGGGCCTTTTGCTGACCAAACGGATGGAGGAAACAGGCCTCAATCCGCTCGGCTTTCTGGCCACGGATTACGCGACGTTGATTTGGGGGCTTGATCCGATCACAGACCCTGCACCCCTTTTCGAAATCGAAGGCCTGCGTGACGGGCTGGAACGCTGGCTGGCGGGCAACGCGGTCATGAAACGCACCTTTCGCGCCTCGGCCACAATCGCCGGGTTGATCGAGCGTAACCTTCCGTCTGCGCGCAAGACCGGACGGCAGGCAACGTTCAGTTCAGACATCCTTTACGATACGCTGGCAAAGTACGACCCCGATCACCTGATGCTGGACATCACGCGACAAGAAGCCTTGCGGGGTCTCGTCGATTTTGGCCGGATCGAGGAAATGTGCGCCCGTATCGGGGATCGAATTGATCTGATCGAGCATGACCGCGTCACGCCGCTGGCTGCGCCCCTGTTCCTCGAGGTTGGCCGAGTGCCCATCAAGGGGCTGGCAGAGGAAAAACTGCTGGCTGAAGAAGCAGAGCGCTTGATGAACAGCGCAGGCCTTGTGCCAGATCCACCCAAACGGGCGTGGCGCGCTCCCTTCTGATTGGCCTGAGACTCAACCCCTTTTCCGGAACGCTCCAAGTCGTAAGTCGCATCTTGATGCGCCACTGCCGCATGTTTATGAACAAAGTATGAACATGCATGATGTCGCCTTTGCGGGAACCGCGCTCAAGGCCTTGGGGTCCGGCGCGCTGTTCTGGCCAGCGCAATCCTTGCTTTGCGTTTCAGACCTGCACTTCGGCAAATCTGAGCGCATCGCGCGTCGTGGCGGTGCGCAACTGCCACCTTACGAGACACGCGATACGCTGACCCGGCTGGCCGCCGACCTTGATCACACACAGGCACGCACTGTCATCTGTCTTGGCGACAGCTTTGATGATCTGAGCGCAGCCCGCGCCCTGTCCGAGGAAGACAGGCTGTGGATCACCCGCCTTCAGGCAGGTCGGCACTGGGTTTGGATCGAAGGCAACCACGATCCCGGACCCATCGAATTTGGCGGCACCCATTTGGGCGAACTGACCGAAGAGCCACTCGTCTTTCGCCATATCGCTCAAGCAGGCGCGCGCGGCGAAATCTCGGGCCATTACCATCCCAAGGCGACACTGCCCACCCGTGGGCGGGCGATCACAAGGCCCGCTTTTCTGATTGACGCGGACCGCATCATAATGCCCGCATATGGCACCTACACTGGCGGTTTGCGCAGCCATGACAATGCTTTAACCAACTTGATGCGCTGTGATGCGACGGCCATCCTGACCGGACCACGCCCCGTGCAAATACCAATGCCAAGAGGTGCGATATGAATGATCGGATTGCCGCCAGCTTTGCCCGCCAATCCATGATGCAAACCTTTGGGGCGACTCTGGATGCCGTCACGCAGGGCCATGTAACCCTGTCCGCGCCAATCCTGCCCGGCAGTCGCCAACAGCAGGGATTTGCCCACGCGGCCCTGACCTTTGGTCTTGGGGACAGTGCGGCAGGCTATGCGGCCCTCACCACAATCCCCGAGGATCAAGAGGTCGTCACGGCCGAAATCAAGATCAACCTGACCGCCCCGGCAACCGGAGAGCGCCTGATCGCAAAAGGCCGGGTCATCAAACCCGGCCGCCGTCTGATTGTTGTCAGTTCAGAGGTGTTCGCCGTCACCGATAGCGTCGAAACCCTAGTCGCCGTTCTACAGGGCACCATGGTACCTGTCCGCGCCTGATAACTTGTCTAGGCCGTCAGCCCTTCGGGCTCGGGCAAGCCATTGGCGCGACAGCACGCCGTCACGGTGTTGGCCAACAGGCAGGCGATGGTCATCGGGCCGACGCCACCCGGCACGGGGGTGATCGCACCGGCCACAGCAGAGCAACTCTCAAAGTGGCTATCGCCAACCAAACGGGTCTTGCCCTCACCCTTTTCAGGTGCGTCGATGCGGTTGATGCCGACGTCGATGACAGTCGCGCCCGGTTTAATCCATTCCCCGGTGACCATTTCAGGCCGGCCAACTGCGGCCACCACAATATCTGCGCCGCGCGTCACCTCTTGAATGTCCTTAGTCCGCGAATGGGCAATGGTGACAGTACAGCTGTCGCCCAAAAGAAGTTGCGCCATCGGTTTACCCACGATGTTGGACCGGCCAACGACGACTGCGTTCAACCCAGACAGGCTGCCATGATGGTCGCGCAACATCATCAAACAGCCCAAAGGCGTACAGGGCACCATCGACTTCTGGCCCGTCCCGAGCAGCCCCACATTAGAGATATGGAACCCATCCACATCCTTGGCAGGGTCGATGGAGTTGATGACGAGATCTTCGTTCAGGTGCTTGGGCAAAGGTAGTTGCACCAGAATACCGTGAATGGACGGATCAGCATTCAGATCAGCAATCAGGGCCAGCAAATCGGCCTCTGACGTGTCGACGTCCAGCTTGTGTTCGATGCTGTTCATGCCGACTTCGACGGTCATCTTGCCTTTTGAGCGGACATAGACCTGACTGGCTGGGTCCTCACCCACCAGCACTACGGCAAGGCCGGGTGTGATCCCATGTGCGCTTTTTAGTGCAGTGACATGTTCGGCCACTTTTGCGCGCACCGTGGCGGCAAAGGCCTTTCCGTCAATGATCGTCGCGTCCATCTGCATCCCTTTCTAGTTTCGTTCAAAGGTGACCTGATGTGCCCATGTTTCGCCATCGCTGATCACCAGCGTTTCGAATTCCATGATTTGCAAAAGGTCATAAAAGGTCGCCACAGTCTCAAGATCCTGTTGGCGGAAAAATTCGTTGTTGCGCATGTTGGACGTCATTTGCGCCAACACTGCACGGGCCCGGTAGATGGTCGAAAACACATCGTCGTCCAGAGCGACCACATTGAGATGTTTGGAATCCGAACCCTTGGCAAAGAACACAAATCGGGGGCTTTCGGGCGCCGCCAACTGCGATGCCGTCAGATTGGTAATAAAGCCGACGCGCACATCCTTGCTGGATGGTGGGCCCTCACGAATGACACGTGTGAACACTTCAGACGACGTAATCTCGGGATAGTAATAGCCCTCGTAGCGTTCATTGGCCCCTGCCATCGTGGCAGCCATTGCCAGTGCCATGGCAGCAAGTGTTCGGATCATCATCTGTCTTTCCTCCGGTTAGGTCCCGCTCAGGCTGAAGCGAGCAGGACACCGGGTCAATTCACTTGGTGCCCTGTCCCCAAATCGTGACAGGGCCGTGAGGCGGGCGTTGCGCCCGCCCTGGTTCAGAACAGACCTTCGATCTGGCCTGCGTCGTTGAGGTGGATGTTTTCGGCAGACGGCACACGGGGCAGGCCCGGCATCGTCATGATCTCTCCACACACGGCAACGATAAACCCGGCCCCAGCGGACAAACGCACTTCACGCACCGGAACCGAGAACCCTGTGGGCGCACCGCGCAAAGTTGGGTCGGTCGAGAACGAGTACTGCGTTTTCGCCATACAGACAGGCAGGTGTCCATAACCCTGCTGTTCCCACAGCTTCAGCTGATCGCGGATCTTTTGATCCATAAGGGCTTCGTCTGCGCGGTAGATCCGCTTTGCGATGGTCTGGATTTTATCGGCCAGAGACATGTCATCCGGATAAATCGGCGCAAAGTTGGCTGTGCCCGCATCGGCGAGTTCGGCCACTTTGGTCGCGAGGTCTGCGGACCCTTCGGACCCTAATTCCCAATGGCGCGACAGGATGGCTTCGGCCCCCTGTTCAGCCACGAAGTTTTTAACCGCCTGCACTTCGGCGTCTGTGTCTGTGACGAAGTGGTTGATGGCGACGACAACCGGCACACCGAAGGATTTGAGGTTTTCGATGTGACGTCCAAGGTTCGGGCAACCTGCCTTTACCGCGTCGACGTTTTCAGCGCCGAGATCCGCCTTGGCCACGCCGCCATTCATCTTCATTGCGCGCACAGTGGCGACGCAGACGACAACTGACGGGGACAATCCGGCCTTGCGACACTTGATGTTCATGAATTTCTCAGCGCCGAGGTCAGCACCAAATCCTGCTTCGGTCACGACGTAGTCCGTCAGTTTCAGCGCTGTCGTAGTCGCGATCACGGAATTACAGCCGTGCGCGATGTTTGCGAATGGGCCACCGTGAACAAAGGCAGGATTGTTTTCCAGCGTCTGCACGATATTTGGCTGCATCGCGTCCTTGAGCAAGACAGTCATCGCGCCGTCCGCCTTAATGTCGCGGCAGAACACCGGGCTGCGGTCGCGGCGGTAGGCCACGATCATGTCACCCAAACGTTTTTGCAGATCCGAAAGGTCCTTGGCCAGACACAGGATCGCCATGACTTCGGACGCCACCGTTATGTCAAATCCAGCTTCACGTGGGAAGCCGTTTGCCACACCGCCGAGAGACGCAGTAATCTGACGCAGCGCGCGGTCGTTCATGTCCACAACGCGACGCCACACGACGCGGCGCACATCTATCTCAAGCTCGTTGCCCCAATAGATGTGGTTGTCGATCATCGCGCTCAGCAGGGAGTGTGCCGAAGTGATCGCATGAAAGTCGCCTGTGAAATGCAGGTTCATCTCTTCCATCGGCACGATCTGGGCGTAACCACCACCGGCGGCGCCGCCTTTCATCCCGAAGTTTGGGCCCAGCGAGGCTTCGCGGATACACACCATCGCCTTCTTGCCGATGCGGTTCAGACCGTCGCCCAGACCCACTGTCGTCGTGGTCTTACCCTCGCCGGCCGGGGTCGGGTTGATGGCTGTCACGAGGATCAGCTTGCCGTCTTCGCGGTCCTGCACTGAGTTGATAAAGGACTGGCTGACCTTGGCCTTGTCGTGGCCGTAGGGCAGCAGGTCGGCGCTTTCGATGCCAATCTTGGCCCCGATCTCTTGGATCGGTTTCTTTTGCGCTTCGCGCGCAATTTCGATGTCAGATTTGTAGGCCATGATGATCCTCGGCAAGTCAAATGAGCAGGTCTGTCGTGAACTGCATACAAGCGCATGCCCATACCTGATGCGTGCGATTCCGACATTTCAGCGCGACAGAGCGGCCAGCATGCGCATCATCGTTTCGTTTCGGAAACGATCAGTCCGCTGCAGGAACCGACTCGCGCGCCTTCATCGTCTTTTCAAGAACTGAATTTGTCGCCACCAGTTTGCTGCGAATATTGCCCGAAAAAGCCAGATCAAGGTGGGGCGAGATGTCTGGGTTACGCTTGACCAGACGGCGCAATGCATCGGACGAGGCACTGAAGTAGCGGGTGGGTTGGTTGAGCCGGACAGACGCGCTGGCAGGGCCGCTGGTCATGCAAGCCATTTCGCCGATAAACTGTCCCGGTCCCACCTGAGCGATGATTTGACCACCCACATCCACGTCCACTCCGCCGCTTACCAGATAGGTAAGTGCGTCGACCGGCATACCCTGCTGGGTCAACAGTTCGCCAATTTCTCCGTCCCGCCAGGTACCGGTATCCAACAGTTTCTTTGCTTCGATCGGACGCAACGTCGGAAAGTGGTTCGTCAAGAGCTTTTGTTCTTCGGCGTTGAAACGCAGCATGTTCGTCAGGAACCAAACGCGCGCGATCCCGGCGATGGACAGCGTAATCCAACTGATCTGGACGATAGCGGAAAACATATTCCAATCGCGAAACAGCGAAACGAGCACAAGGGCGGCGGCCATCAGGTTTAGAGCTGCGTAGGTATAGCTGGAGCCCTTGAGCAAGCCCAATTGCAGCAGCCCGTAGGAACCCAAATAAAAGGCGACACCGCCATATCCGGCGATTTGGTAGTAATCGAGCATGCCGCGAAATCCTTAGACACATTCAATAGCGCGGAACCTGCCAGAGGTCTGCGCGCAAAAGCAAGCATTCTGATCAGGTAAATCGCTGCGATGGAAATCGCGGCGCGAGAGTTGTGCATCCCGTACAGTCGGCCCCAGCGAAGGGCGCAACCGTGGTGTGCACCGCTCTATCCAGCCTGAATGTCCGCCTGATGGGCCCATAGGGGCTGATCGGGGACATGCAGCACCAAAGTGTCGCCCACCGAAAGCTGCCCTCCGTACTCCATCCACGCGGTTACGCCGCGCAATCCAGTCGCTGCGGGTTTGAAGCGTTTGCCGAACCCCTCGGCCTCTTTTTCAATTTCGCGACCGGGGAAGATACAGGGGCGGTTTTCCATATCGATGGTGATGCCGGCACCGGAGGGTGCCATCAGCCGCGATGACGGCGGGACGTGGGAAAAATCCGGGATGCCCTCAATGATCATCGAGGCACCCAGCCACGCCGGATCGATTGTCTCCATCTCCATCTTGGCCGCGATTTCTGCCATTTCTTCTGCGCTCAGGATGGTGAGCTGGCGGACGTTACGGATCTCTGTGCCGCGCGCGTACTGCGTTTTGACCCGTGTGCACGCCGGACGCGTCGGCCCGCCATGTGTTTCTCCGGGAAAGCCGTCTAGCGTAGCCTCGACAGTCTCGAACGGCGTTGCGCGCAACGTGTCCCCTTGGCCGGTGACGCGACCAAGCCACGTAATGCGCGCTGAAAAGGACGTCGGTTTGAGGGCAGGCATTCTGGCTCTCCTTCATGTTGAGCGCATTTCTATGTCGATCAGTGCGCCAGACACCAATGACAAATTGTGAGCAGTACTTCAAAGCCCGTGATGCATCAAAGCCGTGCTTCTACGCCTTGGCCTGAGCAATTGCCCAATAAAAAAGCCCGCCGGAACCGGCGGGCTATTCTTCAGTCTTGGTCAATCGGTTCAGGTGCTTGGCTCAGGCTCCATCCCGCCATCACCAGAGGGGCCAGATTTCTTTTTGGCCTTTGGGATTGCCGTCAGGCTCGGTTTTTCCTCTTCGACCTTCGATCCACCATCTTCATCGTCCGGGCTATGGGGTGGTTCGCCGCGCATCACACGCTCGATCTCTTCGCCCGTGAGGGTTTCGTACTCGAGCAGGCCTTGGGCCAGACGCTCAAATTCTTCCTCGTTCTCAGTGATGATCTTCAGCGCCCAGTCATAGCCGTCCTGAATGAACTTCTGAACTTCTTGTTCGACCGTTTCCTTGGTGTTGGCCGAAACCGAAAAGCCAGCTGTGTTGCCTTGATAGCCTTGGGCCGCTTCGGAATAGTCGATGTTACCTACCTTGTCCGACATGCCCCATTGCAACACCATCGCACGCGCCAATCCACTGGCTTGCATGATGTCGCCGGCAGGGCCGTTCGAAACGGAGTCGGGTCCATACTTGTGAATCTCGGCTGCCTTGCCCGCCATCGTCATAGCGAGACGCTGGTGGCATTCGTCCTTGAACATGTTGAGGCGATCAATTTCGGGCAGGCTCATCACCATGCCCAAGGCACCCCCACGCGGAATGATCGTCGCCTTGTAGACCGGATCACACTTGGGCAGCTTCATACCAACCAAGGCGTGACCCGCCTCGTGATAAGCCGTCATCTCTTTTTGCGCGGCCGTCATGACCATGGAGCGCCGTTCGGGGCCCATCATCACTTTGTCTTTCGCGCTCTCGAAATCGATCATTGTTACGAAACGACGCCCAATACGCGCGGCCATCAATGCTGCTTCGTTCACCAAGTTCGCAAGGTCCGCCCCCGAGAACCCGGGGGTACCGCGCGCGATAATGCGCAGATCAACGTCAGGTCCGAGTGGCGTCTTGCGCGCATGTACGCCCAAGATCTTTTCGCGGCCCTTGATGTCGGGATTGCCAACGGTCACCTGACGGTCAAAGCGGCCCGGGCGCAAAAGCGCGGGGTCCAACACATCCTTACGGTTGGTGGCCGCGATGATGATCACGCCTTCGTTGGCCTCAAAACCGTCCATTTCCACCAGCAATTGGTTGAGTGTCTGCTCACGTTCGTCATTGCCGCCGCCATAGCCCGCGCCACGATGGCGACCAACAGCGTCAATTTCGTCGATGAACACGATGCAGGGCGCGTTTTTCTTGGCTTGCTCGAACATGTCGCGCACGCGGGATGCCCCCACGCCGACAAACATTTCTACAAAGTCAGAGCCGGAGATAGTGAAGAAAGGCACGCCCGCCTCGCCCGCAATCGCGCGCGCAAGCAGTGTCTTACCAGTACCCGGAGGGCCGACAAGCAAAGCACCTTTTGGGATCTTGCCGCCAAGGCGCGAGAATTTCTGCGGGTTGCGCAGAAACTCAACGATTTCTTCAAGCTCTTCCTTGGCCTCGTCAATGCCGGCAACGTCGTCAAACGTCACGCGCCCATGCTTTTCCGTCAGCATCTTTGCCTTGGATTTCCCAAAGCCCATGGCGCCACCTTTGCCGCCACCCTGCATCCGGTTCATGAAATAGACCCAGACACCGATCAGCAGCAGGAAGGGCAACAGCGAAACAAGGAATGTCTGAAAGCCAGACTGTTGTTGCTGTTCGGCACGTACCGGTATGCTGTTTTCGATCAACAGGTCGGTGACGGCGGCATCTTCGGGTTTGATCGTGACGAAGTCTTCGGCGCCACGGCGGAACCGTACTTGCTCACCGTCCAATGTGACGTTGCTGACAGATCCGTCCTCAACCGCACTTACAAACTCGGAATAGCTGACTTCACGGCTTTGAAGTGTGTTGCCCGACCCACCAAACAGGTTGAACAGAGCCAAGATCAGCAAAAACAAAACCACCCAAAAGGCGATATTACGTGCGTTTCCCAAGGAAAATCTCCTGATACATCTTGCCGTATGGGCGCTCCCTACGGCGTTGGTCTTAAGATAGAGAGGATATCGCGAGGTTCAATGCGATAATAGTGCGGCAAAAAAGGCATCTTGCCCGCCGTCAAGCTCCGCGACCCACTCTGGATCGTGTTGCACGACAGGCGCAGCAATCATGCGATCATCATACCACACAGACGGCGTCACGGCGAGGGCTGAGCGCGGAAGGCCCAATTCGCGCCAGTTTGGAATGTCAGAAAGCGGCTCGGTCCCCAAGGCGCGCACCTCGATATCGGGATCATCCTCTGGCCCGGTGACCAACCAGCGATCATCCCACATGTCCCCCACTTCGCAACTCACGTCCTGCAAGACGTTCAGTTCGCGAAAAACCCAGATGACATCGCGTTCTACCAACACCTGACACCCCTCAAGGGTGGCGCCGCTGCCGGCACACACCGCTTCCAACACTCGGGCGACCGCGTCGCGGCGCGGCGGGTAGGCGCTTTGCGCAATCCACGTAATGGCGTGCACGATCAGGCGGCGACCAATTTCTTCGGGCAGCATCCGAAACTTGCCCCGTTCGATGGCGATGGCCCCATACGCAAGCGTAGCAGCGTCCTGCGCCGCCAAAAATGTCTGCCAGTCCAATGCCTCACGCGCGCGCGACATGTTTTGAGCGACATCCGCCAGAGTATTGGCATGCACCCCAAGGCTACTCAAAACCGTCAACGCATCACGCACCCGGATACGTTCGAAATCACGGTTCTCATTGCTGGGGTCTTCGCACCAGTCGATCTGGGCGGCCCGCAAAAATGTGCGCAGGGCAGAGCGTTCGAGGCGCAGAAAGGGGCGCACCCATGTGATCCCATCCTGCACACGGCGTGGAGACATCGCGCTCAGACCGTCCACCCCGGCCCCACGGGCAAGACGCATTAGAAATGTTTCAGCCTGATCATCCGCCGTGTGCCCAAGCGCCACATGGGTGATCTGGTTGCCGTAGGCCCAATCTGCAATCAGACCATAGCGCGCGTTCCGCGCTGCAGCCTGTAGGTTTCCGTCACCCCGCCAACCGGTCCAGAATTCAACGTGGTGCGGCAGGTCCCATCGGGCACACAAGTCAGTGACCAGTGCAATCTCGTGCTTTGTTTCAGGGCGCAGGCCATGATCAACGGTGATGACGTGTAGTTCGATGTCGTTGGACTTCGTGAACTCGACCAGCGCCGCGAGAAGTGCGACAGAATCGCCTCCCCCGGACACTGCAACCCCCATCCGTTCTGGCAACTGACCTGAAAAAAGGGCCTCGATTCCAGCGACCAGGGGGCCGAGCATTCTTTAGGAACAGCTCAGGTTGCGCATGGCGGCCTCAGCTTCCGAGACCGCGGCGGCCCCGGGAAAACGCACGCCAACCTCGCTCAGTGTCACGCACGCCTCAGCGGACTGACCAAGCCGTCCAAGCGCATTGCCAAGCAGATACAGTGCCTCAGCTGCCATAGGCCCCGTTTGGTCCATCGTAAAAGCGCCAAGATAAGCACGCGCGCCCTCGCGCACGTCCCCCAACCCTTCAAGCGCTTCGCCACGTCGTAGCGTAGCCTCTATTGCGAGGGGGCCGCCGGGGTAGGTCTCGTTAAAGGTCGCAAACTGGTCCGCGGCGGAGCGAAAGTCACGCGCAGCAAGCGCCTCTTGCGCCCGCTCGAAATCCGCTTGCTCGTTTGCAGCCAGTTGTGTTTCGGGTTGCGGTGTCGGTGCCGGCCCTGTCACAGGTGCGCCAGCGCCCCCGCCTAGCGAGGGCGTGTCCCCAAGGCTTCCAATGTCACAGCCACTTTCCAACTCGCACAGACGAAACTCCAGATCGCCAATCCGGTTGGTGCCATCCTCAATCACGCGACCAATGCGAAATTCCAGCTCCTCGCTTTTACCGGTCAGTCGCTGCAATTCGCTTTCAATGGCTGCGATGCGGTCAAAGGTGTCACCTGAGCCGACATTCGGCGCGGTCCCGCCCGTCGTTGAAAGCTCGCGCTTGAGGCGCTGTACCTCGACATACAAAACAGTGAGTTCCTGCCGAATGTCAGCAAGCGTGGCATCATCCTGTGCCATTGCACCGTGCGGGAAAGACATCCCCACGGCCAGAACCAGACCTGAAATCCACCGCATCACCGCGCACCCCTCTTTCGTCATTGCTTCCGTTTTAGCTGCTCAGCCCACCGGCAAGCACCGTTACCGCACGGCGGTTCTTGGCGTAACAAGTCTCATCACTGCAAATCTCAATCGGACGTTCTTTGCCGTAGCTCACGACTTGCAGACGGCTTGCCTGAACCCCTTGGGTCACCAGATAGGCACGGGCGGCATCTGCGCGTCGTGCACCAAGGGCGAGGTTGTATTCCCGCGTGCCCTGTTCGTCGGCATGCCCTTCAATCACAGCGGTGAAGTCGGCGTTTTGCAACAACCAGACAGCCTGCCCATCGAGCGTTGCGCGCCCTTCTGGTGTCAGCGTGGACTGATCGATGGCAAACAGCACCCGATCGCCGATCGCTTGCTTGAAATAAGCAGGTGAGGATGGATCAGACGCACTGCCTGCGACGGCGCCGTTTGCACCAGTGGCAAGCGCATCATCACCACCGCCAAAGCGGTTGGGGTCTGTACAGGCTGCCACGCTCAGCGCGGCACACAGCATCAGCAAGGAAGATTTCAGTTTCATTGGCTCGGGCCTCTCTTGGGTTATGTCGCCAAATTTCTTGGTCATTATGTTCAGTCTTATCACGAACGGGCGCACATGAAAATGCGCGGATGAAGGGTGTTCCCTTAGGGTTGCAATGGCCCCCAGGACGGGTCGGAACCGCCTTCGGGGGTGCGCACGGGCCTGAGGTTCCGTCCCGTTATGTCCACAGAGTACAAGGTTGAACGGCCACCAGCACCTTGGGTTTCGCGGGCGAACATAATCACTCGGCCATTGGGCGACCATGTGGGCCCCTCATCCAAGAAGGACGCTGTCAAAAGGCGTTCTTCGCTGCCGTCAACACGCATCACACCGATATGGAACCGGCCTTTGGACTGCTTGGTGAAGGCAATCAAGTCGCCACGCGGCGACCATACGGGCGTCCCATAACGCCCCTCGCCAAAGGAGATGCGGGTGGCCTGCCCTCCGCTAGCGGACATCACATAAAGCTGTTGCGAGCCGGACCGGTCGCTTTCAAACACAATGCGCGCGCCATCAGGGCTGAAGCTTGGCGCCGTTTCAATGGCGGGCGTATTGGTCAGCCGCTGTGTCACGCCCGAGTTGATGTTCATGGAATGAATATCTGTGTTGCTGCCCTGACTGATCGAATAAACTACCGTTTGACCATCCGGCGCAAAGCGGGGGGCAAAGCTCATCGTGCCTTGGTTGTTTTCAAGCACACGTCGTTGGACCGATCCGACGTCGAGCACATAGATACGCGGGAAGCCGGTTTCATAACTGGTATAAAGCACCCGGTCGCCAGCCTTGGAAAAACGTGGAGCCAGCACGATGTCGTCGCTGCCGGTCAAGTACTGCACGTTGGCACCGTCATAATCCATGACTGCAAGCCGCTTGCGACGGTTATCTTTGGGACCGGTTTCGCTGACATAGACGACACGGCTGTCAAAATAGCCGCTCTCGCCGGTGATGCGCGAGTAGACGACGTCTGCCACTTTGTGTGCGATGCGCCGCCACCCATCCGTCGTGCCCGCGAATTGCAACCCGGAGCCTAGTTCTGCGCCGGAGAATACATCATAGAGGCGGAATTTTACGTTGATCTGATTGCCTTGAACGCTCACCGCGCCCGTCACAAGCGCTTGTGCATTGATCGCCTTCCAGTCGGCATACTGAACGGGTGCACCAAAATCTGTGACCTGACTGATGAAGGCACTGCTTGGCAATTCGCGAAACAGTCCGGTGCCGATCAGATCGGCGGCAATCACACGGGAAAGTTGCGCGCCCATCTCGGCGCTGCCCGCGGTTTCTGCCACAAGGTCGGGTACGGCGACGGGCAAGGGTTCGATCACCCCTTCGGTGATTTCGATCCGCAAGGGACCGCTTTGGGCGATTGCCAAGGTCGGGATAAGGGCGGTCAGGCACACGCCGACCAGCGCACAGAGCACACGATACATCATTTGATACGCATCCTTTCGGGATTGAACGTCATCTCGATTTCTTTCCATTGACCGTATTTTTCGGCCGGTAATCCATAACCGTCGCGGGTGCAGCGGATAATCGCGCGCCGCGCAGCTTCAAACGCCTGTTTGGCCGCACCGGCAGACCCGCCTGAGCTGGACGCAAGGCGGATCGAACTGTTCACCGGCTTGCCGTCAGGTGTCATATCCACCGTTACCACCACAGTGGTCCCCAGTGCCTCGGTCGACAGAGAACCTACGTTCCAACAGCTAGAAACGGCGACGCGTAGCGAGTCCTTCTCGCCAGACGTCAGCGGCGGCCCCGTCGGTATTTGCTCTTCTCCGCCGCCCAAAGCTTCGCGCAGGGCGTCGTTGACTGCGTCTTCGGTCTCAGCGGGTGCAGATGTTTCGGGCGCGGGTTCAGCGCTGCGTACAGGGGCGCTCGGACGATTAGAAGGCGGACGGATCGAAGTCGCTGGCGCGCCCGATGGTTCCTCGGCCTCAGTCACGATCTCGGTTGCGGCTTCCTCGGGGGCTGTCGCTTCTTGTTCTTCGGCTTGCGTATCGGCGCCTTCGTCTTCGGTGACAGCCTCTTGTTCGACTTCATCGGGGGCTACATCGTCAGGTGGCGGGGCTACAGCCTCGGGCGCGATGCGCTCGGATGGGCGCGGGATGGGCCGGGGTGCGACCTCGGGCACAAGCGCAGCCTGTTCCTGTGGTTGAGGCTGTTCGGGCGAGACATCTGTAATCTCGGGTTCGGGATCAGGCGCAGGTGGTTCGGGTAGGGCTTCTGGCTCTGGTGGTTCAGTCGGGGTTGGTGTCTCTGTCACCACCGCCTCTTCGGGCGCAGGTGTTTCGACTGGGTCAGGCGCCACATCCGGCTGCACAGGCAGCGCCACTTCAGTTGCGCTGTCAGGCTCTGGGCCTGAGGCCAGAAGGGCCTCGAACGCGTCCGTCGAAATCACAGACACCTCGGTCACTTCAAAGGGCAAGGGTTCGGATTGAAAGGTACCGCCAAACAACACCCACCCGATCAGGCCCACATGGCCGATCCCGGATATGACCTGCCCGGTGTTCACTGATTATTGCCCCTCGCCGTCCAGCGCCGGCCCTCCGATATCCGTCACAAGGCCGATGTTGGAAAACCCGCCCGCATTGAGCGCGCCCATGACTTCCATCACCTGTGCGTAGGGCACAGCGCCATCTGCGCGCAGGAACACGCGATCGCTGTCGCGCTCCGCAGCAATGGCACGCAGGCGCTGTACGAGGGCCTCGCGTTCGACCTCAGTTGTTTGGATCTGGACAGCCCCCGTTGCTGTAACGGTCACAGTCAGCGGTTCTTCCTGATCCGCGGGAAGTGCACCGGCGGCGGTCTTGGGTAATTCAACCGGCACGCCGACTGTCAACAGCGGCGCTGCCACCATGAAGATGATGAGCAACACCAGCATAACGTCCACAAAGGGGGTCACGTTGATCTCTGACATAGGCAGCGAACGTTTGCCGCGCCGCCGCCGCCCCGATCCGCCGTCTTTTTGTATGGTGCCCGCGCCCATAGCCTAACTGTCCAACTGGCGGCTGAGAATGGTCGCGAACTCGTCTGCAAAAGCCTCGTAACCCGAAACGATCCGATCGCTGTCGGCGCTCAGTTTATTGTAGAAGATCACAGCCGGGATCGCGGCCAGTAGGCCAAGACCAGTGGCCAGAAGCGCTTCGGCAATACCGGGGGCGACGACAGCAAGGTTAGTGTTTTGCTGTTCTGCAATCTCGATAAAGGCGTTCATGATCCCAACCACCGTGCCAAAAAGGCCAATAAAGGGCGCCGATGATCCAACGGTCGCCAAGACTGTCAGACCCGATTGAAGGCTCTCGGCTTCCTTGGCGATGGCCACGTCCATCGAGCGATCAATCCGCGAGGTCGCCCCGGCAATCAGCCCGCCGTCATCACGGTGAGAGCGCTGCCATTCGGTCATACCGCTGGCGAATACCTTTTCTGCCGCCCCGTTCGGGTCAGGACCTATCTGTTCAAACAGCCCATCCAGCGGCTCGCCCGACCAGAACGCGCGGTCAAAGTGTGCCGCCTCTGCCCGCGTGCGGCGATACAGGATCAGTTTTTGAATGATAATGCCCCACGCCCAGAACGAGGCGACGATCAACATGATCATCACCAGCTTCACGACAATCGTGGCACGTGCGAATAAGCCCCACAGTGAGAAATCAATCTCCTGTGCCAGGGCCAAGGTTTCTGCTTCCATCTGCCTGCTCTTTTTTGTGCGGTCGGTTTTTTGACCTTATTGCGCGCAAACGTAACCCAGCAGAAAGGGGAAAGCTATCACTTCGACGTCATTTGCGCCTTATTTCTTGAGAGTTGCGCGGATTTCCGCAGGAAGTCGGACGGGTTTTCCGCCTGTTGTCATGCTTACGGCAACGACATGTGCGCGAAAGATCGGCGTGCCGTCACGCTGCACTTCCTGATCAAAGGTCCAGCGCACGGGGCTCGCGGCACGGTGCGTGGTGATGACCTCTAAGCGGTCACCCATGCGTGCTGAGGACAAATAGTCTGCCTCCACCCGGATCACGACAAACACAATATCCTTTGCCCGCATGGCATTCTGATCCACCCCCATCTGCTCCACGATCTCAGAACGGGCCCGCTCGATGTAGCGCAGATAGTTGGCGTAGTAGACCACACCAGCCATATCGGTGTCTTCGTAGTAGACGGTGACGGGGAAGAAATGCTTAGGATTATCAGTCACTTATATGCTTTCTTTTTGGCTTGGTAGCAGTTTGCGACATGTTACCGGCGATTTCTTGGTCGTTTGTCCGCTTGCGTGACCGACTGCGACACTTTGTCCGTCGTCAGGGTTTTTGGAACCAATGGCGGCTTGAACTAAGAGAGAGTTTGGCTCATCTGGTTGGTTGCATTATGCGGCGCGTTGTCCGTGATGCAAGCGCCGCGCTTCGAGTGTCTTTCGTTTGATCCTTTCTCTTTCCTGTAGAATGGCTTTGTCCCTGCCGAAGTAGACGTTGGCGGGCGTGACGTTGTTCAAGCTTTCATGGTAGCGTTGGTGATTGTAATGATCGACGAAGGTTTCGATCTGGGCTTCGAGATCACCCGGTAAGAAGTAGTTTTCTAGCAGGATGCGGTTCTTCAGGGTCTGATGCCACCTTTCGATCTTGCCTTGGGTTTGAGGATGATATGGAGCGCCGCGAGAGTGCTTCATGCCTTTGTCCTGCAACCATTCAGCCAGTTCTCCAGAGACGTAG
>NZ_FRFA01000013.1 GCF_900143535.1 Tateyamaria sp. Alg231-49 | reverse complement strand
AAGAGACAGGGGTGAGGTCGCGGACCTTCTCGGGGTCAAGGACGCATACCTGCGCAAACTGCACCTGGATGGCCGTGGCCCCGAACCTGAAATTCGCGCAGGCGGGCGGCGGCACTACACGCCGCAGGATATCCTCAGCTTGCGGCAAATGCTCGAAAAAGGGGCAAAATCCCCCGGCACCTATCTGCCCGGCCGTCGGGACGACAACCACCTGCAAGTGATCACCGTGATCAACTTCAAGGGCGGGTCAGGCAAGACGACGACGGCCGCCCACCTCGCCCAGAAAATGGCGCTGGACGGGTACCGCGTGCTGGCGATTGACCTTGATCCGCAGGCGTCGTTTTCCGCGCTGCACGGGTTCCAGCCGGAATTCGACCTGCTGGATGGCGGCACAATTTACGACGCGATCCGCTATGACGATCCCGTTCCGATCCAAAGCCTGATCCGCAAAACCTATTTCACCAATCTCGACCTGATCCCCGGCAATCTCGACCTGATGGAGTTCGAACACGAAACGCCGCGGGCGCTGGCCGCGCGCGAAGGGGCGATGTTCTTTACCCGCGTGGGAACGGCGCTGGCCGAGGTGGAAAATGACTACGACGTGGTGATCATCGACTGCCCCCCGCAACTGGGGTTCCTCACGATGTCCGCGCTTTCTGCGGCCACTGCCGTGCTGGTCACGGTACATCCGCAAATGCTCGACGTGATGTCGATGTGCCAGTTTCTGCTGATGACATCGAACCTGCTTGGGGTCGTGGCCGATGCCGGGGGTGACATGTCTTACGACTGGCTGCGCTACGTGGTGACGCGCTACGAACCCGGGGACGGGCCGCAGAACCAGATGGTGACCTTCATGCGCTCGCTCTTTGGTGATCATGTGCTCAACAACACGGTGCTCAAATCCACCGCCATCTCGGACGCCGGGATCACAAAACAGACTCTATACGAGGTGGAAAAGGGCCAATTCACCCGCACGACCTATGACCGCGCAATGGAATCTATCAACGCGGTCAACGGTGAGATTGAACAGCTGGTGCAAACCGCATGGGGGCGCAATGGCACGTAAAAACCTGCTCGAAGGGTTGATGGCCGAAGGGGCCAAACCCGCCGACATCACACCCGCCGCCAAACGCCCGCTCAAAGGGGCGATCGGGGCGGTCAGCCAATCCATTGAGGCGCTCAAAGCACGCGCTTTGCTGGACATCGATCCGTTCCTGATTGACGCGGGTGGTTTGCAAGACCGGCTGGAAACCGACGACGGCGAAGATGCCGCACTCCTCGCCTCGATCCGTGACTATGGCCAACAGGTGCCCGTCCTCGTGCGGCCTCACCCCGAAGACCCCGAGCGCTATCAGATCGTGTATGGCCGCCGCCGCGTGCTGGCGATGCGCGACCTTGGCAAACCGGTCAAGGCGCTGCTGCGCGAGCTTGATGACAGCGCCCTCATCATGGCGCAGGGGCAAGAGAACAATGCACGCCGCGGCCTTTCCTTCATCGAAAAGGCAAACTTTGCAGCCCAGATGCGCGATGGCGGCTATGACCGTACCGCGATCTGCGATGCGCTGGCCATCGACAAGACTGTGGTGTCGCGGATGTTGCAAATCGTCGACCGAATTGGCGGCGAGCTGATCAACACAATCGGGGCCGCCCCAGCGGTTGGGCGGGACCGATGGAACGCGCTGGCGGGCAAGCTTGAGGTCGGAGACACAGACGCCGAAACCATGATTGAAATGGTCGCGGTCAAGGCAACCTCGGAAAGCGACAGCAACGAGCGTTTTGAAATCGCCATCCGAACCGGAGACGAACTGGATCCGGTCGCGCTCAAACATACGGATACGGATGGTCTGCCCAGACCCCGCGCCAGCCGGCGCACGATCATGGGGGCCGTTTCTGGCGCTCCGATTGCGCGCGCTATGCTGGGACATGACAAGGTTGTCCTCACCCTGCCCCGCGAAGGCGGGTTCGAGGATTGGCTTGTCGAACACCTTTCCGATCTTCACCAGCACTGGGTTCAAACTCAGGCTGATGATGAGCAAGAGCAGTAAATTAACAACAGGAGGCACGAGACAGGCATAGCCGGATAAAAACAAAGCCCCCCAGATCATAACGACCCGAGAGGCTCCGATTTGGTTCTAACACCTCCGAATCTACGCGCTCTATGAGTCGGCTGTCAACAACACCTGGCGGGTGAACGGCACTTTTTTGCCTTGTGAACAGCTTATGGAACGACTTGTAACAACGCCCTTTGGGCAGCGGCCGGTGACGGCTGGCCTGTTAAAGGCAGCGGCGTGCTCGAAGCATTGCTGAGCTTTCATCCCGAAAAGATGCTGGGCGGAAATGCCGACATGGTGGTCTTTCCCTCCAACCGAGCTTTGACAGAACGCTGTCTGCCCACCTGCGCCGGAGGCCATCGTCTTGATGGACCAAAGGCCAATCATCCACTAACTTTCAATTTGGACCACTCAGGTGGGGCTGCTCAGCAATGCAGAGGCCGAAGCAAACTTCGATGCTTTCATGCGATTCCACGCCTCTACCAGCCAAGAAAACTTAGCCGAAAACTCCGGGTTCAAACGATCCAATTTTCCGCTGTCAGTGCACGTGCCCGCGTCTGTGGAAAATGGTTTCTAGTTAGAACTTTTTGGTTATGCCCGAGGTCAATACTTTTGGGTACAGACTTCAAGTTTTTGGTTTCTTTTGTACGAAGTAATCGGGGGAGGACGCAGAATTTAGTTTTTCTCATTGGAGCAAACCAACCGACTTCTGATCGGTCGCTGTTGAAGGTCGTTCAGAACTGACCCGGTGTTATCACCGAGATCTGACTCACCTTAAATTTTGTAAAGGCGACTATACTTTGTTCAATGTGGTGGCCTTCTTTGATGTTTTCTCCACGGCCTCTGAAACGGCTTTGAAACAGTAACGGTTGTTGCCGATCTCGAGGATGTGGCAACGGTTTGTAAGCCTGTCGAGCAGTGCTGTTGTAATATTTGCGCCGCCGAGGACCTGGGCCCATTCACTGAAGCTGAACAAACGAAAAGAGAAACTGCTAGCTGAGTGCAGAAAAGCCGTCGACGAGCACTTCGTTACAATGTATCTTTTAGCGCGCGACTGCCCCATGCGAGTGCAATGCGACGATGACATCGAGCGAGCGATGCAAAAGATCCGCGACGACAGAGCTGGCGAGCGTCGGGGGCTTTGGGTGTGTCGCGATCTCAAACGCCGCTCACTCAGGTGATTGTCTCGAATGTCGTCTTGCCTGGTTCGATCAGTGCAGCCGTCAAGCGCCCGGTCGCGTAGGCACCGGTGTCTATTGAAATACGGCCGCGGGTGGCGGTTGGTTCCGCAACGATCGTGTGTCCATGAACGATCCAAACGCCATCTGTCCTTGTGGCCTTTGCAAAGTCCGGGTGGCCCCAGTGCAAGACTTTTTCAGTTTGATTTTCTATACTTTGCGCAGGGTCGGCGCCTGCATGGACAACAGCCACATTGCCAGATTGCCAACACTTTGGCAGTCTTTTCATCCATGTGATCAGGTCTGGGCCCATTGCGTCTTGCAACTGATCACGCGCCTGCGCCATCGCGTCGGCGCTACTGGTTTCGGTCACACCGGCAACGCCGAAGCTGGCCAGCGTTTGCAATCCCCCATAGCGCAGCCAACGCGCCCCAGAACCTGCTGGGTCCTTCAGGAAATCCAGCATCATCTCTTCGTGGTTGCCGGACAGGCAGATGATGTCCGGGCGTGCGTGCAGCAGGCGCAATACTTCTGCACTGTTGTCGCCGCGATCAACGTAGTCGCCTACACAGACCAGCGGGTCGCCGGGTTCAAGGCCTAGGTAACGCTCGAGTAAATCCACGCATCCATGAATGTCGCCGACAGCAATGAACGGGCTTTCAGGGGCTGTTGCCGGAAAGTCCGAGCTAGCAACAAATCGCCTAAAGAGCCTTTTGAACATGCGTATTTCTCGGGTAAGTGATGTTTCAGTAGAGGCGCAACCTGTCTTAAAATCATAGGCGTAGTGGATTGGGAAGTGAAGGCTTCCACCTTTGGTTGATATACGGGTTTTGAGTAGTGAGAAAGGCAGCCAATGAAGCTGCGATATTTGGCAGTATTTTACGGTTGCCTTGGCCTCGCCGCTGCTGAGCCTGTCGGCGCGCAAACACTCTCGACATTTGGCACCCCTGGTTTGATCGACTTGCCGACGGCTCAAGTGCTTGAGGACGGTGAAGTCGCGCTGACGACCAATTACTTCGGAAACAATACGAGGAACACGCTTACCTTTCAGGTTCTCCCTCGCGTGTATGGATCGTTCCGGTACAGCATTCTTCGAAACTTTAATGAAGGGTCGCCAACCGCGCCTGAAAACTTTTATGATCGCAGTTTTGATGTTCACTTTCAAATGGCGTTTGAAACTGAGACCACACCTGGTCTGGCCTTTGGATTGCGCGATTTTGGTGGCACCGGGCGCCTTTCGAGCGAATACGTCGTAGCTACAAAAAGCTTTGGTGATCGCTTTACGGTCACCGGGGGCATGGGTTGGGGCCGGTTGGCTCAGCGGGGAGAGTTTCGTAATCCGCTGTCGTATATCTTTGATTCGTTTCGAACCCGCCCTGAACCTCGCGGAATTGAAGAAACCGGGCAGCTCGACACTGGCGCTTGGTTTCGGGGCCCAGCCGCGATTTTTGCGGGTGTAGAGTATCAGGCGACCGACCGGCTGAGCTTTCAGCTGGAATATTCAACTGATGCTTACGATGACGAAGTCGAACGCGGTCTGGTCGACATCGAATCGCCCTTCAACGTCGGCCTCAACTACACTTTTTCCAGTGGTTCCAACCTGCGCGCCTTCGTCATCGGTGGTCGGGAAATCGGCCTTCAATACAGCTATGTCTTCAATCCAAAAAACCCTCGGGCCCCGGGTGGATTTGACAAAGCGCCGTTGCCCATCGGCAATCGCAGTGAAGCCACTTTGGCGGATATGCAGTTGAGTGATCGCAAGTCGCTCACCCGTGCTCGGCAGTTGATGCAAGAGCGTTTGGAAGAAGAGGGTATGACCCTTGAAGGCTTTGTCGTTGATGGCCCGCGCGCCACGATCCGGATAGAGAACACTTTGTGGGGTATCGAGGCGCAGGCTATTGGCCGGGCGGCGCGGGTAATGGCCAATACTTTGCCCAGCAATATTGATACGTTCATCATCACCACGCAGGAGTTTGGTGTACCGAACAGCACAATTACCTTGCAACGCGATGATCTGAGGGAGTTGCAAACGGATGTTGACGGAGCGTGGCGGTCCCTGTCGCGAAGTCAGATCGAGGATGCTGATCCCGATACCCGCGATGGCGAGATTGACGGGCTTTACCCAAAGTTTTTCTACGGTTTTGGTCCCTTCACAAGATTCTCTTTCTTTGATCCGGATGAACCTTTGCGCTTCGATTTTGGTGCTCAGCTGGCAATGAGCTATCGCCCAAACCCGGGTTTGAGTTTTGATATGCTTCTTCGCCAACCTGTCATCGGCAACATTGACGAGGCGACACGACGATCGGACTCGGTTCTGCCGCGCGTCCGGTCAGATGCAGCGCTCTATGCAATAGAATCTGACCTCGAGATCAATCGCCTGACCGCCGAATATATGTTCAAGCCGCGCGAGAATGTTTTTGGCCGCGTTTCTGCAGGCTATCTCGAAGCGATGTATGCTGGCGTGTCAGGTGAACTTTTGTGGTATCCAATCGATAGCCCGTTGGCCCTTGGAGTTGAGATAAACTATGTTCGACAACGGGATTTCGACATGCTGTTTGGTTTGCAGGACTATGATGTCGTGACGGGTCACGCGTCTGCCTATTACGATTTTCGCAGTGGTTTTGTCGCACAGGTTGATGCAGGCCGCTATCTTGCGGGCGATTGGGGTGCCACGCTGGGAATCGATCGAGAGTTCAACAACGGGTTCAAGATTGGCGGCTATTTCACACTGACGGATGTGTCGTTTGAAGACTTTGGCGAAGGCTCCTTCGACAAAGGAATCCGGATGACTATTCCACTGTCATGGTTGACGGGGAAACCGTCCCGAGAAAATTATGGCCGCACGATTCAGCCGGTTACCCGTGATGGTGGCGCGCGGTTGTTTGTTGCAAATCGTCTCTATGGAGTGACCCGGGACAACCGTGCAATCGGGTTGAACAACGGCTGGGGGCGCTTTTACCGATGATACCGCGCTTTGGACATGTCGTTGCGTTGCTGTTGGCATTGGTCGGCTGCGGCGACGTCCTCGACGAAAGCAGTGCGCTTGGCCAGGCGAATTTGGCTTTACGGCCTGAACAGGCCAGTATTTCGCCTCGGTTTATCTCATTGTTTCAAGCGAAAGCTCCTGTACTGCAAGTCGGCTTTGTAGATCTGGAAACCAACGGGAACCTGTTGCTGGAACGGCAAAATGGTGAATTTGCGTATTGGATCAGCCCCGAAGGTGCACAGCTCACTCTGCAATCGGGAATTCTGCACAGTACTCGCGGTTTCGGCGAAGGATTGCTTGCTTCGGAGCTTTCGGAGCCATTGGAGTTGGTGCTTGGCATGCGATCAGGCTGGTCGGATCGGTTCCACACCTATCTGGATGGGGAAGAGCGTGCTGTCACACGCACTTATCGCTGCCGGGTTGATAACGATGGCGCACGGGAGATTGACCTTTTTGGGACTCCAGTCGATACGCGCCTTATGCGTGAAAGTTGCCGAAGCCTCGATCAGGAGTTCGTAAACTTGTACTGGGTGGCACCATCGCGTGGCTCTATTATACTGTCCCGGCAATGGGCGGGCCCAGTCGTCGGTGCAATTTCGACGCGTATTGTACCGGAATGAAGGAGACTTAGGATGCTGAAGTACATCATAGCGGCGGCTGCTTTGGTGGCAGTTTCAAGCTGCGGTACGATTTATCGCTCGTCTTCGGTACAATCAGGCCCGGCGGGCGGAACCAATGTGCGGGTTGTGCCCATGAACGGCGAAACGGTCGTTTTGGCCAACCGTTCGCCCTATAATCCCAAGACATTGCCTGCCGTGTTCTCGTTGACAGCCGGCGGGGGGTCGGGGCTGCGCGGCGCAGGCGCGTTGCCTGAACCTACATTCGATCTTGAGGCGCGCCCCGGTGATCTTGAATTGCGCATTCCTCCAGCCGCAAATCCCGGCCCTTACGAAATCGGCATCGGCGACGTGGTTCTGTTTTCAACCCCAAGCTCTGGTTCAACCGTCGAAGAATTATCCGGTTTGCTTGCGGCGCAAAACTCCCGGCAAGGTTATACAGTGCAGGACGACGGGTCAGTCAATATTCCGAATGTGGGCCGGGTGCGCATTGCGGGGCTGACCATCGAGTCCGCCGAAGATGTTCTGTTTCAGCGCCTTGTTGAAAATCAGTTCGATCCGACTTTCAGCCTCGAAATTGCCGAGTTCAATTCCCGCAAAGTGTCGATCGGGGGTGCGGTCGGCACGCCTGCCGTTGTGCCAATTGGGCTGACACCTCTGTTCCTTGGCGACGCGTTGGCGGCTGCGGGCAGTGTGACAGTGCCGGATCAGGATTTTGCTTCGGTGCGCATCTATCGTGACGGCACGCTTTATCAGATCCCACTTACGACGCTCTACAGCCGTGCCAATCTTTTGCGCACGCGGCTGGTTGATGGCGACGCGGTTTTTGTCGACACGGAATATGAACTCGATCAGGCCGAAACATATTTCCAGCAGCAAATCCTGCTGTCAGACGCACGCCGACAAGCGCGTAACACTGCGATTGTAGAACTGCAATTTGAGGTCAACACACGCCGAGCAGAACTGACAGAGGCACGAACAAACTACGAGCTACGTCAGGAGCTTGGCGCAGATAATCGTGATTATGTGTATTTGACGGGGGAAGTGCGGACGCAGACCCGCTATGCTTTGCCATTCGAGCGCACCGCCAATCTGGCGGATGCGTTGTTTGACAACGCGCGTGGGGTCACGGTTGAATCCGGTGACATTTCGCAAATCTATGTGTTGCGCGCGTCGCAAGACCCTCGGGAATTTGGGGCTGTCACGGCATGGCATCTGGACGCGCGAAACGCCGCAAACTTTGCCTTGATGACAAATTTTGAGATGCGCCCAGATGATGTCGTATTTATTGCACAGCAACCGATTACGACATGGAACCGGGCCGTATCTCAGATATTGCCATCATTGATCAATACTGCGCGCTTTGCGACGGACTGAGTTTAGAGGACCTGACAGATGACGATTACACCGGTTCTGCTGTGCGGCGGCTCGGGCACACGGCTTTGGCCGCTGTCTCGCAAAAGCTATCCAAAACAATTTGTGCCGCTTCTGGGTGAGCAGACGCTGTTTCAGGCTTCGGCAGAGCGGTTGCGATCTTTTGAAAAACTGTTGGTGATCACCGGATCTGATTTCCGCTTTATTGTGACCGAACAACTTGCCGCTCTTGGCATTGATCCGGGCGCGATCCTGATCGAGCCCGAGGGGCGCAATACGGCGCCCGCCGTTTTGGCCGCCGCGCTTTATCTTGACGCAACGGACCCCGAAGCGGTCATGTTGGTTTGTCCTTCTGATCACCTGATTCCAGACAGTGCCGACTTTCATGCTGCTGCTATGACCGCTTTGGACGTCGCCCGGACTGGACAGCTGGTTACGTTCGGAATCAAGCCGACCTATCCCGAAACGGGCTACGGCTATCTTGAACTGGAAAAAGCCAGTGACGGCCACCCTGCCCCCCTGTCCCGCTTTGTGGAAAAGCCTGACGCAGAAACCGCAGCCACACTTGTGGCATCAGGCCGGCACATGTGGAACGCAGGGATTTTCATGTTCAAGGCGTCTGCCATTATTGATGCGTTCAAGGCGCATGCACCCAACCTGATCGCCCCGGTGACCGAGGCGGTGGACAGCGCCGAGGCCGACCTTGGGTTCCTGCGCCTCGCACCAGCGGCTTGGTCCAAGGTCGAAGATATCTCGATTGATTACGCTGTGATGGAACGTGCCGACAACCTGTCCGTTGTTCCCTACACCAGTGCATGGTCTGACCTTGGGGGATGGGATGCCGTGTTGCGGGAAAGCCCGCAGGACGATCGCGGTGTGGCCACCCATGGTCATGCTACGGCTATCGACTGCGATGCGACGCTGCTTCGTTCCGAAAGCGACGAAATGGCGCTTGTGGGAATTGGCCTCAAGAACATAGTCGCCATTGCGATGAACGATGCCGTCCTTGTCGCTGATACTTCCCGCGGACAGGATGTCAAACTGGCTGTCAAATCACTGAAAGCGCAAGGTGCATTGCAGGCCGAGCAGTTCCCCAAGGATCACCGCCCTTGGGGCTGGTTTGAAAGCCTCGTTATTGGCAATCGGTTTCAGGTCAAACGGATCGTCGTCCACCCCGGTGCGGCACTGAGCCTGCAAAGTCACCATCACCGCGCAGAGCATTGGATTGTTGTTGAAGGCACCGCCAAGGTGACAGTGGATGAAGAGGTCAAACTGATCAGCGAAAACCAATCTGTCTATATCCCACTAGGTGCTGTGCACCGCATGGAGAACCCCGGCAAAGTGCCTATGGTTATTATTGAGGTACAAACAGGTTCGTATCTGGGTGAGGATGACATCATTCGGTACGAGGACGTGTATTCTCGTGGGCAAGGTGCCAAGGGATAGCCAGCGAACAAGCGCGCTAAGAAACAGCTTCGTTTCTACCCCTTTCCCGGCGGTCAATGCACAGAACGGAAAAGGCGTCAGATTGCATTTGCAGCTAAGTCCAGATGTTCCCAGCAAAGGTGCGGTGATTCTCTTTTGGCGAGAATGTATGGGGTGGCTCTGCTGCCCACGCGAGTATTTTTCGTAACCATTGCGTAATTTGGCTGCAGATACGCGCTCACACAATCACAGCAGTAGAAACAGGCCACGATATTGATATAAAATTACTTTTTAGATATCCTCAACTTTAGCTTTAACTTTCAGCGCACAAAATTTTAGCTGCGACTGCAGAATGACCTCGCCCAACAAACCAATTTACAAAGGCTCCATTTGCTGCGATGCGAAAAATTCAGTAAAAATAAAAATGATGTAAAACTGCGCGGTAAGACTGCCTCAGGGGCCTGAAAATTTGAAATATGAAGACATATCTGGGGTCGGAGCAGATGCTATCGCACTTCCAAAGACCGAAAATGTTGGCTGGTATGAGCGCTTTGGAAAGCGCGTTCTTGATATTGCTCTTGCTTTGGTGCTGTTCCCCCTGCTTGCCCCTGTGGTTGCAGTCCTTTGGATGATTGCACGTGCCGAAGGTGGCTCTGGATTCTATGGTCATCAGCGAATCGGGCAACATGGATCGAAATTTAAGTGCTGGAAAATCCGTTCGATGGTGCAAGACGCGAATGAACGTCTTCGCGACTTACTCGAATCCGACCCGGACGCTCGCGCGGAATGGGATTACGATCAAAAGCTGACCAACGACCCCAGAATAACACGTTTTGGCTCATTCATGCGCAGGACCAGCTTGGATGAGCTGCCACAAATCATCAACGTACTGCGCGGAGAAATGAGCTTTGTCGGGCCGCGTCCCGTCATTGAAGAGGAACTGGCTCGCTATGGGGCGAACAGAGCGGCTTATCTGCAGTGCAAACCGGGGATAACTGGGATTTGGCAACTGTCTGGCCGAAACGAAGCTTCTTACGCGCAACGCGTTGAATTTGATGCAGAATATTCTGAGAATATATCTCTTGCATTGGACATCTCGTTGATCGCCCGAACTCCAGCAAGTGTACTAATCCCGACAGGCAAGTAGTGAGAGTCTGTCAAGGTGATTGTGCCTTGAAGCGAGGCAATCGTTTTACAGACTATCACTTGATAGCGGTAAGCGGTGCGGTGCCCCCACACTTTCGAGCTGACGCTTGATCTGCGATTCAGAGGCTTCTTTGGTTTGAGGGAGTTTTTCGATGGGAGCTACAAGCGAGTTTCTGGCAAGGGTGCCACGCCGTGCAGACGGCAAACGGAATTGGCCATCGGAGTTGAAGGCTCGGATCGTAGCGGAGACGTTGATTGAGGGCGAGACGGTCAACGCGGTTGCCAAGCGGTATGAGCTGATCCCCAGCACAGTGTCAGATTGGCGGCGGATGGCGCGGCAGGGCAAGCTGGTTCTGCCAAATTTGGACGGCATGGATTTTGTACCGGTTGAGATTGAAGCGCCTGCGCCCGTGCTCCAGCCTCTTCCTGTCACCTCTTCTGGCACGATTGATGTGATCAAAGGCGATGTCACCGTTCGTCTTGATGCGGCGACGCCAGCGGCGCGGATCGGCGCTATCACGCGGGCTTTGGCGACGTGATCACGCCATCCCACAAGGTGCGGATTTTTGTGGCCAGTGATCCGGTGGACTTCCGCAAGGGCCATGACGGGCTGGCCGCCTTGGAGCAAAGCCAATTGCGCCAGAAGCCTTTTGATGGATCGGTCTATGTGTTCCGTGCCAAGCGTGCGGATCGGCTGAAGCTGATCTACTGGGACGGTAGCGGGCTCGTGATGGCCTACAAACGGCTTGAGGATAACAGCTTCACATGGCCTGCGATCAGGAACGGTGTGATGCGTCTGGAACCGGCCCAGTTTGAGGCACTCTTTGCGGGTTTGGATTGGCGGCGCGTGCGCCCTTTGGAGGTAGCGGCTCCGGCTGCGGCGGAGTGACTCACAGGGGCGTTTGTGCGAGTCATTCTGCCCCTGTTTTGTTATGGCATCGGGCATGACCGCACCTGATGAATTACCTGACGACATTGCCGAGCTGAAGGCGATCATCCGTGCGCAACAGGATCAGAATGCGCGGCTTGAGGCCTTGGTGGCCTCGTTCAAAAAGGCGCTCTTTGGGACCAAATCCGAGAAGATTGACCCAGCCCAGTATGAGCTGGAATTCGAAGATATCGAGACCGCCATCGCGCAGGTGGAAGCTGAGATTGATGCAGACGAACGGACTGCCCCCTTGCGGTCCCCAAAGCCGCGCCAAACCAACCGGGGGTCACTGCCCAAGCACCTGGAACGGGTTGAGGTGGTCATTGAGCCCAAGCGCGCCTGCGGATGTGGAACTAAGCGTCATGTCATAGGCGAAGATGTCAGCGAACGGCTAGACATCGTCCCCGCCCAGTTCCGGGTGATTGTCACCCGCCGTCCCAAATATGCCTGCCGATCCTGCGAAGCTGGCATCGTGCAAGCACCCGCCAAACCGCGCTTGATCGAAGGTGGCATGCCAACCGAGGCGACAATCGCCAGCGTGATCGTCTCAAAGTATGCCGATCACCTGCCGTTGTATCGCCAAAGCCAAATCTATGCGCGTCAGGGCGTCAACATCGACCGTTCCACCTTGGCCTTTTGGGTCGGCAAAGCGGCCCATGAGTTGAAGCCTGTTCATGACGCGCTGCTGGATCATCTCAAAACAAGTTCAAAGCTGTTCATGGATGAGACGCCCGCGCCGGTCCTCAATCCGGGAAGCGGCAAGACAAAGAAGGGTTACTTTTGGGCACTCGCGCGCGATGACCGTGCTTGGAACGGGCTAGAACCGCCCGGCGTCGTGTTTACCTACGCACCGGGGCGGTCTGGCAAATACGCATCAGAGATATTGCAGGGCTTCGGTGGCATTCTGCAGGTCGACGGCTATGCCGGATACAACCGCGTGCTTGATTTGCGTGACGATTACCCGATTGGGCTGGCTTATTGCTGGGCGCATGCGCGTCGCAAGCTATAAGAGCTGACCCACAACAACGTGGCTCCTATCGCTGATGAAGGGCTCAAGCAGATCGCAGCCCTGTACCGGATCGAGGCACAGACGCGTGGCGCATCTGCCCAAGAACGCCTGGCAATCCGGCAGCAAAAGTCCGAACCCAAAATCAAAACGTTCAAATCTTGGCTGGATCAAGCCAGGTCACAGGTATCTGCCAAATCCCCAACCGGCGAGGCCCTCAAATACATAACCAAATACTGGAACGGGCTGATCCTGTTCCTGACCGATGGCCGCATCGAGATGGACAGCAATGCCGTGGAACGGACCATCCGCCCGATTGCCCTCCAGCGAAAGAACGCGCTCTTTGCCGGTCACGACACAGGTGCCCAAAACTGGGCCATGCTCGCGTCGCTTATCGAAACCTGCAAACTGAACCAGATCGAGCCGCATACCTATCTGACCGGCGTCCTCACAGCCATCGTCAATGGCCATAAGCAGAAGGACATCGATCAGCTGCTACCGTGGAACTTCAAAGGCTGAAGCAACGCTTACTGATAGCGACGCTTTCGCGTTGACGACTTTTCCGATGCTGATCAAAAAACGTGCCTTATCAACTTGGCAGGATGTTGCTGATGGGCGTCGCAAGAAAAAACGCGACGGGCATCCCCGATGCAGGTCTTTTGAAAAAGTAACAAAACAAAGTATTCAGCAAGCCTTTGCCGATTGACCTTGCAAAACGGGGTCGTGAACGCGTAGAAAAGGGTAGTGGAAATTGCACTGACAGAGTGCAAAGTAAAGTTGCCGCCCGAATGTAAGGTAAAAAATGATGTTTAAACGTTCCATAAAAGCGACCTTTTGCGCAGTGCTAGCTGTGGGGGCGATGTCCAGCGGGGCGATCGCCGCAACGGTGTTTGATTTCACCGGGGCCCTCGCAAACCTCGGGTCGACTGAAGTTTTCGCACTAGATGGGATTACACTGGATGTCTCAAGCAATGGCGGCGACATCCATCGAAACTCACACGGAATTGGTATAACAGGCGACGGAAGTAACCGGATTGAGTCATCGAGCCAGGTTCTGACGTTTGAATTTTCTGCGATAGTGAATCTTTCTGCGGGCGTTTTTTTCGAACACGGAGACGGGTCTGAAGGGTTTGACATTCGGGATGGGGACTCAAACATACTTGGTTCCTATTCAGCTTCTGGTGATGGGTCTGGAGGTCATTCGCTTGTAACCTTCTCAAACCTGAACTTGTTCGGAGACAAGTTTACAATTAACCACACATCGGGCAGTGGCATCCGCGTCAACCAAATAACAGTTAGCGCAATTCCAGCCCAACTGTCGGCCACATCGCTCAGCGCCGTCCCGTTGCCGGCTAGTTTGCCGATGGCGCTCATGGCCTTTGCTGGTTTGGGTCTCTTTAGCCGCCGTCGCAACGTGGCCTGACATACAGACAGACCTTACATTTCCAATGTAAACAGGGTTTCTTTTTGTAGGGGGCCCCGTCACTGTTCGTAAGTCACCCCTTAATCTTTGCAGGCGCGTATTAGGTCTTGACCCCTTTAAATAATGGATTTGGTTTTTGAACTGATATCATTGCTGGATGAATAGCCAATTCGGCGCTCGAGAGTATTCATCGGGCCAGCTCCGTTCGTTCTCCAATGCTAGACATTGTTTCAGGGCATGGTGCGCCCAAAGACCAGATCGAGTAAACATCGAGAACACGAGCAAGCCCGAACGCATGCGTTCGATAGCATCAAGCGGTTCTATAATTCGATGCGTCGGCACACGAACAACAGCACACTGGCTCACTTCACCCCTAACAACGGACAGCAAAACAACGACACCGAAGCTTTATAGGAAAATACGGACTAGCCAGGATGTCTTTCGTTTTGCTTCCAATCTGGCAACTCAACACCAAGAATTTCTTCTAGCCGTTCCACATCTTGGTGAAACACACTGTATAGGTTGGCCTTGACCGCATTAGGCATATCAGCCCGCTTGGCTTTGACTCGAAGTTTGCTTTTGACGGCCTCGATGAAGGCAGGCTTGTTTCGTCGCGCGTAATTGCGCAACGCCCATACGGCCGGTTGGAGCCATTTGGGGGGGCGCAACACTAAATTGGCGATGAACTCGGAGCGGTGTTTGTGCGATGCGTTCATGATCGGGAAGTCTGTTCGACCATCATCAGAAATGCCGAGAAACTCGAGCGATTTCACATACAACCCGCGCGTATCGCGTTTGAGGTCTTCCTGGAAAAGCACCAGACGACGGTTTTTGGGTACCTTGGCAAAGAAACGCTCCACTTGCTCAGGATAGCGAGCCACATCACGATACATCAGGAATTGCGGGGCAAAACAGCTGTCCGGAATGCGCTGGCCCTGAGCACGAGCTTCCTGCAGATCCCAAGCGGCTTCAAAATCTTCTTCGTCTTCATTACGCGCAAAAACTTGTTCCATGTGGAAGGCATGTGCGACTTCAACCGGATTGCGTAACAGTACGATGAACTTGGCGTCAGGGGTCATTGCCAGCGCATTGTCTATAGCCACTTCGGAGGCGAGGTAATTCGTTGACGCCTCTCCTACCGCAATGTGTTGCGCAGGATCGGCATTCTTGTACAGCGCCAGGTAGCTACTGTCGTCAGTCAGAAAGTGCTGATTTTTTAATTCGGGATAATCGGACGAAAAATAGAACGGCTCCTTTGGGTCTGTCATGAACACTTGTTCATTTTCGCCAAGGTAGTGGGCTAAAGCCGAGGTGCCGCATTTGGGTGCCCCGATGATGAAAAAATTAGGTTTCATGGACATGACCTTAGGCTTCGGCAGTGGGGGCGGCTTTCCAAGAAGACAGATCGCGCCCAGTGAGCATTTCGATTTTGGCGGTTTGAGGATCAAAGAGTGCATGCAATTCAGCCCGTCGCTCTGACGAAAGCACATCGCGTTTCATGTCCTTGATGAGGAGGCGGCGAACCAATTTTTGAGTCGCCCCACCCGAGCGCAGCAAATGCTTGACCGGACGTACAAGTGGCGCAAAGGCTGCGGGTGGCGATTGATAGAAATTGGCTAAGCCCGGAAAACGATGGGTCCGCGAAGACTTAGACGGGCCATGATCGACCAAAGGCTCAAACTCCAACCCAAGAAACGCGAGAATTTCAGCGTAAACCGCTTCAGTGTTCCTTTGTAGATCCTCAACAAAACCGACCCAAAGTTGGTCTTTGGGAATCTGAGACATGGCGCGTTCCAATTGATCCCCCAACATATCCTGTCGCGCGTACGACAACCGCACTGGATCGGGGCACTGCTTAGGCACGTGTTCGCCCCTCGCCCGTGCATCCTGCAATTGCCAAGCGGTCCAGAAATCAGGTTCGTCCTCGTTCATTGCAAAGCGCTGCTCTTGATGCAGCGATTGCACCTGATCCACAGGGTTGCGCAGCATGACCAGGAAACGGGCATTGGGATTGAACTTCAATATTTCCGCCACAGCAACTTCTGAAAACATGTGGATGACGGACCCATCAAGAAGATGGGTCTTGCTGTTCGGCGCCTTTGCAAAAAGCGCAAGATAGTCATCGATGCTTGTTAGATTGGTCACATCGGACTTTGACACCAAATCATGGGACCAGAACCCTGTTTCCTTGGGATAAGGCAAAAAAATTCGCGAATGAGTCTCGAGGGCGCGCACCACAGTAGTGGTTCCACATTTGGGTGCGCCTATTAGAAAGACATTGGGCTTTGCAGAGCGTTTCATTTAGGTCCTTCACCTTGGGTTGCGGCGCATGTTTTCGATGCGAAAGAGCACCTGAGTCGGGCTTTTGAAAGCTTCACGTACCCAGTGGATTCCGGTGCGGGCGGCGTGCTTGGCCAAAAGCAACTTGCTGACCCTGGCCTGATACGCACAGGCGGCCCGGATCTCGTCAGCGTCCGCACCGGCGGTGAAGTGGGGCCGGTAGCCAGCTTTGATCATCGCCTCACCCAAAAGCGCCTCGATGGCCATGCCCGTGCGCGCACTGATATTGGTCTTCCAGGCATCAAGACGGCTAGCGTTCGCCTCCTTGCCCACGAGCTTGTGCAGCGAGCGTTCTTTTTCTGATACGATCTGGGCCGTCGCAGGGGCAGCCCCCTTCCCTTCTGGCCCAAAGAGCAACGTAAGCAGGGGCGCTACTGTGGCCGGGTTCGCCATTACCTCTTCGTAACGCACTTGGGTCACAGGCTCGGTGAGCTGGTCCATGGCCCGACGATGCTGCAACCAGATGCGGGCTGCCTTCAGCGGATCACCTCCCGCCATTGGGCCGCCGTAGGAATAGACAGTCCGGGTGGTCATCATCGAATTTGCTACTCCACGCGGGTCGCGGAGGATCTCGAGAAACTCTGCCTCGGGCAGCACCTCGCGCAGGGCCTTTTGTTCAAAGACAACTCGTGCGTTCTTCACCAGAAAATGCGAACCCTTCAGACCATGGGCGCTGCGGTAAGCCTCAAAAAGGCCCAAAAGGAGAGCACGGCGCCCCTGCCCTGCCTGGGCGTGCGCCAGCGCCTGCAGCTGTGCCTCCGAAAGGCCCAAATTGTCCAGCTGCATGTCTCGGTCGAAAAAGGCGCGCAGCCCGGGGACATCCATGGCGCGGATCTCGTCTTCGTTGCGCCATATGATCAATAGCGGCAGCCGCGTTTCAGGGATAACCACCACGCTGGGGCGCCGCTCGGAGATGCCATTCGCGAGAAAGGTTGATCCGGATCGAGCGCAATAGATCAGAAAGGTGATCTTGTTTGGGGAATCAGAATCATGTTGCTTTGGGATGGTCATTGCGCGTCTCTTTGTCGTCCTGGGCTCATTTTGGAATGTAGCCCCAGGTGCTCATCAAACGCTTTGACCATCTGTGCCAGGCAGGCCCGCTCCTTGTCGCTAAACTCCGCCACTCCAGTGCGAAAGGTTCCTTGGGTTGTACTCACGGTCGATCGTGGCGGCCGATCCCGTTCAGAACGCAGCTTGGTTTGCCAGTCGGGATCAAGTTCGGCCAGAAACTCAAGCTCACTCAAATCATCCGCCACGACACTTTCATAGCTGACCACTACTCCTTGCCCCGGCCAACCTTCGATCAGAGGTAAATACCGGACAAACATCTGTGCCATACGCATCCGAAACTCATCACCGCCGGCCACGGCTGCTCCCAATGCGCCGAACGCCTTGGGAGATAGGCGTTCGCGTACATATGGATGGGCGGCCGAATGATGAGCCACGATTGGCATCCGGAAATAGCGCATCTGGTACCGGATTGTCTGAATTGGATGTCGAATCAAGGCTACCAAATGGGCATTGTAGGTCCGAGCATACCAATTAGCTGACCGTGGTGTGTTGGGGTTTTCAAAAACTGGAGTATGTCCGTCTTGTGCCAGACCACTGCTAGCCATGTCCATGCTAGCCGCATGCTTAAGCGCAAAGACATCATCTAGCAGCGGTCGGTTACCGTTCATCTCGGTATCGGTGAAATACAACCGCATTAACGGTTGGTGATAGAACCGTGAATAGAATGGCGCGTTGCGCTTAGTCAATGGATCCTCGATCACCACAACCGGGCTGACTCGTGCCATCATTTCGATAAGGCAGGTTGACCCACTGCGCGGCTCAAAGAGCACCGCAATAGGGCGATTGAGGAGCTTTGCTCGGCGTGTGAGCGCAAGCTTCGCCTCCTTAATCATCACTCGGGCCGTGTTACGTGCATCCCAACACCAATCGGATTGGCCTATCTCTGGAGTTCTATAGAATTTCGGAGGGACTTTGGTCACGGCGCGGATTCTATAGCTCTGAACAGACCCAAAATACTGGAGTCCACGCCCAGCTTACGACGCGCCACCCAACACGCCAATCCACCTATGAGCGCCAGTTCTAACCCCGTCGCCAGTGCTGCACCATACAGACCAAACATCCAGATCAACGGCACAAGGCTGAGCAGAACAGACCCGCTGACGAACAATGCCAGCCGCAGGAATTGGGCCTCCTGCCCCATCATCTGCAACAAAGCTGCGCCCGGGCCGCACAAACACTTAAAGAGATGCCCCCCGGCGATCAGCACAAGTACCGATTGCGCATGGGAAAACTCAGCTGCGTAGAGGCCAAGCGCCCAATCTCCGGCAAACAGTAAAAACAGGAAAAATGCCAATGCCGGGACAGCAGTAGCCACCGCGACAAACCGGCTGATTGAATGAACAGAAGTTTTGTCACCACGCTCATGTGCCGCAGAGAGCATTGGCATGGCCAACATGTGCGACGCGACCTCGACAAGATTTACAACCATCGCCAAGCGGAGCGCAGCAAAGAATGCACCGCCTTCTTGGGGCAACATCACACCAATAAGCAACATAGCCACATTTGGAGTGGCTGCCCGCAAAAGACCTGTGCCACAGAAAATTAAGCCAGATCGCAGCCAGAGAGGTTGATCAGTCATGTCAACCGCGTCTGAGATCAATGCTTGCGGCCGAGTCGACGGATGGATCCGCCCCTGCAACAAAGTCAAACCGAGCAAGATAATAGCGATGATGCCAAATCCGATCGTCACGTCGATTGGCGGCGCCAGACTAAACGCGGGAATAGCAAAAAGCCCCGTTACAGCCGCCCTCCAGATCACCTCGCGCGGCGCAAAAGCCAGAACGATCTTACCGTGGCTGCGCAATACGTGGGCCTGATACTCCGCCAGCCCCAGGACAAGCGCAAAGAACGCGACAGACCAGGCATATGCACCGCCAGTCAGGCTGGCAAAAAGGTTGGACAAGCCTACAAAAAGCAAACCCAAGACCAAGCAACCAAAAGTTACAGTGATGTAGCCTCGCCGCACTTGGCCTCTTTGTGACGCTTGGTCGTCCCTTTCTTGGTAAATAGGCACAAAGCGCAATGTCGCTTTTCGCTGCCCCACGGACCCACCCAAAACGATCAAGGTTGCGGCCGAAAACCCAAACCCAAACAAAGCAAAACTTTCAGGACTCATGCCACGCGCAATGAAGATGAACATCACAAATGACAGAACAGCGGACGCTACTTTAACGAGCAGGGCAGCGGCGCCCCCTTTGATGAGCCGTTTGAGAATAGAACCGCTCGCACGTTGAGACATAGGGCCTTTGCCTTTCGCAACCGAATTGACCCCAACTCAAGCAACTTGTTAATCCCAAACGTGTCTTTGCTGTTTTTTGGGTGCCAATAGTCTGGTATCACTCGATAGTCGCAAGTCAAGGCGCCTCACTGCAAAAGCTTGCTCCAGAGCAATGGTCGGACTTTGTTCGAGTTCAAATTTGAGAAGTGATGTGAAGGTTGCAATAGTTCATTATTGGCTGGTTGGCTTGCGTGGCGGCGAGAAGGTAATCGAAAAACTCCTCGAGCTGTACCCGGATGCCACTTTAATCACTCATGTGCATGATCCGGAAGCAGTCAAAACCTTGACCGAAGGTCGGGAGGTGCGGGAGACCTTCGTTGGCCGCCTACCCGGCGCCAAAAGGCACTATCAGAAATATCTGCCCTTGATGCCCCGAGCACTGGAGCAGGTGGATATGTCGGAATTCGATTTAATTATCTCATCAGAGAGTGGGCCAGCTAAGGGAATCATCCCCCGTCCCGATGCCACCCATGTCTGCTATTGTCACACGCCGATGCGCTACATCTGGGATCACTACCACGTCTATAGAAACACAGCTGGGCGATTGACGCGCGCAATAATGCCCTTACTCGCCCATCACTTGCGAATCTGGGATGTGACCTCGGCCGCGCGGGTGGATCACTTCGTTGCTAATTCCAGCTTTACCGCTCAGCGGATCAATAGCTATTACCGCCGCGAAGCGGAAGTGATCGCCCCTCCCGTGGCCATCGATGACTTTGTGAGCGGCAGCGTCGGCGATCATTATCTGATGGCGGGCGAGCTGGTGAGTTACAAGCGCCCCGACTTGGCAATCGAGGCTTTTACCCGTTCGAACCGCAAACTCACGGTGGTGGGGGATGGCGAGGTCCTCGAAAAGCTCAAGGCACAGGCGGGAGCCAATGTGCGTATTTTGGGGCGGGTGTCCTTTGAACAGCTCAAAGAAGAGTTCGCTAAGGCCCGCGCGCTGATTTTTCCCGGAGAGGAGGATTTTGGCATTGTACCATTAGAGGTCATGGCCTGTGGGCGGCCTGTGGTGGCATATGGCCGAGGCGGCGCGCTGGATTATGTTGTGCCCGGTAAAACGGGTGTGTTTTTTGACAGACAAACTCCCGAAGCGTTGAACGCGGCAATAGACGCACTGGAATCCCATCCAAGTCTACTTGACCAACCTGAGATCATCCGTGCCCACGCCGCGAATTTCCACGGCGATGTCTTCAAAGCGAAAATAAAATCCGCGATCGATGCCGCAATGGCGGCAAAAGGCACGCGGGTATGAACGTCCTGATGCTGACTGTTCGGGCTGATCTGGGTGGTGGACCAGAACATTTGTTCCAGCTGTTGGACAATCGACCGGAATCGGCGGAAATCTGGGTAGGCTGTCCAGAGGATGATCCTTATCATTCCCGATACACGGAACTATTGGGAGCCGACCGAATAACTACGATCCCTCACCGCAAATTTACCATATCTGCGCTTTTCTCCTTAGTCCGGCTGATCCGGCACGAAGGAATCGAAGTGGTCCACTCCCACGGTAAGGGAGCGGGACTTTACGGACGTTTGCTCGCGCTGCTGACAAAGGCAAAAGCTGTGCACACGTTTCATGGTCTGCATGTGGGCGAATACGGCGCTGCGAAAAAAGCCATTTACTTGGGTCTGGAAAAAGTTCTCGGCATGTGGACTGCCTCGGCGATCTGTGTCTCTGACACTGAAGCACAAGCCATAACCGCTGCACATCTGATACCTCCAGCAAAGCTGCGCACCATCGTAAATGGCGTGGTTGTACCAGCGAAAGCCAACGCACCCGTCCTTAAGAAAGGTGCACCACTTAAGATCTTGTCGGTTTCGCGCTATGACTATCAGAAAAACCCAGATCTGATGCTCGATGTAGCCATAGCTCTAAAAGGTAGGCGCGAATTTCACATGGTCGTGCTGGGCACCGGGGCGCGATTTGATGAAATTCGCAAACGGGTACAAGCTGAGGGTTTGGGAGACGAGGTCGAGCTGCAAGGTGGAGTGCCCTCGGCGCGGCCTTTTATGGCTCAGGCCCATGTATTCTTGTCATCATCGCGCTGGGAAGGCATGCCGTTGGCAGTGCAGGAGGCAATGTCTGAAGGTCTTTGCCCTGTGGTCACCGATGTATCGGGCAATCGAGATCTAGTCCGCGACAATGAGACAGGGCGACTATATACTGATGCGAGCGAGGGTGCGGCCGCGTTGGCAGCGCTTACAGACACCGATGTGGCCCGGTTATCGCACGCCGCTCGTAACCAAATCGTGTCGGCCTATTCAGTCGAGACAATGACGATAACCACCTTTGATCTGTTGGGGGAAGTGTCTGTACAATGAAACTCAATCCCGACACGCATAAGTTCAGCCAGACCCAGAATATCGCCTCACGGGCAGGCCCTATTTTGCTGGTCATGGCGATGATGGGGGCATTTCGTTCGATCGGGCATATCCCAATCTTTCTGGGATACATCGCCGCAGTGGCGGGACTGGTTTGGTTGGCTCTGTCACTCCAGATATCACGATTTCTGTTGCCCAGCTATTTCCTGGTGATTTGGGGATACCTGTCGTTGGCCTATAACGAGCTTGGCCCGGGTAGCTACGTGCAGTTAACCGTCCTGCTTGGTGGAGTGGGTCTTGCGGAGTTGGTTTCGCGCATAAATCCGAACGAAATCGCGGATTTTACCTCCCGACGGCTGGTTTGGATTATTTTGTTGATCATCGTGATGGAAACTGTCTTGATTCAATTGGGGATGGGCCAGCGGGTACGTAGCATTGATGCCAATCTTACAGGGGGTCTTTTGCCTGACTTGGGCATCCAGATTCCGCGCTATATGGGCACCATGGGTGGCTCAGGCTATTCAGGCGCTCTGGCTGGGGCGCTGGCTTTTTTCTGCTGGATTGAAGGACGGAAGCGCGCGGCAATTACGCTCTTCATAGTGACCCTCTTGATGGTCAGTCGGGGCCCACTAATAGCACTACTTTTTGCGGCACTGTTTCAAATCGTACATCGCCGTGCTCTTTTTCAAAAACTGGCTCTTTTGATCACAGTCATATCCGTGCTGTTTCCTGTCTTAATCTGGTGGCTCAAATCAGTACTCACAGCACAACAGATATTGTTTCTGATCGATGTAAGTACTTCACGCTTTTTACACTACATTAGCTTTTTGAATTTTGGCTTGGAGAACCCGGTTTTCGGAGTTGGCTATGGCAACTGGCGTGAGACCTATACCGACTACTTTTGGGTCAGCGATTTTCAAAGATGGGGTGAGAAAAGAAACTCTGACCTCATCCGCGAAGCCCACAATTTCATGCTGGATATCTTTGGCGAGATGGGTATCGTTGCCTGGATTTTAGCAGGAACCCAAATGCTAATGACCTCCTACCGCGCGATGACAGGCGATGCACGATATGGATCGGTATTTTTGTTCCTGGTGATTTGTTTTCTTTTTCTCTCGGGCCTATCAAACTGGACGTATTGGGTTTTTACGGGGGTCGTTATGGCACACCATAGGCGAAGCCAGCCCCAAAAGCCGAAAGGCAATAACTGAACCCTAGTGCTGACTCCCGTGGAGGCTCTTGGTTGTGATCAAGGCATTTTTTAGGAGCAGCCCAGTGAGAGAAGTCAAAAGCAACATGGGTATTTTGCTCTCATGGCAGGAGAAGATTGCACTACTTCCAAAACACTTGCGGTTTGCGTTGTTGTTCCCCCCCAATAAAGGCCTAATTCGAATAATACTTCGATCCATACGCCGAATAAGCCCCATACCGGCCACCGTAACCGTACCGTTTCATCCCACGAGCACTGATTTGGCTAAGAACCAATCCAGTTACGCGCTGACCTGAGGTGTGGAACAAGCGCAGCGATTCTTCGACCTGGGTTTTGCTCGTTTTGTCCCACTGAACCGTGAAAATGATTGCGTCCACCACTTCTGCGATAATCCGAGCATCGGGAACCACTAGTACGGGTGGTGTATCGATAATGACAGCGTCGTAGGATTCGCGCGCTTCTTTGATCATCTGTTTGAACTTCTCTGACGCAAAAAGGTCAGCGGCGTTGATTCTCGTCACCTCGCCGGCAAGTACATCCGCGCCAAAGCCTTCGTTATGAAAAACCGCGTCAGACAAAGATTTATCACCATTTAGTACTGAAACCACGCCTTGCTTCGGCACATCCGAAAAGTACTCATTAAGAGTGCGACGCCGGATATCACCTTCTATTAAGAGAACACTTTTGCCCAAGCCAAGCAGGTTCTGCGCTAAGGCCAACGAGTTGGTTGTCTTCCCCTCCCCCGGCACGGAGGATGTAGAGAGGATTACCTTTGGCGGATTGTCCACGTTTGACAACATGATCGACGTGCGCAGGTTTCGGATAGCTTCAGCGGCGGCGGAGGTCGGTTTGTCTGACAGATATTTCAATACCTTGCGCCGGGTTGAGGACGGCATGCTTGGGACTTGGCCCAGAACCGAATAGCCGGTGAACGCCTCCAGATCCTGCGCGGTCCGGAAGCCGTTATTGCGCATTTCGCGTAGCAGAATGATGCCCGCGCCCAACATCAAACCCAACATGCCAGACATCGCAAGGATCAGCGGTTTGCGAGGTTCAGATGGATTCAAAGGCACAACCGCGTTCGACAATATTCGACTGTCCGCCTGCTGAATACCCTGCTGAGCCGACGTTTCGTTGAAACGCGTGAGGAAATATTCATAGAGAACGCGGGTTGCTTCTGCCTCCCGGGTCAACTGTTGCAAAGTGATCAGGTCTTCGCCTTGCTGGTCCAATGCACGGTTCAGCTCGACTTCCGAAGTGCGAAGTGCGCGCAATTGTTGATCAGTGCGGGTCAACTCGATCTGTCGGCGTTGTAAAACCTGCTGAAAACGCGTGTCAAAGGCCTGGGCCATCGCATCGTCGGTAGTTGCCCGCGGCAACAGTCGTGTGAGTTGTGCGTCGTCCGCAAGCGCGGCTTGTGCGTCTTTTGATGCGGCGGCTTCCAAAGCCGTTATACCTGCTTCAAGATCACTGCGGTTCGCCTCGGCCGTCGCAATGCGGTCACGCATGTCCTTGATTTGCCGCTCGAGCGCTTGCAGCCCTTCGATGGATACCAGCTCGGTCGAGGCACTGAATTCTGATACGTCCGCTTCGGCCTGCTCCAGCCGCGCCTGCAACTCTGATACGCGTTCGCTGAGCCAAATAGTGGCCTGTTCCGTTGCCTCAAACTTCACTTCAATCTGGTTGAGGATGTAAAGGTCGACGATCGTGTCTGCGATACGCGCGGACTTACGCGGGTTTTCTGATTCGACTGTAACTTGGAAAACCAAGCTCAGCGGCACATTGCGAATGCTCGTTGCCTCCAGCAGCTTAGTAACCACGCCGTCTCGGGTGCGCTGCTCTTGCTCTTCGGGCGTAAGGACAATTGGGATGTCTGTCAGCCCCAGCATGTCCTTGATATGGTCTTTCACTTGATCGCTCAGCGTTGCTGCCTGCAATTCGGTATTGAATTCCGGATCTTCGACAAGGTTCAGACGGTCAACGACCTTGCCCATCAATCCGCGGGCCCGCAAAACCTCAACTTCCGAGTTCACTTCCGAAGTGTCTCCCGAAAGACCGCCTGCTACGCTCTGTAGATCAACAATCTGTTCCTGGTTGGTTTCAAGAATCACCACCGCCGTGGAGCGATATAACGGCGTCGCCATGACGTATGCGTAGTACCCGCCTGCCAGCACCGACAAACCGGTGAGCAGTATGATAAGCCATTTTCCGCGCCATATCGTGGCAAGCAAAGCTCCCAGATCAATGACATCCTCATCAACCGTTGTACCAGCAGGTTGAGGTGCGTTAATGTCGGCGGCAGAGAGTCTTCGTGAAACTTGCATTTATTTCAGATGCTTACCTAAACTTGCGCGTTCATTCGACCTCAATATACATTTCTAAGGGCTAATGAAAGAAACAAAGCTGCTAATTTGGGCCCCTTTTGGGGAACGTGGCTAATTTTTGCCAGCATTGGCGGGTTGTCCTTTCCCTCGCCTTAAAGTCCATGATATACAAGTACAACATCCTTCGGAGGTTTTATGATGACCAACAAGATCTTTTCGCTTCTGGCCTTGGCCGCGTCCTTTGGCTTTTTCGCGCCGCAGGTTGTTTCTGCCCAAGAATTGATACAACAAATTGACAGCGAGAATACGGCAAACGCCCCTGGTGAAGCGAACCTTGGTCTGCCGCCGGGTCCGCCTGTTACAAATTTGGTCCCTATACTTGGAGCTACCCTCGGCTTGGCAGTTATCGTTGGCCTGTCGGGCGGTAGTAGCAGCACGCCTTCGACGCCGAGCACTCCATCCACGACGTCGCCCTGACTGTAAGTTTTTAACAGCTTGAGAAGTGTTAGGGCCCGCATGCGGGCCCTTTTCGTTTGGAATGAAGAAAGGCCACAGCCGCTTTTCCGAATAGCCCCTCACTGAGACTCCTGTCAATTTCCACCTGTAAAGGTAGGGCGCGACGACCGGGCGCGCTTGCAGTCCTTTAACGCCCCATTTGTATTTGAAATTGTCGAAAACCCTGAACACTGCAATGGGGCACATCAACTCCTCTTTAACGCCCCCGCCTTTAACTCGGCTGTGTACGTGGGGGCGTATGGGTCGGTTGTTTACACCCGACCACGTGAGTGGAGTGAAAAATGGGGTTTTGGGTAACTGGGAATGCGGGCGCATCAGCGGCCTGCATAAAGGGGTTTGCAGCCCTGGCAATGGCGGTTGGTCTTGGGGTGACATCACAAGCAACACAGGCGCAGACACAAATCAGCTATGCACCGGAAACGTTGGTGGTGCGCAATGACCGGGGCGGGTTACTGCGGGAAAGGTTGCTCCAGCTCGGGCAATTGCGAAAACAAAACCGACCGGTGGAAATCCGTGGTGCGATCTGTTTCTCAACCTGCACTATGTTCCTTGGTCTGCCGAACACGTGCATTTCGCCGAACACGACCTTTGGGTTTCATGGGCCCAGCTCTTATGGGCGCCCCCTTGATACGGTAACGTTCAACCGTGCGTCGAAGGTGATTGCGAATTACTATCCCGAGTCCTTGAAACAGTGGTACATGGCCGAAGGGCGCTTCAAGATCCGCAGCATTTCGCGGGTCAAAGGGGAAAACATCATAAAAATGGGTATTCGCGCCTGCTAGGCCCCCTGCCCTGCCAGTGCACACGCCATGCAACAATGGGTCTGTCGTTGTGCCCTTCCACGATCGCTCTTTGGACCGATTCGGAAGGTTAGCGGCCTGGGACCGTCGGAAAGGACATAAACATTCTCTAGACGACGGAATAGAGCCACATCTATGCCCATGTGAATTGTGGAGTAATCCCAGTGCTTTACACACGCTTTAGTCTGTTTTTCGTCGTGCACACCACATCTTGGGCTTGTGATGAAACGACCCACAATGTCAGAACTGTGGACAAGTCCCCTCCTCTTTGATTATGTAACGCTAAACAGTGCTTTGGCGAAACAAAGCGTTACTACATCGAGGCAAACCGTGGCAGAGCCCCTTTTGATCAACGAACGCGTGCGCGCTCGGGCCGATACGCTTGGCGCGGCGCTTGATGCGCATATGCTGGCGTCTTTTGCCCCAGACGCGCGCAAGGTGTTGCGCCGCTTTTCAGCTGGTGAGGTTGCGGACCTTTTGGGCATCTCTACCAGCTTTTTGCGCAAGCTGCATTTTGACGGCAAGGCGCCCGAGGTTGAAACCTCGCAAGGGGGCCGGCGGCAGTATTCAGCGGACGACATTCTGACCCTGCGCCGCACCCTGGATGGCGGCAAGACCAGCTATCTGCCGAACCGTCGCCTTGGTGAAAAACTGCAGGTGCTGTCCTTTCTCAACTTCAAAGGCGGGTCCGGCAAAACCACCAGCACGATCCACACGGCGCAGCGCCTGGCACTCAAGGGTTATCGCGTTCTGTGCGTTGACGTGGATCCGCAAGCGTCTCTAACAGTGCTGTTTGGCTATCGCCCGGAGTATGACTTTCTGGATCAGGGCACGCTGTATGATGCGCTGCGCTATGATGACCCCCTGCCCTTGTCAGCCGTCATTCAGGATACGTTTTTTCCGGGTATCGACCTCGTGCCTGCCGGCCTCATGTTGCAGGAATTTGAACATGAAACGCCCCGCGCGCTGATCGACAATGTCCAACCTGCGTTTTATGCGCGCATGGCTGCCACGCTGAGCGAGGTTGAGGCGGATTACGACGTCGTCCTGTTCGACTGTCCGCCGCAACTTGGCTATCTCACCATGTCGGCGCTCTGTGCATCGACCTCGGTCATGATCACGATTGTACCCAACATGCTCGATGTCGCCTCGATGGCGCAATTCCTGCAAATGAGTGCGGACTTGCTGGACGTGGTGGCCGACGCAGGTGCGCCGATGTCTTTCGACTTTATGCGCTTTCTTATCAACCGGTACGAGCCCAACGATGGTCCGCAGCAGCAGGTGGTGTCCTTTCTGCGCACCCTGTTCAAGGACGAGGTGATGGTCGCCCCCATGCTGAAATCCACGGCGATTTCGGATGCTGGCCTGACTCAGCAAACGATTTACGAGGTCGAGCGTACACAGTTCAACCGCCAGACCTATGACCGCGCGCTTGAGTCACTGAATGCTGTAAACGACGAGATAGAACAGCTGCTTCATCATGCATGGAGACGATAGATGGTCCGTAAAAACATACTGAACCCCGCATTGGCGCAGGTCGCCTCAGAGCCGAAACGCCCCAAGCCCCCTGCCCCGCGCGGCGCTGTGGGTGCTCTGCAATCCTCGCTGTCAAAGCTGCAGGAAAACGCGGTGCAGGACATTGATCCTGCGCAGATTGATGACGCGGGCCTTGAGGATCGGCTGGGTGATGACCATGCCGATCACCGCGCGTTGATGGAGTCCTTGCGCACTTATGGCCAGCAGGTACCCGTGCTTCTGCGCCCTCATGGCAAGACCCGGGGACGGTACGAGATTGTCTATGGCCGCCGACGTCTGCGTGCGCTCAAGGAACTGGGCCTGCCCGTCAAGGCGATGGTCCGTCAGTTGAGCGATGACGAGTTGATCATGGCCCAAGGTCAGGAAAACACGGCCCGCCGCGACCTCAGCTTTGTGGAAAAGGCGAGTTTTGCTGCTCAGCTTGAGGCGGAAGGCTATGCGCGCGACACCATTGCCGCCGCGCTGTCCATCGACCAGCCTATGGTGAGCCGGATGCTGAAGGTCGGGCAAGCCGTCCCGTTGAACACGCTGCGCAAAATTGGCCCTGCACCGGGCATTGGCCGCGATCGTTGGCTGGCTTTTGTCAAACTCATTGACGTCAAGGGCATGCGCACACGCGCCTTTGCTTTCCTTGACACGCCAGACGCCCTTACGATGACGTCGGATGCACGCTTTGACGCGATGTTTGACCGCGCCAAGGCCCCTACCCCCAAAGTGACGGTTGACAAACCGCGCGCCTTGCGCAGCGCCGCTGGCGGCGTACTGGGTGATATCCGGACAGGACGCAAAGGTGTGACACTGAACATTTCAAACAAGGATGGTTTTGCCGCCTGGCTTGATGCCGAGGCCGAAGCCGTCATCGCAGAGCTTCACGATCGCTGGTCCGCCAGCCGTTCGGAAGACGAGCAGTAACCAACCCACAGGAGGATACGAGCAGACCCGCAGAAAAAAGAAAAGCCCCCCGAAACGGTGTCTCGGAAGGCCCTTCATAAGCTTGCACCTTTGAAGTAGCCCGCAGCGCCTGTCTCTGTCAACTCCGGTCCCATGTCCGGGGGCAGAAAACTGTTGTCTCTCGTCATATGACACATGATTACACATGCCCAACGAAATGTCGGGCAGGCCGGGGCGTCCGCGTCCGCCGGACCTGCTTGTATTGACAAATGGTCCCTGATTGAGGCCCTGACCCATGCCGCAGAAAGCTTTGGTATCGGTCATCGCCAGCTTGGCGTTCTGCGCACGCTAATCACCTTTCACCCACAGCGCTTCTGGCCAGTGACTGCGGACCGCTTGATCGTCTATCCGTCCAATCGAACACTCTGTGACCGACTGGGCGGGATGCCAGACAGCACCTTGCGGCGCCACCTTCGCGCGCTTGTGTCTGCCGGACTGATCACCCGCAGCGCCAGCAGCAATGGCAAACGGTATCGCCGGGGCAAGGGGGCAAACGAGATTGCTTTCGGCATCGACCTCGCACCTCTTATTCGTCTGACCGCAAAAATCCGCCAGGCCGCCCAGACTGCTCAGGACCAAGCCGAAGCGCTCGCGGCACAAAGGGCGCGTTTGCTTGCGCTCCTCAAAGAGCTAAAAGCACAAGACGCTGCGCCTCATACATCGTTCCTTGCCGATCTGGCACGCGCGATGCGGCGTAAACTGGGCTTGAATGAAATCTTGGACCTGATTGGCCAGGCCATAGCGCGCTTGTCAGCCGTCTTGAAAAAAGCATCTTCCACAATGGAAATGAACGCCAGTGACAGCCAAAATGAACGGCACAAAGAACAGCAAGAAAGAAAAAAAACAGATGGGGCAGAAGACATCACACTGCATGAAATCAACGCGCTTTGCAGAGAGAAAGCGACACTTTTCCCAGATCCGATGCACCAATGGACAGATGTGACACGCACTGCGGCCATTGTCGCGCCCATGATAGGCATTGCTGAGAGTGCATTCGAAAATGCGCGCAGAAGCATAGGTTCGGTGCCCGCTGCCATCCTTGTTCTTTATATCCTTGAGATATTGCCTAAAGTAGAACGGCCCGGTGCGTACCTGCACTATCTCGTAAGTCACAAAGATGGCCTATCAGAAGCGGTAACAGCCTTACGTCAGATGTATTTGTCAGATGACAATTCTGAAAACCAATATTATTCAGACGCTTAGACGTTCACATCATCGACAATGAGCTGTGGAAGCGCCGCGATGCGTACGCACCTTTATCAAGTGTTTAGCCACGCCTCTGCATTTTGCCCAAATCTTTAAGCATGGAGGCTTGTGATGCCTATTTCCGACAATTTTCATGAATATGTGGCCGGTTTGAGCAGCCCCGTTCAGGGTGGTTATGACATTACACCTGCGGACCGTGTCGATCTTGCCGAAGTAACCCGTGCGCTGATGGTGACAGGTGCTGGCGATCTGGTGCATCCGACCATATGGACCGGGCCTGCATTTCATGTTTCCCGAGCAGGGCACGATTCTAATGATGGGCTTTGGGGCGCAGGATGGGGACTTTTCCTCGGCCAAGCGTACGATTCATGCAACTTTTGATGCCGGCAATGCAACTGGTGCGCCGTACCGCGTGCTGGTTGATGCCGATACCTATGAAGGCAGCGCGTTTACCGGCAATGGCCAGACCGAACCGGATCAGCGGGTTGCGGTGTTGGGGTGGGCGCCTGCGCTATCGCACCGGGCCTTTTGAGGTGAGTTGGTCGAATGCCGAAGGGACCTATTCGGCAGAGGTAAGTTCGGTGCGCCGGGTGTTTCGCACTGATGTTTTGACGCCGGAGGGTTTATACACTGAGCTGGAGAACGTCGCGGATGTTGCGCCCTGTGCGGCGACGTTGGGTGTTGGACGAGTCCACAGTGCATGTGAACATTGCCGGTGCGCCGGGCGTCGAAGACATTGCGTTGATGCGTTCGTTTCACGGGGCGCGGTTTCTGACCCATGATCAGGATTTCTATATCGAGGGGTTCGATATTGAGGGCGGCATAACGGGGGCCCTGCATTTCGACGATGTGGCTGCGCGAAATATCGTTGGGGTCGATTGCACGTTCCGCTATTCTACGCCGTCCAGTCCTGCTGCGCCGTTGGATGCTGTGCGGGTACGGCGCAAGGACGGTCTGATCGCGTTCTTTGCGTGCGACGCGAGTTATGGAGCAAAGGATGGGTGGTCATTTAATGATGACGGCACGCCGGGGATGCATGTGCTGTTGCAGGACTGTTAGGTTTGGCACAATGGCGCGTTTGAGGCCACTTCGGTCAATGCACTGACTGTCCATGACGATGTGCGCGCCATTGACTTTAATGGGTCCTACGGGCTGTCGCGTAACGGGGCCGAGTTGCATTCGATTCAGAACGCACAATGGTGGCTGGCACATCCGCGATCGCGCGGGATTTAGATGGGTCGTCCATTGCCTACAAATGTTCAAACGAGTCACAAATGTGGTTGCAGAACGCCAGTGCAGACGCGGCAGGTGCCAGCGTCAACTATGCGCTGGAGGCCAATGGTGGCACCGTGTTCACCCGTGGGTTTTCCACCGGCGCGGCAACGCTGGAGGTGTATTCGGGCGGGTCTGTGACGCCATTCTGAACCAGACTGTCAGCCAGTGCAGACCAGTCCGGGATCGCTTCGGGCTGGCGACCATAACTTTCGCAGCGCTCCGGCCAGTTTGGGGCGCTGTCACTGATCAGGCTGGGAATGTCGGGGCTGCACAACCGTGCGGGCACAAGGATCGGCAGGCCGTAGTAGCGATAGAGCAGGATGCGGTTGGAGTTGGTGATCTGATATTCAACGCCTAGCACGTCCTGAAATGGCGCAAGGCCAATGTCTGCGTGCTGGATATGGCCAAGCGTCTTGGCAAAGGGCTGTTCGCCGTGCCACGTGACGTTGGGCAGGGCAGGGGGCGTTGATTTCAGCTGCCCGATCACGTGGATTTGCCAGTTCGGGCAGGCTTTGGCGGTGCGTGCGATAGACCCCATGTCGAGCAGCGTCGAGCCTGCGCAAACCGCAATCTTTTCATCTTTGTGGCGTTGGTATGGGTCAGTTGTTTTGACCTTTACCTGATCAGACGGGACCCCCATGGGATCGATGGTGACATTGGGGTGATCCGCGAACCGTCTGGCAATCAGCGGGCTGCCCGTGCTGATGCGGTGAAAATGGTGGTGAGCCGCTTCGGCTTGCAGCAGTGCCTTGGGTGCATTGAGCAGCCGGATGTCATCCGATACCCGGTAGATGCGTGTCGCTTGGGGTGCAAAGTGTTTGACCAGCGGCGCCAGCATGACCGGTGCGCCGCTTTCACAGATGGCTACATCGGCTTCGGCCAGCGGCGTGCGCAGTTTTTGTGCCCAATAGGCGGTATAGAGCCTGTTTAGTGGCTCTGTTGCTTGGTTCAGAACACTGTTCTGCCAGTTGACGGGGTGCCACGGAGACAGCCCGTAGAAGGCTGTGAGTGTCGGGCTGATCTGTGTTGTCCCCTGGGTGGGCATATAGCCGAGCGCCGCTAGCCGCTTATCCCCCTTCAGCCGTGACAGCCAACTGTATCCGACGGTGATGTAGGTCACGTGCCAGCCTAGTGTTTGAAGGTGGTCTGTGACCCACAGCATGGATGTGCGCCGTTTCTGCTTTGAAAAATGGCCAGTGAGGAAGACAAGGCGTTTCATGCGGGATACCTGTATGGGCTGCGTTTGAGCCTGAGCAGTGCGATGTAGAGGGTTGTGCCCAGTGCGATTTGGCTGAGAAGGGGGAGTGGCGGGCACACAACCAACAGTGTGCACATTGCGGTGCCTGCCAGAAGAGGAGCGAGGGCAGGGGTGAGGTCACTTGCCGTAAGGTCCAGCTTGTCCAAGGCGCGGGCGGTGAACCAAAGCGCGGTCAACAGTGCGGCAAGCGACAGTGCGGTCGCCGCGGCTACCAGCGACAAGGCGAGGGCAGGGGCGATGAATGCGGCGCTGAGAATCAGCGTCAGGGCGGTCCGCTTCAGCACCAGCGTGGTGTGGCCACGTGCCATCAGCGCCTGGTTCAGCGGCATGAGCAGGGCGTTGAGCAGGCCCAAAACGGCGAGGGCGCGTAACACCGGTGCGACTGTGGGCGCGTGATGTGCCCCGACAGCGAGCGTCAGGATTTCAGGGGCCGCCACAAGGGTTCCGCCCCAAACCCAGACATGCAGGGCCGCACTGCGTTTGACATGCGCGTGTAGATCACGGCGCAAATCACTGCTTGTGCTCATCTGGTGCAGGGCGATGTAGCGCAGCGGTGACAGACGTGGTTGCTCCAAAGACTGAGGATGGCACGGGTGGCAAGCCTGAGGTGCCCATCCCACTTGGTCTGGTCCTTCGCGCTGTGCCAGAGGCTTTGGAATATGCCCAAGGCCCCATCAATAGTTTTGCAGACCTCTCGCGATTGGGCGCGTTCCTGCTCGGTATGATCGGGATCAGCCCCTCCGCTTGGGACGACGCAGTTGACGCTATGGGCCCCGAAGTGGCCGGGCTCACCGTGTGTTGCCTGCTTCAACGCATCGATGACATCCGCGCACCCGGTGGATATTTGCGTAAACTGACGGAACAGGCACAGATCGGTAAATACTCTGTTGCCCGTGTGGTCATGGCATTAATCCAATCGCCACCAGTGGCAGGGCGAGAAAGTTGACAGCTGTCAACTTTCTGGAAAACCGGGGGAAAGTTGACAGCTGTCAACTTTTCTTACGGGTGCTGATTTCCCCTCAAAACTTGACCCAAGGGAACGAAAGCCGCACAGTGCGGAAAACGGCAGATAAGTCGCCACCCCACCATGAAAATATGGGGCTAAGTTGGCAGACAAAAGGGCTGAGCGGAATGGTCGCGAACGTGCAGATAGGACCTCAGGAACCAGGCTTGGGACTCGCCCTTTGCAGGGGGGCTCATGGCGGGCACTGACTCTCCAAAAGATGACGATGGCGACCGGACGATCATCGGACGGCCCATGCCTGTACAGGATGACGGCGACAAAACGGTGATCGGGCGCCCAATGCCGGTGCAGGATGACGGTGACAAAACAATTATTGGACGGCCCCCAGAAGCAGCGCCCGCGCCGGTTGCTCCGACGCCACCAGTCGCGTCCAAACCGGTGCCTCCGGCGCCACAGACAGATGACGCAGAGCGCACGGTTTTTGGCCAGAAACTGCCCGAAGCGCACGCCCCTGCCCGTCCGCAGCCGGTCCAGACGCCTTTGCATCAAGTCCGGGCACCTGAACCGTCTGACGAAAGTACAATCATCGGGGCAAAGCTGCCCGCGCCTACGCCCCCTGCCCCCAAACCACTGTTGCCGTCTGAGCTGAAGCGGCAGGCCAAGCTGCGCAAGGCAGCGCCCCCAGAAAACAAGGTATCTCTGCTTGCGGCCACCCGGAATTCGGGACGGGCCGTGGGTAAGGGTGCGAACCCGATGCTGGCGGCGGCAAGCGATATTCTGGGCATTCTCGGGCGCCTGCGCACAGGTCGGGTAGAGATGCACGGCGCCCCTTTGCGTGACCACCTTCGTGTAGAAATCCAGACCTTTAGGGAACGGTGCGAAGCGGCCAAAATGGACCCCGACGACATCGAGGACGGGCGTTACGCACTGGCAGCTACATGCGACGATATCGCGGCCACCCTGCCCGGTTCTGATCCTGCGTTCTGGAAAGAAAACGCGCTGGTCAAAACATTGTTCGACGACACGGATGCAAGTGCGGGGTTCTTTGATCGCTACGAATACATCCTGACCAACCCGGGCAAACGTACGCCGCTTCTGGAACTCATGCTGGCCTGTCTTTCGCTGGGGTTCGAGGGTGACTATCGCGGCGCGTCTGACGGACCGCGCGCGCTTACAACACTGCGCACCGCCGGGTACGAGCGTCTGCGCAATACGGTGCCGCGCCCTGCCCCGGACCTGTCCAAAAAATGGACGCCCGTGGTGGTGCGTGGCCGTCGGCTGCGCCCGCTTTTGCCGCTGTGGATCGTGGCCGGAGTGGCAGCGGGCATGGTCGTGGCCCTTTTTACCTCTTTGGCATGGGTTCTCACGAATGAGGCGCAAGCCACCCAGGACAATATCATCAGCCTGCACCGCCCCGTACCACCGGTGGATATCGCCCGCGTTCAACTGCCCGAAGTGGTCGAAGTCGTCGTCTACGAAGCGCCGCCCACAGGCCAATCCGACCGGATCAAAAACCAGTTGGACGATCTCATTTCTCAGGGGCTGACCACCGTACAGGAAGAGGGCGATTTCATCGCAATCCGCCTTGGTGATGCGCTTAGCTTTGGGTCAGGGGCGCCGTCGCTGGATTTAGAAAGCCCACTGCTCGCACGGATCGCCACCGTTTTGGAGGCCGAGCCGGGCGGGATCATCGTTGAGGGGCACAGCGACAACATCCCCCTGAACGGGCGTGGACAGTTCAAGACGAACGAAGCCCTGTCAGAGGCGCGCGCTGCTGCCGTTGCAGATGTGCTTGCCCCGTATCTGACCGAACCCACCCGTTTGTCCGTTGTTGGTGTTGGGCCATCCAAACCGCTTGATCCGGCCAACACGCCTGAGGCGCGTGCCAAAAACCGCAGAGTCGACATCCTGTTGCGCAAGGAGCAGCAGCTGTGATGAAGATTTTCACATGGTTGTCGGCACTCATCACCACGCTTGGTGTGATTTCCCTGTGTGCAGCGATCTGGTTTGGCTTGCCGATTGCAGGCATCGACTGGCTGGCGACAGTCGAGGTGCGTGCCGGGCTGATCGCGGGCATTCTGACACTGCTGGTCCTTGGCGCGATTGTGCGGTGGCGGGCGCGGCGCAAGGCGGCTGCCGATCTTGAAGAAAGCCTGCTTGCCACTCAGGCCGGCGACGGACCGTTGCTCGCAGAGCGAATGCGTGCGGCGCTAACGCGTCTGAAGAAAACGGGCGGGTCCGCTGCACTATATGATCTGCCGTGGTACATTCTGATTGGGCCACCGGGGGCAGGGAAAACCACGGCACTTGTCCATTCTGGTTTGGAATTTCCGGGCGAACATGCGGCCTCGATAACTGGTTTTGGTGGGACCAAGAACTGTGATTTCTGGTTCGCCGAACAGGCCGTGATGATCGACACGGCAGGACGCTATACGACCCAAGACAGTGACGAGATGGCGGACCGTAACAGCTGGACGTCGTTCCTTGGGCAACTGAAATCCGCGCGGCCCGATCAGCCGATCAACGGCGTCATTCTGGCCTTTGCGTGCTCGGACATGATGACCGAGACGCCTGAGGGTCTAAAACGCCATGCAGAGACGGTGCGGGCGCGTCTGGCAGAGCTGAATGAGGCATTTAAAACCCATGTGCCAGTCTATGTGATCTTTACCAAAGCGGACATGATTTCAGGCTTTCGCGAGTATTTCGGGGGCTTTGACGAAAATCGCCGCAAGGCTGTCTGGGGCCACACGTTCCAGACCCGAAACCGGAGGGAGGAGACGCACCGCGCGGCCTCTCGTGCCTTTGATCAAATGGTGTCGCGCCTGTCGGACGAGGTCACGGACCTGCTGGTCGAGGAAAAGGACAGCGCAACGCGCATCGCCATTTTTGATTTCCCCGAACAGATGGCGCTGCTTGAACGCAATGTGACCACGTTCCTGAGTGCGGTGTTTGAGAAACCACAGTCGATCCGTGCGATTTTGCGCGGGTTTTACTTTACCTCCGGGACGCAGGACGGCACGCCGATTGATCAGGTGCTGGGCGCGATGGGTGGCGAAGGGGCAGGGGGCATGACCACCGGCTTCCTATCCGGTAAGGGGCGCAGCTATTTTCTGCATGACCTGCTCAAAAAGGTCGTTTTTGCCGAACGGGATTGGGTTGGATATGACCGTGGCCGCGTGATGCGTCGCGCCATTGCGCGTGGGTTTGGCAAGGCGGCAATCGGCCTCGCCAGTGGCGCTGTTATGGGCATTCTGGCCTATAGTTTCTGGAGCAATGCGACGCTGGTTCGTGAAGTCGCGGGACAAACGGAGGCTTACCAGCAACGTGCGGCATCCTTTCTTGGCCCGCAGCGCATCGAGAACCCGGCGACCATGGCGCTGTTGCCTGCGCTGAACACGGTGCGCGCCTTGCCAGCAGGCTATGCCAACCCACGCCCGCAGGAGTTCCTGCAGGATGTCGGGCTGTCACGACGCGATGCGCTGCGTGGCGCAGCGGTGCAGGCCTATTCCGACAGTCTGGAACAGTTGCTGCGCCCGCGCATGATGTTGCAGGTGGAAAGAGATCTGGCGAGGTATTTGGCAAGGGACAGCAAGATCGACGCTTACCGCGCCCTCAAGGTCTATATCCTGCTGGCCAAGGAACAGGATGGCCGCGAGGACGACCTGGCCATTCAGTCTTATTTTGCCCAAAGCTGGGCCAAAGAATATGCTGGCGCGGACAACGAGTATCGCGCGATCAATACTCATCTGGCGGCCATGTTGGAGCTGGACGGTCGGGTCACACCTTTGGTTGGCGCGAATGGCGCGTTGATTGACCGGGTGCGAGAGGCCATTGCCGATGTACCTCCGGCGGCCCGGGCCTATGGCGCGATCCGGTCTCAGGCTGGTACTTTGCCGGGGTGGCGTTTGGCGGAGGCTTTGCCTGACACCGCGTTAAGTACGGTGGATGGTCGCCCGCCCGCCACATTGGCGGTGCCCGGCCTGTTCACCTTTGAGGGCTTTTGGGTGTTCTTTGAGCCGGCTGTTGTGGATGCAGCTGCGCAGTTAGAGGCTGACGCCTGGGTTTTGGGCGCTGCTGACACCCAGCCTTTGGCCTCTGATGCGGAGTTGTCCGTAGAGGTCCATGCTCTTTACGCGCGCGATTTTGAGCGTGCTTGGTCACGGATGCTGGACCGGGTGGCCTTTGGGGATCCGGGGGCCAATTTGGCCTTGCTGGCTGATCCGGCGGCGTCCCCGTTGGTTGCATTGGCTGGGGCGGTCGATCGTGAGACCCGATTGAGTGAAATTGCAAATAAAACATTGAAAAATAACGTAAATTTTTCTCCGACTGCTGATATGCTGGTTCAGGCCAGTTTGGTGGAACGACCCTTTGCTCCGTGGCACGCGTTGCTTGAGGGCCCGCAGGGGGGGCGACCGCTGGATGCTGTTTTGACTGCTCTGGGCCGCGCTGGCGTGGTGGCGGCAAGCGGGCAGGGGTCGTTGCGTGATACATTGGCTATGCCGGTGGGCGTGCCTGCGCCAATAGTTCGTCTGGTCGGGCAGGTGGAGCAGGCACTATCGCCGGGCTTTGTTGATGCGCAGTTGGTCGCGCTTGATCGTGCGCGCTGTGTGCCCGGTGCTCCGGTTGTGGGCGCCGGTTTTGCGTCGGTGTTTGGCTATGGCGGGCGGATGGAGCAGTTGGCCGATGAGACCACAGGCGCCGTTTCGGCCCGTGCGGCAAAGCGGTTGGCCGCATCTGAGGTGGTCCGTGCGGCCTTCTTTACGCCGGGCATCTCGGGGCCTGTTGTGCCGTTTACCTTGCGCTTGATGACGGTAAGTCCTGCGATCTCGTCCGTAACGGTGGGATTTGGTGCGCAACTGTTGGAGTTGACCCCTGCGGGACCCGCGGTGCCTGCGGTCTGGACGAATGGATCACCGGTCACGCTGGCTGTTCCTGACCAACCTGCGCTTGATGTGGTTGGCGGTGAATGGTCCATGCTGACCCTTCTGAGTGGAGAGACCTTGCAGACACGTGGCGCTCTTGCGCTGGTCGTCCACCGCATTGGGCCCTATACAGCGACGTTTAGGCTTGAGTTCGAGGGGTCGGATGTTCCATTTTTGAGCGAGAGCTTTAAGGAGATTATGTGCTCAAACGCTTTGGAATAGCCTCATGAGCGTCATGCTTTATGGCAAACATCCCGGGTTCGGGGATTTCCTGTCATGGGGCATGGAGCGGGATGTGCACGACCGGTTGGAGGCGTGGGTGCAGGATGTGATGCCCCAAGCGCGCGAAATGCTGGGGGAGGTCTGGGAAGGTGTTTGGGACACGGCCCCTGATTTGCGGTTCTGGATTGGGCCGGATGTGCTGGGTGCACCCCTGTGCGGCATTTGGCGCACCAGTACGGACCGGGTCGGACGGCGTTATCCGCTGATGCTGGGCCTGACAGGAGCGGTCACTCCGCCCCCAGTTCATGCCGCGCATGATCCTACCCCTTACGTCGACCTTGCGGCCCATCTGGCAGAGATCGAAGATCACGCGGCAGGGCAGGGTGGGGTGCAAAGCCTGATCGCTGATTTTGACGGAGTGGCCCTGAACGGAACTCCGTATGACGCGGAGCAGGCAGGTATGTTATGGGGTATGCGAGGGGACGATGATCTGTCCCGTCTGTTCGCTGATGCCGGTGAGGCGGATGCCTATTGTGCGCAATATGGGCGCAGTCATTGGTGGCACGAGGGCACGCCCGCGCGAGAGGCGGGTTGGCTGTCGGTGAACGGATTGCCGGACGCACAGGCGCTGCGCTGGCTGTTGGCGGAACGGGTGCGCGTGAACGAGAAGACCGACGCAGAAGCGTCGCAACAAGAAGATGCAGGGAGTGGGACCTAATAATGAACAAACACGTGATGGCCGCAGACGAGATGATGTCGTTTGAGACGACACTACGCACCGATGTAGGCTGTGTGCGCACGCTGAACGAAGACAGTGTGATGGCCACCCCGGAAGCAGGCCTTTGGGTGGTCGCAGACGGCATGGGCGGGCACACTGCCGGTGATTTCGCGAGCCAGACCATCTGCGCAGAAATGGACACTGTTGGCCTGCCCACCGGTGCCATGGACCTGCGCGCCCGGTTCATGTCCCGCCTGACGGCGGCCAACACCCGTATTCAGAACAAGGCTGCCGAACTTGGCAGCGGCACCATTGGATCGACGGTTGTGGCCTTGCTGATCCAACAAGACCACTTTGCCTGCATCTGGTCCGGCGACAGCCGCATCTACCGCATGCGCGGCGATCAGCTGACCCGCGTCACCCGCGATCACACGGAACTTCAGGCCCTACTGGATACCGGTGCGATCACCCCGGAAGAAGCCGAGAACTTCCCTCGTAAGAACGTGATTACCCGCGCTATTGGCGTGACCAAATTGCCGGAATGTGACATGGTTGAAGGCGCATTGCTGGAAGGGGATGTCTTTCTTTTGTGCTCGGACGGGCTGACTGAGTATTTTGAAGACGCCGAACTTGCTGATGTGCTGTACACGGGCCTTCATGGCTCGTTAGAACCGTTGTGCGATCAACTGATATCCATGGCGCTTTTGCGGGGTGGCAAGGACAACGTATCCGTGATCATGGTGCGCTGTCACAAGGCCGGTTTCCCAGCCTTGGCGATAGAGGGCGAATATCCCGAATTCAGGGGCGAGTTATGAACGACAAGAAAGACCAGAGCCCCGATAACGCGCCGCCGCCTGAGTCAGATGATGATGATGAAAAAACGGTTCTGTTTCAGGCTATTCCCGGAACAGAGCCTGCTCCTGTAGACGAAGAGCAGGACCCTAACATCATTCCTGATGATTTTGATGCCGTGACGGGTGACGCCTCTTCGCCACCTGCGCCTGCCACTGTGCCTCCTGCGGCCCCGACGCCCACTGCACCTCCGCCTCCTACGGCGGCTGCTCCGGTTCCAACAGCGCCTCCACCGCCGACGGCGGCCCCTGCGGCCCCCGAAAATGAAGATGATGATGACCGCACCGTGGTTGTCACCGACGTGCGCCGTGGCACGGCCCGCCCCGAAGAAGCGCCTGCTGTGACCCAGCCGCCCCCGTCGACCGCGACGGCCGCGGGTCCCGGTCCGCAGACCCACACCGACACGTTAGGCGTTGCCCCGCCAGCTCCTGGGGCGGCTCCGACGCCCTTGAGTTCCCTTGAGCCGGGCACCGTCATTAACAACATGTACAAGGTCGAAGAGCGCCTTGATCAGGGCGGCATGGGCTCTGTTTTCCGTGGCAGTGAGATCAGCACCGGCGAGAATGTCGCCATCAAGGTGATCCTGCCCGAAATGGCTGAGGACGACAAAGTCACAGCCATGTTCAAGCGCGAGGCGCGCACCATGCGCCAGCTGCATCACGATGCCATCGTGCGCTATTTCGCCTATGTGCCCCCAAACCAGACCCTGAACCTGCACGCCATCATTATGGGGTTCATCGAGGGCACCAAGCTTTCTGACAAGATGAAGGAAACTGGTGCGCTGGACAGCGATCAGGTCATTGAATTGACAATGAAACTGGCCGATGGGTTGGACCGCGCTCACAATATTGGGGTCATCCACCGTGATTTATCCCCTGACAACGTGATGTTGCAGGATGGTGACCTGAAAAAACCAGTTCTGATCGACTTTGGTATTTCCCGCTCTGACAATGTCAAAGAAGCCACCATCGGGAACGAGTTTGCGGGCAAGTTGAAATATGTCTCGCCCGAGCAGATGGGGGCCTTTGGCGGTCAGGCAGAAGGGCCGAGTGACGTTTATTCCTTGGGTCTGTTGATGATCGGGATGTTGACCGGAACGCCGATGCCCATGGGCACAAATTTTGTCGAAGCCGTCCAAAAGCGTCAGACTGTGCCAGACTTGTCCTTCCTTCCGGAAGAGTTTCAGGGCCTTGTCGCACACATGCTGCAACCTGATCCCAAGGATCGCTTGCCCAGCATGGCCGCCGTCATCGAAGAGCTGAGGGTGCTAAAGGGCGAAACTGGCCTCGGGGGCTCTCGTCTGCGCTTTACCATACCCCCTGTGGCTGACCGGGTTGTGCCGGGTCTGCAATCGGTGCCATCGGCTGCCAAAGGTGCGCCCACGGGCGCGCCCAGCACGATGCCTCCGACCACCCCTCGGGTGGAAGAGAAGTCTGGTGGCAAGGGGCTGATCCTTGGGATTGGTGCGTTGGTGATCGCTGCCGCCGGAGCGGCGGCATACTTTCTTGGTGGGGATGCTCTGTCCGGTCTTGGTGGCGCGGGCGGCGAAGAAGCAGCGGCAGCAGAGACAGTCGAAGAGGGTCTGACCCGTGTCGATGGTACCCGTGCGGCGTTTCTGGCGACGGCAGTGCCCGAAAATTGCGCCTTTGCCGGTCTGCGGGCCCATGGCCCCAATGCGGGTCTGATTGAGGGCTTTGCCAATGACCTGACCCCGTTGCAGGGTCTGAGTTCCGCCTTTGGGGCGCAGTTTGGCAGCAACCCGCAGATGGTTCCGCGTGGTGTTTCGGCTCCGCAATGTGCTGTGTTGGAGTTCGCACGCGCCTACCAGGGCACTCGTGGCAGTGGCATCGAGATCGCCTTGTCGGACAACTCCATGTCTCGGTCTACCGGCGTTCTGGGCACTGTCCATGGCAGTGCGGGTCGTCAGAACTGGCTGGCTTTGGTCGACCCTAATGGCCAGGTGTTTTCGCTGATGCGCCAGTTTGACGATCCGATCGGGGACGAGCGCCGGTTTGCCTTCCGGTTGCCGTCGGCGGCACCGGGTATCTACATGGTCATTGCGCTGGCATCTGACTCTGCTCTTGTGCGTGCAGGGGCAATGCAGGACGGGACGACGGCGGACGTGATTCTGCCGCTGATGACCCGCGAGTTGGCCTTGGACGGGCAGGGGGCGGTGGACATCGCGTTTCTGGAACTGACACGGTAGTTTGGCGGACTGACGAAAGCCAAAGCGCGCAACGGCGCGGGACATCCCCACGCGTTGCGCTGCTATTGTTTTTGCGAATGCTACGGCTCAGAACCGTCCGCCAAGCCCGATCACGCCATAGGTGATCGGGATTTTGCCTTTTGGGATCTCTTGCAGGTCGACGCCAATGAATCCTTCGATCTGAAGTTCGACCTTATCCTTGGACAAGACCTTTACTTTTATCGGGACGTGGATACCGCCGCCTTTGGGTTTGGGCAGCTTGATGGGCTTGCCCGAAGCCAGCGCTTCGCGTTGCTTTTTCGCCGCGTCAAGGTCGGCGCGCAGACCCGTGAGTGCAACCCCTTGAGACGTTGCGGCGCCTTTCTTCTCGATCGCTTTGTCGACGTCCTTGGATGTCTTATCGATTTGCTTTTTCACAACCCCGGTGCCGGCCTTTACCAAGGTTTTGTCCAGCTTGCCCGCCTCGGTACAAATTAGCCCTTCGACAACTTTGGCGGTGAGCTTTTTGGCTACAGTGGATTTCGCCTTTTTCTCGATCTTTTTGGAAGCTTCCTTGCACGCTTCTTCAAGATGCTTGGCCCATGGCATGGACATCAGAATCGGAGTCATGGCGTTCAATACGGAAGGTGGAAACATAAAATGTCCTTTCAGCTCCGTCGCGTTGCGCGCCACAGGGACCATAAAAGGTCAAAATACGCTGATTCCGATTGTCGTCATAGTGGGCCGTGATCAGCGGGAATTCTCGGCAATTTACCGCCCTCTTTTGACCCGCGAGTTGCCCGTGGGCGGGCAGGGGACTGTGGGCATCGCGTTTCTGGAGCCGATGCGGTAGGGCCGCGCCTGCCCTAGCTACAAGCGTAGCGCGCCGCGTTTTGGTTCCATTCTCGGCTGGGCCCTGCATTCTTTTGGGGTTCCGAGCGGACTTCTGCTTTTGTCCGGTCATTGAAAAGCCGGAACAGGATTTTGACAGTTAATTCGCCATCACTGAATTCGATATCTTCGTAGATGATGAAAGTCGTGAAGCGATTGTTTTTCAGAATCTCTTCTGGGGTTATCCAATTAGATTTGCCCTTTTCCCATTCTACCTGAACGTTGTTTTTGGCGGTATCAAAATAGATCACTTCGCCTAGAAATTCGCGGGTACTTTTGGCGCTACCCATGCCAGCCGCCGTGACCTTGGCAAAGGAACAGGTCACGATGTTTGCCTGCGCCGATGTTGCCGCAAGCGCGAACGTGAGGGCGAGGCCCGCTCTGAATGCGGCTCTCCCAAGGGGTAGTTTAGCAGCAAGGAAAGTCATCAACTTCTTTAACATGGAATTTGTCCAAATTTTTTAATGGCTTTTGAAAATCGTACGTTGAGTATTACACGCAAACCATGATTCCGCCCAACATCAAATATTGCAGGCACGCGCCGTACGTGTGTGACGGCGTAATTTAGTCCGGAACGGAGAGCAGAACCCAGTCGCCGACAGTTTCTAAAGTGATGCCGCCGTCATTGATGCGGTCACTTATGGCGCCGCGTTCTTGGGTTGGGCACCCGATCAGGGTTGCACTGTCATCCAGATAGTCTTGGGTCAGCTCGTTTTCCCCGATCACGACACAGACGTCGTCTGCATTCGGGTAGGGCCGCACGCCAATCAGGCCGGAGTCTTCGGGAGGCGTGTATCCAACCGTGGCGCAGCCCATGAGAGCAACGGTTGAAACGGCGCAGGTGAGCAGGATGGCAGGTTTCATGGTGCGCGCTCCAGATCAGGTGTTTCTGAGTGCCTCAGCCGATTATTGCACGTCGAAGGTTGCCAGGCCAAATACCATTGATTGCAGCGTCTCGGCTGGGATGGGGCCAAAGACCTCCTGAGCCTCGCGCCCGATTTCGCCGGACAGGTCAAGCGGTGCGCCTTGGGTGCCGATGGCCAACAACACCTGCCGTGTGGCGCGTGCAGGGCCAGAGCGGGCCACTGGGGCCTCGAAGACCGGCGTGTTGCCCTCGATGGTCACGAAGGGGGCGAGATCCTGCACGACGCCGTTGTCATCGACCAACAACAGGGTCACGTACAGCCCTCCGGCCCCAAGAATGCGCCCTGTCAGAAAATCACCGCTGCGCAGGTCGGTCACATCGAGTGACAGCCCGATGCGGTTGGCCGGGTAGCTGTCGCTTTGGCGCAGGGCATCCAGTGTCGCGCATTGGCGCGGGTCAAGCAGTTCGCGGGTTTGGACAGGCGAAAAGTCCAGTGCGGCAAGGATTTCTTCGGCCTGGGCATCAAGAACGGCCTCGTCTGCGCCGATCATGGCAAGACCTGCCAATGCGTCACCGCCCGCGCGGCGGGGCAGGGCGAGCGTGCACTGTTCTTGCGGAGTGGCGCGGATGCGGCGCAAGAGCTGGCCGATGGCCACGTCTGAGGCCGTCGGGTTCGCCAGAGGCGTGCGGGCCGGCGCGGCGGCGGGTTCTTCCTCAACTTCAGCTTCAGGTTCTGGCTCAGCCGTTGGTTCGGGTTCAGGTTCTGTTGTTGGCTCGGGCTCTGCCGTTGGCTCTGGTTCAGGCTCTGGTTCCGCGACAGGTTCCGGCTCTGGTTCGGGCGTTGGTTCGGGTTCTAGGGCGGCCACTTCAGGCGCGGCGGGAGCCTCTTCTTGTTCTTCCTGAGGCAGCACGATGGGTGCAGCTTCTTCCACAACTTCGGGCACGATGGTTGGTTCTGGCTCGGGCGTTTCTTCGGGAACAAGGGCTGCGAAATCTTCCTCGAGCGGGATCACGTCATCGGGCGGCAGCACGCCGCTTCCGCCTTCGGCAAGGGGGTTTACCACACCATCGTCAATGGCCAGAAGATCGTCGATCTCGGGGGCTGTTGGTTCGGGCGCCAACGGGGTCGGCTCGGGCAATTCTGGCGCCTCTGCGATCTCTGGCTCTGGCTCCGGCAGAGGTTCAGGCTCAATGAGTGCTGGTTCCGCCACTTCAGGCTCAACCGGTTCTGGTTCGATCACCTCTGGTTCCGCGACCTCTGGTTCGACGGGCTCGGGTTCGATCACTTCGGGTTCCGTAACCTCGGGCTCCAATGGCTCGGGATCGATCACCTCGGCCTCGACGACTTCAGGCTCTGGTTCTGGCAGTGGTTCGGGCTCAACCACTTCGGGTTCGGCCACCTCCGGTTCGACGGGTTCGGGTTCGATCACCTCTGGTTCGGTCAAATCCGGTTCCAGTGGTTCTGGTTCGACAGTCTCCGGTTCTGCAAGCTCGGGTTCTGGTTCGACAATTTCCTCTTCAGGCACCAGCAGCTCTTCTTCCGGGGCGAGCAGCTCCTGATCTTCTGGTGAAAGGGCGGCCAAATCGTCAGGCGTCTCCGCCTCGAGCGCGTCAGGTTCCGTCACCTCAGCATCTTCTGGCACAAGGTTGGTGTCATCTACTGGCTCAAGTTCTTCGACAAAAGCGGCGTCGAGGATTTCGAGGCTGACCGTGATTTCAGGTTCGTCCTGTTCCGGGGGATTGGGCACCAGCACAATCACGCCGCCAAACAGCACAAAAGACACAAGGCCCACGTGCCCCAAAAATGAAGCCAGGAACGACCCGTACCACGGCACAGCGCGTGGGGCTCCGTGGGGCAAAAAGCTCATTCTTCGCCCTCAGCCACGTTTCCGTGCAATGTCACCAGCTTGACGCTCACAGCGACAAGTTCTTCGGCGGCAAGCAGGTCTAGTAAAACCCCCGCACCCAGCTCGCGGTCGGCGAGCACGTGCAGCGTTGGAAAGTCGATCAGCGCCTCTGCCAGTGCGCCGGGTTCCAGCGGCACACCGTCCAGCGTCATCGCCGCATCTGCGTCCACCGCCAAGAGTGGTTTGGGCAACAGATCAAGAGGCAATTGGGTGGTTTCAGGCAGGTCGATTTCGACCGAATCCGAGGCGATCAAAGACCCGGTGGCCAAAAAGAAGAAGATCAGCAGCAGTACGATGTTCACGATCGCAAGCGACGAGTCGATGGCTTTGGTTGGCCGTGGTGGAGGCAGGCGGGTATTGGACATCAGGCCCCCCCGCGACTGATTTGCACGGCGCCGACATTGGCCCCTTCGAGCGCTTCGAGTGCGCTTGCGACATCTTGCACGCGTGCTTCACCCGTCACCAGCAACACGACATTGCCGGGAGACCCTTCGCCAAGCGCTTCGGCAAGGGCCGATAGTTGGTCGATGTTGTAGTCGATCCCGGCCGAGGTCACCGTTCCGTTTTTCACGGTCCAGAGGGTCACGTCGCTGGGCGGATTGGCGGGCGCGGGTTGCGTGGGGTCATTGCCGCCTGCGTTTGCGGTGGCGTCCTCTTCCGTCACCTCTTTGGGCGCGGTTTTAAGTGTGATCAGCGAGTAGGGCGCAAGGCTGGATGTCAGCATAAAGAAGATCAGCAACTGAAACATGGCGTCTGCCAGCGGTGTCAGAACGAACTTGTAGCGCCTTGGGCGCTCGGGCAGGGGGGCTCTTCGAGATGCCATCTCTGTTGACCCGCTTACTTGGCCGAGTTGGGGTCAACCCGTCCGTGGATGGCCGCCGACATCAGCGCTTCGATCATGTTGCGTTCGCGGTCAATCCGCCCTTCAAGCCATGTGGCGATGAAGAAGGCGAACAGGGCCACGACCAGCCCGGCGGCCGTAGTCGTCAGGGCCACATAGATACCACCGGCGAGCGTCGCCGGGTCCACTGCCCCTTCGGCCACCGCGAGGACCGAGAAGGCGTCGATCATACCCACAACCGTACCCAGAAGGCCCAGCATGGGTGCGGCCTGCACCACCATGTCCAGAGCGCGCATCCGCTCGCTCATGGTTGCCAGTTCAATGATCGCTGTTTGGCGGCTCAGTTCCTCGGCATATGTCACGTCAGCGGGGCGGGCCTGGATACCAGAAAAGACGGCCTGAAGAATACGCGACAGTACCGAGCGGCGGCGTCCTGCGGCGCTGATCGCCTCATCCACACGCCCGTTCAGCCAGTCGTCCAGTATCCTCTCTGCCTCTGACCTGCGCCCGACCCCAAGACGCGCGAACTGCGCGATTTTGTAGAGCCCGATGGCGATGGCCACCAGCGACAGAAGGGCCAGTAGGCCGTAGACACCAAGGGAAGCGATCTGGAAAATTGACATATGTTTTCTCGAGGGTTGGGCCGTTGCAGGAGGACGGTCAGAGACCGAAGGCGATATCGGTGCGGGACGTGACCGTCAACTGGGTGAGACAGGCGTCACTGTCACCCGCACCTGCAAGGGCGCAACTGGCCACGTCGTTGACGATGATTTCCGACAGATCGATGCATGCCGTCGGCAGGTTGTACTGCACCACTCGCCGTTTTCCGGCGCTGAGCGCGCCTAGAGGCAGGCCGAGGAGGTTGCGAAAGACACCATCAGAGCCAAACACGGCGAGGCGCCAAGCTACTTCCTCAAAATCTTCGTCCAGACCGTTCTGACCGAAAAACACCAACTGGCAGCCGCCCTCGGAAGAGGGGGTGGCGCGATTGAGTTCGAGGGATATTCCGGGGGTCGCCTCTTGGGCAATGGCGGATGTGCCTGCGAAGATAAGGGCAAAGCTACATGCCGTGAGCGTACGATTCATCTGAACCTCCAAGTAATGCGCACATCGAAAAGATATGCGCATTAGCGGTTCTCCGCCTAAGCCTGTCAACTCTTGATTGATTAAGATGCGCCAATGCGCGCAGGAAAAACCCTGCGCGTACTTGGACTTGCTCTAGCGATAGACGCCGATGACGTAGTCGATACGTGTCGACGCGTCTGGCGTGTGCGTAAAGGACCGTGTCTTACCCAAGGACGCTGGCGCTGGAGTTGCGCTTGCCTTGTTGGCGATTGAGCGGGTCGGGGCTTTGATCGCTTCACGGACTTCTGGTGCCAACTGAACTGCTGCAGGCGCTTCTTCTGGGGCGATGTCGAAGTCGCCAAGTGCCGCAGTTTCGACTGGTGCTGCCGGTGTTTCGAATACGGCCGGCGCATCAAGCGTCGGGGCGACATTCGTGAACTGATCCGAATTTGGAACGTAATCAGGGATCACAAACCCGCTTTCGGCAGGAATGCTGTCAGGAGTTGCTAGGGCTGAAGTTTGCACATTCATATTGAAGTCATGCAAAGAAGACAGACCAAGACCAGCCGTCCCGGAAAGGGCGACAAGCGATACGGAGAGGAGAGCTACGTGTTTCATACCTTATATGTAGCATGGGATTGCCTTTCCGCGAGGGGGAAAGGTTTGCAAAACGTCTCAAATGCGGAATTCCGGCAACAGTTCGCCCATTTGGGTAATTTTACGCGTACAATTTCAACGTCTTGAGGCGGATTGTTGCCTATTCACCTGAGTAACGCGACGGCACAATACCTATGATTGTATCGATTTTTAAGGAATCAGTGGGGTTTAAGCGATACAACGCTTTGCAGTTTTAGGCGCCCTGCGCTAGGTTTTCCCAGTAGTTTCCGCCTTGAGGTGAATCGCGTGTTTCATTGCAGCCGATATGTTCTGACTGGTCTTGTGGCTGCCGTAGCTTTGGCGCCTGTTCCGGCCGTATTGGCGCAGGGCCTTGAGATTGCACCCATCGGCATTGATCTGGCGGATGAGGGTGACACGCTGGTTCAAGCTGCACTCGTGATTGACTCCGCCCCTGTGTTTGAGGCCACACGGCTTGGCGCCACGCCGGTTGCCGCACGTGCGGCTGTCGGGTTGCCGCAGCCGTCCATTATCGTTGGGTTGATCGCGCCGGGTCAGGAAGAAGAATTTGGGCTGGCAACCCTGCTGCCGGCCACTGTCGAACAGATTTCCTTTTCCCTCGATGATCTGGCCGCGCGCGAGGCCATGCGCGAAAACGAACCGATCCTGTTCGAGCGTCTGATCTCCGAAGGGCATCTGGACCCGGATGCAGATCAGTTGAACGCGGTCCTGCAAACCGAACTGGCCCGGATGAATTGCTACCGTTCTGGCATTGATGGGGCCTGGGGCCCGGGATCGCGCCGGTCGGTGGGTGAATATTTTGACGAGATCGCGTCGGTCGATTGGCCAGATCCTGCCCCGACCCAAGATTTGTTTCGCGCCATCATCCTGAATGGCGATGTGGAATGCGAGATACCGGTTGCCGCAGCGCCAGCGCGGCAGACAACGACCTCGACGGCGCCGCGCGCCGCAGCAGCGCCACGCGCCGCGGCTCCGGCGCCACAGCCCAAACCGGCGGCGCCAGCAGCCAAGCCCAAGCTGTCCATCGGTGGGTCGGGCGTTCTGCGCTAGGTTAATCCTGTGACATTCACGTTCGATGGTCAGTGATCGCACAGCGGAACCTGCTGCATAAGAAAGTCTGGCATCGGGGCCGCACGCATCCTTTATCAGCACCTGGTCGAGAATGAGAAACTGGTTTGACCCCTTTGGGGAATTGTCAGGTTTGGGATTTTGTGTAGGCTATCTTGCAATTGTACGCCCCCGGCTGGGTGGTCTGATTGCCAAAGAAAGGAATTGTCATGGGTGATATTGCACTGCGCGGGCCGGAGCTGAAGAAGTTTGTGAAGCTGGCCAAAAAGCGGGACCTGAACTTTGCCTATTGCCCCGGCAACGATCCCAAAGAAGACGTGTTTGTTCTGGACCGCAAGAAGAATCCCGAGGTGATTGGCCGCGTGGCCCGTGGCGAAGGTACCGGGACCAAGGCCGCCATTGGTACTGCCCGCGTCAAGGGCCGGGTCATGATGCTGACATGTCTCAAAGAGGTGCCGCAGGCCGCCAAGAAGCTGAAGAAGTTTCTGAAGTCCGAAAAGGTCCCCATGAACATTGTTATCATGGACAAGGACGGCAACGTTCTCGAAGAGGATATCGAGGATCTGCCGGATGATCCGGATCTGGATACCAATGATGATGAAGACAACGATGCCGAGGACGAAGTTCAGGCAGAAGAACAGGGCGAAGACTCCGAAAGCGGCAATGACGTTCAAGATGGCAACACGAATGAGGAACGCCTCAAAAAGCTGAAGGCGCAGGCGCTGACTTTGCAGGGTGCGATAGGTGGGCTGCCCGAAAAGGCGCAGCCGCGGATGGCCAAGGCACTCAAAACAGTAGTCGCTGCGATGAAAGCTGGACAGTTGGACGCGGCCGAGGCCACATTGGCCAAGCTGGACGATGCAATTACAAAGCTGGGGGCTCAGGCCAAACCCGGAGCAGCGCAAAACCCGGAAAATGATGCAGCGTTGGAACGCTTGTCCCAAGATGCTGCTGCCCTGTCCCGGCGGCTTGACTCCATGGGGGATGCAGAAAGTGTCACCCGTCTGCGCGCGGCACACGCGCTTTTGTTGACCCAAATCGAAAAGGGCAACGTTAAAAAAGCCACCGAAACCCTCAAGGCGCTTTCGGATGCCGTTGACCGTGCTGCCAATGAGGCATCGGGTGACACTGCCCGGGACAACCAGCAGGACGACGATACGAACCAAGATACTGACGCTCTGGATGTAACATGGCGCGATGCCCGTGCGGACCTGGAGCCCGTCGCCCTTGATTTGTTGCAACGCAATTTGGGTGATGTGACCAAAATGCGCGCCGTTCTGGGTTACTTCATTGAAAAGGGCGAAGCGGGTGATTTTGCAGGTGGCATGAAGGCCGCCCCCGGTCTGCGCAAACTGATTGCTGACGCGCAGGCGGCAGAACAGACTGCGGCCGAGCAGGACATACCTGCCGGCGTGGTGCCCTTTGTCCATGCGCGTTTGGATTGGATCAGGACACGCGCCAGCCTAAGCGCAGAAATGACAAAGTTACAGGATGCCATCATTAACACCTGCGATGAGGATGAGTTTCCGGGCATAGCCAGCGAAACAAAACGGCTGTTCGCCTATCTCGACAAGTTGGATGGACGGCTGGAGGATGCGCTGGACGCGTTGATTCAGGAGCCCGATGGCGACAAGCGCGAAAAGCTGAAGGCAGATGCCGTTAGGGTGATGACAGAGTACCTTGCCGAGCTAAACACCGATTTCTTCCAGGCCGTAGACGGAAACAATGGGTTCAAGCCAGTGAACGTGCGTAATGCAGCAGTCGATTCGCTTGGCAAAGTACGCGCCCTCTTGAGCGAAGCCGCCTGAGCCGCATACCTTTGAATGCCATGCGTCTGGTCAGAACAGTTCAGATATCGTAACTCGTTGCCTTGGAGTGGGGCGATCGCGCGCCTCGGCAGGTAAGTGACGATCCGGGGTTTGTTTGTGACGCGACAATTGTCTTTTACGCTACAGATCGGGACACGGTTTGACGGGGGCGCACCCCTGATCTGGAGCCTGATGGCTGAAGGCGTCGAAGGTGTGCTTGTTCCTCGCCCCAAGCATTATCGCGGCTTGCTGGCCGCCTATGCGGCGCAATCCGGGGGCGCACCCATCAGCCCGGATACAATAGATGCCATGTTCGGATTGGAACAGGTTGAGGGCCCACGTGATTTGCACTGCGTTCTGCGCGTGTTGGAACTGATGCAACCGTCGGCCAATTTCTGCCCTGCTGGCGATTGGTTCTATGAAATTGGACCCCGTGCTGCCGGGTATTGTGCGGCTCTTGCGCCTGCTCCGGTCACCTTCATGATTTCGTTGTGCAACCCGGCCCATCTGTTGTCTCAGGCGGTGGCAAGCAGGGCCTATCCGGGGATCGAAGTGATTGCGCCTGATCCATTTGATCTGCAATGGGCGGTCGTGTTGCGTGCTCTGCGTGACAGTTGCCCCGACGCGTCCATTATCGCGTGGAACGCCGACGAAGCCCCGATGGTCTGGGGAAGTATCATAGAGGCTGCGGTTCAGCGGGAGGCGTCTTTTTCTGAGGCGGCCAAAATTCGGGCGGCTCGGAATATGATGAACGAAGAGGGCGCGACACGCCTCGCTCAATACCTTGATGGTCACGAGGGCATGCCGGATGCTTTGCGTGCGCAGGTGATTTCCATCTTTTTGAAACGGTTTCCGCACAAAGATGCGGTACGCCCCGAGATCGTGTTGCCTGGATGGGATGCGACAGCGCAGGCGCGGATGGATGAGCATTTCGCTGATGATCTGAGCGCCGTTGCCGGGATCGAGGGTGTGACCTTTATCGGCCTCTGACACCCATGTGCTTGCGCAGATGGTCCACGATATCATCAATATAGAGCTGACCTGAGGCACTGTGTCTGCTGAGCACATAAGTATCGATGCCGATATGCGGCGCGTCCGGTGGCATGGTAACAGTGATCGGTGCCCCGGTGACCTGTGCGGTCTCTGCGGTGGTGGCGCTGGAGGCGACGGGGATGATCCGGTCTTTGCGTCCGTGCAGGACGTAGGTAGGCACGCCTTTTTCCCGGATACGCCAAGGGTGCACCACTGGCGCGCAAAGAGAAACCATGACATCCGGGCTATCGAACCGGTTGCGCCACAGGCGCGGAGCATAGCAAAGGGTATTGCCCGCCAGTCCGCCTGCTGAGATTCCCATCATCCCAATTTTGCTGCCTGCAATCTGCATTTGGTCGCTGTGCGCACGACAAAATTTCAGGGCGTCTGACAGATCTTCGCAGGCTGTATAGAGTCGGACATCGAACAGCTTACGTTTTACGCCCCAGCCAAGCCGTTCGACCCGGTTTGCGATGCGCGTGATCTGAGCGAACGTTTCGGGGTCGACGTGTTCGGGCGACGTTTTCAGCCGATAGTCCGGAAGGGCGACCGCAAAGCCAGCCGCACATAGACGTTGCGCGAGCGGCTGGTGCACATTCGCATCCTTTGAGCCTTTGGTGAACCCGCCGCCATAACCAAAAAGCACCAATGGGGCAGGGCCGCCGCCCGGATGGTAAAGGTCAAGATCAAGGGAGGCTTGCCCGCGCTGTGCGTATGTAAACGTTTGTGGCCGGACCAGCGTCATCATGGGCTTAGGCCGGTTCGCATTTCGATGTGTGGGACTGCCCGATTGCCTCAAACACTGCAGTTTGAGCTTGCCGGAGCCGCAGCAATTGCTCTGCCGGCGGGATGCCTGCGCTATCGAGATCGCCAGTTAAATCGCTGAGGTCAAAGAGGTGTTCCAGATCGGGGCAAAAGCGGGCGCGCACGGCCTCGTTGTCGTCTGTATACTTGTCTGCAATCTCACGCCGTTCCAATGGAGAGTAGCTGTCGCCTGAATAGAACGCCCCTGCGGCATCGTTGCGGATGATCACACGGATCAGTTCGGCGATGTTGATGTCTGTGGTGTTTGAGATCAGGCCCAGCATTTCGGACACTTCGCGTGATAGAGTGATGTTCGAGAATTTTTCGGGCAAGTCGTCGCGCGTGACATTGTCCATGCCCAGATGGGCGCACATATCAAGGATCACGTCGCCGTCTCTGAACCTTGGCCGCTCGTAAGGGAGAACGGTCACGTTGTCCGCCCCGAACCCGTCGGCATAGACGCCGAGGATTTTTGAATACATGAGTGCGGCTTCGCGCTTTTTTGCATATTCCTGCGCTGTGCCCTTAAAGCGACCCGTTTTGACGACCTGTTTGTACATCGCCTCAAGGAATTTGTCCTGACGGCGGATATAAGCGATGATCTGTGTTTCGGCCCGCAGATCGTCGGGCAAAAATTCAGCCATCGCGCGGCCCATGCGGGTCGTAAACAGCATCTCGGCAGAGATCACATGGGTCTTGTCCGGATTGCTTTGCACTTCGTTCACCAGTCGGTTCATGATGCGCGGGAACTGTTCGGTATCCCGTTTGAACGCCAGCTTGTTATGCGCTGCCGGTCCGCGCCCTGCATTGACATAAGACAGGCCGGCTTCGGCCATCTTGTCCGGGTTTTGCGTTAAAAATGTCTGGATCGAGGTTGATCCGGTCTTTTGCGAGCCGATGTGGATGATCAGTTTGGGCATGGTTTTGTCTCTGCTCGGGCGATCATAACGGACCTGCCATGATTGCGCTTTTGACGATGTCGGGTTTGGTCGCGACAAAACGGATGAATTCGCCGCCTGCGCAGGCATAGGTGTCGCCGCCCGGTTGGAGTGCGACGGTGATCGGGCCAAGGACGTCCCAATGTCTAAGGTCGATGTAGCCGTCGTTCAGGCCTAGAATGGTCTGAGGCAGACCGGTGCGGTGGACGCGCACCGTAACGTCGCCGCCCAAGATTTCGATCTTGTTCTGACCGCCTTTGACGATGACTTCGGTGCTGCCATCGGTGCACAGGATGCGGTTCTTGCCAGCTTGCGTGGTGATCACATCATGTCCGCCGCCAGTGAAGACCTCCATATCGCCAGTGCCGCCGATAATCTGGTTGTGTCCATCCGCCGTCTCGATCCGGTCGTGTCCAGAACCGGCGTAGATTTCGGCGCCAGTGTGTCCGGTGACGACAGTGTTGTTACCCGCATTCAGCCGGGCGCGCATTTGGTCGAGATGGCCCAGAATGGTATCGTTCCCTGTCCCGCAGTCGATATCCAGTAGGCAACGGTTGTGCCCGCCGACAAAGTTTACCGTGTTGCCACGGTCGTTGCCCGTGACCCCGTAGTAATTCGCAGCCGTTTTGTAGTCGGCGGCAAGATAGAGCGCGCGCACCCCTTCGGGCAGGCCGATCGTTCCGTTTTCGCTGAGCGTGGCGAACTGTTTGCGAAAGCCGGGGCTGGTGTCATGGTTTGTTAGGTTTCCGACAGTGATTGCCCCTTGCCCTGTGAGCGTACTCGGGGGCAGGACCCCTTGAGTGACGCTTGTGTAGGCATTGGGGGCGGGGCTGGCCGTTGTGGAGTCGATGATTTCGAGGCCATACTGGCTGCTGGTTTCAACAAGAATGCGGTGCAATTTCGCTGCCTTGGGGTCGCTGTTTGACAGATCGCGCAGCTGCCATGGGTCGTCATCGAGGTTGAAAAGTTGTGTCGAGCCGTCCTGATATCGAGTGTAGCGATACTTGCCCTTGCGGATCGAGGCAGAGCCGAAAAAGAAGGTGGGTACGGCGCGGTCGGGCACGTCTGCCCCTTCGACTTGGGGGCGCAGTGAGGTGCCAACTGCGTGCTGCAATGGCGCGCAATCGGCGTAGTCGAGCACGGTGGGTCCGATATCGAGCAGGGCGACCGGATCGGTGATCTCGCGCGCCGCAGGCGTGCTGGGATCGTGGATGATGATCGGCACGCCTGCCGCCTCTTCATAAAGCGTATATTTGCGGAACCTGTTTTTGTCGCCCGGATGATATCCGTGGTCGGACAGCAGGATCACCACCGTATTGTCGGCGTGTTTGGACGCCTTCAGCGCGTCCCAGACCCGCCCCAAGTGTTCGTCTACGTGGGAAAAGGCGGAAAAGTAGTTCCGAACGCTTTTGCGCCATAGATCTACGTCGGAATTGTCCATGTTCTCGGCCATGAACTGGTCAGCAAATGCATTCTTGTCATGCGCCGTCCACGCTTCGGGCTGAAGGAACGACGCCTCGTCATACATGTCCTTGAACCGGGCGGGGGTCTTGTAGGGCGAGTGGGGGTGATAAAAACCCACCTCGCGATAAAACGGGGCTGCGCGGTCATAGTCAGTGAGGAATTTCACGGCCGATGTGGCGCTTTGAGCGTCATAGTACCTGTTATCGTAGGCCGGATCGGTGGTGCCGTGCCCCTTCATCAGCCCGCCGTAGTTCTTGGTCTTGGCGTTCTTGCCGGGGCCGATGTTCAGAAACCCGGGCGGGTGAGAATAAAGCACATTGTGGATGTGGTCGGGCAGCGGCTTGAAGCGGTGGTGCACCTTGCCCGCGTTGGAACAATAGTAGCCGTCTTGTTTCAGCCGGTAGGACCACATTTGTTCGGGGCGCAAGACTTCGAACACGTTGGTGTAGTTGTCGAAGATGCCAAGCTGATGCGGGGTGAGCCCGGACATGAAGCTGGAGCGGGAAGGACCGCAAACCGGCACTTGGCAATAGGCGGACCGAAAGGCGGAGGATTCCGCACAGATGCGATCGAGGTTTGGTGTTTTCAGCTCTGCGCCAAAGGCGGAGCGGTATTTCCAGTAGGAAAAGGCGTCATCAAGGCTGATCAGCAGGATGTTTTTGCGCGTACTCATGCCGGGCCTCCGGCGGGCGTGATGGCGACGCGGCCCGCAAGTGCATAGCGGTGCAGTGTCTGTCCGGGGGCCATGACGCTGGGACGGGACCATTGATCGCGCAAGCTGCCCGCGTTGGCGAAGCGCCCCGTGGTTTTCTTGGCTGACGCGCCCCATGCATAGGTGATGTGGGCGTCTGCTGGCACGTCGCTGTCGAGTTGGAGCATCACGTCTTGGCCCTGCACCGATACGTTTGTGATGGCGGGTGTTGCCCCTGCGCAAGTGATTGCAAAACCGTGCGGGCCATCGCCCATCTCTAGATTGCCGAGAGCCGAGAAGGTGGCCTTGATGGTGCGGCCGTTGCTTTGGGCTGAGCGCAGCGAGGGGCAGAACCAGCGGGTGTTGTCCTGCACCGCTGCAATGGCCAGCGCTTCTAATTCGTCAACCAGCATTGCGGATTGCGGATCAAGCGTTGCGGGCATGTCATCCATCAATGCGAACGGGTAGGTCGGCGTGGCCACGATGATCCCAAGGGCGGGGTGGGTGATGTCGAGTTGTCCTTCGGCTAGGATCACGTCTGACGTGCCATCGGTGGCGGTGCCTGCGCTTTGAGAGACCACGATATGCGGCGGGCTGGCTTGCCCGGCGGCGCGTGCGGCATCGGTGCGGATGGCGTGGGCGACGTCGCCGTAGTGTTGCAGGGCTTCGGCTTGGGGCATATCGGGCGCACCGGATAACAGTGACAAGGCGATGCGGTCGACGAACAGAGTTTTGTTCCAGCCCGCCAGTGCCTCGCGCGCAGCCGCGATCCGTTCGATCAGTGACTGGTAATGCGGGCTGTCGGGCAGCGCTTCGGCTTCGGTGATCCCTGATTGGGCCTCTGTCAGGGCGATGACGGTGCGGTATGCGTGGCGCTGTTGTGCGGCCAGGCGCTGTGCAGCCACGCCGTGGGATTTGGCCTGGGTCGGTGCGCCGCGCCCGGAAAGCGCTTCGTCAACAACGTGAAAACGGAAGTCCTCGGGCAGGGCGCGGGGAATGCCTGCGCGGCCACCGAGCGCGCCCATTCCGAGCGCCAATGGGTGGGTTTCGCCAAGGGTGACTTCGCGCCGTTCTTCGAACCCCATAACGCGCCCATCGTACTGATCGGACATGTAGCGAAAACCGGTCGGTTCATCGCGCAGGCCCCAGACATTGCCAAGGGTGCGCGGCCAACGCCGCCCGGCGAGGGCGGGAGCGGTTGGGGCATCCGGGAAGGATGGGGGAAGGTCCTTCGGTACGTCGGGCGCAGGTGCTGGTTGCTGTTCCGCCGCCTTGCGCGCGCGGTTGCGTTTGCGAAAGGCGGCCACGAAGGCAGCAGACAACACTTCCTTGCCGCGCGCCTGCAAATGGCCTTCCATGCCGCGTCGGTAGACATAAAGATCACGCCGCGTGCGCAGGGCCGGATACCACGCGGCAGGTTCAAGCGTGCCTTCGACAGCAGCAATCAGGACGTCATTGAGCAGACCGAGCCGTTTGAGCGCCACGCCGATGTCATCGACGAGCCCGTAGGCGTGCAGCGGCGTGATCCGTTTGGCTGGCAAGCGGGCGATATGCTGTGTCGCGTGACGGCAAAAGGGATCATAGGCGACGTAAGCCCGCGATGTGTGGGTCAGGGCGCGGGATGCATCCGAAAACGGGCGCGCCCAGTGGCTTGGCACTTGCGGTTCAAACCGATCCTCAAACGGGGCAGAGGACGCGCGCAAGGTCGATTGCGGATCAAAGGCGATCACAGTCGCGCCCGGACAAAGCGGGGCAAAGGCAAGGGCGGCAAACCCGCCACCGGGATGGGCGGCACCAAACAGGGCTACGTTTTTGAACCTTTTGAAAAAGCCCAGATCGCGGAGTTGTTCCAGCGTTTGGATCAGGTGGGCATCGCGAAACCACGTACCTTTGGGGGCAATGATCGCCATATGGCTCCACCCCTTGGTGCGCGCCAGCCGGTCTGTCCAAGCGGGCCAGTCAAGCTCGGGGTGATCTGTTTCTTCGCTTAGTCCAAAGCTGATGATCAGTTGTTTAGAGTCGCGTTCGCACAGCAAGATTTCTGCCGCGCCGACATGCTGGTGAAAATCCTCGCTGCGGTCGCTTTCGGGAAGTTCGGCGTACCACGCGGGCAGGGGAGGGGGCGCAGTTGTCATCACACCTGATCAGGGCGTAATGCGCGCGCGGCCTGGTTCATGGCGCGGCGGAAATGGGGGCGCTGGCCTTCGCCAGACATCTCTATCACGCGGCGACACCAGCGGTGGATCAGCAGCGGGCGCTTGCGTTCAAGTAGCTTGTTGAGCACGGATTTCTGATAGCGGGGCAAGTCCTTGCGCGCCGTCATCAGTTTGTAAATCTGGTGGTCTTCGGGCGTGCCGTTCACGCACATTTCGACCAGTTCCTTGAGCTTGCCGATGCGGTTGAAGGCGCTGGTAAGGCCGTGGCCAAAGTGGCGGCATCGGATTTTGACCACGTTGTCGTTTTGATAAAGGGCAGCGTGCATTGAATCCTCGACCACATAGGGGTCAAAAAACAGGTAGACGATATTTGCGCTGGCCGACTGGTCGGGTCCGTAGGAATAGCGCCCGGAGAAATCCTGTTTCCATGAGCGATGATAGCGGGTTTCCCAGCCGCGTGTGATGCGCCGTTCAAGGGTGGCTTGTGGGTTCATGGCCAGCACCTTGGCCCCCGGAGCGGCGGCGCAAAACACCGTGGCCGCATACCCGGCCATCGAGGTGCCGTAAAACACCACATTGTCAAACTGGTCAAAAAAGCCGGTGTCGCGCAATTCGTCAAAGAAGTCGTGCACCGCCTCATCCCGGTACCACGTCCAGCCATGCGCCCCGATGCCAAGCGAGGACCAGCCGCGCGATGAGATGAACTGGCTGCCCCACGGCATTCTTTCTTCGACGTCCTGACGGACGTCATCGAGGTTGTCAAAGGTTACAACCAGCGTGTTGTCACCCTTGATGAAAAGGGCGTTGTGCTGGTCGCCCAGTTGGCGAAAGAACCCGCGTTCTTCGCCCATTTCGGCCAGTGTGTCGGCCCATTTGACGCGTTTGTTCATGTTCCTTTGTCCGTCTTGGGTGCGAACAGCGTTGCGGCATTGTTCACAATCGTGTCGCGGCAGGATTTTACGAATTGCTTATCGACAAGGTGATCGCGGCAGATTTTGGTGAAGGAGGCCTCGCCCTTGAGCGCCTCGATCCCGATTTTGGCCTGAAATTCTGGATCCATGACGGGGGCGTTCGACACTTTCTTTTTCGCTGGGATCGGGGCGGCGGCGGGGTCAATCCCGTGCTTGGTGATCAGGCCGTCCATGAAGCTGCCCCGGCGCGGGGTGTTATTTTCCTTTTCCTCAAGGCGCGGTTTCATCCGCCGGGCCCAGAAGTGTACCCCGCGGGTCTGTTCTGTCAGCCGCTCTTCGATGTTGAAGCGGGACATGATCATGTGGTTCCGGTCAGGAAACGAGATCGGGTAGAACACGGTTTGCGGTTCTGCGTGCTCAATCTCGCCTGTTTGTTCGAGGAAATACGTGACCGAGGCGGGGCCCGTGAACCCCCATGCCTGTTCGGTCATGTGCACAGGGTTGCCTGCGTTCTTTTCCGCCTGCAGTTCCTTTTGCTGCCATTTCTTCAGCCACGGCGCGATTGCGTATTCGTCTTTGAAGAAGTCGAGCAGACCGATAAGGGTTTTGGAGTCTGGCGGCAGGCCCAAAACCGCGTTGCAGACCTGTCCGGGCTTTTCCCAGCCATAGACGTAGGGGCTGTCAAAATCGAAGGGGCGATAGCAGTACATGTCCGCATCGACCCAGATGTTGTCCGTCTTGGCCAACAGATGCAGGCGCCACATGTCAGCGTGGATCGCGGGGCTGCCGTTGCGGGCGTGGATGAGCATTGGCTTGGAGGGAAAGATTTCCTCTGCATCACCGGCGTGCACGCCTTCGGGCAGGTTCGGGATGGGCGAATAGCTGTAAAGCGTGGTGCGGTGGCCCTGATCGGCAAAGGATTTCAGGCACAGCTGTTCCAGCCACGACAACCGTCCGCCGATCCAGAGCGAGGCGATATTGGGCAGCGGCTTCATGCGTTTTCCCGCAGATGCTGGCGTGCGCGTTGCGCGGCATTTCGGAAATGCGGGGCCGGGCGCGTCTTGAGGATGGCGAAACAGTAGCGGATCAACAGGCGGTGTTTTGTGGTGCCTTCAAGATACTGGAGCAACGCTTTTTGATACATCTTTGACTGGTGTCGTGCTCGCAGCAAACGGCGTACGCTCGTGGGCGTCAGTGTGTCATTGATCACGCCAGAAATGATCGGTTTCAGCACACCTATGTCCCGCCACATGGTCAGCATGCCGTGGCCCATGAACGGGCAACCCATGTCGATCACGTTTGACCCTCGAAAAAGGGAGGCGTGCATGGCGTCTTGGGGCATGCGCGCATCGTAGAACACCCAGACTTTTTCCGCTGCCGCCGACAGGTCCGGCGCATAGCCATAGGGGCCGTCATAGTCGTGTATCCAAGAGCGTTTGTAACGGTGATCCCAACCCGCGCGGTCCCGGTCCATCGTGGCCTGTGGGCTGATGGCGACGACAGTCGCCCCGGGGCAGGCGGCGGAAAAGGATGCAGCGGCATAGCCGCCCATCGAAGTGCCGTAAAACACAACACGGTCGAATTTATCAAAGAACTTTTCGTCCCTTAGCCGGTCAAAGAACGCGAACATGTGCGCGTCACGATACCATGTCGGTCCGTGCGCCATGACGCCAAGTGAGGACCAGCCTTGCGAGCTGATAAAGTCCACAGCCCATGGCAGGCGGTTGGGATCCTGGCGGATGTCATCAAGATTGTCGAAGACCACTACGAGGGTTTTGCCCAGCTCGCCGTCTTCGGGAATGTGGATCGCCTTGTGCAGAGGGCCGATTTCTTCAAAAAACCCTTCGGCCGCTGCGCGCTCGGCAAGGGATGAGCGCCAAGCCTCGCGTTCAGTTCGCTTTTTCTCTTCGGACTTTGCCATCTGAGACGGGTCTTTCCTGCGCTGCTCTTTTGTCGACACGGCTCTTTTGGCCGCATTATGCACTTTGTTTCTGTTTTTGAAACAGTTCTTGGCCGTGCACGGGTACCTCGTCGACTTTGTAAACAGGCAATGTGGCGGAAAATGGACAACGTGGAGAAGTTTCTTCACCACCTTGGGGTCAGATGGCATGCGGCGAAGGGCGGGTTTGAGCCCAATGTAGACCCAGCCAAAAGCCAATGGTCGCGCACCTCCCCTCATGTCATGTTACGCACGCAATCAACATCCTTGCAGGTCTAGCAAGAAGGGGCGGGCCAACCTGACAACTTTTCGACATGGTTCGGTCTGTCTTCAACAACCGTTCGGAATGAGCCGTGAACGCCTGCGAATTTCTGCAAACTTCGCAGGCGCCTGACTCGCAGCATGGCCCGTTCTCGTTGTGACAACGGCAGGTCTGAATTCTCCGATCCGTTGTTCAGCCATTGGCCGGTTTCCTTTGACAGTGCCCAACAAAGGTCTGGCTTAAGTGCCGTTTTCATCAAAGTTTGCGCGGTGCCCCTTACCGGGACTTGCACCCTCAGGTCCGTTACCACCACCATTGTTTCCATTCCGCCCGCCGCCTTTGCCGCCTTTGCCGCCGCCGCCTTTGCCGCCGCCGCCTTTGCCGCTGCCGCCTGCGCTACTGCCGCCACCGGAGCTACTGTCATCGCCGCCGGCGCTGCCGCCACTACTTCCGCCTGTACTTTCTCCCCCTGTGTTGCTTCCGGCGCCATCGCTTCCGTCTCCGGTGCTTCCACCGCCTGAACTGCCGCTAGTCCCGTTTCCTGCACTCCGCGTGCCGCCACCCGAAGACCCAAGGCCTGAGGGTTCTTCTTCATTCGTGACATCAAAAAATGCCGATTGCGATCCCAGCGCTGGGTCGGCCTCTGACAGTGCAAAACCAACTGTCGGGCAAAGGTCTTCCAAATTCTTGATGAAAGAAACGCTGTCATCGCGAGCAAAGATTTCTGAGTACACGTCGGTTCGAATGGTCTTGAACCGGCAGTCTTGGGTGTCTTCAGAAGCCATTAGTTGAACCAATTGGGAGACTCGCGTCACTTGGAATTGGTCTGAACTCGTGCAACCCGTCAAGAGGGCCGCGAAGAGCAATGTTGAGCCGATCGAAGTATACTTATTACAGGCGGGTACCATTTAACTAACTCCTTGGTGGTGCCCCCACCCAGAGTTAAATTGACAGTCAATCGTCCGACGTCAGGTCGGAATTTTTATGCGTATTTTTTTGCTGGCGCGCGGGCGTGAGCCGCGGCCGAGGCAAATTCTTAAGCCCTCAGGAGGCTTACAGCTGCAAAAATTGTGGCGATTGAAGCAGAGCTCGTGACCAGCACGTCGCGTCTGGTTCGCCTTTCCGCAAGGTCTTCAAGGGACAACAATTTAGTGCAGACTTCAGGAGAGTTGTTCAAACTATTGGATGCATTCCAAACGGAAATGCCGGCCCAACTCGCGCCACTTCTACGACAGTTCATACTTGTTACTCACAAAAACAGTTCAACTTTTACACAACCCCTTTTTACGACACCCATCTGATTGGAGGAATTGGTTTAAAAAACACTTTTGCGCTTTATGAAATTACACAAGGTGGGTGATTTATCACCCATTGGGTGCACCAAGTACGTCTTCGAGAAGTCGTAACATGAGGTGCAGTGTTCTGTTGAATCAAGCTGTCGTCGATTGGGTTTTCCCTTGCTGCATTTGCAGTTAGGCCATCGGGATCGACCCTCTCTATTCTCGCAGCAATTCTCAAGCGGCCTATGTAATCGCCCGCGTTTTCGTATGATGGAAGCTTTGCGTTCGGTTGTATCTGCACCTGCGAGACCATTCTACATAGCGTCAGCGCGTCGTCCACTTAGTCCGCAAAAACGGACACTCGCAAGATCGGCGAAACCGCTTCAAGTCCAAACCTTCAGTGCTGCGTCGTGCCCTGCTGTTCGACCGTGAAGAACCAGTCGTCACCTTGTGCGCGGTCAACGATATCGTCCGGCACAACGCCGGGACCGGACAGGAACACATTGGCCCCGAAATGAGTGTGCAGCGTGGACAGCTTTTGCATCCGCGGGCTGGTCAGTTCTGCGTAGAATTGCGCGTAGTTTTCCGTGCCGCGCAGGGCGTCAATCTTAGCCCGGTGAGCGACCACGCTGTGCGCATGTGCCGCCGCGATATCCGGATCGCTCATGAGGCGGGCCAGTTCCGCCTTCATCGCGGGAAGGCGCGACAGGATCGAGGTTTCGGCTTCGGCGTTGTTGTTCATCCTGAACCAGTAAGCGAGGCCCTGATCCCGATCGACGTGGTTCACGCGGCCCCTGTCACGTTTGACCAGAAAGCTCTCGGCAGAGCGCACTGCATAATGGTTGAGTTGCACCAGATCATAGCCGTAGGTGGCTGTCGTTGAACGCCATGCGTTGCGGTACATGTCGGGCGGCATCGCTTGGCCCGATCCATTGACCCAGTTAATCTGATCCCAGAACTGCGGCTTGAGCCCTTTGGGCCGATGTACCCCCAGCTTTTTAAAAATCCCGTTGGTCTGGAACAGCGTTTTGAACCCCCATGCCTGATGTGGCTTGCGGGCCAGTTCGGGCGCGCATTGGGTGAACTGTTCGGTGATAGGCACATCCAAAAATTCATGCACGTTGCCATTGCCAAAAAGCCGCCATGTCATCGAAATCATGTTGGCATCCGGCACGGCAGCGAAAAGCGCATCAAGCGTCCCGTCGCCGACCTTGATGTTCACATACTCATCAACGTCGATGCAGGTGACCCACTTGGCCTTTTGGATCACCTGTTCGCCTTCGGCAGATTGCAGGGCGGCGTGTTGCGGTTTCAGGCCCATGTCCTGAAAGTTGTTGTTCCGGTGCTGTACGACCCCTTTGTTCTGCAACATCTCAAGCATGGTGTCGGTGCCGTCGGAGCAATCGTTGGTGTAAACGATGATGTCATCAAACCCGATGGCGCGATGATAGGCGAGCCATTCGAGGATAAATGGCCCCTCATTCTTCATCGTGGTGACGATCGCGCAGCGGCCCCTGCCTTTGGGCACTTTGTCCAGCTTGTCCTTCGGCATGCGCACGGGGTCGTGGTTGAACATGTTCCTGGCGCGGGCCAAGAGGGCTTCGTTTTCGATCAGGGACGTTTTGGGCACGATCTTTGACACGGCCGGCGATGGATGGCGCAGAGACATGTGGCGGAAAAAATGGCCATTAACGTTTTCGTCCGGCTCTGCATTGCCTATGCGCACCAGTCGCCAAACGGCTGTGTCAGGCGCTCGGTCAGGCGCGATGCAGAACCGTTTGCGCATCTTGGTGTGGTCGAACTGCACACAGATATGATCGCCAAAGCGAATGGGGTCGCCATCGCGCATGCGCCATGGGTAGCACTGTTCGCCCATCAACTGGACAACGCCCCCTTGTGCACGCACGGCCATGTCAAACACAGTGTCATCACCGCGCGTGATCAGATCGTAGACATCGATATTGGCCACGGCGCGGGCAGAGTGCAGAAACCGTTCCCGCATGATTTCATAGATGCTGAAGACGCCGAGGGGGGCCGACCACGGGTCAGGCGCGGGCACTTTCATGCGATCTTTACCCGGTGCGCCGGGCACGCTGAACGGGTGTGCCTCGGCCGGTTGGTCCGGTTGGCCAAGGGGTACGTTGCTGGACAGGATCAGCACTGGCAGAGTCAGGCCGTGGGCCGTCATCCCTGCCTGAAGGTCTGCGGAAAAGCGGTCATCAGTCCCCGGTTTGGCCCGGTCCAACAGGACGACGCCTTCCAACTCGTGATGCTGGGCATGATAGGCGATCCAAGCCAGCACAGTGTCGGCACTTTCCCCATTGCGCACAGAGGCAAAGCAATTCAGCCCGTCAAAGTGGCCGCGTTCATCCTGCCCCGGCGCGACAACTACATTCTGACCCGCGATGGTGAACTTTAGCTCGGTGTTTTCGGGAACTGAGTAGGACAGGATGGGGCCGTCACCGATGCTCTTAGTTGCGCGCAGCGTCGCACCCTCAGGCGGTTCCACATCTTTGGGAGCGATCCGGGCGTCAAAGTAGAGCGTGATCTGGCGGGTATCGTCGGCGCCAACACTTACCGCATCTATCAGCGCGCAACTTTTTAGCTCTAGCCCCGCCAACCTGCGCTGCATGACATCACTGGGCATGCGATGGCCGTCGTCGTGTTACTGAGTAAATGGTCGCGGCTGACATATGTGGGATAGGGCACTTGTTGTTATCTCTGTGAAGGATTCTAGCGGGTCTAAATTTGGAATGTAAGGTAAACGGGGTGTGTCGTGCCTTTTGTAGATCAAGTTGTACGAAGGACTTTCGTGAGGATGTACTATTAATGAGAATGTAATTTAAGTACGGTGCGTTTAACAAAGGGGAATCCGCTCAAAGAAAGCAACTCCACTTGATGTATTTACACAACCGGCGGGCACATGATCACGTTTGAAGAGGCGATGCAGGCGACTGATCTGGAACAGATTACCGGATTGAATGTTGATGCTCTAAATGTGGAAGATGTGGTTAACTTGATCCTGCAGCGGTCTGAAATTATCCGGGATCAACCGAGATACAATCGATACATTCGCGCATGGATGAATGGCAATACGGCCCCTGTTCTGGACCTTATCAATCAGATCGGCGCTGACGTCTTAGTGCGGCGGGCGGCGGCCTTTGTGTATCTAGAGTATCTGCAACTGCGCCCAATCTTTGAGGCTAAGCCGCCCAAGGCCATTGCTGATATCGGCTGTGGCTACGCGCTATTTGATTTATTTCTTGCGAAGGACTTCAAATGTTCACTCCATCTGATTGATCTCGAAACGAACGAGAACCGGCACTTCGGCTTCGCAGACGAAGGTGCGGCCTATTCCAGCCTCAAGGTCGCCAAATCGCTTTTGACCCGAAACGGTGTACCCGCCAAGTTGGTCAAAACGCTGAACCCTTCTGCTGAGGACACGCACAAAGTTGAAGGGCTCGACTATGCCTTCAGCTTTATCTCCTGCGGATTTCACTTTCCCTGGCACACCTATCGGGAATTTTTCCTTGGATCGGTGGTGGAAGACGGGCGGATCATTCTGGACATCCGCAGTAAGACGCTGAGTACTGTGATATTCGAGCTGTCAGAGATTGGGTACGTGCGAGCGGTGCAAAAGGCTGCAAATAACAGCGCTGACCGGATGATGATTAGGAAGGCTGGGGTTGTTTAAAACCAAGAAAAAATTTCACATAACTGACGTTATGTGGTCAATGTAAACCTTCTCATCGCCACCCTAATTGCATCAGGGACGCAATTCCTCAACCTTGCCAAGATCGATTGTGCTGCGCACCCGATCGCTGAGCGCCAAAATCACGCGCTCGCCGACAGAAAGCTCGTTGTAGTTGTTCATAACCTCGCGCGCGCGCGCCGGATCATCGGTAATCAGCCCGTTCACGCCGATCCAGAGCATGCGCACAATTGTCACTGGGTCGTTGACAGTCCAGGCATAGACGTCCTTGCCCACTGCATTGGCCCGTTCGACCAAAATCGGATTAATCCATGCCTGATTGAGCGCAAGAAAATCGCCCTCAAGTCCGCTCATATCCCCAATCGACGTGGCAGCCAAAACGCCCGTTTCCCAATCGGGGCGAAGTGCGAGCATTTTTTGAACGGCCGGGTATTTTAGCGACATGGTCGCAATCTGATCTGTCATGCCAGCGTCTTCTACGATCTGGGCCACCCGGCGTTCCAGATCCTCGTCATGGCCATAATACTTTAGCTCGATGAGAACATTGGCCTTGTCGCGGGCCGCCAGCAGAACGTCTTCAAGAAGCGGAACACGCTCTTGGGAAAACGTCGGATCAAACCAGCTGCCGATGTCAATTTCTTCAAGTTCGGCGGCCGTTACATCCCAAACTTTGGTGGGCACTTTGGAGGCTTTCATGAAATCACTGTCATGGGCCACGATCACTTCGCCGTCCGCACTTTCCTGAACGTCGATTTCGATCCAGTCGGCCCCGTCTTCGATGGCGCGCATGACGGAGGCCATCGTGTTTTCAGGTGCTACGGCGGCCGCGCCGCGATGGGCTATGATTTCTGCCTCGGCGTCCTGCTTGGCGCGTTCCACGAGAAGTCCACCCGTTCCTATCCCCACAAGCGACGCAATCCCCAGAACGGCGACTGCGATACGGGTCAGCCCTCGTGTCCGGGCGCTGTCTTTGATTTCGGAGACATCGAGTGCAGGTTTGCGTCCTTGCAAAACCTCCTCGAACTCTTCGTTCAAAAGATCGGCCAGTGCACCGTTTGAGACAGCGTTCACAAATGCGAGGCAGACCGAATAGACAATGCCGCTGGCCATCATGGATGCCGCAAGCACGCGCAGGCTGTCTGGTTGCTTGTTCAATATCCACGTCATGACAAGAGCGGCCAGTGCACCTGCTACGGCCAACGCAGCCAAGCGCAGGGCGAACCACCCCAATAGCCGCCCGATCAGGGCGAGGCGTCTGGTTTTCATGTGTTGGGCGCTTGCGTCGAAAGACTGCGACGCAGCCATCTTGTCAAACAATGACAAATGCAGCGCGACCGCCCATCCGCTGAGTTTCTGGAGCAAGATAAAGGCCAGCGCGACAACGACAATTCCGATCAGCGCCACAGCCGTCAGAAATTCGGGTGGCCTTTGTGTGAGGTAAAAATTGATGTCGTGCTCAGTGATGAGGAAGAACGCAATTGCGCCCCCAACCAGAAGGAAGGGCACAATGATAATCAAAAGCCGGACCAGAAACTGGAAGATGAACGGAAATAGTCGCGGAACGGAATGCAGAACGAAACCCGTGGCCAGCCTGAGCGCGTCAATGGGATTTCGAGAGTGTTGCCGCAGTATTCCTGTGGCGACAACCACGTCGAGAACCAGTGCCGTGATCAGCAGGCAGAGAATGACGAAAGCCCCGATAATGCCCGCTGGAGTGAACAAGAACTTTGCAATGTCCTGATCTGTCAACGACGTCTGGTCGGAAAACATCAGGGTCGCCGTTAGAGCGACCGCGATCAATGGCACCATCAGGGACGTCACGATCAGGCGAATGAAAAGATGTGCCGCAAGGAACGGGAGCCACCGTGCGAGTGCAGTGCGGTAACTGTGAAGAACATCTTGAAAGATCATATTTCTACTCTGTCGTTTGCCCCGATTGGTTCGTGATGAACAATCTTGAGACCAACACAATCGTTCCGCTTATGCTCAAAGGCAATAGTTTTGAGGATTGAACGGGGTGCATTGCATGTGTTGTCCCAACTCCCCTGCTCCTCGGAAATGGATCAACTAGGAAAAGACAATCAAGGCGCCCAGAGCAGGGATCATTCAGATGATCTGGTCGTCCCAAGCAGGTGCTATAGCAAGCCTTCCGCAATCCACTTTTCGACCAGATCGCGGCTAACTTCGAAATGCATGCTGTCTTCTCGGCTAAAGCCTGCGCCCCAATACCAGCCCTCGGCCAGAAAGAAGTCTTTTATGATGGTCAGACCAAGTTGCGTTTTCCCGTCGCCCAGTCGATCCAGCTTGCCATCAATGTTCAGGTCCAGTGACAGGCCAAAGGCATGTGTGGATGTACGCCCCGGCGCGCCACGGATATGTCGCACGCAAAGTGCGCCCGCGGTATTGATCCGAGAATAGAGGTTCGGATCGGTCGCCTGGATCTGATCAAACACACGGCCAAGAGAATCCAGTGCCGGTTGTAGCATCCGCACACGCACTGGGCCGACCTGTTGCGTCTTTAGCTTGGAGGCCAGACGTTCGTTCGTCATGCCCTGACAGGTGGAGGTCAGGTTTTCGCGCGGCCTGCCAAATACACTTTCGAGGTAAGACGGAGAGGCGATCCGCAGTCCCTCGTTCAGGTTGCGCCGGTTGGCGATCAGAACGACCTGCGCATGTGATCCGCTGATCGAGTCATTGCCATCGGTGATGAACTGGCCCTGCTCTTGTACCCCATCAGCCGGGCCAGTGCTGGTGGGGCCACGGTTCTCGGCGATCCTCTGTTCAAGGCGTTCGATCTGAACACCGAGCGCCTCGATCTGGGCGCGCAGGACTTCGATTTCGATACGTGCACCACTGTCGATGGCGGGACCTGCGAACTCAGCATCTCCATCCGATGCATAGCGAGGCACGTCTGGTGCCGGGCGCAGTTGCAGATATACGAGCACACCAAGGCCAACGACGATGACGCCCATGACACCCAGAATGATTGGTATGACACCCTTTTCCATTATGCCTGCGTGCGCCCTAGTTAATATCGATCACGATGATCGAGATATTGTCCGCCCCACCGCCTTCAAGCGCAAGGTGCAATAGTGTCTCGGCCACGGTTTCGATTGGCTCAGAGCTGAGTATCTTTTTCAGCGTGTTAAAGGTCGCGTATTTGGTCAGACCGTCCGAGCACAGCAGGAACCTGTCGCCGGGTAGAATCTGGCCGCGGATCTTTTCCAGTTCCAGTTCTTCGCCGACGCCAACAGCCCGGGTAATGGCATTTGACTGGGGGTGTTGTTCGGCCTCGTCCCATGACAATTCACCGGCCAAAACCAGCTCGGCCACATAGGAATGGTCGGTGGTCAGCATTTCAATCTCGCCCGCTTGCAAACGGTAAAGGCGACTGTCCCCGGCCCAGAAGGCGGCAAAGTGGCCCTCAGCGATGGCGAAGGTGACCACTGTTGAACCAATGGTAACGCCACCTAGTGCTGCGGACTCTGCCTGAATCCGTTGGTGGGATTTGGACAGCATGTCCCGCAGGGCGTGCAGCAACTGCACCGGTTCCAGAGTGGGATCAATCATGGCCACGGAATCAACCACCGTCTGAGATGCAAAATCCCCCCCGGCGTGCCCACCCATACCATCAGCAACAACCCAGATGTTCTGGTCAGGCAAGGCGAGGATGCTGTCCTCGTTTACCTTGCGTTTGTGACCCACATGGGTGGATGCGGAATAGCGAATTGAAGTCATACTTGAGCCATGACGCCTGATGCGCTCCATAGGGCTGGGGAGAGATCGAAGAGCGCGCGCAGGTCACGTCCCTCGGGCAAGGCGGAGGTGGCCAGCATGCGAAAATCGTCTTGCATCATGGTGGACCATATTGCGGGCGTGGGCCCGTGGCTTTGGGTCAGCGCATGCGTTGCAAACGCCTTTGAAAACGGAATTGGCCCGGCATAAGGCAGGCTGGCAGGCGTGGGCTGGCCCGTCGGGATCAGCTGAACATTGCTTAGGGCGCTTGTAACACTCTCGCGGGTCGCGCTGTCTTCCAGCGCATCAAGGGCAACGTTTTCAAGCTGATCAAAAGTGCGTCCGTTCGCCAGATGCGAAACCACAGTGTTGGGTGCGTCATGGCATGTGGCGAGTGTCAGGGGATACTCCCGCCCTACCCTGTCAACCGAGGCCATAAGGATGCCAGTCACCACCTGAGGTCCCGCCGCCCCAGCAGGTAGAGTAAAGCGCCAGATGGGGGCCGACATATAGGCTTCGTTCCAGCTGGCTCCCAGGTTTTCCCGAACATCCAGCATGCCTTGCTGCAACCACGTATCCCAAGCCTGCACAAAGGCGACAGGAAGGTTAACACGCAGGAAATCACCCATGCCTGGAAACTTGCCAAATGCGCCAAACCCAACTGTCATCAGAACGACTTGGGGCAGCTGAATTTGCCCAGGGCCGGAAGGGCAAAGGGGTTCAGAACCGATCCGGATTGCAGTTGGAAGATTGCGATGCGCCCGCCGACGTTGAACACGACACGGTTGCGGTCGCTGACATTGGTGCGGCGCACTTCGGCCGCACTCAGCAGACGGAACCACGCCCACGGGCCATCCCGTGTCATCGCGTTTGACGTCCCGTCGACGACCGGTTGTAGGATGATGCGGGCCGAGCCGACGGCACCCGGCCATGTGATCGCCGCGGGTTTGGGTGCGGCAGAGTGGGCGTATTTCACTTCTGTCCCATCGACGTCCAGCAACACTTCCTGCGCCTTGGGGTCCAAAGCTTCTGGGGTGAGTTGGAAGTTGACGGCGGGTGTCGCGCCCCCGGCAAAGAACGCATCCCGGATTTCGGCGGCGTATTGCAGTTGTTGCAACACGGCCGGGCTGATCCCGAGATCGGTGTCGTTCACCCGTTTCCACGCCCACGGGCGTGCGCGGGTGTCCACGTAATCGCGCAGGTTCTCGTTAAAGAATCCGTCGATCAGGCCGTTGGGCGAAAACAGGCGTGCAAAGTCTGCCATGGCCACGTCTGCCTTGGCGCCGCGCGTGAACGGATACCGGTCGGTCAGGGCCTGTTCGCAGAAGGGCAAGACCTGTGCCTGCCACTGCGCGTTGATGGAAGCGCGCGTGCCGTCTGCCGTGATGCCAGAAGATCCGGACGAGATTTGTGTCGACCAGCGCTGGATCGGGCCGGGAAGACGGTTGGCCAGTTCCTGAAAGCGTACAATGGCATTGGCCTCTGCGGCCCCTGCCCCTACGCCACCGGCAAAGCTGAGCTTGTTCAGTTCCTGATAGACTTCGGTCAGGCGCGAGATCAGTTCAGAAAGCTGCGAAGGCTGGCCTTCGATTTCTTCGGTCAGGTCATGCAACCACGAAAACCGTTCTTCGACAAACTCGCCGGGTGCTGCGGGTGGTGGGCCTGCATCGCCACCCGTGCTGACGCTGGATTGCAAGGTGCCAAGCAGCAATTGTGCACGGCTGGACAGCAAGGACTGCGCTTCTAGTGCACCAACACTCGCAGCCCCTTCGGCAAGACCGGATGTATCAAGACCGACGCCGCGCGGCTCTGTCAGTTTGGTCTCATCCGAAATCGCGTTCAGAATGTTGACCAGTGGCGAGGTTGGCCCGGACAGAACGTTGGTGACTTCAACCGCGTGACTCAGGCTTTCCATGGGAATGATGTCGATGTCCCCGAGGATCTGATCATAGCGCGAGATGAAATCGGTGTAATACAGGTCAAGCACATCGCGGCTCATGGCCACTAGGGCGATTTCGGTTTGCTCCGCTTCGCCGCGTGCACCCAGCACCCAGCTTTCGCTTTGCAGTCGTTGCGCGACTCCAAGGGCCTCATCGAGGAACACGTTGTTGAACCCGTCATGGGTAAAGATGCCTTCGACCCCATCATTGAGCGGCTTGCCCGAAGAGCGCACGATCACGCGACTGATCGCAGGGCCGCCAATGTCTGTCAGACGCCATTGCGGCAAGGCCGACGCGCGGGGCGAATTGATGATCGAGTTATAGACCCGCTGCGCCAGAGGCATTTCAGACAGCACGCCCTGAATCTGCTCAACCAACGGACCGTTCAGCGCGATTTGGTCCAGCGGCGCTTCCAGCATCGCCTCAAGATGCAAGGTCAGGCTGTTGCGCAGTGGATCGCGTGTGCTGCCCTGAAACGCGACAGACCAGTCAAGCGCCATCCACTCTTTGATCAGGTCCGTGTTCATTGGTCCTTGCTGCCCGAGCATCAGGTAGATTTTGAGACTTTCGTAGAGAAAGTCCGTGTTGTTCATGTTGGCTTGCATCTGATCTTCGAGACGCAAAAGCAGGCGGGGCAACAGGTGTTCGTTCAGCGCGGCCTTGTAGGTTTGTTTGGCCTGATTGCCGATGTTCTTGCCCTGATATAGCCCCCAGGTGAGCGAGCGTTCGGGTTCTGGATCGCCAGCGGCAGGGTTTGCGGGCATGGCGCGCAGGATATCCAAAGCGGGCACGATGCTGGGCAGATCGCTGTCCTGAATCGGGCTGCCTGGAATTTGCGATGCAGCGGCACGGTAGTTTTCGACGCTTTCAGAGGCGTTTCGCAGCAATTCGGCGTTGCCGATATAGCTGCGCGCCCAGACGGTTGTCATGCCAACGCCGCCCAGAAGGGCGGCTGTGATGGCAACGCGTTTGGTCCACTTGTATCGGCGTTCGACCTTGTCATCAGCGCTGACAAGCCCGGCCTCGGGGAACATCACCCCTTGGAACAACCGGGTAAGGAAGAATGAGCGTCCTGTGCCCCGCCCCGTACCAATGGCCTGACGACCGATACCGAAGGTGCGCGCCATACCCATCATCAGACGGTCAATGGGCGTGCCTTCTTGTGTGCCCGAGGCGAAATAAACGCCGCGCAGCAGATGCCGTTTTTCGAACCGGTTGTCCTGAAACACCTCGCTCAGGAACACGCGCGCGGTCTGGCGGACAGATGCAAACTGCGCCGGAAAGCTGGAAATCAGCGCGCGGCGCTGGTGGTCCGTTTCCTGCTGCATCCGTTCCAGCGATTGCGAGTTCAACTGGGCAAGCAGCGCACTGAATTCCTCGTCAAAGGCGGCGACAGGAGAAACTTCGGCCTTGGTTTTTTTCGGCAGTGGCAAGGTAAAGCCCCAGACCTGTTCGCGCTCTTCCTTGCCCAGATTGTCAAAAAACTCGGTAAAGCCGGCGATCAGGTCGGACTTTGTGAACATGATGTAGACGGGAAAACGTACGCCCAGTTTTTCGCGCAACTCATGAAGGCGGCGGCGGATGGCGGCGGCGTGGCTTTTTTGGCTGTCTTCGTCCTGCAAGGACAGGTCGGACAGAGAAACGGCCACAATCGCGCCGTTGATGGGCTGACGTTTGCGGTGCTTCTTGAGCATCTTGAGAAAGCCAAGCCAGCCTGCGTTGTCTTCTGACTCGCCACTGTCTTGGGTGGTGTAGCGGCCCGCGGTGTCGATCAGAACGGCGTCATTGGTGAACCACCAATCGCAATTGCGTGTGCCCCCGACCCCGCCAATGCTGGCCTTGCCGGTGGATTTCGCCAATGGAAAGTTCAGCCCCGAGTTTACCAGCGCCGTCGTCTTGCCCGCTCCGGGGGGGCCGATGATCACATACCACGGCAATTCATAAAGCGAGCGTTTCCCAAGCTTGGATTTGCGCAGCGCGGCGAGCGCTTCGCGCATCTTGCCTTTCAGCTCGCCCAACTCGGCTTTGACCAGTTCGTTTTCATCGTCGTCATCATCATCGACGGATTCAACGATATCCTCGGCCATCTGCTTTTCACGCTTGGCACGGCGCATGATGATCAAAAGGATCGTGGTCAGCGCCAGCAGCATGATGATGGCAATGGTGATCAGGCGGGATAGCACGCTGGCAAAGGGTGCGCTTTCGCCCAAGGTCAGGAATGGTCCGGCGAACCAGACCAGAAGACCAAAGGCAATGGCGACAAACAGGGTGATGTTGATACCTGCGCCAAATTGGAAAAGTCTGCGAAGAATCATGTGGCATCCTCCCGAACGAGAACGATCTCAATCCGGCGGTTCTTGGCCCGACCTTCGGCCGTGGCGTTGTCTGCGATGGGACTCTTGTCGGCCACCCCCTCAGCAGTGAGGCGGTCGGGGTCTGCAAGCTGGTCCGCCAGTTTGTTCATGACGGCCTCGGCCCGTGCCAGCGACAGGCTTTGGTTCGACGGAAAGCGCGACGAGCGGATCGGCACGTTGTCAGAATGCCCCACGATGATGATGGGACCTCCGGTGTCGTTCAGAGCGGCGGCAACTTTTTCCAGCGGTTCGCGGAAAGAATCCTGCAAGGAATCCGAACCTGAGCCAAACATGCCTGACCCAGCAAGGCGCACTGTGATCGTCTGCTGATCCTGAAACGCTTCGACAATCCCTTCTTCGATTTCGTCTTCCAAGAAACCGATGACCCGGTTCAACTGCTCGACCGGCGGTGGTGGCGGTGGCGGTGGCGGGGGTGCACGGCGGAACAGTTCGGCCACAGTGCCGGAATCGAGCACTGACAATTGGCCCAGAACGCGGTCAGTGGACCGGTTCAGCACCCAACTGAGGGACAGGAACACAGTCAGCAGGATCAGTGCGACGGTGGCGGATGTGATCCAGAGCGGTTTCCAGATCGACAACACCTTGTGCGGCTTGTCCTCGCCCTTCCAGTGGGGCGACAGGTCCTTTTCAACGATACCACGTTGGCCGCGAATGATGCGGGCAAGCCCGGCGCGGATTTCTAGATGCTTTTCGGTGCCGCGTTGTTCAACGCGCAAACGTCCCTCGAATCCCAACGAAAGGCACATATAGAGGAATTCGAGCAGATCTATATTGTTGGCGGGCTCTTTTTCAAGCCGGGCCAGAAGGTCGAAAAACCGATCCCCGCCTACAGTTTCCTTATGGAAGGTGCCGACCATGGATTGCTGGGCCCAGATCGACTGACCACCCCACGGCGTGTTCAGCACCACGTCGTCGAGTGTGGCGCAGATGGCGTAGCGTGCGATTTTGACGTCCTGCGCATCGACACCAGTTTGCAGGGCGCGGTTTTCGAACTCGCGTACCTCGGCCACAACTGAGCGGCGCAGTTTTTCCGGATCCATGTGCTGGGCGCGGTTGCGGATGCGGCTGACCAGCGAAAACAGCGTGGCCCCGGCGGCATTGATCCGGTTCATGCCGGTCATGCCCTGTTCGACGCTGGGTTCTGTCAGGCTGGCTTCGCGTGCCTGAGAGGTGGGAATGCCCATCGGTTGAGCGGCGGGCTGATGTGCCGCTGGCGGGGCCATCGGATCGGCGTAACTGGGCGCGGGTGTCGCAGCAGGCGTGGGCGCCACATTGCGACGGCCACCGGGATTGGGCCGAATGACCGTGCGGTCGGCGTCATCTGGTTCTGCAAATGGGTCGTTGTCGGACATCCGTGAGGTTCCCCAGTTTGTTGGCGCTTAGCCCTGCCTAATGGCCCACAATTCCATTTTCAGGCCGGGGAATTCCCCGGATACATGAACGGCGATACCGCCAGAGGTCGACATTTTGCCCCAATGGGTGCTGTCACCATCCAGTTCGAAATAGACGACACCTGCGTGATACGGGATCTGGCGCGGAGCAACAGGCAGCGGGCGCAGCGGGATACCCGGCAGGGCCGAGTTGACCAACTGGCGGATTTCCTCGACCGGGCCAATCTTGGCCTGATTCTGGAAGTGACGGCGCACGTTTTCGGCAGGAATGTCGGCTTGAACGGCAAGAACGAAACCTGCGTTTGACAGCAGCTTGCGATCCGCAATGATCCCGACGCTGATGCCGTATTTGCGCGGATCAAGCGGAATGGAGATCGCCGTCTGCTCAAGAACCGAAGACAGGTACTGACGCAGGATACGGATCACGGGCTTGAACGTCTCGGTCAGATCGTCGTGGGCGTAAGGCGGAAACTCGGGCGCTGCCTTGTCGTTTGCCATGAAGGTCGCCAGTTCTCCCGCAAGCCCGATGCAGGTGCGATACATCTCTTCTGGGTGCACGTTTTCGATGCCGGCCATGTGTTCGATGATCGGCTGCATCCGGTTCACGCACATAAGCAGTAGGAAATCGGTGATCTCGGCCACGCCTTTGGTGCTACCACCTTCGGACATGCGACCGGACAATGCACTCTTGCGGTGGTTCAGCAGGCCGTCCAACTCGCGCGCAAAGGCAGTCAGTGGTCCGGCAGCTTGAATATCAAGGCAGGACGGAATGAAGCCCGTGTCGAGCATCACCTCTTTGTCAGGCTTTACTTCGATGATCTTGGCGATCGGGATGCACAGCCGGTCAGCAAGGTCATCCACACCCAAAGCAAACTGCAAGCGCAGCTTGCCGACGCCCATTGTCACGGCCTTTTTGCCAGACGAGGTAACGTCGGTCACTTCCAATTCGCCCGGACGCAGGCGCGCAGCGGACAGTTCGGCACCGGTCATATCGACCTCAAGCGCGCCCTGACGGCGTTGCGGCACAGTTAGGTAGACAACGCAGTCCTTGATGCCTTCGGGCACATCCAGTGCAGGCGGATGATCCTCGGCTTCTGGCACTCGGAACACGGTGCCATCTGGCGTCAGGCCGGAGCAGGACGTGATGGCGAACTGGCCAAACTTCAGAACTTCCTGATCGATCTCAAGCTTGTTGACCCCCCAGACGTACGGAGACACCCGGCGGGCCAGACCCGCCACAAGGCTTTCGGTATAGCGGTCGGCCTGCTGGAAGTGATGGGGCTGTAAAAACAAACCCTCGGTCCACAGCACTTTGCTGTCCCAACCCATCAGGTGTCTCTCTTATCGTTGGCGTCGGTCATTTCAAATTGTCCAGTTGCTCTTGGTAGGCGCGGGCGAATTCCTTGGCAAAGAGCTCTTGAAAGTCGTTTTCAGCCTGGTCTGAGATTTCTGTATACATGCTTTCGTAGATTTCCCAATAACGGGCTTTCCGGCTTTTCAGCATTCCACTCAGACTCTTATCCGCACTGATCTTCTCTTCGAGCACAGCGGGGTCTAGTTTTTTGAGGATACCTTTGAGCGCGGCTTCCATACCTGTCAGCATCGCTACTTCGTGGGCCTTGATGTCTTTCAGGGCTTCGCTGGCCGCCTCGGTCGCCTCAACATAGCCACGTTGCGTGGGCAGAACCATCGCCTCGATCGCCTCATCCGGGCTGCGCGAGAATTTAAGCGGGTTGTTCCCGCCCAGTTGCAACATGGTCTTTTCAATGCGGAATTCGGATTTGATGGACTCGCGGGTCATCAGGATTTCGCGCAGACCCTCAATGGCGATGCGCAGCACAGTCCCAAGTTTGCCCATCGTGGCGGGAAGGTCATGATCTGGAACGCCAAGGGAACCCGCACCCAATTCTGACAGAAACGCACGCGACGCGGCATCTGGCCCACCCACGGCCGCAGGTGCGGCTTGGGGCGGTTGCTGCATCGGCGGCTGCATTGGTGAAACAGGCATCGGCGAAGGGGCCACATGTGCCCGCCCAGCAGGCGGCGCGGCAGCGGGCGGCATCGGTGCAGGCTCCATCGGAGCGGCAAAGGGATCATTCGGAACGGCGGCAGCCGCAGGCGGTGTCGGCGACAAGAAGTCATCGTCCCAGTCATCTGGGATTGCAGATGATGACGCAGCAGCATGTCTGGGAACTGAAAAGTGGTCCTGGCCTGCTGCGTGATTTGATCCTGCGCTGGCTCCTTGCCCTGCAAAAGGATCATCGGCGGGGGGCAAAAGGCCTTCTTCTTCGCCAAGAGGCGGCAGTAGCCCGTCGTCACCCACTTCGTCCCGTTGCATAACACCGGGACCCTGAGGCGCGCCGCGACCCACCAGCAAATCGTCAAGAAAATCGCCGCCATCGCCCGGGGCATCCAGCAAATCTGCATTGCTGGGCGCATTGGTCGCAAAGCCGGGCGACACTGGCGTGTCAGCCACCGGGTCAGCCAAAAAGTCCCCGGTATCCTGTGAAGCGATACTGACCAGAATTTCATAAGGGCCGACGGACAGGATATCGCCGTCGTTCAGAGGCGTTGGGGTCGCCCCAAGGGCGAGCTTGCCATAGTTCAAAAATGTGCCGTTGGTCGAAAAGTCGACCACGATCACGTTGCCGTTGTGATCCTCAATCGCGCAATGCCGTTTGGACAACTCGCGGTTGGGATCAGGCAACACAACATCGTTCTCGTTGCCACGGCCAAGCGTCAGACTTGGACCATTCATCACGATGGGATCGCCATTACCCGGAATGCTACCGGTAGACTGAAAGCGCAGTGTTATCGCCATTCTTGTATCAGCCGCCCGTCAGAACTGTCGGAGCACCGGCCACGATCGCGCCACCAAGGCTGCACATGTCGCCGATGCGGGCGGCGGGCATCTTGCCGATGAGAACAGTCATCGACCCTTTGGCAATTGGATGGGGCGGAAAGTTGGCGGCCGGTGGGGCGATCAAACCGGTGCACATGTCTCCCACTCTGGCCGCAGGCTGTTTGCAAACCAGTACTGTGGGGCAACAGGGCGGCAAAATCGGCAACGGCGAGGCCAACGTACAGGGGCCGGAGTGCATATCGCCAAGGCGGGCTTGGGGTGGGCCAGGCATCAGTCAGTTCCTTCCGTCTTTTTCTCTTCGACCAATTGTATCTTGCCATTGCCGCCACGTGCAATGTCGAGCGCCCGGTCGATTGTTACTTCAAAACACCGGTCCGGGAGAGGACCGACCTTGAGAGTCTTGAGGTTCATACCAAAGCAGCAGGCAGACACCACCCCAACGGGTGCGGCAATGTCAGCCATATCGCCTTCGCCCAGATTTCCGGGTGCATAATAGGCAGCGGTGGCACAGGCGGCGGTTTTGTCGCCTGAGGATTCATTTTCCAGTACAAGGCGCAAGCGTTCGCGGTTTTCGACACTGGGATCGAACACCCAAGCTTCGGATGCAGTCAGACAGGCGCTTTTTTCGTCTTCGGGTAAAATATCGCGCCCAGCGATGCACGCCCACCACACACATTCGCGCGGCGGCAAAGCTACGGACAGAAGCCGCAGCATGTCCACAGGTGCTTCAGCAGCTTCCAGCTCTTCCAGAACAGTTTGGACCGACGCATTGGCCGGCGATTTCAACTTGGTTTTGAGCTTGGCATTGGCTGCTGAAAGCAGACGGACAGCGGGCTCATCAGGGATCTTTTTGAGGTTTTCAAAGCGCTTGGACATATTTTCCTCAGTTGATCATCGTGGAGGTGCCGTCAATCGTCACGAGCTCCCCCGATACTGTCGTCAAGGGTGAATCCATATCGGCGCTTGCTTCGCCTGAAATGGTGATCATCATACCGCTTATGGAAACGCCACTGTTATCAATGACAATCGAATTGCTGCCCACCGACAGCGAGATTTCTACCGCCGCTGTTATGGCAATTGAACCTGACGAAACGTCAACCGTGTAATCCCCTGAAGCGATGGTGAACGTCTCGCTACCGCTGTCAACATTTCGGGTGACGTCTCCACTTTCAATGGTCTGGGTATAGTCTTCGGTGATCGTTTGGGTCGCTTTGCCTTCGATTTTCTCGGTATGGTCCGTCTTGATCGAAATCTCTTGGTTGCCCTCTTCGACAGTAAAGATGTGGTCACCAGTTTTGATCGTCTCGGTCTTGGTGTGGTGAATGGTCTGGGTCAGATCGCCAGGATCCTTCTTTTCCAACCCGATTTCCACGACCGCATTGTTCTCGATAGTCTGAAAGTAGTCCTTTTCCGAGTGCATGCGGATGAATTCCTCATCCTTTTTGTCCTCGAAGACCAGCTCGTTATAGTTGCTGGCTGCACCATCCTTGCTTGAGCGGGTCTTGATCCCAGTCTGAGTCTTGTTTGCATCCAGAGCGTAAGGCGGCATCGTGTCTGCATTATACAGCATGCCCGTGCAGATGGGGCGATCAGGGTCGCCTTCCTCGAACTGGATCACGACCTCCTGCCCGATGCGGGGGACAGAGATCATACCCCAGTTCTTGCCTGTCCACGGCATTACGCAGCGTACCCAGCAGGTGGTATTTTCGTCCTTCGAACCCAGCCTGTCCCAGTGGAACTGCACTTTGATGCGGCCATATTTGTCGGTGTAGATTTCCTCGCCCGAAGGGCCGGTGACAACGGCTGTTTGCAGGCCCATGGACCGGGGCCACGGAGTGACCTGCGGGGCGCGGAATTGCTCGGTCTTGGGGATCACATCAAAGACGATGCGGTAGGTGTCAGAGTTTTCCTCATCGACAGGGAGCGTGCTGGGAAACAGCGGTTTTTTGGTCTCTGCATCCTCGTAGTCGGTTTCGATCTGCAAATGATGGACGGCCCGTGTGACCAGATAGTCGACGTTGTTGGATTTGCGTGGATGGTCTTTCAACTTGAACGTCTGACCGACCCCCAATGTGCGCACGTTCCCGGCACCGCGGGACAGCTTGTGACGCACCGCTTCAGATTCCATCCGCACTTTGACAAAGGCATCGTCCACATTGTGGGTCTCCGGTCTGTTGTGACCGGGATACACGTAGTGTTCGAACTTGGACTTTCTGGAGTGATCCCCCTTTGGAATCGACTTGGCCTTTTTCAATTGGCTCTTTGGCTGGTCAAAATCGTAATCTTCAAGCGTGACCTTTGCTGTCGTCACCGCGGTGGTTTCGCTCCAGTCAAAAACGTGGTCGTTGTCGCGGCGGTACTCGCCGCCTTCCTTGAAGGCAAAGTCGATCTTGCCTTCCTTGATCTTTGGGGTTGGTTTGTGCGCACTGATGCCATCTGCCAGCACCATTTTCAGCTTTTTCTCGTCCTGCACAAAGAAGTAGTAAATCCCCTCTTCTTCCATCAGGCGCGAGATGAAGTCGAAATCCGTCTCATTGTATTGCACACAGTAAGTGCGAGGCTTGTAGGTTGCCGTCGTTTCTTTCTTGACGTCTGACCAGAACCCGTAGGGCGACATGACTTCCTGAATGATATCAAGAACGTTCATCTCCTGAAAAACGCGGTTTTCAATCGTGCGGGTGAGGAACCACAACCAAGGGCGGACTTGGGCGACGAAATGAGACAGGCCCTGATAAAGGCCGACATAGTCAACAGAGACACACATACCGGTAAAGAACCGGTCTTTGTCTTCCTCGTCTTTTTGGCACAAGTGGATGGTCGAGCCCAGCATGTCCTGCAAGTCCAGCGCCTCGTCTGAGGAAAGGAACTCGATCGTGGTCTCGGTGAGCATGCTCAGACCTTCGATCACTCGGGCGTTTTTCAGGTTGACCGGTTTGGAGGAATACGTGCCCTCCATCCAGACCTTACGGCCCTCAAGTTCAAGATCACCTTCTGCCATTGTGCTACTCCTTGGCCCCCTAAAACCGGGCCCTATTCGTCCGCTTCAATCAAAAACTTGTCGGCACGCAATCTGGCGATAATCTCCGGGTGGATCACCCAATAGGACGCCAGCGAAAAATCTTCGCCAATCACGCGCTTTGCATCGAAAACCGTTTCAAAGTTTACGCATAGGATGGGCGTAGGAAACTCCCCATCCGCCAGTAAAAGCTGGTTCAAAAACTCGTCACCCTTATACACGTAATAACTGCGTTTTTCGATTCCCAACAAAATGATGGGGGGTTCGTCCCCTTCGTTGGGGCCGTCGCCTGGTATTCCGTTCAGTGCGTTCATTCAAAGGCCCTCCAGCAAGGCTGCAAGTTCCGGATCCATCTCGTCGTCGTCATCGCCCGACGCGTCGTCATCATCGTCGTCAAAGCCCGCTAGCAAATCGTCCAGCGAGATATCATCATCATCGTCGTCCGACGCATCATCCTCAAGGCCCGAAAGCAGATCGTCAAGCGATGTATCCTCGTCTGCGTCGTCGTCATCAGTAGATACGTCGATCTCTACATCCAGATCAGCGGACTTGGGCGATTTGCGCGGTTTGGGCACGTCTTCCTGCCATGGCCCTGCAATCGTGTCTCCTCCAAGCGAACGGAAGGATCCAAGACGAATGTCGTTGCGCCCCTTCATCCAGAGCACAGGCATGTACCCACGTGTCAGTGTAGCCTGTGCGGGGTCTGTTGTCAGGTTGCGTTCGGTACACGGTAACGCGACCTGATCGCCATATCGGTCATTGACGTAGTAGAACGGCAGGTCCCCAAGGGTCATCATCGACCCAAGGTCCATGCCTGCAGCCTTGCCAACGCTCTTGTATGTCCCAGCAAGCAAAATCGCGGTTAGCACGACGGGGTTGGCCCACAACATGCCTTTCAGGCCCTCTTGCGGCGAAAACTCTTCGTATTCGAACGCGTACACCGGATCCGATTTGGCACCATACGGCTGGCGCAGCAGGAACCGCGGAGCCGCCAGCGCAACATAGGCCGCTTCGGGCATCTTGCGCAGCGTGTCCCATGTCTTGGCCACCAGCGGGTGGCGATCTTCGGGGGCTGTATCGAGGTAGCTGGGCGAAATCGCTGAAAAGAAGGGCGCATCCACATGCAACCCAACCTGTCCGATCCGGGCCAGAAGTTCGGCGTGGGGCGGTGTTTCTTCAAAGGTGTACATGCCGAACAGGGCGGAAAAACCCCCTGCCCCTTCTTCAGGTTCAAGCACGTCTGTGACCAGTTTGAAGAGCCCACTTTCGCTCAGGTCTTCTTGGGCTGCCAGGTCGGCTGCCAGTTCCCCGGCGGACACATCATAAAGCACGATTTCCAGCTTCACGTCGGTTTCGATCCGCCGTGCAAGCAGATCAAGGCTGCGCCACTGGCTTTCAATCGCCTGGAACTCGGGGTGGTGAAGGATCAGGTTCATCGCCGAACTCAGCGCCTCATCCACTGCTGCTTGCATGGCAGCAGCGCCCGCATCCGGGGCTTTGACCACGTGCGGGCCGATGATCCGGGCGATCATTTCATCCGCGGGTGTCGCTTGGGTCAGGGTGCCGCGGGTGTCACCGATCAGGGCCTGAAAATCACTTAGCTTGAGGTTGGCGGGCATCGATGCCCCTGCCGATGTCTTTGGCAGTTTGATCGGGGTGGAATAGGTTTCTGACCAAGATTTCAGCTGATCGACCGCGCGATCCGCCATCGAACCTACGCCCAACTGACGGCGCACGCCCGAAATGGCCTCGAACAGGTCGACATTGTCATAAAGTTCGTCCGGGTGAAGGTCGTCCATCTCGCCCAGCTTGACTTCGACACTAGCACCATCTGCACCGATGGGTAGAACAAGCGTGGTGCCAAAGCCTTCGATGATCTCGTCAATGGTGTCCACATCCAGCGGAATGGCCTTGCGGCTGGCCAGCGCATCCCCGGTTTCCATCAACCCGCGCGCGGCACGGCCTGTGAAGTCGCCAAAGACGGCCATGCGGAACTTGGTCCGGTTCAGATCAGCGCGACTTGGACGGGGTTGGCTGATCAGCCCAAAGGGCGATTGAACGGGTTCAGCTGGTTCCGCAGGTGCTTCGGCCGCTTCCGCGCTGTCGCCATCCGTGCTGCCATCCTCGTCGGCGTCCCCGTCATCATCATCGTCCAGACCCGCCAAGAGTGCATCCAGATCGTCATCTCCACCGGAGTCTTCATCGGCGTCATCGTCCAGTCCCGCGAGCAATGCATCAAGGTCATCATCCCCGCCTGCGTCTTCGTTGGCATCATCGCCATCCAGTTCGGCAAGCAGGGCATCCATGTCGTCGTCGCCATCGTTGCTCGCGTCATCGGTTTCGTCGTCCAGGCCGGCCAAGAGGGCATCCAGATCGTCATCCGCACCAGAGTCCTCTTCGGCGTCGTCATCCAAATCCGCGAGCAACGCATCAAGGTCGTCGTCGCCGCCTTCCAGCCCAGCGGGCGACGCGTCCATATCGTCGCCTTCGTCCGCTTCGCCGGTATCGTCATCGTCCAGCCCGGCGAGCAACGCATCGAGGTCATCATCGCCATCTGCGGGGGCCTCGGTCTTGTCCTCAAACCCGGCAAGAACGGCATCCAGATCGTCGCCGGCGCTTTCTTCAGCGTCGGTGTCATCGCCATCAAGGTCTGCAAGGATGTCGTTCAGATCGTCTGTGCCCCCAGTCTCTTCTTCTGGCGTTTCCAGGCCAGCGAGGAGCGCATCCACATCATCTTCTGCGCTCTCGATCTCGGCATCGGCTGTCTCCAACCCGGCAAGAATATCGTCCAGATCATCGCTGTCGTCCGCAGCATCCGTTTCGGCAGTCTCCAGACTTGCAAGAACATCGGCCGTCTCATCCGCAGGCTCTTCATCGGCTTCAGGTGCATCCAAGCTCGCCAAAAGTGCGTCCATGTCATCGTCTTCCGCCTCGGGTTCGGAAGCATCCGTTTCCAGAGTGCCCAGAATGTCGTCTAGATCGTCACCGTCCTCTTCCGCGCCATCCTCGGGCGTGTCGAGGCCGGACAAGATATCATCCAGGTCATCGCCATCGTCGTCCGCCTCGGGTTTCGCAGCCTCAATCCCGGCCAGCACATCGCCGACATCATCGGTATCATCCTCGGCGTCTTGAGGCGTATCCAGTCCGGACAGGATGTCATCGAGATCGTCGCCATCCTCTTCCTCCGGAGTGGTGGCTTCCAGTCCAGCCAGAACATCGCCGACATTCCCAGTGTCGCTTTCTGTATCCTCCGGCGTATCGAGGCTGGACAGAATGTCATCGAGGTCTTCGCCTTCCTCTTCCTCCGGAGTAGCGGCTTCCAACCCAGCCAGAACGTCGCCGACATCGTCGGCATCATCCTCTCCGTCCTCCGGCGTGTCGATCCCTGACAGAATGTCGTCCAGATCATCCTTTGCTTCGGGTTCCGATGTTGCAGCTTCGATCCCGGCCAGCACATCGCCGACGTCATCGGTATCATCCTCGGCGTCTTGCGGCGTGTCCAGTTCGGACAGAATGCCGTCCAGATCATCGCCGTCCTCGACCGCCTCTTCGACCTGTTCGATGCTTGCGAGGACATCAGCGGTTTTGTCTTCCTCAGGTGCCTCATCGACTTGCTCGATGCTTGCGAGGACGTCAGCAGCGGTGTCTTCTTCCGGCGCGTCCTCAACTTGTTCGATGCCAGCCAGAACATCAGCGGTCGTATCTTCCTCCGGCGCATCCTCGACCTGCTCGATGCTTGCAAGGACGTCAGCGGCAATGTCTTCTTCCGGCGCGTCCTCAACTTGTTCGATACCAGCCAGAACATCAGCGGTCGTATCTTCCTCCGGCGCGTCTTCGACTTGCTCGATACCAGCCAGAACATCAGCCGCCGTGTCTTCCTCAGGTGCATCCTCGACCTGTTCGATGCCTGCAAGGACGTCAGCAGCGGTGTCTTCCTCCGGCGCATCCCAGACCTGCTCGATGCTTGCGAGGACGTCAGCGGCAGTGTCTTCCTCCGGCGCATCCTCGACCTGTTCGATACCAGCCAGAACATCAGCGGCCGTGTCTTCTTCCGGCGCGTCTTCGACTTGTTCGATGCTTGCAAGGACGTCAGCGGTTTTGTCCTCCTCAGGCGCGTCCTCGACCTGTTCGATGCCAGCGAGAACATCAGCGGTCGCATCTTCCTCTGGCGCATCCTCGACCTGCTCGATGCCTGCGAGAACGTCGGCGGTCGTATCCTCCTCCGGCGCATCCTCGACCTGCTCGATGCCTGCAAGGACGTCGGCGGTCGTATCTTCCTCCGGCGCGTCCTCGACCTGTTCGATGCCTGCAAGGACGTCAGCAGTCGTGTCCTCCTCAGGTGCCTCCTCGACCTGTTCGATGCCTGCGAGGACGTCGGCGTTCGTATCTTCCTCCGGCGCGTCTTCGACCTGCTCGATCCCTGCAAGGACGTCAGCAGTCGTGTCCTCCTCAGGTGCCTCCTCGACCTGTTCGATGCCTGCGAGGACGTCGGCGGTCGTATCTTCCTCCGGCGCGTCTTCGACCTGCTCGATCCCTGCAAGGACGTCAGCGGTCGTGTCCTCCTCCGGTGCGTCCTCGACCTGCTCGATGCCTGCGAGGACGTCGGCGGTAGTATCCTCCTCCGGCGCGTCTTCGACGCGCTCGATCCCGGCCAGAACATCTGCGGCGACGTCTTCTTCTGGAGTGTCCTCTGGTGCGGCATCGCGAAGGGCGTCCAGCGTGTTTTCTGTGGCGGCTGCCGAACTGATCCCAGCGGACAGGCATTGCAATAGTTCAGGTTTGCCCAGGATTTCTTCGATCAGGGCCTCGGCACCGGCCTTGCCATCCATGTACGTCATCAGGTTGGACAGTTGGGTGCGGGCCTCAAGCAGGGGTTTGAGGCTGTCCACATTGGCCGCAATCGCCGCCGGGCTGAAATCGTCCATCGTGGTAAAGGTAAGATCGACGGCCAGATTGCCCTCGCCCGTCAGTGTGTTGGGCACAGTAAAGGCGGCGCGGGGCGCCATCGACTTCATCCGTTCATCGAAGTTGTCGACGTCGATCTCAAGAAACTTACGATCAGAGATGGAAGGTTGGGGCACCTCGGACTTGCCAGCCAGATCAGACATCACACCCATCACGAAGGGCAACTGCACCTTCTTTTCCGCGCCATACAGTTCCACGTCATATTCGATCTGAACGCGGGGTGCGCGGTTGCGGGCGATAAACTTCTGACTGCTCATGCGCCACCCTCCCGGGCTTTGGCTAGTTCTTCGCGCAATTCTTTGAGTTGTGCACTCAGCTCAAGCACGTGGGCATCAACCTGATCGGTCTCTTCGCGCACAAGGGCGCGCAGCTGTTCGAACTCAGCCTCTGTGTCGGCCTCCACCGCGGATTGCATGGTGTTGACCAGCAAACCGATGAACAGGTTAAGAACCGAAAAGGCGGTAATAACGATGAAGGGCACAAAAAAGGCCCATGCCATCGGAAATTCGATCATCACTGGGCGGACAATCCCCATGGACCACGATTCCAGTGTCATGATCTGGAACAGTGAATAGAGGGATCGACCCAGCGTACCAAACCATTCGTCAAAGGCAGCGCCGTACATGATCGTGGCCATCACGCCAAAGACGTAGAACACAATGGAAATCATGACGATGACCGCGCCCATGCCCGGCAAGGCATCCAGCAAGGCCTGAACCACAGCCCGCATTTGCGGAATGACAGACAACAGACGCAGTGCACGAATGACGCGCAAACCGCGCAAGGCAGACAAACCCGCCGACGACGGCAACAAACCAACCGAGACCACGAACAGATCAAAGATATTCCACGAGTTGCGGAAAAAGTTCAGACCATATGCGTACAGTTTGAGCAGCAATTCGATCACGAAGATGGTCAACACCGTCTTGTCGATGATGTTCAGCAACGTTCCAAAGTTGGCCTGCGCCCAGTCAGACGTACTGATGCCAAGCGTAATGGCGTTGAAAATGATCAACGCCATGATCGCGTTTACGACACGATCCTGCTCCAAGAATACACGCAAGCGCGCGCGCACCGATCCATCGTGAGGGTCTGTCGCCAGCTCTTCAGTTTTGCCTGATCCGTCAGTCATGGGATCTCCGTAGGTTCGGTTTGGGGCCTATTTCAGGTCCTTTTGGACTTTCTTGAAGGCGACTTGCAGCTTTTTCATTTCGGCCACGGCAACATCAGCCGACTTTTGCAGCCCCTTCATCTTCTCGAATTCGGAGGCCTGCATCTTGGCTTTATGACCATCAACTTTGCCGTCCTTGAGGTCCTTGGCATAAGACACCAAGGCTGCTTCAAGCTTGTCGATGTTCTTGTCGAGTACCTGGAGAGGTCCCAGAACGCTTTTATCCATGACCTTCTTGCCAAAGGCAGATACTTCGCCCTTGGGGTTATCGGCCATCTTCTTGCCATTGGACGCAAGGTATTTGGCGACACTCTGAGCAGTTTTTCCAGTCTCGTTCAGCGATTTTAGCGCGACAACGATTTCCTTTTTGGCGTTGTCGAGCGCTGCCGCCATGTCAGCTCCTTTGGTTTCAGCCATGTGGATGACCTTGGCAGTGCCCATCGCAATTTCCAAAGGCTCACTGAACACCTTGGATGCATCCAGCTTGTTGACCTCGGCCATGGCTTTTTTACCCAGAGCAAGGCCAGCCTTGGCATCGCCGGCACCGGTTTCCAGATCGTCCAAAAGCTGGTCACACTTCTCTATAATCTCTTTTTTGGTATCGGAGATTGCATTCTTTACAGTGGTGATGAGCTTGTTGTGCTCTTTGGGTGATTTTGACTTTTCAGCCTGTTTCATGGCGTCCGACATTCGGTTGGCCAAGTTCTTTAACTCTTGGCGAAACAGACGGGGCAGCGCCTTTTTCAATTTACCTTCGTTCCATTTGTCGGGGTTCAGTTCGACTTTTTTGGAGTAAGTGATCGTTCTCGGGAACAGCTTGATGATGTCCTTTTCGGATTGGATCCATTTGATCACATCACTGCGCATCTCTTCACGCCATTTGAGTTCCAAATTGGCGTTCATCTTCTTGTTGCCGTCGGCTGCCATATCAGAATTCCCTTTTGTTCAGTATTTAAAGAGTGACCCGGCATCCAACCGCGTCAAAAACAGTTTTTTAAGGTCCATACTGGACACTTAGTTAAAGACACATTCACCAACGGCGGCGCCCAAGTCCAAGTCCGTCGCGCCCATCTCCAGACAATTGACCCTGAGTGTTGCCATCTCAAAGTTCATTGCGACATGTTTGGGCATTGGGCTTTCCTTTCGACTGTAACGCTTGGGCTGCTGAACTTATTCGAAACTGTAGGTGAAAACCTTGTCTTCGACGTCGATGGCGACTTTGTCGATTGTACCGCCCTCCATCATCCTGCGTAGGAACTCGGCCGAGATGTCGGGCAGCATCGTGTTGGTCACGATGGCATCGATCATGCGGCCACCGCTTTCCAGTTCCTGACAGCGGTCCACGATCTCGTCGACGACGGCTTGGGAATACTCGAACGGGACCCCATGCGCGGCCTCAACCCGCTTTTTGATGCGGTTGAGTTGCAGCACTGTGATCTTGCCGATCATGTCTGGGGACAGCGGATAGTAAGGAATGGCGACCAAGCGGCCCAGCAACGCAGGCGGGAACACTTTCAGTAGTGGTTCGCGCAGCGCCTTGGCCATCGACTCTGGGTCAGGCATCAATTCGGGATCAGCGCACATATCCATGATCAGGTCCGTGCCCGCATTCGAGGTCAGCAGGATCAACGTGTTCTTAAAGTCGATCACTCGGCCCTCGCCGTCTTCCATCACACCCTTGTCGAACACTTGGAAAAAGATTTCGTGTACGTCGGGGTGCGCCTTTTCAACCTCGTCCAACAGAACGACGGAATATGGTTTGCGCCGCACCGCTTCGGTCAGCACGCCGCCCTCGCCGTATCCGACGTAGCCCGGAGGCGCCCCTTTCAACGAGGACACCGTGTGCGCCTCCTGATACTCGGACATGTTGATGGTGATCACGTTCTGCTCACCACCATAGAGAACCTCAGCCAGTGCCAGCGCGGTTTCCGTCTTACCCACACCGGACGTCCCGGCGAGCATGAAGACACCAATCGGTTTGGACGGGTTATCAAGGCCAGCACGTGATGTCTGAATGCGCTTGGCGATCATCTTCATCGCGTGGTCTTGCCCGATGACGCGCTTGGCCAGATGCTCTTCGAGGTTCAGAACGACCTCGATCTCGTCCTTGACCATGCGACCCACGGGGATGCCGGTCCAGTCGCCGACAACAGACGCAACGGCCTGATGATCCACGATGGGCAGGATAAGTGGGTTGTCACCTTGCTGTTCAATCAAGGCAGCATTCTTTTCCTTCAACTTGGCCATGATCGCGTCGCGATCTGCATCCGACATGGCAGCTTCGGCAGGGACTTCTGTCTCTGCGGCCTCATCAGCGGCGATGCCTTCTGGCGTGTGCGTTTCATCCACCGGCTGTCCGGCAGCGCGCAGTTTGGCGCGCAAATCGATGATCTCAGAGACAAGCGCCTTTTCCGCTTCCCAGTTGGCCTTGAGACCAACCAAACGCTCTTCTTCTTCGGCCTTGACTGCTTCGATGGCAGCGCGACGATCGCCCACGTCATAGCCGGCAGTTTCGTCGCGGCCAATGATGTCCAACTCAGTGCTCAACGCTTCAATCCGTCGCTGGCTGTCGTCCACTTGGGCGGGGACCGCATGTTGACTGACGGCCACGCGGGCACAGGCGGTGTCGATCAGGCTGACGGATTTATCCGGCAACTGACGTGCGGGGATATAGCGGGCGGACAGAGTCACGGCCGCCTCGATGCCTTCGTCCAACACCTGCACTTTGTGGTGCTTTTCGAGCATGCCCGCGATGCCACGCATCATCAAAATCGCTTTGGGAATATCGGGCTCTTCCACATGCACCACCTGGAAACGGCGGGTCAGGGCGGGGTCTTTTTCAATGTGTTTCTTATATTCGGCCCAAGTGGTCGCACCGATTGTGCGCAGTGTCCCGCGCGCCAGCGCAGGTTTCAGCAGGTTGGCCGCATCGCCGGTTCCGGCAGCGCCCCCTGCCCCGACCAGCGTGTGCGTTTCATCGACAAACATCACGATCGGTGTGGTCGATGCCTGCACCTCATCAATGACTGAACGCAGGCGGTTCTCAAATTCGCCCTTCATGGACGCTCCGGCCTGCAGCAGACCTACATCGAGCACGAGCAATCGCACGTCTTGCAAAGCAGGCGGAACATCACCGCGGGCAATGCGCAGAGCAAATCCCTCGACCACAGCCGTTTTCCCGACGCCAGCCTCACCCGTCAGGATCGGGTTGTTCTGACGGCGGCGCATCAGCACGTCGACGATCTGGCGGATTTCCTCGTCGCGACCAACGATGGGGTCAATCTCTCCGTTACGGGCCTGTTCGGTCAGATCCGTGCAGAACTGATCGAGCGCCTCGCCGCCGTCCTGTCCGGGCTTCAATGCACCAGAGGCTTCGCCGGGTTCAGCGCCACCACCGGTGACTGATCCATCCTGCGGGCGCATCGCGTCTTCAGGTGAGCCATCGGTGATCTTGTGGAAGTCATCAGCCAGATCGTCAGGTTTGATGCTGGCAATGGTCGGCGAAATCGAGGTCAGAATGTTCTTGAGGCTCGGCGTTTCAAGCATCCCCAGAATGATGTGACCGGTGCGAACCTGATTGGAGGAATACAGAAGGGATCCCCACACCCAAGCCCGCTCCATCGCGTCCTCAAGGTGAGAGGACAAATCGCTGACCGAACTCGCACCGCGCGGTAGCGCGTCAAGGGCGGCAGTGATCTCTTCTACGATCTTGGCGGGGTCCAACTTGTAATGGCTGATGATCATGTGAACATCGCTGTTCTGATTGTTCAGAATCTGGTGCATCCAGTGAACAACCTCGACATACGGGTTGCCCCGCATCTTGCAGAACACAGTGGCGCCCTCGATGGCCTTGTATCCAAGCGTGTTCAGCTTGCCGAATAGTGCAACGCGGCTGATTTCTGTCATGGTGTTGTCCCTTCCATCATCGGCGCGGTCTGGGCGTTTGGCTCCAGATACAATTCATCCGCGTCCTTTTTTCTTTTTGTATTTCCAACCCAACTGGTCTGACCCAGCCGTACTGTTTGGCCCAGCTTGGGCTCGGGCACGTCTTCGGCGCGCAGCACAAGGTTCACATCCCAGTCCAGCGCGTCGCCCACATAGTTGCGCACAATGGAGCGCAAGCGCTCCAGTGACCCGGTGCCGGGCAGCAAGCGCTGATATTCATCATAGCTGAGGGGGCCGATGCGCAGTCGGAACTTGGCCGACCGGGTCCAGACCCGTTCTCCGATCGACGCGGTACGGCCGAGTTGTGCAGGGGCGCCCATTTGCCAGCGATCATCCGGTTCAAGGTCCAGCCAGCACCCCACGAATTGGATCACCTCGACACGTGCGCCAAAGAAGGCCTGAAGAATAGATTGCAAACCTTCGGCATTCTTTGTGCCTTGGGATAACAGGCCCGCAAAATAGCGCTTGGCCAAGTCAGGCATGGCGTCTTGACCACGCATCTGTTCGGCGTGATAGCCCGCGACAGCGGAAACCTTGGACTCAAAATCATCGCGTTCGCTACGATCAAAACTGGCCGCTGGTTGGCCCGTCCGCCACGCGCGATAAAACAGCGTCGTTATGCGGTGCGTGAGCATGTCTGCAAAAGAGACGAGGGTCGGGTCGCGGTGATGGCGAATGCGCTGTGACGCGAATTCAGTCAGGTGCAGAGGCAACGGGCCATTCGGGCCAAACAGCCCAAAGAAACGGTTGATCATACGCCCGGGCTTTTTACCCTTAGGGGGTTCGAAGGTTGAGATAGCCGAAGGCGCAAAGCGCAAGTCGGCATCCTGCCCAAAGCGTATCTGTTCCTCACGCGGACGGCGGGCCTCGCCGATGCGGGCCGAGTCTGGATACGCCGCTTCCAGCACCCGGAAGGCGTGAAAGAAGTGAAACTTTTCAGGAGCCTCTGTCAGCCGCTCAAGATGCGTCAGAGAATCCTTCCCAGACCGGTTTCCGGTCGCCATCGGGTAATCTCCCCGCGTTGTTGGGTGACAAGCACCGTTTCGGTAAAACTGTTCAACGAGACATACTTATGGAAAAAACGTTCAAGCACGGCGCCCATCGCATAGGCGCTGGTGCCCTCGAAAAAGCTTTCGTCGAAAGTAATCGACACTTCCAGCCCGCGCACGGCAGTGGACAGCACCTCATCGGCCATGCGGCGCACAATTGGGCGGGTCGACACAGAACTTAGGCCTTCAAGCTGCTTTTCCAGCACCTTGTCGCCTGCCGGCACATAGGTCCCGATCATCTCGCGCAGGGCGGCGCCGCTGTTGTTGGCATCATTGTCTGCGATAGAAAGATAATTGAGCGACAGATGCGAAATCAGACGCCACGCGGTATCCCCCTGCCCCAATGACGGGCGTGGCCGCGTCGGGCTGACGGGCGTCGTGATATGGGCCACCGGGCCACCGCCGGGCAAGTGAAACACATCCTTGGCACCTGTCGGCAACAACAAGGGCAGATCGCGATTGGTCACCATCGCCTGCACTGCCAACTGATCCAGTTGCGCGTCAAACGGCGCCTGGTGATCATCCACCAATGTGACATAGGTTTCTGACCCAAGGTACGAGGTGCGGACACCCTTCAAACGCTCCTTCTCGGCACGCTGACGCATCTTGCGGGTTTGGGTGAAATAGGCGGCGTGGGTCTCTCCGGCGGCGGTCAGATCATCGGCGGAATAGAATGGGCGGAACGGCACATCGTCCTTGCCTTCCCCAGACACACCCACAACGCCCTCAAGCGCAAAGATCTCGTAATCCAGAGGGGCAGTACGGTCCGCGACGACGTGATGTTCTGTCACGGCCGGGGTGATATGAACGCGGTCACACCGCTTGCGGAACAGGTTGATGGCCGGGGTCGCATTCAGGGTGAATGCTTCGGGTGTCACACCCGATGCGATTTCGGGATCGCCATTGCGCAACAGAATATAGATGTCGACATCTGCGCCCTTTGCCTTGTCGATTGCCATAGACAGGCCGGTCAGTTCGACAAAGTGATAGCGTTCCGGCATTGCAAAATATTCCTGCAACAACCGATAACCGTCAAAGCTGCGCTGGGGTGTGGGCAACAGGGCCTCGTCCCGCTCAAATCCGCGCGGGACCACCGCACCATTTGGCAGATCAGCAACCCAGTCCGCACGTCGGTCGGTTGATCGACCAAGGATGCCGGTCACCTGCGTGCTCAGCAATTCGTGCAGTTCCCAATTCTTGCCCTCCGAGCCATTGAGAAACAGCATGAGGCTGTCCAGAGACAGTTCGGAAATGGGCTGATCAGCATGGCGGGCCAGACGCAGACGAATGCCAGCACGCGCCTCGGTCTCGCGCGCCACACCGGCGGCGACCAGTTCACCGCGCCCGTCGATATACTCGGCCTCGGTGATCTTGATGGGCCACATGGTGACATCCGATGACGTGCGGAAAACGCACGAGGTGGTGTCATCCTCGCCCAGAACAGAGCGCAATTCGGACCCGCGTTCGATGGTGTAGCCATCTTCAAGGGACGCGTTCTGCATATCCGGCTCAAATGCTGTGACCATCATGGACGGTTGCGGGCACAGATAATGGGGATAGACGATTTCCAGCAAATGCGAGGTCAGTGACGGATACTGCAACTCCAACTCAAGCTGCACACGCGCTGACAGAAACGCGACACCTTCCAAAAGGCGCTCAACATAAGGGTCGACCACCTCGACACCGTCCATGCCCAGACGAGACGCAATCTTGGGAAAGGCCTGCGCGAACTCTGCGCCCATGTCGCGCATATAGGCCAGTTCGCCTTCGTAGTGTTTCAGCAGTCTGGTATCCATGAACGGTCAGCCGATCCTTTCCAGCTCAAGCTCTCCTGTGGTCACATCGACCTGACTGCGCAGATACAACTCGATGGGCAGGGGCTGGGCCCACATGTCAGCGCGGATGTCAAAGGACACAACAGACTGGCGGTTTACTTCATCGGCGCGCAGCTTGACCGTCAGCGATCCGGGGTGGATGCGCGGTTCGTATGCTTGCACTGCGGCGACGATAGACTTGCGCATCAATTGTGCGCGTTCGATGGTCGAATAATCCCCGGCCACATCGGTGATACCGTAGTTCAGCACTGACTTGGCAGTGTTGGGGTGGGTCTCTTCGTCTATCATGTTCGAATTGTTCGAGGTGTTGAGCAGCCAGCTCAGGTCGCGTTGCAGGATGTCGCGCAACTGACGCAGATCAATCACCCGGCTGTCGCGGGTTTCCTTGACCTCAAACGGGTCATCATCCGTCAACCGATCCAACAAGGAGGGCTGCAGACGTTCGGCGATCATGCGGTCAGACATGGATCAGCCCTCGTCCTCTTGGGTCGCCTCGGGCGCTTGCGCCTCTTCGGGGATCTCGACATCCAATTCCAGCAAGCGGACATCCATCAGGGCCGTATCACCCAGATCGGTGGTCAGCAGGCGTTGACCCAAACCGACATAGGTATCGGCGCCCACATCTTTCCACTGTGTGGCGCGGGCCAGTTTTTCAACGTCATTCCCTTCGGCAACAGTGCCGGCATATCGGGTCGGGATCAGGGCAACGATATCACCGCCATTGGCCAACTTGATCTCGGCAGGGGTCCAGACGGCATCACGCAGATCAATCGGATCTTCGAACTTCGCCTTTGCGATGGATGTAAAGGGCATCCAGAAATAGCGGCCGTTGACGACAATTTCGAGAAGCGGGCCAAGACGCATATCTGCATCGGCAATCCACTCGAACGGCTCTCCGTTCAGACGGCCTGATACGGTTGGGGCGGCGTCGAACGCGCGGGCTCGGATTTCGGCGGCTTGGTCTGCGTTGCCCGCAACATTGGCCTTCATCGCCTCTACCATCAGGGCGATCCACTCTTCTGGTTCGCCAAAAATCAGGGGGTCTTTTTCGCCAGAGAACACTTTCTCGCGGTAGACCTCACAAATGATGCCCTCGCGATAGGTCTGCGCCATGTGGGTGGCGAGATCGTTCATCTCGGCGGACAGCTTCAGTTGAGCGATTGCGCGTTTCCAATCGCCGCGCACACTGAGCAACTGGAACAAAAAGATGCGCAGGGCAGGGTTTGCGGCGTCGGCGCGGATGCTGTCCTGCAATGCGGCCAATGCGCCGTCCAGATCACCAGATTTTAATAGATCCTCGGCACTCACACTGGCTCTCCTTCAATGGTCTTTCTTGAAAAGGCAGGCCCACAGCGGGGCCTGCCAATGTCTTGTGGGGTCGCAAAAAGCGCGAACCTTAGACGGCGAGGTTCGCCTGGTTCTTGACGCGGCTCCATTCGGCCGTCTTGACACCGGCGTCCTTGCCTTGCTTGTCCTGCGCTGTGTAGGTCACTTTCATCGCGCCGTACTGCATCACAACAGTCTCTTCGCAGATGTCGTCACCGTCCGAACCGGACCAGCTGATGTCCTGGATCATGACCAGTTTGAATTCCCACTTGAGGAATGTCTTGCCGGACTTGCCGGTGTCGGACACACCACCCGAGCGGCGCAGTTCGATGATCATGTCATCATAGTGGTCACCTTTGCACAGCGAGCTGAACATCGCAGCGGAAGCCGTGTCTGTTTTCTTGGTGACGGTCAGTTCCTTGAACGTCGCTTTACCGGCACCACCGCCAGCGGTCACAGAACCGATGTTGATGTTGTTTTCCGCGCCGATTTCAAAGCTCAGGATTTCAAATGCACCCTTTGCTTTCATATCCACGTCTTGGGTTTCACCTTTGCATTCGGTGGGCGGCGCCAGGAAATAGCAGAATGCGTCAAACATGTTAGTGTACCTTTCTTAGAGTTAAGGGTCGGGTCGTTAAGAAAAAAGTGAGTAGGATTATCCCTTCTCACTGGGGAGTTTGGAGGTCAGGCGCAATGAGACGCTAAGACCTTCCAACTGGTAATGTGGCCGTAGGAAAAACTTTGAACTGTAATACCCTGGGTTCCCTTCGACCTCCTCGACGACGACTTCGGCTGCGGCCAAAGGCTGGCGGGCCTTGACCTCTTCCGGAGACGACTCCGAATTGAAATCAACATATTGGTTGATCCATTCCTGCAGCCAGACCTCCATCGCACCACGCGATTTGAAGGAGCCGACTTTGTCCCGCACCATACACTTAAGGTAATGGGCGAACCGGCAGGTGGCGAACAGGTACGGCAAACGCGCAGCAAGGTTTGCGTTGGCCGTGGCATCCGGATCGTCGTATTCAGCGGGCTTGTGCAGTGACTGCGCCCCGATGAAGGCGGCAAGGTCCGAATTCTTGCGGTGGATCAGAGGCATCATGCCATTGTTGGCAAGTTCCGCCTCGCGGCGATCCGAAATGGCGATTTCGGTGGGGCACTTCTGGTCGATACCACCGTCATCTGTTGGGAAGGTGTGGCTTGGCAGACCTTCGACAGCACCGCCGGATTCAATCCCGCGGATTCGCGAACACCATCCATACTCCTTGAAGGAGCGGTTGATGTTGACCGCCATGCCGTAGGCCGCGTTGACCCAGCCATATTTGCTGTGATCTGACCCGTCTGTGTCTTCTTCAAACGCGAAATCCTCAACCGGATCGGTTTTGGAGCCATAAGGCAACCGACCGAGGAAACGAGGCATCGCCAGACCGACATACTTGGCATCTTCGCTTTCACGAAGCGAACGCCAGGACGCATATTCCGGGGTTTGGAAAATCTTGGTCAGATCGCGCGGGTTGGCCAGTTCTGACCAGCTGTCCATCTGGAACAGGGTCGGGTTGGCACCGGTGATCAGTGGGGCGTGGGCCGCAGCAGCGATCTTGGACATTTCGCCCAGCAGTTCCACATCTGGTGGAGAGTGGTCAAAGTGGTAGTCAGCAACCAGCGAACCATAAGGTTCACCACCAAACTGACCAAATTCCTCTTCGTAGATCTTCTTGAAGATGGGGGATTGATCCCAGGCGGTGCCTTTGTATTTGCGCAGGGTCTTGTGCATGTCCTTTTTGGAGATGTTCATGACCCGGATTTTCAGCATCTCGTCGGTTTCGGTGTTGTTGACGAGGTAATGCAGACCGCGCCACGCGCTTTCCATCTGCTGGAAATCGGGGTGGTGCAGGATTTCGTTGACCTGTTCGGTCAGCTTCTGGTCGATCTGGGCGACGATGCTTTCGATGGTGCGCAGGGCGTCGTCCGAAACCAAGGCCGTGTTGGCCAGCGCCTGCTCGGCCAGCGTTTTGACCGCTTGTTCCACAGCCGTCTTTGCCTGATCGGACTTGGGACGGAATTCTTTCTTCAGCAGATTCTCAAAGTCGGAGGAACCAAAGGCCGTCGCCTCTTCACCACCGGCTGCTTCTGTTTCAAGTTCGGCCATCGTTTACTCCTGATCTTCGCTGTCCGCCTTGGGGGCGGGTTGGGCGGCAAGGGTTTTGAGCAGAGCAGGGTCCTGGGTGATCTTGGCGATCAGGTCTTCGGCTCCGGATTTGCCATCCATGTATGTCATAAGGTTACTCAGCTGTGTGCGCGCATCCAGCAGTTCTGCAAGGGGCTCAACCTTGGCCGCGATGGCGGCTGGGCTGAAATCGTCCATGGACTCAAAGGTCATGTCGACAGCCATATTTCCTTCGCCGCTCAGCGTGTTGGGAACGGTGAATGCGGCACGAGGGGCCATGGACTTCATACGCTCGTCAAAGTTGTCGACGTCGATCTCAAGGAATTTGCGATCGGCAATGCCGGGTTGTGGCACTTCGGACTTGCCCGCAAGATCGGACATGACGCCCATCACGAAAGGCAGCTGCACCTTCTTCTCTGCACCATACAGTTCAACATCATATTCGATCTGAACCCTGGGCGCGCGGTTGCGCGCAATGAATTTCTGTGAACTCGCCATGTCCCGTTTCTCCTTCGCAAACTTCTTGCTTTGCTTGAACCCTTAACACCGGGGTTCAAAGTTTTATTCAGTTCAATTCGTCTCTATTCGTCGTCGCTGATCCCACCGATCATGTTGACACGATCTACGCTGTCATAGGCCATATCGCGCACGATGGTCATAAAATCCGCGCCGACAAGTTTTTTCGCACGTTCCAGCAAAAGCGGGACAGGACTCGATGGTTCTGCACGCTCATAGTAACTGATTATGCGGTCAAGCGCATTCTGAACATCGGTAGGGGTGTTAATAGCACCCGTTCCGCCGCTGCTCACAGGTTGGGCAGGGCCGCCGCCACCGCCGCCTGCATCCATGTCGCCTTCTTCTTCGCTGCCCATATCACCAGCAGGCTCGCCCAATGCGCCAGCAATCTTGCCGTTGGCCTTCTTGAGCAACTTGATAAGGGGGTCGATATCCGGGCCCTGCCCCGGTGTCATTTCATCAAACTTGGCGCTGATTGCGGTGACATTAGACAACGCGCGACCGACTGCTTCAGAAATGCCGCGCAGCACATCTTCGTCGGTGTCCTGAAAAGCAGCCGAGACCTGGCCCGAATCGACAACGTTTTCCATATCCGAAGTCGGAGTAGACTCGCCATCGGCGACCGCAATCTCGCGCAGACTGATGGCGCCAAAGGTGCGGCTTTGGGTCAAAGGCGCGCGGCGCACTCCGCGCAGGATGCGAGCGTCGTCAATCAGGGTCAGGATGGCGTTGATCCGCATGGTGGGATCATCATCGTCATCAGGGTCCAGTTGCGGATGGCACGACGACCAGTATTCATCCAGACAGCGCGCAACATAAGATGTCGCATCAGCAAAGCCGGGAAAGCCTTTGAGACGCAATTGCGCCTCGGCCAGAAAAATGCCGGCGCGCAGATCATGGCTGCGTTCCATGATCTCAAGCGCCTTGGCGGCGACTTCTTTATAGTCGGGGTCTTCGGGCGGAAGAATCTCGTCGCCCATCTGACGTTCTTCGCCGTGGGTTGCCGCGATCTCTAACTCGGTAAAGACCGGATCATACTCCAGATCTTCGCCGCTCGGTGCGTCGTCTCCATGACTTTGAAGAAGCGCGTCTAAGTCCATAAATCCCCCAGCGTCACTCGAGCCGTTGTGAATATTTGTGCTCATAAGTATCTGAGCAAGAAACAGCTTATCACAGAAAATCGATATGGCTAGGGAAAGGACGTGTAATCTTATGGGGGTATTTCATACCTTTTAATGCGTTTGGGGCGTTCCTATGTAACAATGCTGCGTGAACCGCCTGATTGAACACATTCCTTGTCTTTTGATCGGCAAATCGGTGTTCAAAACATTGACCTGCGCCCGCGCGCATCGCACAGTTGTCTTTGTGATTAAGCAATATTTCATATGACGGCCGCGATGGACGATCTGAATTCTGAACAAACCTTGCCTCCGGCACGGGCCATTCGCTTTGATAGGGTGGGGGATCTCTTTGCAGAAATGCCAGAGATCGCCAAGTTTATCGAAACGGCACCCGAAGCGGACGAAGGCTATCGCGGGTTTCTTGAACGCCTGCGCGCCTCAAGCACTCCGGAAGAAGCGGTGACATTCACCGCCTTTGCGCTGGATGCCAAGGCTGGGGTCAAATGGGGGATGGAATGCGTGAGTTCGCTGATCCCCGACATGGCGCCCGAAGACACAAAACTGATGAATCTTGTTTCAGACTGGGTTGCCGACGGCAGTTCTGAAAACCGCTGGAACGCGCTGCAGCTGGCCATGTTCGCCCCGCGCCGGTCCCCGGTTGTGTATCTGGGCCTTGGTGTGGGGTGGTCCGGCGGGCCGCTTGCGCCCAATGATCTGGTCACTGTCCCAGCCTGGCGCGGGCCCCGTGCAATCAGTTCAGCCGTGATGCGTGCTGTTGGGCAGATGCGCACAGAACACCGGGCCGAAAGCCTTGATTTCGTGCTGGACCGAGCCGCAGGGCTGTTCCGCCTCAACTAACGCAGGCCATGGCCCGCGCACCCGTCACAAAGGATACGACCACCCGATGGACAGGCTGACGTTGCGAATCGAAAACCGGTCGGATGCGGCAGGGGACTTGCCCGAAGACATTTCTGTCCTCGGCAAAGGCATCAGCATTGGGCGCAAAAAGGAAAACGACTGGTCGCTGCCCGACAACACCCGCTTTATCTCGGGCCGCCATGTAAGCATCACCTATGAAGGCGAGGGCTACATGATTGAAGATGTGTCGACAAACGGCACCTTCATAAACGGGACCACGGCCAGGATCGAAGGCAAACGCGCGCTGGAAAATGGCGACACCATCCGTATCGGCAGCTACATCGTGGCAGTTGATATCGCGACCGAAGAAGTATCGATACCGCAGATCACTGGCGCGCAAGGCGTGCAGGCCCCGCCCACAGGTGGCGGTGGGGTGAGCATGCCGCCGACCCCGGGTCCACGAAATGTGCCCGCCGCGACATCTATGCCACCACGCAATGTACCTGCGGCCTCATCCACACCACCGGGACGCAGCGGCGCTCAGGCCCCGGACTTTTCCAGATTTCAGGGAGGAAGCACGGGTGCAGCCGGTGTGCAGAGACCGGGGATGTCATTGCCACCTATGGCAAACCCGGCCCCGTCCGCCTCTCCGATCCCTGACGACTTTGATGATGATCTGCTGGGCTTGACCGGTGGGGCTACAGCGGACAAGGCAGAACCAGCCGCCGCCCCGGAACCCACACCGCCTGCCGCCGCTCCGGTTGACGCGGGCGTTGTGCCGCCAACCCCGGCGCAGGTCAATGAAGCTCCCGCGTTCGAGGCCCCTCCGGTGCCCCAAACCGGCCCCGCGCCAACGCCCACAGGCGAAGCGCCCGCGCCTGAACGGACCAGCCCCTTTCTGCCCACAGATCCCACGGCCGCGCCGGTCGTTCTTCCGGATCCGGTCGAGACGCCGGTCCAGCCTGTTGTCGAACGCACAGATCTGACGCCGCGCGGGTTGGGTGAACGCTTTGCCGAAACCGCAGCACCCCGCCCTGCCCCAATCGCGGCTGAGCCACCGGCCCCCGTCCCAGTAGAAGCGAAACCAGAACCCGTTCCGGCCCCCGCTCCAGAGCCTGCGACCAACGCACTGCTTGAGGGGTTCCTTGAAGGCGCCGGGATTCCTGACGCCGACCAGCTTGGATTTGACCTTCACGACCTTGGCGTGATGCTGGGCAAATGCGCGCGAATGGGCACGCAGGAAATGATGCACATGCTGCAGGACCGCTCGGCGGTGAAACTCTTTGTGGCCAACGATGACCGGACCATGCGGATTGCCAGCGGCAACAACCCGATGAAGTTCATGGCGGACCCGGATGAAGCGTTTCTGGCGCTGTTCGTGCAGCCGCGTGATGGCTATCAGACAGGTCCCGACGGGTTCGACAACGCGCTCGCCGACATCCGCCAGCACCAAAAGGCAATGATGGCCGCGATCCAACCCGCGCTCGCGGACATGCTCGAAGGGCTGGCACCAAAGGAAATCGAAAAAGACGCGGGCGGCGGCCGTTTGGGCAGCGGGGCACGCAAGTCTTGGGAAGAGTACGAAAAACGCTGGGCTGCCCGCGCCGCGCAAGGCGAAAACGGGATGCTGGATGCTTTCATTGATGCGTTTTCGCGGCGTTACGCGCAGGCGCTGGACTCGCTCTAGGTCAAGGCCAGATCAGCCGAGCGCCATCATGGTTCTATACCTGTCCGGTTACAGGCCCCGCCTTACAGAATGAAGCGGGAGGATCATTCTTGATGCAAGTTCAGTCCCCTCAGAAGTTCAAATTTGACCCGGTTTGAACTGACTTCCCGGTAAAAAGAAATAAGATATGTCGTTGGACCCTGAAGTCTGGAAAGCCCCAAGGTGGCGGCGACAACAGTTCCGACGTCCGTTTTTCCGTCAATGACCATCGCTCCACCCAGCATGAAGACAAGAACAGTACCTGCTCCGTTGATAGAACTGAGAAGAAACTTGGTCGATACCTTCCACCTGAACATTGTTCTTCGGACATTGTAGATTTGATCAAATTCCCCAAGAACGGTCTGTACAGCGTCTTTTAGTTCAGTCGCCGTGATCTGGTCCGTCGCACAACGCAGAATACGAACGCGTTCGGCCAGCAAAGCGTTTACCTTGCGCTGGGTCAAAAGCACGATAATGACCTGAGGCGCGATCATCGACAGCGCGACCAAGCCTAGGCCGGGCTGGGTGGAGGCAACAAACCCAATAACACTGATCAAAGTGCCAACTTGCATCACAGGTTCGGAAAAGGCTCCGCCCGTGAATTTCCCAAGTTCTTCAGCCTCTGCCGAAATGGCTGTGGACAAAGTACCGGTGCGAATTCGGCCGCTCGATTTTTCTTCATTGGCCGCGCCGATAAGAAGCCTGCTCCGAATGAGACGAATAACATCCTCACCAAGCAATTGAGACCGATATCCCATGACCCACTTCAGACCCAAGCTGACCAAAATCACGGCCATCATACCGCCACCAAGAAGAAACAGCTTCGATGTCTCAAACGGTCCATATGTCAGAAGGTTCACGATATCCTGCTGAAACTTCAATGGCGCAGCGGCAAGCGCTGCAATGGCCACTGAAAGAAGGATAAGAACGATCTGGCGTGGCCCACTGACCCGCCAAATGGCAGCATAAAGCTGAATCACTTGAAATCCTCAGCCACAGTTATCGCGTTTCTCTTACTTGCGGGGCGCGCAATCCGCATTGGGATTTGGTCACTTTATCAACCTCAAGGTCGCTATGCCCTCCGTTCTTCAATTTGGCCATGATCAGTTCGGTCGATGCCGTCGCCAACAAAAAACGGGGCGCCCTGTCTGGACGCCCCGCTTTTGTCTCAATGGTCGTTTGATCACCACTGCAGGCGCAGCTGACCTGTGAGGCCATAGCTTTCGATGTCGCTGCTGAACCGCGCATCCACACGGAGCGACGCGTTCAACTGACGCGCATTGCCCGCCTGACCGGGGCTCAGCAATGTGAGGTAGTTCACGCCGAGGCTGACTTCGCCGTAGGCGCCTAGGTTTTCAATCGCAATCTCGCGACCGCCAAAGGATGCTATCCTGTCACTGGCAAAGTCATTGTAAACTGTTGCAGTGCCAAAATAGCTGAGCAGACTGATTTCATCTGGACGAATAACTGTGTTCGCAATCGACGCACTAAGGAAACCTACCTGGCTGTCGCCGTCTTCAAAGGTGAGGATGTTGCCACCTCCCAAATCAACGTCGTCCGTCTCGTTTCTGGACAACGAGAACCCAGCAGACGAGACAAACGTCAGGCCTGGGTTATCCGCAACCTGCCAAGAATACCCGACCGCGCCAGACAGGGTTTGTCCCTTGTTGTCATACTCTGTGCTAAAGTCACCCAAACTGCCGCCATTTGAAACGTTCGAGCTTTCAAGCTCCGTGTCTTCGTAGCGATACTGGAGGTCTGCAAAAAAGCGACCGCGCGCCGCAGTCATGTAGACGCCTGCATATCGTTGCGTAAAGTCGCTCGACAGAGTGCCTTCCAGATTACCGTTGTTGTCAAAGGCCGTACTTGTGCTGTCACCGATGTTGAAACCACCAATGCCGCCAAAGGCGAGGTCCCAGCCGTTGTAGTGACCGCCAAAGCAGGCAAAGTCACCACCGAACTGCAGGCCATAGTAGTCCAGTTTAACCGGAGATTCTCCGGCTTCGTCCGCTTCAACGTCGATAAACGAACCATCTGCTTCTGCAGTACCACCGGTGATACGGGTCCATACACCAGGGCCACAAGGGTCTTCTTCGGCTCCAGCCGCGAGGTCCGCCACAAATGGGCTGGTAGGCCTGTTCACGACCGTGTTGACCAGCGTTTGCGTCAGGCCGACAGTCGCCGCAACACTGTTGACCGAGTTACTGACAGTTTCCGAGAAGACCAACTGCCCGGCACCATTGTCGATCACTGCAAGATCCAGACCAGCGCCAATGACGCTTTGGAAATTGTTTAGCGAATTGACGTTGAGGCTGCTTGCACCGCCAAAGTTAGCAAACACGGCGTTGTCGAGGCTGGTTGCACCAGCGTTGCTGCCCAGTGTCAGTGCAACGTTCCCGCTGATATTGCCGCCCACATCGAGGCCGCTCACCACAGCGCCCGGACCCGCAGCAATCGTAATATTGCCCCCGAGCACCGCATTGTTGTCTACCCTGATTGAGTTAGCTGACGACCCACTCAGGTTCAGTTGGCCGCTACTTGTCAGGTCGCCAGCGACGGTAGGGGCCCCCGCTGTCGCATTGATTGTACCGGCGCTGGTCACATTGCCGGTGATGGTCCCGGGCAGGTTCAATGTGGTGCCACCCGCCATGTCCACCCCGCCCGATGCGATCAGGGTCTGGCCACTCTGAACATCCAGAGTGCCGGTGGTTATGTTGGTCAGACCGTTCACTGTGGCTGGACCATCAATCGTGGTCAACGCGCCACCAGACTGAGTGAGGCTCGCCATAACTGCGCCACCTGACAGTTCCACAACGCCGCCTGAGTTGGTCGTTGCACCCGCTGCGCCACCGTCCATGTCCAGCGTGCCGCCCGTGACACTTGCCGTGCCTGTGATGGTTCCACCGGTGTTGGTGAACTCGCCGCCCGAGTTGATCAGCGACGCCACGGTTCCGGTGTTCCCGAACGTGCCCGAGTTGCTCACAGCACCGGCGATGTTGGTGTTGGTGAATGTTCCTGTGTTGGTGACCGCACCCACGGTCCCGTCATTGGTGGAACCTGCGGTGCTGGCATTGGTAATTGTACCCGAAGCGATTGTCGCTCCAGCTTGGACGGTCAGCGCGGCGGCGGCTGCGATGTCCACGCCACCTGTCGCGGTCAGCGTGTTCGGGCCTCTCACGGTCAGCGACCCAGTGTCGATGTTCGTCGTGCCGTTCACTGTCGCGTCACCGTTCACAGTTGTCGTTGCGGCACCTGATGTATTCTGCGTCACGCTATCGGTCGTGCTGGCGTTGAGGATGAGATCCCCGGTGTTTGTCACAGCACCTGCAGTGCCGTTGTTGATAAAGACACCTGCGTTGCCGACTGCGGCGACAGTCCCATTGTTGGTGGATGACGCGAGCAGCGCAATGGTCATGTTGGTGCCAGTCACGGTCCCGTCGATGGTGGTGCCGCCGCCGACCACATTCAATGTGCCGGTGCCTGTTACGTCACCGGCGATGATTGACGAAGCTCCAATATCGACGGTGCCGTTGATGGCGCCTGTCGCACCGTTGTCGATGTTGAGGCCGCCGGTTGCGGTCAGAGTTTGCCCCGCATTGACGGTCAGTGAGCCTGCGGTAATGTCGGTCAGGCCAGCGACGGTTGCGGCGCCGGTCACTGTGGTGGATCCCGCGCTTTGCGTCACCGAATCCGTGGTGCCGCCAGACAGTTCAAGACTGCCCGCGTTGGTCACGTCGCCGGACGTACCGCCTTCAATTCTCGCGGTACCGCTGTTGTCCACGGTTCCATCCATGGTGCCAAAAGTGCCAAATATGCCACCTGACTCGACGACCACATTGCCCGTGTGTGTGCTGATGCTTGAAATGGAGAGATTACCGCCGCTCTGGACTGTCGTCGCCGCTATCAGGTTGCCGCCACCGATGATGTTCACATTGCCGGCGGTGGTTACCGTGTTCGACGTAAACGTCCCGTTAACTTCCAGAGATCCCCCGTTGATGGCGGTTGCGCCAGAGACAATTGCGTTGCCAAACGCTGTGGTGGTGCCCGCGAGTTGCGTTACGGATGCCGTAGTGCCGCCGGACAGTTCCAGAGTGCCCGCGTTTCCTATTGCGCCGGATGTGCCGCCGGTGATGTTCAGCGTGCCGCTACCATTATTATTGGCGCCTGCCGTCAACGCACCGGAGGAAGAAAGAGTACCACCGTTCACGGTGGCAAGTCCGGTCATCGTGCCTGTGTTGGTGACGGTGCCGCCATCGACGGTCGTCGTGGTGGTCACAGTGCTGGAGTTGTCGAACGTGCCGCCATCATTGTCCAACGCGTTGATGGTGCCCGCGTTGCTGGACCCGGTGCCCGAGTTGGTCACTGTGCCAGAGACAGAGCCAGAGGCCCCCACATCCGCATCGCCCGCCGTGTTCAGGTCGCCGGTGAGCGTGCCGTCTACATTCAGATCGCCGCCCGCCTGGTTGGTGGTGTCTGAGGCGAGGGTCGCACCGTCGGCGATGGTTAAGACACCGCCGCTTTCGTTTGTGGTGCCGCCGGCCGTTACGGTCAACGTGCCCCCGTTGATATTTATGGTACCGGCGTTTGTCACGCCAGTGTCAACAGTGCCACCGGTTAAAACGGTCACAACCCCGCCGGTATTATTGTCGAGAGAGCCCATCATAGTTTGGCCAAAGCTCAGACTGCCGGCGTTTGTCACACTGCCCGTCACATCGGCGTTAACACCTAAAAGGGCATTTGCGCCGGTCAGGATATTCAATGTTGCCGCCGTCCCGTCGCCAAAGTCGTACAAGCCCGCCCCGCCAGACGCACCAACTGTCACGGCGCCTAGAGTAGCACCGCCCGAATGGAACAAAGTTGCATTGTCAATTGTCGTCGCACCGATCACCTGTGCCGTACCCGCAACCGAGTTGAGCGTGCCGCCGTTCACATCCAAAGATGCAATGGTGCCGCCGTCCACATCAAGGTTGCCGGAGTCCACAATCACTGAACCGACTGTGCCGCCGTCAACGTCCAGAGTACCGCCGCTCACCGTCGTTGCTCCGGTCAGAGTGCCGGTGTTGGTCACCGTGCCGCCGCCAACCGTGGTGGTCGTGGTCACAGTGCCGGAGTTGGTGAAGGTGCCGCCATCATTGTCCAACGCGTTGATGACGCCCGCGTTGCTTCCTGTGCCAGAGTTATTCACCGTGTCGGTTACGACCCCAGCTGCATTGACGGTGGCAGTCCCAACTGTCTCAACGGTAACGCTGCCTGTGTGGGTGCCCGCCACCGTTAAAGAGCCGCCCTGAACGGTTGTGCTTGAATCGAGCGAGCCAGAGTTGGCGATGGTTAGGTCGCCTGTCCCGCTAATCGTTGTTGTGTCCACATCTTCGGCAGTGGAAATACGGGTACTGTTAGTCGTATTGTTGGTAATGGTCACAATTCCCGATGAATCAGGCACCGTGTTGGTGCTCCAATTGTTGGCGTTTGCGAAGTTATTACTGACAGAGCCGTCCCAATCCTGCGCCTGCGCACCTCCACCAACAGCCAGCATCACCCCTGTCGCCAACACAAACACCAGTTCGGTCGCCCGGCCCACCCTACAGTGTTTGCGCAGGCTGCGTTGGCGAATACCGGCTTGGATCAGATCGGAGTCAAACTTGGCCATTATAATACCCATATGGATTTGATTAGAATTCAGTTAAATGCAGAGAACCATGTTGGGCCCTTTGTCGCAAATCTTTTACGTCCCTCGCGGCAAGAAAACCATTTAAACTGTGACCTTTGAGCATGTGCACCCGTTTAGCGTGTGGACTGGCTGCCCTAAGGGCAACACAGGGTCAAAACACAACATTTAGAAAACCCTTGCGGGAATTGTAAAAACCCGTAAACCATTTACGCTAGAGACTGAATAAAACGCCTTCCAGCGTAACTCACGCAATCCAACCGATGCTAAACGTGCGGATGCGGGCACTGGAACACTGGCACCGCAGGGAAACCTGCACAATAACAAAAGGGCGGCAAAACGCCCAAACACGGCAGGTGTTCGGACCAAATCCGAACCAGACAGGAACAGGCAGGAGACGCATGCAAAAGCATGTCACACCCATCGATACTCGCATCGACACCCTTGTCGGCGCGCATGCCGCGTGGCTCTCTGAACGGTTGCAAGCGCACCGCGAACAACTTTTTCCGCCCGACGCACAGCGCACCCTGCGCACTTTCACCTCGGGTGAGGTCGCGGACCTTCTCGGGGTCAAGGACGCATACCTGCGCAAACTGCACCTGGATGGCCGTGGCCCCGAACCTGAAATTCGCGCAGGCGGGCGGCGGCACTACACGCCGCAGGATATCCTCAGCTTGCGGCAAATGCTCGAAAAAGGGGCAAAATCCCCCGGCACCTATCTGCCCGGCCGTCGGGACGACAACCACCTGCAAGTGATCACCGTGATCAACTTCAAGGGCGGGTCAGGCAAGAC
>NZ_FRFA01000002.1 GCF_900143535.1 Tateyamaria sp. Alg231-49 | reverse complement strand
CGAGAAAGTGCGCGTTCAAGACGTCTGTGATACGGACCAGTGGCCTCAAATACGACACGAGCAGGTATGTCCGCGCCCAACCATGCTGAGAGGGCACGGAAACCGGTAGGTGCATTGGGAAAGCGCGCTGTGCCTCCATCGCTTAACCGATGCGCTTCCAGAAAGTCCTTCGAAATATCAATGCCTATGCTATCATCTGTCATCATCGTCATGTCCTATGCTTGTCATGCAAGCCCATGAAAAATCCAGCTTGCGTATCCGTTCAGGCCTCATGCGAAGACGGCGGCTGACCATACTCGAAAACGGTCCCTCACGACCAAGCCCAAAGCGATCCAGCCGCCACCACTGCCAGCCATAAATGGCTTGGCCGGCAGTGGCTCAATCTTTGCAGATCGATAAGGAAAGCATAAGACAAGCCCAGAGCGGTCGTCGAAAGACATGGTACTTGCCTGCAATGGTTCTTAGCTCTTCGTTGAGTCAGTTCTACCTTGCAACTGCACGCCTCTTTGGGTCGTTCGCCGGTGAACTTCGGCTCTTTTCTTCAGCATTATCCGCGGGAAGGCCTTGGAGTTGGCCCTTGCCGAATAAGCCAAATGTGTTTGCCAGAGCAGTCGGACATCGGCACCACAATCGCTGTTTTGCAAGGTGTTGCAAATAGAAGGTGCGTTTGATACCGTTTTATCAAGTTTCATAAGTGGTAGGAAAGTATTGTGAAATTTGGTTCTTTTTTAGGCGCAATGGCGGTATCAATGTGTACTGCATTGAGCGCTCATGCAGCAACAGTAGACTCCGCAGCTACAGGTAGCTCTTCTATCGGTGGCTTTGTCATGGATAGCGGTACAATGACGGATGTTGAGTCGCTCCCTGGCACGCCGCTCCCTGGCGCATGGGTAGACAACGATGCCACATCTCAATGGGTTTGGGATGGCGACGCCGACTTGGTTGAAACCACATACACCTTTTCGTGGGAATTTGATCTGACGGGGTTTGACGCGACCTCTGCTGTGTTGGACGGCCTATGGGCGACCGACAACTATGGTACCGCGTCTTTGAATGGGAATGTAATTGCTTCGCTTCCTTTTGGCACTGGCTCTTTTAGCGATCTGCATGTCGTAGCTGCTGATGGTGTTCCGCCATTTATGGCAGGATTGAATGAGTTGGTGTTTGAGATAACGAATGGATGGGTCAACGAGCCAAATAGGAACCCTGGCCCGGGCGGATTTCGCGCGAGTGTGACCGTAAGCGCAACTCCTGTACCCCTTCCAGCAGCAGGGTTTTTATTGATTGCTGGTTTAGCCGGACTTGGTTTCTTCGGACGCCGCAAACCGCTTTAAGAAAACTACATCTTTTAGGAACGGGGCTCGATTTCGGGCCCCGTTTTTTTGTGATGGGCTACAACAAACACAAACTGTAGAACATATACTCAAAAGGTGCAGAGGCATGGTTCCCGCACAGTAGTTGCTCATCTGATCTTGTGGCGCCGCCCCGCAGCGAAAGGCTGCATTGTCCGCAGAGCGGAAGTAGATGTCGCAAATCACGCTGCGCTCTGCATGAACGACCGCTTTTCTTGCTGCGGAGCGGCTAATAATTTTGGCGTTCGCATTGCTGCAATTGCGAGTAATTGCGAAAGACCACTTCCGGATTGGGCTCCATGCAGTCATTCACAGCGCTGAAAATAAGTGTCCGCTATTGACCACCCAAATGCGTCTTCTGATCAGTCAACGAAACGAGCGCAACTGGCAATTCTTAGCCTAGGTAATTGCCCTCTGTTTCCTCTCAGTCATGCTTCACGCTGCGTCATCCACGCGATTGATCGACAGCAAGTCACCCCCCAATCCCCGAAAGGCCCGTTGGCGGCAAGACAACACAATGATTTGCAAGCCGCTCGACCTAAGGGTCAATGCGTTGAACATCTGCTCAATGCGGTCGTCATCTGTGTAAACTATCGCGTCATCGAGGATGAGTGGCGCCGACCGCCCCTGCTTGGCAAGGATGTTTGCGAATGCCAGTCGCACCATCAGGGAAATTTGTTCTCGCGTACCACCTGAAAGCACCTCGAAGTCCTCTTCCACGCTGCTTCGAGTGATCCGGGTTATCGTGCCGCTCTCAGCGTCGATGTCGGGTTCCGCGTCCGGCCAAAGCATCCTTAACAGCGGTTGCAATTCTTCCGATACCGGTTTGACATGGGCCTCCAAGGCCGCTTTGCGAGCAGCATCTAATGCTGCTTTCAGGCGTTGGTTCACCTCCACATCGAACTCAATTTCGGTCAATCGCGTCTCGGCAGCTTCCAACTGACCATTTAAGAACGCGAGTTCCTCGTCCGGCGCATCCGAACTGGACAGTCGGATGCGTTCAGTCAGTCCAGCAAGTTCTCGTTCCAGTTTCTCACCGAGTGTTCGACTGTTCTCGATAACACTTTTGGCGCGAGCAACAGCTACCTTTGCAGCTTCGAGATCGATGACTACATCCCGCAAAGTGGCCAAATCAGACCGCGCCTTGGTCAACTCTTCGACGAGCATTTGCAACGTCACATTTTGACTGGCAATTTCCGCCTCAGGGTCCTTTACGTCAGACAACGCTGTTTGGGCCGCTTGTAAATGCGCTTCGGCAGATGCCGCCTTTCGTTGATCCACTTCCAGAGCTTCCCGGAGAGTTTCGAAAGCCTCTGCCGCGGCGCTAACGTCTAAACTGGCCGCGTCCAACCTCCTTTGGGTCTCTGCTTCAGCTTTCTCCGCATCGGCGCGTGTCGGCAAGTCTACATCTTTTTCGATGACCGCCGGCAGCTCCGCCAAAGCTGCGCGCAACTGTTCGACTCCTTTCGGCGCAATCGCTTTGAACTCCGCTTCCTTTGTCCGAAGTTGTTCGTTCTTTGCTACCCTGGTCTGAGCTGAGGCGCGTGCCGCCTCTATGGAAGAGTATCCGGTTCGGTCCAAAGCTTGGTCCAGAGTCTTTTGGGCAGCATCGACACCACCATCTCCAGCACCGTCATTGGGCTTTATCGACATATGACCGACACCCGAGATCTGAAGACCGGTCACTTCAGTGATTGGGTAATCTCGGTCACCCTCTACGGCTTCTCCACCACGTCGTACTTTGCCCATTCCTGTCGCATCATAATTGATGCGCAAAATCGGCGCCGCGGATTCTCGCGCCCGTTCTGCCACTGTGAGCGCAGCTGCGTACCCGTCCAATTGCTCCAACGCAGTGGATGATATTTCCTGCCCAATTTCGGCTTTCAACGTTTCGATTTCAGCGCGAAGTTTCTCCGCATCAGCAGTCTGGCGCATTAGTTCTTCGCGACGCGCGACAGCGCCGGCTGACGCTTCGGCCCGCATTACCGACTTCAACTGTTCTGCCGCCGAGTTGTAGGCCGCCTGAGCCTTATTCTGGGCCACCTTGGCTAGTTCCCGACGGCCCCGCGCCTTGTCAAATGCTCCCTGTGCCTTCTTTGTGCGTTCGGCGGTGCTTCTGACAGAACTTTGGGCTCGAACCAGCCCTTCAAAGTCCAACCGCAACTTTTCGACCTTCTCCCGCGCTCGGGACTCCTTGGCCTCCAACGCATCAACTCGACTCTGCGAAAGCTGCACATCCGCGTCCTGTTTTTCCGCTTCAGAGAAGCGCTTTTCGGCCTCTTTCAAACGACCCAATTGTGCTGTGGTCTCTTCTTCGTCCCGAAGCTCTGCCAGTTCCGAGTTCACAGAGCGACGACGTCTTAGCGCTTCTTCCAACGCAGTTACCCGCTCCAGCGCATCGTCACGCTGGCCTGTGAGGTCGGTGACCGTTTCCGACGCCCGTTGCAACGGCCCGCCGGTTTTAGGCTTTCCGGTTGTAGTCACATTCGCCTTCAAAACCTCATCACAAGCCTTTAGCGCTCTGTCCATTCGCCGCCCAACCGTCATGGACTCCACCTCACCGGTGACCAGTTTCATGATATCCTGGCGGGCGGTATTTTCTGCGCTATCACTCGACACTTCGACAACGCCTTGCCGAACCCAAAGCAAGGCAGCCGGGCCTCCCTCTTTTGGCGCAGCGACCATATTGGCCAGAGTATCTTCCGCCTGCTCGCCTTGCGCGATCAAGACCCCGTCTTTCTTAAGGCTCGCTTGCTTGCGCTTGCCAGAAGAACTCCACCGTTTGAACAGTTCCCAAGAGGCACCATCGAGATCGAAACGGATCGTCACCTCCGGATCTCCACCGACTCTGGGGGTGAGCCCCTTTATCCGCTGGTTTTGCGACCGATGGCTTTCAAAAAAACCGGCTTGTAACGCATCGAAGAACGTCGATTTTCCGCTTTCATTGGGAGCCGAAAGCACGTTTAGCCCGGGGCCGATTTTGTCGATGGTCACCGGTTCCACGAACCGGCGCACATTGCGTAAAGATATGGACGTAATCATCATAACTCAGCCCTCCCGAACCAGAGACCACAGTCGGTTCAGCGCCGCCTGCGCGAGGCGGGCATCTTGCTCCGACACTCCATGACCTTCTGCTTCAACTTGTAATTCCTCAGCGGCAACCCGGAGCGCGCCCCCAGTTGCGATAAGGTCCAGATCATCGGCCTGGTACTCGGTGGCAAGTTTACTATCGAGAAATACAAATCTCCCGAAATCTGGTGCTACCTTAGAAGCCGCATCCTCAAGCGCTGCACGCTCTTCCATATGCAGGTAGCCTTCGGCTTCGATCCGCAATAATTGGTCTCGGCGCTGTTCCGTTTCAGGATCAAGCAATTCTTGGAAAGCACTCACTACGTCCATGTTGGGTGACAGATTCAATTGTTTGGCGCTCCAATAGAACCGTCCAGTTTCCTGTCGTTTGATTGATGGCACAGCCCCTGGGCCTGCAATCGTCACTAAGTGGCATGAGCCGCGCCCGTCATGTCGGTACGAGTCTCTTTCCGGTGTTCCGGAAAACTGAGTTCGTGGGTTCACATCGACCATACCGTGCCAGTCACCCAACGCCAGGTAATCCAGCTGTGCACTCTCAGCTCGGTTCGGTGGGATCAAAGTAGATGCGTCGTAGTTATCGCCAAAATCAGTTATTCCGCCATGTGCGAGTCCAATGCGCAATGCATTCTCGGGCGTCGCGGCGTCGGTCATCCAGGCAGTCAGATCAAAGCCAGGAAACTGCCGGGGCCATGGGGAAGGCAGCAACCAGACGCCCTCTGCGATTTCGACTGGTTCGGACTCACGAAGGACATGAACATTCGGCCCCGTCTCTTCCTCAAATAGCCGCCATAGCTCTTCCGCGGCTAGAGAGTCGTGGTTGCCAGGAATGATCCACCAATGCACATCACTATCCGCCGACATCTTTGTCGCCGCCTGGCGGCGCACACCGGCGCTCGGCCCAGTTGTGTCGAATGTATCGCCAGCGACCAGAATATGTTGCGCGCCATGGTCTCGAGCCGATTGTACCAAGCGCGACAATACTTCATGGCGGGCCTCAATCAACCGACCTCGCAATTCCTCTGGCATCGTTCCAAAGCCACTTCCCAAATGCAAATCTGACGTATGAACAAATTTAAAATCGACCATCACATTAACCTCTTCGCATCGAATAGACGTCGCCCGATCCTAAGAACCGCACTTACTTGACACCTAGGTAGCATAGGTGACCCGATCTGCTTTCCAGGATCGGCCAAAAACGTTTGAAAACGGGCCATCGTAAATTAGGCTGATCCGCCGATGAGCCGCATTCCTTGGGGCCGGCAGAGTGCTCATTGGAGTGCCGGCGAACGCGATCATACTAGGCTGCGGCCCTCAGAACCCATCAGACTTGTGCCCGAAGAAAACCTTCGTCACCTCTTCACCGATGTCCCAAACAACACGGCTGCCATCGCGCACAAAGAGACTATCTCCAGGAGCCAACTCCTGAGTATGGCCGTTGGCCTTGTTGGTCAGCCGACACCGTCCAGACAGGACGGTCATCAACTCATCGCCCTGCTCGGTACATTCAAAAATGCCCTTGGTGCAACGCCAGATGCCCGTGCGCGTGGTATGGCCTGGCCCGCCGGCATCCATGCGCCCCGATGCCTGCGGAGATCCTTCTCTGATCTGATAATCGCTTGCGGGATTGTCAAAGGGCCAGTGCTCGAGAGGTCCGACATCACCCCCCGGGGCATATTTGAACATTCAATTTTCTCCCGAAGGCTGACCGTCTGAGGTGGTTCTTCTGGGCAACGATGGCGGTTTCTTGCGGTTCCTACAAGCTGAGAACACGGAACTCCGAGATATTCACAAACTGCTCCAACTTCTCTCGCACCTGATAAACTGGCGCAAAGACCAAAGCCTGTTTCTTGCGGGACCGTCGTCCTTTTTCGACCGCCGGCCAAAACTCAACCAATAGAGGGGGGCTCTTACCGTCAAGTTCCCCATATAGAATATCTCTATATGGCTCTTTTGACAGTAGCTTCGCGCGTTTTAGGTCGTTCTGGGCGGCTTGTTTCGAACGCCAGATCTCCGGCAAATGCTTGGCGCAATCGGTTGGCGACAGGAATAACAGCCCGTGTTTTGCAATGGCCTTGTCAACATTGCTGCCTCCCTTCTTGAAGTCCCGCCATTCAACGATCCTATCAACCGTTACATTTGCGACCACGGGTGACATCAAGAAGACCTCTTTGCGTTCCGAATTGTGGATTAGTCTGACACGATCCATCGCCTGTTCGATCTCAGCTTCACGTATCTGTTGCAGAACGCGGTCGCCCCAAGGATCACGATGAGCGAACACATCCATTTCGTGGCTGCCGTTTCTCATCCTAATACCGCGGCGTTGTTTAACATAGTCGCCGGACTGGAACTCTTCTCTCGCTGCTGAGGCATAGGCTCTGGCGATCCGTTCTACATCCAAATACCCAGGCTGCTCCCGCCCGATGACGATGGCCTGGTCAAACTGCTCCCATCGGTTCTGCCCTCTCAGTTTACCAAAATGGCCCGCCCGTCCAAGTCGGTCAAAATCCAAGGAAGCAATCACATCCTTGGTGCCAAAGACCGCCGCTTCCGGGTGGCGCGCAATCACCCCGTTGACGTATCCACGTAAGGTATCGTTCTCGTCTCTAATCTTTGCCGTCAGGGTCTGCTTTTCCTGTGCGGCCAAGCTCAACCGGCGTTTTGAAAAATTACATCCAACGACCTGCGTGACCTTTGCGTTTCGCGCGACCGGGTAGTGACGGGTTTCCAGATCCGAGCCCAATAGGAGACGTGACATATCTGCATTTGCTGTCCCATCCAAATAAAGAAAGGGACGGTGGGCGACATTCTTCAGGTCGCGCAAGCGGACAGCAGAAAAACCAGCCTGATGCTGCGCAGGACGCGATTGGTCCAGATGCACGAACACAGCGCTGGAGGTGGCTAAATTGTTCTCCATATCAACCAACAGGCATTCGCAGAGCGTCTGAAGGCGTCTGGCATGACTGGCTTTACAGCTTTTGAGACGACTGCCGATGATGCCAAGCTGGGTCTCATTGATGACGTCATCTTTACATGAGAACAACGGCTTCAGAGCCCGGTTTGTATTGCCGGTTTTCAGCTCTTCGAGATGCTTGATGGCGGCTCTCAAAAGCTCAGACGTGACGCCCATTTCTCTCAGCCGATCCATTTGAATTCCCGGAGCATCTCCAGCCATGGCCAGCAAGGCTGACTTCACGGGAAAGATCGCCTGATCTTGCAACAAAAGCGCATCCCCAATCTCGACGACTCGTTGCTTCCAATTTTTTGCAGGCGACATAAGAGTTGCGGTCAGCTCAACGAGCGATACATGGACTTCCTCCACCCCAAAATCGCGGGGGCGCTCATCAAACACGGTGAGATCCGGTAAGGCTTCCGCTGGCAAAGGAAGATGACCGTATTCATGCGGGGCAAAGATCACTAACCCCGTTTTGGCCTTCAGATGCAATTTGATCTCAGCTTCCTGACGCAGATAGCCGCAATCCGTTCGAAACGGGCACTTCTTGCACAATGTGGATCGGATCGAGAAACCAAGATCAGATAACTTCCTCGCCGTTGGATAGACCCTACACATCTTGACGGTGTCGTTGTCGGCCTCTGGATCGCGTCGATTACGCCCCTTTAAGGCAATTGTCGGCGGAGCCGATGCGGTTGCATTTTTCTGATAGTCGTCGAAGGCCTCAATTACCTTTTCGTGATCCGGCAAAAGCATCAATGACACCAAGCCTTCGGTGCGATGTAGAAAGCCAGGCTGCCCATTGCGTCCAACCAAGGCGGAGGTTTTGCCGATCCCTTGGGCTCCAGAAAGCAAAACACGCGGTGGGCCATCATTTTCTTGCCAAGACATGCCTTGGCTTTGCTTGCAAAGAAATGCCAAAGCTTCGTTTCCCCAGCTTTCGATTGTTTCGGCATGCATTGAGATGGCTTGGTCCCGAGGGATCGAACTATGCGGGTAAAAAGGACCTGGTCCCTCAGCACCTGAAGCCTCAACTATTGGGCGCGCAAGGCCATCCCGAAACCCGTTTCTTAAGGCTTCCTGGTATCTGTCGTGTCCAGTTTGGCTGGCCGCCTTCAGAAGCCTTTCGTGAGCTTCCCATTCATTGATTTCGCCAGCACTGACAAAGCCACCGATGAGAAGCGCTTCATTGTAGATCGTGGTATTCCCGTGTCCTCCCCTGCCAAGCTTTGCACAGGATTTCGAAAGCTGAACTTCCCCACGCTTCGAAGTGATGGTCTTCGCCGAAGAAGGATAGGCTTTCAAAGGCAAGGGTTTGGAAGGATTTCCTTGCTTTGTCTTCCTTTTGCGTCCCTTGGCTTCTTCAGGGAAAGCAATCGAACTCGTGTTCAGGCTTTCTTTGTCTTTCCTTATGATCCCTATCCTGGGAAGGCCTTCCAAAGGATCGAGAACCCCGTCGAAAACTGGGGTTGCAATATAGTTGGGTTGGGCGATCCGAGCGAGGCTTGTGTCGCTGCCGGCCAGTTTGAACAGGTGTTGCCTTTCATGAGCGAATAGCGGGCGATCAGCGAGGCAATAGAAATGAAACTTAGCAAAGAGCTCTTTGCCCGCTGTTCCCGCGCTGGAGGAGGCCTGCCAAACGACTGAGACATTCTTCAAAGGTGGCAACCGTCGACATGCCTCGTCCCATGTCCATTCGGCCAGGGCCTGCGGATCTCGCCAGCTCAAATGATCTGGTCGCTCAACTTCATCGATATCGAAGTTTAGCCAGCCACAGCCAAGATCTTCGAGAGTTGGAGCCTCACCATGCCTTGGATTTGCAAGGCGCCGGATTTTGTTTTTCAGACGAAACTCGTCTTTAACGGTTCCGGCCACCACCACCTTGCAGGCTGAATTGGATAGCTTAATGATTAAGGAATGCAGGTCTTCAAAACAGGAAACCTGGCGTTCTTGATGAACAAAAGTCTTCGCGCGGCTTGAGCTATCTACGCCTTCTTTGTGAAATCTTTTGGTTTGAATGAGACCTGTGCCTGCTTCTAATATTGTGAACTTGGCGGTCCGGTTTTCCTCGAAATGTGTATTCTTTTTCAATTTGACTGCTCTTCGCCTTAAGGGGCGGAAAACGATCAAAATGAAGGTGCGTTAGAGCATCTTGTTCTCTTGTCACTGCACGTACTCCGGCCCCTAAGGCTCTTGTTGTTGGCCGGCAGAATTACCGGCAAATGCAAGTTAGAAGAGGATGGTTTCGTGGAGATTTAGGTGAGCCAAGCTGCACAGCTCTGGAGAGATAAAATGACCAAAATCAGCCGTTCCCAGCGTGTTTCTTCGCTGACAGAGATGCGGGAAAAACCGCTCGATGCTGGTACAGTGACATCGCCCCCTTTCGCGCCGAACCGATCACTAGATGAGCGCGGTCGTGGGGCATAACTTCTTCAAAGCGGTCGACGTTCGCTTATGCAGCAAGCTGAGCACCTCAGCTATCATCCGCAAACCCAAGGTAAGATCGAGCGTTGGCATCAAACATTGAAGAACCGGATCTTTCTGGAAAACTACTTCCTGCCCGGCGACCTCGAAGCCCAGATCGAAGCCTTCGTCGATCACTACAATCATCAGCGCTATCACGAGAGCATTAACAACGTCACACCCGCCGACGTCTACTTCGGGCGTGACAAAGCCATTCTAAAACAGAGGGAAAGGATCAAACGAAAGACGCTCGAAGCGCGCCGCTTGCAACACAGAAAACGCGCCGCATAATCAAACCAACCAGATGAGCCAAACTCTCTCTTAGTTTAGGTCGCCATTGGTTCCAAAAACTCTGACGACGGACAGTGTTTGGGTCCAATGCTTACACTATTAGTTCTGTAATTCCTGCAATGAGGCCCGCTTGCATACTGCGTTTTACGGCGGTCTTGCGCGCCTCTTCACTCATGGCATCGCCGTTCAGAAGCACTCGCACATTTCTGGCCAGCGACACAATTCCCGCAAAGGCAACTGTGTCCAGAATTTCCGGTTCTGCGCCYGAAGTCAGYTTTTCAGTCGCGCTGTCGAAATCGTGAGATAGCTGTTCGTTGGAAATTTCAGTCGACGCAAAACCATGYTTCTCGGCGACCTCTGATGTGACCATCGCGGGCGTATCTTCGTACTTCTCAAAATGTGCTTCGACATAGGCCCCATACGACGTGGCCTTAAGTTGGAATTCTCTAATTTCGCCTGTTTCTGTATTGATGATTTGAACGTCTGCTCCGGGATGGTTGGTCGCTTCAAACAATTCCACGCGGAACTCGTCGCCATCGCTGTTTTCCGCTCTTGCGAATTGTAATTCGTGCGCGATGCCTTTTACGTTGTTTTTGAAGCCCTGTAGCTGAGCGGGTGAGAACGCCTGAACGTGTTCGGCAATCTCTTCGTTGGTCATTTCAGACAGTTCATTGGATGAACGCCGAATGGCGTCTAGCATGTCTTGTTCCGCCAGAGTGAACTCGTGCGGACCGTCGGACAACAGATTGAAAATTAGTGCCGAGCCAACACCAACTATCAGCGGTTCAGTTGACGTTGATGTATGTTTGGCGAAGCCACGCACAAAGCTCAGTTCGGTGAAAGCATTTCTAWACCAACGGCGCTGCATGATTGGCCATTCTTGTGAGACCAGCAGCACTTCGGACGCTTTCTCAACAAGCGGSGCAAGCGCGTCTTCGTTCAGGGCCGCAGCCTCTTTTGCGCTGAGTGCCAGCTCTCCCCTTTCTGCCTGCCGCAACCCTAAAGCCAACGCACTACACGCATCGACAAGTTGCTTTTCTGACTGAGACAATTCGTCGATGTGGCGCGTTTGGCCCAAAAGGTACTTGTTGGCGAGTGGTTTGACTGCAAACGGCGCAGCGACTGCTCCTGCAACGGCAGCGCCACCCACAACCAATGTTCCCATTGCCACCGTGCCACCAATCCACGCCAAAGCGCTTGAGACGAACGCTGCCCCACTCAGGCTGCCAATTGCTGTCCCGGTTGAAGCTGTTCCAACAAGTGCAGCAACCGAGAAAAGCGAGGCGGGCACGGCAGCGCCAGCAAGCTTACCAGCGGCAACGGAAACGCCCTTTTTCGTCCAGCCACTCTCGTTGACGACACAATCTGACAGGTGTTCACAGGCATCAGCCGCGCGTCCAAACCAATTGGTGTCATCCAAGGGCTTCTGGGAATCCAAGTATTCCTCGAATTGCACTTTCGACCAGTAAGGAGCCTTTAGAGCTTTGTCGGCAAGCCATTGAAAACGATTGTTCAACGCCACTTATGGATCTTTCTCTGGGGTGTAGTCTTATAGTTGGGAGGGCGCCTGTCTGATTGCAAGCCAATGAATAGAATTCTACGATTCTGGTATGAGCGCTGACACTCGATAATGTGCTCACTACTTTCACCCCACATTTCCCAAGTAATTGAGTGATTTGGCTTCGCGGGCTTGGCTTTTCGTGATATATTTCAGTGCGTTATCTGGGTTTGGAGGCTGCAATGTTAGATCACCCTTTGGGTGCGGGTTCTGAGGGCGGTTTTCGGCTGGGTTTTGACGCTCGCGTGCGGTTGGAATTTCACGGTTCCAAGATCAGTTCCGATGGCGGTTTGCTCTTGTTTCGTGAGTTGGACGAGACCTTGGGCCTGCATGATATGGCAGGGTGTTTGTTGCAGGATACGCGGACTGGCAAGAACGGGGTTCATAACTTTGTCGGTCTGCTGCGCCAGTCCACCTTTGGGCGGCTTGCCGGATACCCGGATGTCAACGACGCTGACAGGCTATCGCGTGATCCAGTGATGCGCCAGATCGTCGGGGGCCGTGCTGTTGATGGCCAAGCTGCCTCGACCAGCCAAATGGCGCATGACGGGATCAAGGGCGAGACAGTCAGCATCGTTAACGTCTTCGTAGCCCGCCAGCCGTCCATAGACCGATTGTCGAAAAAGCCCGTCAATCCTGTGAACGGTGTTCTTGCCACGGCGGTTGTCATTGAGCGCACCCGACGCAAGATCAGACAGCCCGAGCACATCATCCAACTCGCGCATCACCAGAAGACCGCCGTCAGAACTGATCTTGGTACCATGAAATTCCAGCCGCACCCGGGAGTCAAAACCAAGCCGCCCATCACCCGTTTCGCCTGCACCCTCTGGGTGATCCATAATCCGCCACCTTCAGCCCGATTAACACGCTGAAATATAACACGTTACTGGCAATCAGAGGTGCGAAAACGTCAAGTTACTTGGGAAATGCGGGCTAAGATGGCTCTTTTTGAAAGTATGTAATGTTTAGGTTCCTATCCCGTGTTCTGTTCCGGTCCTCAAAGAAAAGTCGTCCAGCGCCCCCGAGCGAGATTGAAAATCCGCACAGGGTTCATTCGCGCCAAACAAAAATCCAACCAACGGTCGCGGTTAAATCCCAACAACCGAAACGGTTTGACGCAGCGAGTGCGAAACCACAGGTGCAGCATCGCGTTCTGCATGGAGCCGCCTATGTGACCGATGGCGACACAATCGTGATCAAGAAAACGCAAATAAGGTTGTTTGGCGTCGATGCACCGGAACTAGATCACCCGTACGGACAAAAGGCCAAGTGGGCTATGGTGAAACTCTGCAAAGGCCAAACTATCCGCGCGGAGGTCACCGAACAAGATGATCACGGGCGTACGGTCGCGCGCTGCTATCTCCCGGATGGCCGAGACCTATCCGCTGAGATGGTGAAGTTAGGGTTGGCAATTGACTGGCCCAAATTCTCGGGCGGAATCTATCGCGACTTCGAAACGCCCGACGCGAGAAAGAAGCTTTGGCTCGCGGCAGCAAGACAGAAGGGCCACATGCACGTATGGGAAAGATTTCAAGCTACCCAAGCTAAACGGTGATTTCGGCTGATTGCGGACCATGGTGCCTTGCGCGGCGAATGCCCGTTGAGAAGTCCATTTCTGTGTTCTTTGGGCTATAGCCGCTGCCATGCTTAAACATAGAAATGGAGAAGTTGACACCGGTTGCTTGCTCTGTGAAATGGCAGATCAGGTTAATCCGTCTTAATAGCTGCCGCGGCGGACTTTGATAGGAAGGTCACAGCACACATGTTCAGTGAGGCGATCCGCGTCTTTGGGTAACGTCCGTTCTCGGTTGTTCGCGGCCATCAATACGCTACACAGTAGTCGCTAGAGATTTCAAATGTGATGACGAGGAAATTAGTTTTGGGCCGAGGCTTGGCTCCGAGGAGGGTAATTTGGAAGTAATAATTTTCGTTGTAATCGCCGTAGTCGTAATTGTGATTGTGATTATTTTTGTCATTTCTCAGGAGCAGAAGATCAATTCTTTGCGCACGGAATTGGAGAATGAGTTTCCGGAAGCGAAGATTCATGTCAGTCACAATGACAGCTCATTCCTTGTGGTCGATTTCAGGAAAGAGAAAATGGTTGTGGGCCTTCAAAAGGCTCGCGGCACGATCTTAGCCCAAGAACAACCTTACCGCTCGGAAATTCCTTTCTCAGGAATTGTCAAAGCTGAAGTTTTGAAAGACGACACACAGGTGGCTTCAACCAATAGGGGAAGCCAAGCATTAGGCGCTGCTGTTGGCGCTGTAGCCTTTGGCGGCGTTGGTGCGATTATCGGGGGCCTCTCTGGCTCTTCAACGTCCTCAAGTGCTACCAAAAGGCTATCCATTCAAATCACGGTAGACGACCCACAAGAGCCACTCCACGAAGTCACGTTCTACGAAACTGAACGCAAGGAGGGGGGAAAACGCGGTGAGATGTTTTTTGACCAAGGCGCTCAGCAGGTTGCAGAATTCGCCGCCCATATTGAGGCTGCCGTCCGGAAGGCGGACGGCGCGAAGCCGAATTCGGCATTCCCACCGACGGCCTCAAAAGGTAATACATCAGTCACAGAACAGATTGGCGAACTGTGGAGCTTGAAGGAAGCAGGAGCGCTTACGCAGGAAGAGTTTGAAACCCAGAAAGCAAAGCTGATCAATGGATGAGACTTTGACGAAATCGGCGCTAAGATATTCAGGCGAATTTAAGCTTGCTTTAGACCCGAAGCGGTCATCTGACGGTTTCGCTCGGTTGACCGGAGCCAGCCCGAAGCGAACGTTGCGTTGACATTAAAATAAACTCATGCAAGGCCTTTGTTCGTCTACTTTATCAAGTTCGCTGTCCGGCAGTCTTTTAAATTTCTATTGAGCAAGTCGTGGAGAACTGGACTAGCGATCCATCCATAACTCAAACAAATCGCTACTGCGTTGCAATAACTACAGCCAGTGCCTGCTCGTTTTGAGAACGGCATTTCATTGAAAACTTGACGTAAAGCTGGGTCGGCTGTCTATTTGCAACATGACTTTCAATTCCAAGTTGTGGATACATAAATGACTGAAAAATTGCCCGAATATCTGGCTCAAGGTGAAGCTGCCCGTTTGTTCCCGGTTCTCTCAACCACGTCAAAGGAAGGTCGTACAACGTCCATTGAGCTGGCTTGCATGGTTCAGATTGAAGAGCTGGGAAGCGCGTTGCTGCAATCAATTGGCCAGAAGCGCGGAAAAAGGGCGGAAAAAGGGCGGAAATAAAATGTTCAGTGGATTAACTGATTTTTGTTGCTGGGAAATGGCTGAAGTGGTGCAAGAAACTAGTCACCTGAATCTAAAGTTCGCCGCATAAGGTTTGCTGAGTTCGTTGGCAGAACCGTTTGACGGATGCGAGGATTTCGTCTGCGGATTTGACCCACTTGTACGGCGTTGGGTTCTCGTTGTGGGCCTCGATGAATGCCACAATGTCGGCCTCCAACTCTAGGGTTGATCGGTGCACGCCACGCTGTAGCTGCTTGCGGGTCAATTCGGCGAACCAGCGTTCCACCTGGTTGATCCATGACGCTGACGTCGGCGTGAAGTGGACATGCCAATGCGGGCGGCGCGCCAGCCAAGCCTTGACCCTCGGCGTCTTGTGGGTGGCATAATTGTCCATGACGATATGTACGTCGGGGCCTGCGGGCACGTGCCGGTCGATCTTTTTGAGAAAGTCCAGAAACTCGGTCGCGCGGTGGCGTTTGTAGCACTTGCCGATGACGGCACCGGTGGCGATATCCAGCGCGGCGAAAAGCGATGTGGTACCGTGGCGGATGTACGTTCACCCTTCGGCATCCCTATTTAGATCAGCTTGCCCCTTGCATCTGCTTTCACACTTTCCTGTGCAAGGGAGACCGACATGCCAGCGAGACATGGTTTCAGACTATACAAAGACATCGTTCTAAGTGAGCACAACCAGCCTGTTTGGAGCGCCATTGGAAAGATCGATAGAGACCGATTTCTTCTTCTTGGACAAATCGAAATATACTCGGAGGTTGAAGGCGCTCTGTGGCTAGAAATCAGTCGAATGGGCAGGGAGATCGGCAAAAGCAACCGCGGAAAACTGGATGTCCTCAAGCACAGAAAGAGGGACACTGATCCCCATTTGTTTGGCTATCTGAAAATTCTTGAGGAAACCTATGCCGCTGCGGCTTGGATGTGCCGAGATGACGAGAATGCCAGGTATCTGCATCTGACCCTCCTGGAAAAAAAGCCGCCCGTTCTAGAGGCGGCGCTTTCAAAAACTTCAATGTGAGCCACAACACTGGCTCTAATTGCCGGCGTTCAGAACTGGGCCCTTTTACCTATCTGATGAAGCAAAAAATGCATGATGTCCTCCCGATCACGCGTGAGGGATCACGTGATAGACTTCGCCAATCACGAGAGTTACGTGGATGATGACCGCCACGATGTGCAGCTGACGATAGGCTTCTTTGATGAAATGGAACATGTGGTCGCCTCCGTTTTTTAGTGGAATATTTCTAACTCACCATCCAAACCATGTCAATATATAAGTCATTGTTATAAATAATAAATTTAAAATTCTTGCCGAGGTATGGGCGCTCAAAATCACCTTCAAATTCTCTTCAAAAAATAAGAGGCAGCTCCCAAAAAGAAGAGGGCGTCGCGGAAAAATAAGAGAACAAGAAATCGGCCCGGCTCCCCACATTATGAGGCAGGGAGCCTTCTTATTTTTGAATGGCGTTACAGTTTGAATGTTTGTCCGTGCTGTTCCAAATATGCGATTAGAGACAGCTCGACGGCTCTCACAACCGCTTGCTCTTTGTCTTCGCGGATCGCATTCCATGTTGAGTAAAGGTCCGGGTTCACACTGACAGAGAGTTTTTGGGTGCGCGCGGCAGCCCTGCGTTTGCTTGGGCTCATCTCTGGTTGGGCCACCAAGCTTGATTTACTGGTTGAACCGCGGGGAAAGCCCAAGTCACCTTGCTCGACTTTGTTAGCATCGCCGACCCCGGGCATGAGATTTTGCTTTTTGTTTTCCATTTTTCTGTACTTAAGCTGCTTTGAGAATTTCAGAGAGCGCGGCCGAGATTTCCTGCGCAAGGGCGGCAACGTTCGCATGCGCTGATTGCGGGGAGGATCCTTGGAACTGTTTTGGTAAATCCAGATAGTCGCCGCCGAAGCTCACCATCGCTTGAAAGATCGGTCTGTTTGCAAGTTGAGTTGCAAAAACGGGCGCGTTTGCTTGCCGCAGGATCGACTTGATTTCTCCGGTGATCCTGTATTCGACCGCCCCAGGTTCTGTATGCGTCAATAAAACACGAGCTGCGATATCGCGTTTCAGCACCAAGCTCTTTTGGCGCACCTGTTTGAGAACTTGCACGGCTGCCAGTGCATCCAGACGGGATACTTTTGTTGGGACAATCACGAGATCGCTAACGAGAACTGCGTCAATCAAGGACGCATCATCAGATCCCTCAACATCGACCAGAACGTAGTCGAACTTTGCCGCGGCGGCGAGAGCAGCCTCCGTCAAGCTTCGCTGTTCTACCTGATGGACGGCAAGATTGTCAGGCAGCTTTTTGGCGCTGGCCCATTGCGATAGCCAGAGCTTAGGATCAGTGTCCAAAATGCAGGCTGACATCCCACACCTGGCGGCTTCGAGAGCTGTCAAAATGCAACTGGTGGACTTCCCACACCCGCCTTTTGGTGAACAAAATGAAAGAGTTGGCAATCGTATTCTCCTCTTGGAATTGCTTCCAAAAGGTTACCAATTCTAGATTTCGGAAAGATTTAAGACGAATTGTTTTGGATTTCTTGGGATTGGAACTCCAGAGTCTGTGGCCTTCTTGCAATCCCGAGGAATGATTGACTGACAACGAGTTACTTCGTGTTTTCAGTTTCAGCCTATGATTGTAGGCTTCTCAAGAAGACCAAGAAGACCAAGAAGACCAGAGAGCCCCTCCCAATTGATCCTAGGATATCCCCATTTTTCGTGGCTTAGCGCTGTCGCGCTATGCTTTTTCGCACTGAATGCGCATGCACAGACGACCAGTTGGAGCCTAAGCGGAAATGAGGCTTCGGTGTGCTCTGCTTCCAATGCACGTAGTTGCATTAGCTTGTCTTGTGCATCGGGAAATAACCTCATCTTATCTGCCGAAGGCATCGGCATCCGCCGTGGAATGGGACAAATCTCGGTAGACGGAAACCTTGTCGGCAGTGGCGAATTTGTCGAAGATGGCCCTAAGGCATCAATCCTTGTAGACCGAAGGTCGGCCGTGCTTGGAGATATACGACGCGGGTCTGGTCTTAAGGTAAAGCTCGGCGCAAGAGCTCTTTCAGTATCTCTAAAAGGTTCATCCGCTGCGATAAAAAGACTGCTTGCATACTGCGAGAGCCAAGCTGCTCAAGATGCAGGATGGGCCGCGTTGCATGATCGAAGAAAGGATGAGAGTTCGTTTGAAATCGAAATGGATTTTCTTGATCGCGAGGAATTCAAACGCTTTCGCGCCGATATCCCGGGACACGATCTTGTGCCGCCCTATGACAGTTCACTCCTTCGCGATTTGACGCACAAACAGTGTGAGAAGCTCTGTGTCTGGACACCAGGATGCAAGGGGTACACTTGGAACGAAAAGGCTGGAAAAGCTTGCTTTTTGAAGTCAAAAGCGGGGCGCATGGTCTCACACGGGCATACGGTGTCCGCGCACTTTTTTGGTGACACCAAGATGCTCCCTTTACCAGCAACAAGGGGACCACTTCCAAGCATTCAAAACGGAGCCGGATGGCAGCCAGAAGATACGAGTGTCACTTACGTCAGGCGCATTCGGGATTTGTCCAAGGACTTTGCCAGATCATGCGATTTGGAACGGGAGGATCTTCGAAAACTAACCGAGGCATTGAGCGCGCGTATAGCGCCAAATGCGCTAACTGCGGGATCTCCGATCCCCATTTTATGGCAAGGCAACACCCTTAAGGAGCGAATTGCAGTATGGGTCGTAGTCAGTTCTGATGAGCCGTTCCGGACGCAAGGGCCAGGGGCCATGGTTCTGGGGCCAGCGGCAATAGGTCCTTTCGGTATGGAGTATGAAGCCAGTAAGACACGGGCTTTTGTGCCGCTTTGGTCGAGGGGTACTGGCGAAAACGGAGAGATAAGGCTGATCCCTCTTCAGGCAGGAAAACTAGATGTGAAGCTTTCGCTGGTTGCCTACCTTAGGGCCTGCGAAGAAGAAGCCGTTTTAGGATACAGTGATCATGTCCTAGAAATCGGGCCGAAACCCGCGGAGCTTGTCATTGGGAATCCTAACAGCAGGGCAGATCTGACACATTTCGAAGATGTGCAGGACCTTGATCGCAAGGTTATAGCGGGCCCAACACGGGTTCGTGTTGAAGCGCTTTCAAATGTAAGTGAGATAATCGAGCGCGCCGGAGAGAACGCGCGTCTTTCTCCAACACGTAGGTTCATGTCTGTTGAGCACGACGGGTTCATAGAAATCATAGATTTGGTCGACGGAGCAACAGTGGAGAAGCTCGACATTCATGAGACTACACTGCGCTGGGGCCACGGTGACAGTGTTGTATTTGGCTCAAGCGCCCCGTGGGGCAAAATCGACTTAGTCTATCCGTTCGCCAGCCGCAAAGCGTTTAGCCGCGAACTGACGGGGCCAGCTTGTTGTTTTGCAAATGAGGACTCCACACACATCTCTTTCGATGCACAAAATGGCCTCGCCTCGATCCGGGGGCGTTTTGGCCATGCCATTGGCATTGCGCATGCTGTCACGCTCTCCAACGGCGGCGCAGAAACGGGGCATTTGTCGTTAGATTACTGGACGCCCCCCATGCACGCAACGTTCCTGCGAAGCGTTGGATTGGTTGCGCCTACTTCGGTGAACCTGGGTTACAACATTGTGGATGCAAACGGGGAAGACCTTCAAGCCATTGTTGAAGCAGGTCAGCCGGTGCCACGCGTCTTCAGCGCAGACTCCTTAGAAACACTTGTCTCAACCCCCAAGCCCAGTCTTTCAGAATTGAGCGCGAGTTTTGAGCGACTTGGAATTACGTTCGCACCTTCTTCCTCGGGAACACATCTTGTAGAACCGGAAACTATTCTTCTCGGTTCCGAAGCACTGGGAGAACAGAGTCCTGAACAGCGCACTCGTCTAGTTCAAACCCTGAAATCTATTTCTGAGCGAACTAATCTTCGCTTTGAACTTCTTGAAGAACCTCGTTCGAATTGGCTGGCCTCAAACTGCTTTGATTATCTTGGGGGCAGAGCGCGGGATGGGCGGACCGGACCCTTTGAAAGTGATATCACAAATCAAGTTCAGTTTGCTCCAAGTGGACATCTGGCAGTTCCAGAAAGGCCGCATCAACTTGACACCGTCGAGTTTGGAGAGACTTCTCTGCTTGTTGGTAGAGTTCATTGCGCTTCCGGAGCTACTGGGGGTAGTAGGCGGGGACAAGCCTACCTGTTTATGCTTAATTTGAAGTCTGGAAGTCAGCCTCAGTATTTGGATGACGCTGCGGTGATTGGGATCGGCTTTATGGGGGCTGCCTACAGCTCAAGTTTTGTAGAACACATTTTTGAGTTACACCTGTCAAAGAAACTTCTCCTAGTCTTTGCGCCCGGTAATGGAAGCGTACTTGTTATTGAGCCAAAGACAGGAGAGCTTGTTCGAGAATTCTCTGCGATGCCGTCAGGAGATCTAATGGTTGACGTGCAACTGACTGAGGATGAGCAGCATATTGTTCAGATAAACGGCGACGGGAGTTTTGCGATATTCAATATCGGTTCGGGAAACGAAGTGCTTGCGGGACGAATTGTGGAAGATGAAATAGCCGTTTGGGACAAAAACTACTTTTTTGACGCAACCGCAGAGGCCGCGAGTCTTATCGACTTACGGTTTCCTGGCCTTGACGAACAGTTTGGTTTGGATCGGTTTGCAGCGCTTTTGCATAGGGCAGGCTTGGCTGAAACTCGTTTGAGCGGGCAAGGCGGTGCATCAATCGAAATCAATATTCCCCCCAAGCTTGAAGCGGCTATTGAAAGCGACGGCGCTTCGATCCGCGCAACGCTAAGAATTGACAAATCCAGATCAACCTCAAGCGTCGAAATGTATCAGGACGGCGTTCTGACAGATCAGTTTGAAGTGTCGAATGAGACCAGGCAATTGCAGATCGAAACCACCCGCTTGCCAGGAGCGCAATATGTTTCATTTGTCGCAGTCGCCGAGGATGGGCTTGCGAGTAAACCTGTGGTCAAGGACCTAGGCTTTCCGGTTCGCTACGGTGAGCGCAGAGCTTTGGCCGTTGCAGTGGACAGATATATGGATCCTGAACTGACCGATCTAAACTACGCGAAGGCGGATGCTGATCGGATTCTACAAAGCCTCGAAGGTATAAATGCTCAGGCGTTGCGGTTTGAGCGGACTGATTTCGTTGGCGGGCGACGTGCGACGCCATCAAGCGTTCTGGACGCGATCAGCGCTACCTTGGACGGCGTTGGGCCCGATGGGCACGTCACATTTTTCTTTGCTGGACATGGTTTGCAGGGGCACGATGGAGAGTATTACTTGGCTTTGAGCCAGACCGATGTGGAAAACCTTGCGGATACGGCGGTCAATTTCAGAGATATCGCAAATTTGTTAAGCGAAACACCTGCGCGCGTCACCGTACTGATCGATGCCTGCCATTCAGGGGACGCGGGTTCCGGGATGTTTGCCACAAACGACGGCGCTCTTGCTGGTCTCGGAGAACTGCCAGCTAACGTGACAATTCTAGCGGCGGCTAAGGGTCGTCAGTTTTCGCTTGAGTCTATGGAAGTAAACGGCGGACATTTCTCGGTCGCTGTTGAAAGGGTCTTGGGCTCGGATCGCGAACAATACGACTTAAACGCAAACGGGCGGATCGAAGCTTCTGAGCTGGCAAATGGCGTTAAGTCAATTGTGGAGCTACAAACCGGGGGCCAACAGGTTCCATGGATGACCAAAGGAAGAGTTGTGGGGGACTATGCGCTTTTTTGAACTATCACTCGCGTCCGCTTTGATATCTGTACTTCCAACATTAGTTTCCGCTTCTTGCTACGTCTGTGACGAACTTATAGAGGTCGACTCTCTGATGGCCGATTGTGTCGTCAAGCGATACGAGGACATTGCTAACGAGATCGCGTCTAAGCCTAACGGCAGAGCCGCAGTTAACTTTGATCAGTGCTCTGATGTTTCCACCGAGGGTTCTTCAAAAAGGGGCGCAATTGCTGAGTTTCCTTCGCTGTCCGATTATACGGATCACAGCCTTTCCAAACGGGTTTATCTGATAGATGCAGAAGGTCTCGACTGCCTTAAACACCTTATTGAGACGCATGATAGCCCCTACGATCCAACGGTCACATTTGACCTTTACGAGTCCTGCTAATGTCTCAACTTGAAAAAGGTCCGAAAATCTTTGGAATGTCGATCACATTTCTCGAAGGTTTAGCCGCGATCTTGACTATTGCAGGGTCGATGGGCGTGTTTCTCGCGGTTTGGCAGTACATGCAGGATGCGCGATCCCTCAGGGTTGAAAGAACTTTGGATTACATCGAAAGATGGGAAGAAGGCTCTGCCCGAGTTTCGTTTGAAAAGCTGTCAGATGCCCTTGCTCAGGAATTTTCTCTTATACCAGCTGAAGAAAAAGCAAAGGCAGAAGAAGATGACGAGTTTCGCGCAAGGCTTCTCGCCAAGGCGACAAACCGCATTTTGAGGGAGCAGCAAAATGAAGAAGCCTTTCATCAGGTGGTCTATTTTTTTAACAGTCTTGGATTGTGCCTTGAGGGTAAGATCTGTGACGCAAACACATCCAAAATATTCTTTAAAGGAACTGTAAATCAGTTCATGGAATACTTTGATGATCCGCTCGAAGAAATACTAGCGTCAGAAGTGGGATATGGATCGGGGCTAAAGTTGCTGGCCACGAAACTCGAGTGACCAAATGTTTGCTGCAAATAGACGACCAATGCACAGCCTTAGGGTCAGGACCCATTGATTTTCGCATGGCGGCATGATTCACGGTTCAAAAAACAAGCGGTGAACATGTCTGATCTAATTTGGCTGACGGATGCGCAGATGGCGCGTCTTGAGCCCTTCTTTCCAAAGTCCCACGGCAAGCCACGCGTTGATGATAGACGTGTATTGAGCGGGATTATCTTCATCAATCGCAATGGCTTACGGTGGCGTGATGCGCCCAAGGAATACGGTCCGCACAAGACGCTTTATAACCGTTGGAAGCGCTGGAGCGATAAGGGCATCTTCGCAAAGATGATGATGGGACTGGCAGCCGATCACCGTGAGCAGAAGACTGTGATGATTGATGCGACCTATCTTAAAGCACATCGTACGGCGTCCAGTTTGGGCGTCAAAAAGGGGGGCGTGGTCGTCTGATTGGTCGCACCAAGGGCGGCATGAATACGAAGCTGCACGCCATCTGCGACAGCCTCGGCCGACCGCTGAATCTGTTCGTCACCGCCGGACAAGTCAGTGACTACATTGGCGCCCGGGCGAACCTAGTCGAACTCCGCACATCGTATAGCAGACAGCAAATGACCTTGGCCATTTTCCGACATGGTTGATGGTCAGAATTTGGGTAAGAAACCTGAACACTTGAGTTCGGAGCTCCAATCCGCTTGCTCCTTGCAACCCTCCGCACACCTCTATCTTGCGCACGCTAAAGCAAGTCGTGCTGCTATCAGTTTGGAGGGTGAAAATGGCCAAGAACAAAACCAAAAAACAGACCAAAATGGTGGGGATGCGCGTATCCGATGATTTCTTTGCATTGCTGAACAAAGGGGCGAACTCGGAAGGCATCTCGCCAACGTCGTATGCGCGCTTAACCTTAGCGAGGGCCCTAGGTTTTGAAGGTGCGATGCCTGAAACCAAACCGCGTAAGTCACAACGAAAGAAACCGATTTCTAAAGACATCCAGTCAGCAATCGAGGTTTTGGGCCTGTTGATCGATGTCCGGATGAGCCTGTCATACGTGTCGCGCAAACTAGCCGAGACCCACACATTTAATCCGCTTCGTGCTGACCAGGTTGTCAAACACGGCGAACGGATCGACGCGATCCGACGAGACGTTGATGCTATCCGCGCGCAGATTTTGGGGGAGCGATCATGATCATCAAATCAACGCGCATTCCAACTGCGCATAGCTCCAGGATCGCCGCTTATCTTGCAAACTCTGCGGACAACGAATGTGCAACATGGATCCGTGGGTGCCCCGAAGATCTTAAGCTATTGGGTGAAATCTCCCGAATTTCTGGCAAACAATACTCCGTTCGGCATTTTGTGATTTCGCCAAACGAACAGATGACACAGCAGGATTTCGCATTGGTGTTTGTTGAAATTTGTTTTGAATACAAGGTCTCAATCACATCTGGCAACCGAGCTTCAATCGTAGAGCACGTGAGGCCCCGAAGGTCTGGAATCGGAAACGAAACGCATTGGCATGTCACGTTCCCTGAGCTCGACCTAGAGACTGGCAAAATCCTGAGCAGCCGATTTTTCAAAATTCGGAACGAGAAGCTTGCTCGCTTGTGTGAGCTGACGCTTGGCCATCCGGTTGTACCAGGGCAGTTCAGCAAGCAGGTTCACAGGGCTCTGACAAAGGAGAGGCCAAGCTTGGATCTGGCTCCATTTGAAACGGCATTGAGGGAAGCCGCGTTCGCGGCCGGACAAGATGAGAACAGGTGGCTGGACTATCGTCCGCGTCTTCTAAGCCAGTCAAAACCACCGATGAACTGGACGCTCAACAACCAGGTCGTCTAACCTGCCGAAATGTCAGGTTTTCCAACTCCATCAAAAGCATATATGCGGCTCAAGGAGTTTCTTGAGCACCATATGCGGATGTCACATATCTACCAGCCGGTGATGATCCGCAGGATTCTCAAAGGTGGAGGATCAGCCTCGCTTGAAGAGATCGCCGCAGCGCTCATGGTTTATGACCGCTCGCAGCTTGAATATTACATGATCCGCACCAAAAACATGGTGGGGCGCGTTCTCACAAAAAACGGCATCGTGCAGCCAATAAAGTCCAGCAGGGAAATCCAAGCTTACCAACTTGCAGAGAATGCGGGCCTCCATGATGTGGAGATCCAAGAACTCATCAGGATCTGCGATCAGAAAATCGATGCCTTCATAGGCAAGCGCGGTAACAAGATATGGTCTCATAGATCCAAGTCATCAGGCTACATACCCGGCACCCTTCGATACGAAGTTCTGAAGCGCGCCCATTTTCGTTGCGAACTCTGCGGGATATCGGCTGACCAAAAGGCACTGGAAGTCGACCATATCCTGCCCCGCAACAAAGGTGGCAGTGATGAGGCCCTAAATCTTCAGGCGCTTTGCTATTCCTGCAATGCGATGAAACGGGACCGAGATGACACTGATTTTCGAGGCATGGCCAAGAGCTACACCCACAGATGCGATGGATGCGCCTTTTGCGAGATCCCGGGCGAACGAGTTGTTGCCCAAAATGAGCTAGCTTACGCTATTCGCGATGGCTTTCCAGTAACTGAGCATCATACTTTGATAATTACAAAGCGGCATGTGCCAGACTATTTCGATCTCCATCAGCCCGAGTTGAACGCGGTGCAGCAACTCCTCCAAACAGAACGCCAAACAGTCCGAGGGCTGGATCGGTCCGTCGAAGGTTTTAATGTGGGCATCAATGCGGGCGAAGTGTCTGGACAGACCATTTTCCATTGCCACATACACCTGATCCCTCGCAGGGCCGGCGATATAGAGACCCCCCGCGGCGGGGTCAGGGGTGTCATTCCAGAGAAGCGAATTTACTGATAAGGCGTTGGCTAATATCCCGTCTGAGCGACACGTTGCGTCTCGCAAGTCCTATTGGGTAGCTAGGCAAGCAGGCGCCCAAGCATTTTTGATCCTTTCAAGCCTTCCTGATAGATGGCCAGAGATTCAATCGACCCGTTCTGACGGACATGTATAGTGTCCGGCCCTGTAATCGGAGACCCTCGTGAAAAACCTCGCCGCTCTCCTTTTGTGTTCAACCCTCGCCGCTTGTTCAGGCTCATACCGCGATACCACGGTCCCGATAGATGTGGTGAGCAAACTTGACGTGCAGAACTACAGCGGAGTTTGGTTTGAGTACGCGCGCTTCCCGGTTTTCTTCCAGCGCGGGTGCACAGACACAACGGCTGAGTATCAGATTATCGCCGAGGGTACGGTATCAGTTTATAACCGCTGTCTTGTCGAAAATGGCACGAGGGTTAAGGACATCACCGGCCAGGCCACAATAGAAGGCGTCGGTAAGCTTAAGGTCAGCTTCCCGCAGGTTCCCTTTGTCAAATCGCCATATTGGGTTTTGTGGGTGGATGATAAGTACGAGGTTGCCGTTGTTGGGACACCCAATGGAAGTGCAGGCTGGATCCTGTCTCGCAGCACGGAACCCAGCCAAAAGCATATCGATACAGCGCGATCTGTCTTGTCCAAAGCCGGATATGATGTTTCACGGCTAGAGGTCACGCCGCACGCTTCGAAGTGACGTGGGCACCAAGCAAAGGCCCATCAGTTCCGGGGCGGGACCTTTAGTAAACCTTGGTCCTGAAACGCCCCGGCCAAGCCTACCGCGTTCCAGCAGCACCCCGTCCGCCCAGCAGCCACCGCAAAAAACAAACACGCGAAACCTCTGTCAAAACAGCCATATAGGATCATCTATATGGGAAATTTGACGGTAAGAGCCGGATGCACTCGGGACCAACCTTAGGATCAGTGAAGCCAGCGCATATTTTGGACAGCATTCTCCGAAATCGAATGGCGCTCTTTGCCTTTTGCGGATTTCAAATCACGCGACAGCTGCTCAAGCTCGGATCGGTTCAATTGCCGCCTTTCGACAAGCGCCTGGGCCACGCCCTCAACTAAGTACTTACTTTCGCCGATGATCTTTTCTGCCAGCCGGTTTGCGGTATGCAGCCTCTTCTGAACACGAGCCGCCAGATCGCGGTCTTGAAGCCAGTCTTGCAGATTATCCATGTTTACTGGGCGCCAGATCAAATCGTCGTTGGACAACCCGAATTGTGTTTCGGCTTGGATTGCCAACAGAGTGGCTTGAGCAAGATCGCTTTGCTCGCCAGCACCGGCGCCCGAAGAAACGCTACCAAGGCATGAACATTCCGCCACGCGCCCAGCCATCAAAACAGCAAGTCGATTGTCCAAGCTTCGCGTTTCATGACCGAATTGATCGAGCTCAAGGTTAACGTGCCCGCCCTGTGACGACACCTGAGCAAATGTGGGCAATCCCACGTGAAGGGCCTGTGCTACTACAATGTGACCAGCTTCATGGATTGCCATCCTGTACAGGTTCTTGGCAGGCAGTGGCTTGGCAAATTGATCAAGAGCAGACTTGAGATGCTGGATTGCAAACAAGCGCCCATCTTGGCGCGCAATAGAGCGTGCTTGCCGCACCAGGGCAGCCGCATCCGCGCCGGAATGCCCAAGCATTTCAATTGCGATTTCGCGAAGGTCAACCTTACTGATCTTGAAGCCTGCATGCGCAGACAAGATCTCCACCAGAGCTTCTCGATCCGGAAGGAGCAGGTAAATTTTCTGGTCGAAACGTCCGGAGCGCAGCAGCGCAGCGTCCAGCTTTTCACGATAGTTGGTCGTGCCGATGACCATGACCCCGTCTGTCTTTTCAGCACCTGCAAGTTGCTCGAGCAGCCCGTTCAAAGCGGCGCGGTTGTAGTTTTCGTTGTTGCCCGAGTTGGTTGCACGATCCGCAAAGCTGTCGATTTCATCAATCAGCAAAACCGACGGCGCATTGCGCTTCGCTTCTTCGAAATCATCCCGCATAGCTGCAAGAAAGTTGCCCAGATGCCCTTCAGCCTGCCAACTGGCATAGCTGGCACAAACAAAATGTGCGCCGGTTGCCTCCGCAAATTTCTGCGCGGCAAAGGTCTTTCCGACACCCGGGGGGCCATCGAGCAGAATGTTGTTTGGGATCTCCGCCCAACTTAGTTGACCCTCTGAGTATGCTTGGATGTCAGCTACAAGGCGCATCAATTGCGCCTGTGCTGACCCCAGACCTTTGACGTCGTTGAGAGCTTTGGGATTGGCTTTCGTATGCACAGTCAGCGTATTCAGCTGACGGACAAATGCTGGAAGCTTGGGCGTGCGAAGTACCAACATCATTTCGCTCAGGGTGATCGACGCCAAAGCAGCGTCGGATGGCATCTCATAAAGCGCCCGCGTCAACAGAGTCGGGTTTTGGCGACCCTTCATCATAGCAAACAGCATCAACACCATGTTGCGCGACCACGGGGTCAGCGAAACGGTGTTGGTAGATTTCTGATGCATAGCGCCTGGCAACACCTCGACACTTGGTACAACAATAACCATTGGCGCCGCTTCCTTTGCGGCCAGAGCCAGAGCCTCGTTGAAATCTGATGCTCTCTTCGCCGGCGTCGTCTTGCGCCAGCGGGATTTATAGCAAACCACATTTGGACGCAGTTCGTCTGGGTTTGTTTTGCTAATCGCAGGGATCAAACCGTCGACAAATGCGTTCTCCACTGCCTCCACCCAGTCACCGTCACCGGTTTCAACAACCGTAAATGAAAATGGGCGGCGCAACTGATCGGCGATCTGATCGCGGCTGCCTTGCCAGGTCGCACAAACACGGATCAGTGCGGCCACGGCGCAATAGTCCTTGGCGTACTGCTTTGGCGGTGGCTCGTCAGCCGTTGCGTCCTCGTCGAATGCGCCCCACTCGGATTTACGGTTGGCTGTCTTGATCAGGCTCTCAAAGCCTGGTGTGAACCAGCCATTCAAACGTGGGTACACATATGATGTATAGGCTTGGGGCTGCATCGAAGTGCCCTTTCAATTCTCGAATTCTGGAAACTGCGCAGCCGAAAGGCCGCGCATACGCGATGGAAGTCAGCTGCGTATGAGTTTCTCTTGCAGCGGCACGAAGCGCTGAGATTTCGAGTTGTTTGAAAGCACCGTATTTTCCTCTGGGCATTCATCAATATGAATAGTGCCCCAAAATAGCAACCCGCAAGTAAGCAGCGAGGCAATTTGGATAGCGCTACAGCTGGCTCAAATTCCTAAGGAAGAAGGATATTGCCAGGCTTCTTCTTGCAGAGTGCGAGACGCTGCATGCACGCCGCCCCTTCGCTTTCTTTTATTTAGATCTCCATAGTGGCATCCCCGAACACAGCGGGTCTCTGTGCCGTCGCCAAGACCTCATTGTCGCTTGCTCGTTATGTCTTCGATAAAAATCCAAGATAACGAATATAGGGGGGACGATTTGAGGATGGTGGTTGTGGACGCGATTGCGAAGATCCCGCGCGCGTGTTTTGTCCAAAAGAAGCCGATCAAGCAGATATGTCGTGAACCGCATCGTTCGATTCCGATTGATCCGCGCTTCGAAAGCATGCATGCCGAAGCCCATCTGGGCATCCTCCAGGTTCGGAATGCGTTGCATAAAGGCAACTATATCGTTCAATGTGTAGCTGGCTAAGAATTTCTTCACTGAATTTTGAAGGATAGGCTGCTCTCGATCACCCCTGGGGACACCAAGGATAGGATGAGGCTGTTCTTGTTGAGCAAGAATAAGCTCGCCCTCTATCCTTATTTCACAAGGATTGTCCCGCCCTCTATCCTTGTAAAATACCATTATTTATCAGATAATTACATACGTTGACACTCTCCCCGACTTGCCTACCTGATGACTTCATCGGCAACAAAGGAGGGTACATGACCGACGACAAGCTATGCCAGGTATTGGAGCATCTGCTTTCGGGCACTCAAGTAAGCGTGGCTGAAAACGTAGTCGACGCAGCCAAAGAGCATTTGCAGCGAAAACATCGCATTTCGCATCCGGAAGGTGATTTTGACAGCGGTGGCCGTTTTTACCTCGCGGTTGAAGAGCGCAGAGGGTGCTGTGAATGGATTCGAGAACCGTCACGCGCACACCCTTACTCTGAAATGTTGCATGGTCGCAGCCTGCGTCATGTAGCCGAGCTCTTCGAAGCCGACGAGCTTGAAGTGCGCCGGTTGGCAAAACGAATCGAGAGCGAATTCAAGGCCACGTCTTAACAACGGGGCGCAGCCGCCACGATCCATCAGCGAAATTAGAGACCTGAACAGGTGATGAGCACACGTTCATCGCAGGCCCTCGCTTTGCCCGTTGAAATCATGGCTGCGCCACTTCGCAACCCATCACCTAAGGGAAAAGGATATCATGACCAACAAACCTGAGAACATGGAAGTTTTCGCCATAGGCGCATTGCAAGAGTTCTTGGCACTCTCGCCAAAGAAACCTGACCTTTTGTACCCTCTTAAACACATCGCCACCTCGAACTTTGGAGAGTTTTGGCGCAACCGCGACACAATTCCAGCGCATGACGTCATCTCTCGCGGCTTGGAGCGCTTAATGCACTGTATCTGCGCTGATTTTCCTATGCTAACGCACGACTTTTGGTTGCGCGTGTTGGACGCAACAAGTCAAAGGACAGAGCTACTTCTGGAAGAAGTCCTGTTTGTCTGGCCCGACTCCCAAGAGTGCTGTTCGTTGGACGACGAGAATAGCCCCACTGATCTGACTCCTATCCAACAGATTGCCATTGCAATGGTTGCTGAACACTTTTGGAGCATGCCACTGAACGACCGAAGCTTGCGCAATTCAGTAGCAACAGTATCCAGACGACCTGAGTTCGCATCATTCTCCGACGATCCGGAACCATACGAATTTTGGTCGGTTTCGGATTTCAAATGGCAACGTATTGGAGATATTGCCTCGATGAGGCTCACCCATAAACTATATGCCGATATGGATTTTGAAGCCGTACTTACCATTGCGCGTGCGAAAAAAGGCTTTTCCGCAAGAGGGTTAAACGCCCTGAAAGAATATTGTGGTCCCGCGGTGACAGCATATCAAAGAAGAGCAACCGACGACGCAATTCGTGCAGGCGCTATAGTCTTTTTTGCCAACCTCGAAGAACAGACTTCGACGGATGAATAGGCAGGTGCGGCGGCGGGTAACCGCTGCCGCACTGTCCAAAAACGAAAATCTTGAAAGGGGAGAAATGAATGCTTTACCTCCTGCGCGGCCCGTCTGGGTCTGGGAAAACCACTTTGGCCAATACCCTGTTATTGGCAGGAGTTGTCGACCACGTCTTCGAAGCCGATCAGTTCATGATTGATGAAGACGGAACCTACAAATACGACCGCAGCCGACTGCAATATTGCCACGACCAATGTGAGCGCGCGACACGAGAAGCGCTCGCACAAGGCAAAAACGTTGCGGTCGCCAACACGATGACAAAATGTTGGGAAGTAGCAAAGTACTACGAAATGTCTGACGACGTGACCATCATCACGCTGGAAGGACAATTCCCAAATGTTCATGATGTTCCAAGCGATATTGTTGAGATGCAACGGAAACGGTTGGAGAGGTGGAGCATCAAAGATCGCGCCCAAAACAAAGGAAAGAAGATGGTCAAGGTGTAAGACTTCAGGCTTGATCTGGAGATTCTACACATGTCGGGCGAGAGTAGCGATTTGGAAGCGGCTGGTATAGCAGAAGCTTTTGATCTTTTCTTACCGCGGCATGGCTTTGCCGTGCGCCGGTCGGGCAGTGAACGAACTGGGCTTTTTGCCTCCTAGAAAGACCGGTGCCGAACCGCTTTTCCAAATGCTCTTTCCGTGATTTGAACGCGGTTCCAGCCGGAACACCGGTAACCTCCCGTTCGGCGAGTGGACGCAAACATTAGGCGCAGAGCGCCTGACCGGAGCTCTGCTCGAGAAATAGCCGAAAGTTGGTGACGGCCCAGAGGGGCGGCATATCATGGCGGTGTTCAGAACGCCGTCAATTCTTGGAGAGAAAGGGATAAGCGCAGTTAGTTCAAGCGTTTTTACTCACTGGGGTCGAATTCAGGATGTAACAGTGTATGGCTTCGGCAAAACTCATGAAATAGTTACCGTCAGCTGTGCCAACCGCCGAGAATTTGATCAGAGTTGTCAAGAAGCAAGAACCATTCGCCAGAGTTCAAGGCCAAAGTGCTGCTTGAGACGCTGAAGCGCGAGTACACCAATACGGCGATCCACCTAGACAATCGTGTACTCGCCCGACGATGATCCATTGTTGGAACCGGTGGCTGTCATCGCCTGTTTCTAGGATGTGATGTCGGTGTGTGGGCCGGTCGATCAAAGCCGTTGTCATCTTTGCGTTGTCGTAGACCTGGGCCCATTTTGAGAAGCAGAGGTTTGTGGTTATGAATGCGCTGGCGCGCTCATGAAGATTGCTGAGCAGATGAAATTGAGGCGTACCTAAGCAGGCACCGAACGGCAGATAGCTGAGCTCATTCTGCGAACGATGGCTCGTGTCCGAAGGCGCGTTTATTAGTCGAGCGTGATTTGCCACATCCCACTCGAATTGGGAGAGGTATCCCAGGTAGCCTCGAAATTAAGGCGTCTGAAATATGTGTTAAAGTGGTACTAAATGGTACAGACGTGGTACGGCCACGCCAACGCACATAAAGCTGCCAGCGCAACTTCGTTATAAAGTCTATTTATTTCATTATGTTAAGTGGTGCCCGGGGGCGGAATCGAACCACCGACACGAGGATTTTCAATCCACTGCTCTACCCCTGAGCTACCCGGGCACGGGATGAAGGCGCTGACCTTCTGGGTGGAGGCGTGATAGGACGTCGGCCAAACACTGTCCATAGAAAAACCGACAAAAAATGCACCTCCTTAGAACATTGGGAGGTCAGTGTGTTGTATGGCCCTCATCGGTCTCGACATCCTGATCTTCTTCTCGCTCAGACGGGATGGCATAACCACCACTCATCCAGCGTGCCAGATCTATGTCCGAGCAGCGGCGCGAGCAAAAAGGGCGAAAGGCGGCAACGGTCTCGCGTTGGCAGATTGGGCAACTCATGCCAGCACTTCACTCAGTGGCAATCGCGCGCGTTTGCGCTGCAATTCGTAGTGGCCGAGCGGTGTCCACCCGGCCAGAACCGTATCCACGTCATCCGTGCGAAAGGCCGCCCGTAGCGCACCCTCAAAACTCCGCCGTTCTTTCTTGGGCATCGGCGCCAGATCAAGCACAACCTGACCGCCAAGACCGCGCACACGCAAGGCTGCTGGCAGAGCGCGCGCGCACGCCATGTTCGCCTTCAGTCCGGCCGCAAAGGAGCCGTCAGCGCCCGTATTCACATCTACAGCAACCAGCGCGCGGGTCGGTTCGATGAACATCGACGCCTGTGCCCCCAACGTCACCTGATCGCCGCGTGCAGAATCTATGGCGTCCAGAACGCCGTGATCTTCAAAACAGTCCGCATCCGTCACCACATCTGCCGGATCCACCCAATCGCGCCATGCCAGAACGTGCGGGCCATCACCCTGCGCCAAAACTTCCGGCCCGGCGCTTGCATCCTCCAAAACGGACTCGGCCACCCCGCGCATTGCGGCAATGTCCTCGGCCACCTCATCCGCTTCGGCCCCTGCCGCGGCAGAGCGCAGGATCAGACCCATCTCGCTGCCTTCCATGCCTTCATGCGCCAGAACGAGCAGTTCATCACGGACATCGTCGTCCCGGATGCTGCGCGATAGGTTCAGCCCCGGCGCATCCGGTGTCACAATTGCATAGCGGCTTTTGAACAATAGCTTGTGGGAGACCGGAATGGCCTTGCCCGGTTCGGCGTAGCCTGTGACCTGCACTTGTAAAACTTCACCCGCGCCGATTCCCTTGACCCCGCGCAGATACGCCTGCCCGTCCGGTGTCTTGAGGAACAGCCCGCCCTGCCCAGCCACAGGCCGGTCCGTCACAGCGGAATAGACCGTACCGGGGCGTGGGCGATCCCCCTCGATGAGCAGATCGATCAATCGGCCATCTTCCATCAAAGCAGAGGCCTCGCGCCCCCCAACGTGATCCAGAAAAATCTGACGACCCTTCATGTCCAAACCCTCAATCCAGCGGCCTGGAGTACCCCGGCCGTTTCGGCCAGAGGCAGACCGACAATGCCTGTAAACGAACCCGATATCCACGGGATCAACGCGCCCGCAGGCCCTTGAATGCCATAGCCCCCTGCTTTGCCGCGCCAATCCTCGCTGGCGATGTAGGCGGCCATCTCAGAAGCGGACAGAGCCTTCATCCGCACCGTGCTGACCACGTCCTTTTCCCAGATGCGCGCTCCTTTGCGCACAGCGATGGCGGTGATCACCCGGTGGCGGCGGCCCGACAACGCGGTCAAGAACTCACGTGCCTCATCCGCATCGGCGGGTTTGCCCAAGATACGCCGCCCCAGTGCAACCGTGGTATCGGCGCACAACACAACGTCCTCATCATCAGCCTCAACAGCGGCGACCTTCTCGCGGGCCATGCGCGCACAGTAAGGGCGAGGCAACTCGCCCTTGATCGGGTCTTCGTCGATGTCGGGGGCGCGGATGGCGTCAGGCACAAGGCCCAATTGCCCGAGAAGCTCAAGCCGTCTCGGGCTGCCAGATCCCAGCACAAATGCCATGGATCGAGCTTACTTGAACCGGTAGTTGATGCGACCTTTGGTCAGGTCATAGGGGGTCATTTCGACCTGCACTTTGTCGCCTGCCAGAACGCGGATACGGTTCTTGCGCATTTTTCCTGCCGTGTGTGCGATGATCTCATGGCCATTTTCAAGCTCGACCCGAAACGTCGCATTTGGCAGGAGTTCCTTAACGACACCGGGAAATTCGAGCGTATCTTCCTTGGCCATGGTCTCTCCTTTGTTACCTCAGGCCCGCGCGCAGGCGGACGCGCCACTAAATGCGCCCGCTGGTGCCATAATTCAAGGGGTAATCAAGCCAGCCGCGTGACTGTGACCGGATCGGCACGGCCCTGTTGCAACGTCCAGTGGCGGCGGTTGAGTACGACACCGTCAGCGCGCACCGCTGCAATCACGTCCAGATCAACTTCACCATAGACCCAACCGGGTACGTTGAGTTCCCCAAGCGCGATAACACCTGTTTCGGGAAAGCCGCGATCTGGCGGGCCAAATATACCGCCCGCGCCTGTGCTGATGTCCACAGCCGGTGACCACGCCGCCGCGCCCACTACGGATGACATCACGGTAACGCATTGATTTTCAAGGGCACGGGCCTGTGCGCCAATGCGTACTCGGGAATAACCGCTCATCGCCTCGGTGACAGACGGGACCAGAAGAATATCTGCCTCAGCCAAGGCCCGCCCCAAAAGGGGAAACTCACTGTCGTAACAAATCAGAATGCCGATTTTGCCGAGGCTCGTCTCAAACAACTGCAACGGCCCACCGGGGACAACATCCCACTCCTCAGCCTCAAAACGGGTCATGATCTGCTTGTCCTGCACGCCCACGGCCCCACTGGGCGCAAACAGGCGCGCTCGGTTGACTGGACGTGTAACCCCTTCGGGCAGCGCATCAGTGGCCGGACCCGACCCGGCAAGGATATGCACGCCATAGGCGCTGGCCAAATGCGCATGCAACGCATCCGCGTCCGCCAAACGATCAGACACAGCAAACAGCGAGGCCTCCAGATCGCCCGCGACGTCCAGCCCTGCCAGCGTCGCAAGCTCCATCGCAGCGTATTCGGGAAAGACCAGCAGGTCAGCACCGGCATCGACGGCCTCACTGACCCACGCTGTCAACTTGTCCTCGTAGGCCGCCCAGTCGGGCAGGACATCCAGCGGATAAGAGGCGGTGGCAATCTTCATGGCCCCATGATGCCCAGCGCGACCCGTGCTGGCAAGTGCATGCTATCATCGCAAAATTGAAATATGTGGTAGCAGTCACTGTATTTTTCATTGACCGAAAGCCCCGTAGTTTCAATAAACGCGAAACTGCGGTAAGGATCGGGATATGTTGAGCAAAGGTGTGACACTGCGCGGCCTCGAAGTTTTTGAGGCACTGGCCGCTACCGGTTCTGTGGCTCAGGCGGCTAATGCCACCGGCCTCAGCCAACCTGCCGTCAGTCAGCAGTTACGCAATCTCGAAACCGCACTGGCCACCGACCTTATTGATCACGCCAAGCGACCCATGCGGCTGACCCCGGCAGGCCACAGCTTTCTTGCCCGCGCCGAAGCTGCGCTGTCCCAACTGCGTCTGGCGCAATCAGAACTGACGGTGATGGACCTCGCCCACCTCTCGGCGCTGTCCATCGGAGTGATCGACGATTTTGAGAATGATCTGACGCCCCGGCTGGTCACCATCCTTGCCGACAGCCTGACTCGGTGCAAATTCACGCTGGCCACTGCGCCCAGCCACGAAATCCTGCAAGCGATCACCGATAAACGCCTGCATATGGCGATTTCGGCCAGTGACGGCGTGATGCGGGACGGAGTGATCGAATACCCGTTAGCACGTGATCCGTTTATCCTCGTTGCACCCAAAGGGGCCGCACAACACGGCGACCTGCTGGGCAGCCTGACTTCCCTGCCTTTTCTGCGTTACGAGCGTGATCAGTTGATCTCCCGGCAGATCGAAGCACATCTGGCGCGCCAAAAGCTGGATTTGCAGGACCGGTTCGAGATTGGCAGTCATCTGGCCCTGATGGCCATGGTGGCGCGCGGCATTGGCTGGGCGGTGACAACGCCACTGGGTTTCATGCGGGCCGGGCGGTTTCATGACAACGTCGAAGCCTTCGCCCTGCCTATTGCGCCTTTCTCACGCACGATTTCTCTGTTTGCCAGCGCAGATTGGGCCGGCGACGTGCCAACAGATGTGGCAAACACGATGCGCCGCCTGATCCAGACACATATGATCGACCCAGCTCTGTCGCACCTCCCATGGCTCGCCGGAGAGCTGCGGCTGATTGAGGCATGAGGCAGTTTCGTACTGCGCAGCACTAACAAAAGTGAGGCCACAATGACCCACCCCTCAATCGTGATTCTGACTGGCGCAGGCATCTCCGCCGAAAGCGGCCTCGGCACCTTTCGCGACGAAGGCGGGTTATGGGCCCAACACCGAATCGAAGATGTTGCAACTCCCGAAGGATTCGCACGCAACCCGACACTGGTCGTCGACTTTTACAACGCCCGCCGCGCGCAGGCACACGAGGCCGTCCCCAATGCCGGTCACGCAGCGCTCGCGCGCCTTCAGGCCGAACACAAGGGCGAGGTGCTGCTGGTCACCCAAAACGTGGATTCTTTGCATGAAAAGGCAGGCGGCAGCGACGTTGTACACATGCATGGTGAACTGGCTTCCGCCCTATGCAGCAATTGCGGGCACCGCTGGACGGCCCCGCTGCATATGGAAGTTGGCGAGGCCTGCCCAACCTGCGCCCAACCCACAGCGCGCCCCGACATCGTCTGGTTCGGCGAAATCCCCTATCATATGGAGCGGATCGAGGCCGCGCTGGCACAGGCAGACATCTTTGCGGCGATCGGCACCTCCGGCAACGTCTATCCCGCGGCCGGATTTGTGCAGATGGCAAGGTATGTGGGCGCGCGCACAGTCGAGATGAACCTCGACCCATCCCAAACCGTGGACTTGTTTGAAGACACGCGGCCCGGCAAGGCCTCTGAAACGGTGCCGCAATGGGTAGACGACGTCCTGAACGGCTAGGGCTAAGGCGGAGGTGTCCTCCGCCCGCCCTCGCTGATCAGTTCGACTTGTTATCGTGCCCGCCATGTGCTCCAGCACCCGGCGCGCGTTCATTGTCGACAGGTATGCTCACCTCAACCTCGCCCGCAGTCTCGAAAACCAGCGTCACACTGATGTCGGCACCTTGTTCCAGTGGGCCCGTCAGGCCCATGAGCATGACGTGTTCGCCGCCGCGCTTAAGCTGGATCATCTCGCCCGCTGCCACGGGAAACCCGTCTTCGACCTCCATCATTTGCATGATGCCGTCGCCCGTCTCTTTGTGGGTATGAAGCTCAACCCGCTTGGCCGCATCCGTGCGCACTGCGATCAGACGGTCATCCTGCTGGGACATGTTGTGCAGTGTCATAAAAGCAGCGCCTGACTTGGCTGCCGGGCTGGCCGCGCGGGCATAGGGATCCATCACCATGATGCTGTCGGCAAAGGCAGGAAGGGCAAACAGGGTCGCCGTGGCAAAGGCCAAAGCGCGTGTACGATAGGACATGTGTGTCCCCTTTTTTGATCTGAGTTGTCGTTTTGAAGGGCTTGGCTCAGATCAGAATCGGAGGCGCCCGCGCCATACCATGAAATGATGCACTGACGATCCGTGCAGGTTCCTGCGCGGGGACGGCATGATGGGCGTAAACAGGGGCGGACCCAACCAAGGACCCACCCGGCTCCAACACGTCGAGCGCATGCAAGGCACAATCCGGACAATGATGGGGCACGGACACAGGCGCACCGTCGGCCCCGATATAGACCACAACCGATTGCGCGCCGACGCACAGCACCATGTGATCGACGGCCCTGTCAGATCCACGCGCCGCGCCTGTTGTGTGACTTGTCATCACAAACACCGCGCACAGCAACAGAGATAAAAGGGATCGCATCATGGAGCCGGTGTATCGGACCGGGGGGACGCACTCAACTGCGCGAAACCGCCCACTAGCGCGACAAAAAACCCCGCCTGCGGTAGCAGACGGGGCAATGTCTTCAGGACAAGTCCGGCGCTTATGCGTCGGCGGCTCGGGCCTTCATGATCTCTTTTTTTACTTTCAGCATGCCAGGGGACAGCTCGGCGTCTTTGGCTTTGGCCATGAAACCGTCCAGACCACCGCGGTGGTCTACTGTGCGCAGGGCAGCTGCTGAAATGCGCATCTTGATGCCGCGGCCCAGTGTTTCGGACTGCAGGGTCACATCGTTCAGGTTCGGCAAGAACCGACGACGCGTTTTGTTGTTGGCGTGGCTGACATTGTTGCCAGTCATCGGGCCTTTTCCGGTCAATTCGCATACACGCGACATGGGCGTACCTCGTGATTTGTTGCGAGGGTCAGGCGCTCGCACATATAAAAAGGGTGCCGCTGGCAGCACCCGGGAATCTGGTGTTGGGTGATTAGGCGCGGTTGGCGTCCGCGTCAACCCCTCCGGCGGGGTCGAAACAGGCAATCGCAACGTTATCGGCGCAAATGCGTCTGAACCAGTTCAAGAGCAGCGGCAACGGGGGTCAAATCACCCTGCGCCACATGTGCGGCCAAATCGTCCATACCGGCGCGCACCCTTGGGTCGTCCAGCTGTGAAAGTAGCGCCTGACGGACCTCTTCCTCAAACCAATAGCGGGCTTGAGCTGCACGTGTTGCGTCGAAAAAGCCCTCGCGCCGCCGCCAGTCGACAAGGGTCTGCATATCCGCCCAGGCCGCTTCCAACCCTTCTTCCGCAAGTGCCGAGACCATCATCGCGCGGGGGTACCCCTCAGGATCCTGCGGCCGCTTGCGCAGCAGACGCAATGCCCCGGCGTAGTCCGCACAAGTGCGCGTGGCGGCCGGTTTCAAATCCCCGTCCGCTTTGTTGATCAGGATCATGTCAGCCATCTCCATGATGCCGCGCTTGACCCCCTGCAACTCGTCTCCGCCCGCAGGGGCCAGCAGCAACAGGAACAGGTCCGCCATCTGCGCCACAACCGTTTCTGACTGACCAACCCCAACGGTTTCGATCAGCACCACGTCAAACCCCGCCCCTTCGCACAAGGCCACCGCCTCGCGAGTGCGGCGCGCCACGCCACCCAGATGGGTGCGACTGGGAGAAGGACGAATAAACGCACCCGGCTCACGGCTCAAACGATCCATGCGGGTTTTGTCCCCAAGGATCGACCCACCTGAGCGAGCCGAGCTGGGATCAACGGCCAGCACAGCAACGCGCAAACCCTGCCCAATCAGCATCATGCCAAAGGCCTCGATAAAGGTGGACTTGCCCACCCCCGGCGTGCCCGATAACCCAATGCGCAGGGCCTGCCGGTCGCGGGGCAAGGCGGCGATGACCTCGGCCCCCTGCGCCTGATGATCGACGCGCGCACTTTCCACCAGAGTGATGCCACGGGCCAGCGCCCGACGCTCGCCGCGCGCAATTCTGTCTGCCAGATCCGTGGTGTCCATCGCCCGTCCCCTTTCCGCTTCGTTGTGGGAAAGGCACAGGCAAATGTCCAGTGTTGGCGCGAGGGTGCGCTTCAGCCATAAGGCGGCCCATGACCGCCACACTCCCCATCGACGCAATACTGCCCGATCTGATCAACACTCTGCGTGATGCGGGGCGCGCCGTGCTGCAAGCCCCTCCCGGGGCTGGCAAGACCACACGCGTCCCACTTGCGATGCTTGAAGCAGGACTGACAGACGGCAAAATCCTGATGCTGGAACCCCGCCGCCTCGCAGCGCGGGCTGCCGCTGACAGGATGGCCATGACATTGGGGCAAAAAACTGGCCAGACCGTCGGCTACCGCATCCGGGGCGACAGCACCGTTGGCCCGAACACGCGGATCGAAGTCGTCACCGAAGGCATCCTGACCCGCATGTTGCAAGACGCCCCAGACCTGCCGGGGATCGGCGCCGTCATCTTTGATGAATTCCACGAACGCTCGCTTAACGCCGATCTCGGTCTCGCGCTCTGCCTTGAGGTGGCTGACGCCCTGCGCGACGACCTGATCCTACTGGCAATGTCCGCCACACTGGACGCCGCCCCCGTGGCCGAGGTGATGCAGGCCCCCATCCTCACCAGCGAAGGCAAAAGTTTCGAAGTCGCGCCCCACTGGCTGCCCAAACCGATCCCCAAAGACAAAAGGTTCGAAGCTGCGATGGCCGACCTGATCCTGCACGCTCTTTCAGAGGCCGAGGGGTCTCTGCTTGCCTTCCTTCCGGGCGAGGGCGAAATCCGGCGCGCCCTGTCTCTGATCGAACCGCACCTGCCAACAGGCACGACGGCCCACCCTCTGTTCGGAGCAATGGATTTCAAAGCCCAACGCGCCGCCATCACGCCATCGAAACAGCGCAAGGTCGTCCTCGCCACCTCCATCGCCGAAACCTCACTGACAATCCCGGGCATCCGCATCGTGGTCGACGGGGGGCGGTCCCGGCGTGCCCAATTCGATGCCGCCTCCGGTATGTCACGACTGGTGACCGAACGGGTCACGCGCGCCGAAGCGACACAGCGGATGGGGCGCGCAGGCCGGGTCGCACCTGGCACGGCCTACAAATTGTGGACCAAAGGCGAAGACGGGGCTTTGGCCGCCTTCCCGCCCCCAGAAATCGCCAGCGGAGATCTCGCAGGCTTTACCCTCGAACTTAGCCTCTGGGGCAGTGGAGAGAGCTTGCGCTTTGTTACCCCGCCGCACGAAGGGCGCTTGAAAGAAGCGCAAAGCCTGCTTCAGATGCTCGGCGCTCTGGACGAAAATCTGAGGATTACAGATCACGGTCGCGCCCTTGCGCGCCAGCCACTACATCCGCGTCTCGCGCACATGCTGGTCACGGCTGGCAAACAGGCCGCCCCCCTTGCCGCTCTGCTGGCCGAACGCGACCCCCTGCGCAACCGGGGCACAGACCTCGCCCTGCGCATGCGGGCCCTCAATGATCCAAACGCATTTGCGGACGCGCATCGCGGCTCGCTGGCGCGCATCCGGGACGAGGCCAAGCGGTTAAGACGCAGCGCGCCAGACAGGCTTCCACTGGATCTGGGCGACATGGCCGCCCTCGCCTACCCCGACCGCATCGGGCTGCGCCGCACAGGCGACGCCCCGCGCTTTGTTTTGTCAGGTGGCAAGGGCGCGATCCTGCCACCGGGTGACGCACTGTCCGGGCATCGCCTTATCGTGGCCACGGACCTTGACGGCGATCCCCGCGAGGCGCGGATCAGACAGGCGGTGGCGTTCAGCGACAGCGCCCTCGAGGCCCTCTTTGGCGATCAGATCAAATGGCAGAACATCTGCCAGTGGTCCAAACGCAGCCGCAGCGTTCAGTCACGCCAGCAACGTGTTTTTGGTGCGCTTGTGCTTGAGGACAAGCACTGGCCGGACGCCTCGGATCAAGACGTGGCGCGGGCCATGCTGGACGGGATTGCTGACTTGGGATTGAACCCCTCCCGCGCCGCCCGACGACTAATAGCGCGCGCCGCTCTCATGGGGCAGGACTTCCCCGACCTGAGCGAGACCCACCTCATGACCACGCTCGAAGACTGGCTCCTGCCCCACCTGACCGGTGTACGCTCTCAGGCAGACTGGAAGGCCTTCGATATCCTGCCAGCCCTGCAATCGCTGCTGGGCTGGGACAATATGCAAACCCTCGACCGCACCGTTCCGGGCCACTTTGAAACGCCGCTGGGGCGCAAAATTGCAATTGATTATGACGAGGCCACACCCGGCATCTCCGTGCGGCTACAAGAGATGTTCGGCGTGACCCGGCACCCGATGGTCGGCCAAACCCCGCTGCAAGTCACCCTGCTCTCGCCCGCCCAGCGTCCCGTGCAAGTCACCTCCGACCTGCCCCGCTTCTGGGCGACAAGCTACGAAGATGTACGCAAAGACATGCGCGGGCAGTACCCCAAACACCCATGGCCAGAAGACCCAACCCAGGCCGACCCGACCTTACGTGCTAAGCCGCGCAAATAAGGCAGAAGACACTTCTGACTTACGTGGCGGCCTCTGCCCTTCTCTGATTTTCAAAAATCCCAGGGGAGTCCGAAGGACGGGGGCAGAGCCCCCTGAAGCATGGCGTCGCGCAGCGCGCGTCCGCCGCATCACTGCAAGGTGGGTTAACGTCCCCAAATCCGTGCATCATCGGTGCACAGCCGTTTTCGCCCAGCAAACTTTAAAAACAAAGGGTGAGTCACCCCCATGACCCGTGATGGTCGCCATCTCTGTCCACTCTCTTAAATCCATGATTACCAAAGTAGTCGCGCAATCCCTGAATCATATCCGCCGTCCCGCGCGCACGAGACATGCTGTCATGCCATGACAAGGCCGCAGACAAGGCGGGTACAGGCTGACCGGCAAGGGTCGCTGAGGCAACGACCCGGCGCAGGCCAGGCACCGTGCTTTCCAAACGTGCAGCCATGGCTGAAGCAAGGATCATCTGACCAAATGGAAGTTCGCCTCGGAACGCATCTGCAAACTCGTCCAGCAGTGCAGAGCGAATGATGCAGCCCGCCCGCCAGATCTCGGCAATCCGGGCCATTCCCAACGACCACTCAAATGCTTCCGAAGCTGTTGATAGAACCGCGAAACCCTGTGCATGGGCCAGAATGCGGCCGGCCAGCATAGCACTGGCCAGATCATCCTCACTCGGCGTTGCCGGTGCACTGGCCCCCGACTCCAGCACATCCTGCGCGGCCACCCGCACCTCTTTTTGCGAGGACCAACCACGCGCCCCGACCGCAGCTTCAATAGCCGACGCGGATTGCCCCAGTTTGAGCGCTTCAATCACGGTCCAACGACCCGTTCCCTTTTGCCCGGCGGAATCAAGGATCACATCGATCACCGGCTTGCCTGTCTCGGCATCAACAGCTTGCAGAACCGAGTGCGAAATCTCGACAAGGTATGAGGCCAGCGGGCCATCCGCCCAGCGCCCGAACATAGCACCAATATCTGCAGGGGCCATACCAGCCATATCACGCTGAATGCCGTAAACCTCTGCAATCATTTGCATATCAGCGTATTCAATTCCGTTGTGCACGGTCTTTACGAAGTGACCAGCCCCGTCAGGACCAACATGCGCCACGCAAGGATCACCCTCGAACCGGGCCGCAATAGCTTCGGCCATGGGGCGAAACTGAGCCCATGCATGATCCGACCCACCCACCATCATCGAGGGGCCATGACGCGCGCCTTCCGCACCGCCCGACACGCCCATGCCGACGAAATGCACACCCGTGCCTTCCAGCCGTTTCGTGCGCGCGCGGGTGTCGTTGAAATCCGCGTTGCCTCCGTCAATAATCGTGTCGCCATCGCTCAGCAGCGGGGTCACTTCCTTGATCATGGCATCCATCGGCGCACCAGATGGGATCATAAAAAGGATCGTGCGCGGCGCTTTGATAGCATTGATAAAATCCATCAGGTCTTCGTAGCCACGCACTGCGCCTGTCAGCCCTTCGGCTTCGTTGAGAAAGGGGCCGATCCAATCGGCCTCACGGTTGGAGACGGCAACCTCAAAGCCTTTCTCGGCAAGATTAAGCGCCAATGCGCTCCCCATAGTGCCCAGTCCGTAAACGCCTATGTCTGCTGCCATAATGGGCCCCCATATTCCTTTTCGACGACCATAGAGAGCAGGGTCTGACGCGCAAGCCTAGGCACGAATATCGCTGGCAGTGAGCCCCGGCGGGCCTGCATCGGCGTCTTCTGCCGCGCGAACCAAGGCGCGCATCCTCGCATTCAAGGGGGCCTGCCGCCCATGGCGCTCGGCAAGATCCAGTATCGCCCCCTGAAGCGCATCAATCTCGGTCTTTCGCCCCTGTTTGAGGTCATCCCACATTGACGAACGCGCATGTGCGTCAATCGTCAGCATGCTTGCAGCAACCACACGAAACAACGGTGTAGGGAGGCGCAGTACATGCGGAATGATATGTGGTGGTGCGGCAGTGGTTTTGGCGGGCGTGATCCCGGCAACCCTCAGTATGCGCAGGGCCTCCGTCATCTGATCGGCCAGCACACGCCGCCACGCGCGATCCTGCAACTGCTCAAGCAACGGCATATCAGCCAGCGCATTGACCGCATTACCGAGGTTAATCAGCAATTTGCCCCACTGGATGGACTCAATGTTATCAACCGCTTGCCAGATCAGGTGGGCGCAGGACAGGTCAGGCATCGGACCCGCCTCAACCAGAATATCGCCCGATGTCGCGCGGTGGTACTGGCCCAGGCCGCGCGACACCACGTTGAACGGCACCATCGCAGCGCGCACATCGGCACGCGGCAAAACTGCGCGCAACCGCGCGGCATTGTCGACACCATTTTGAAGGCTGATCACCTGAGCATCAGGCGCATGGGTCGCAATCAGGCGCCCCATCGCTTCGGTGTCCCCGGACTTGACACAGACCAGCAACAAATCGGCGCCCGCCAGAGCAGTTTCAGGATCGTCAGACCCAGTAATACCGCCCACCTCTAGGCTGAGCCCGTCAAAGTCCGTGAGCCTAAGCCCATCTTGGGTGACCGCGTTGATCACCCCCGCGCGCCCTAGAAATCGGACGTCAAATCCTGCATCACGCAACAGCCCCCCGACAAAGCAGCCGATACTGCCTGCCCCGGCGACCGCTATGCGGGGTATGTTCAAACGCCCAGACACCAACGCATGATTGCCTTTTGCGCATGCAGGCGGTTTTCGGCCTCGTCAAAGATGACTGAATGCGGACCATCCATGACTTCGGACGTAGCCTCGTCGTCGCGATGGGCGGGCAGGCAGTGCATGAACAGACTGTCGGGCTTGGATTTGGCCATGAGGTCGGCATTAACCTGATAGCCGCGCAACTGGTTGTGTCGCCTTTCACGCGCGGATTGCGGATCGTGCATCGACACCCATGTGTCCGTCACAACAAGGTCCGCATTTGCGACCGCCTCATCCGGATTTCTCACGGTGGTATACAGGCCATCTAGACTGCGTTCTGGGTCAAGTGGCTCAGGTCCGGTGAACACAAGATCGAATTCGAACTGTTTCGCCGCATGGGCAAAGCTCGCAAACACGTTGTTCCCGTCGCCAGACCAAACGACTTTTTTTCCTTTGATGGGTCCGCGGTGTTCCTCGAACGTCATCACGTCCGCCATGATCTGGCAGGGGTGAGTGCGGTTGGTCAGCCCATTGATGACTGGAACCGTCGCGTGCTCTGCCATCTCAAGTAGCGTAGCCTCTTCGAACGTGCGGATCATGATCAGGTCGACATAGCGGGACAGGACACGCGCCGTGTCAGCGATCGTCTCACCGTGGCCAAGCTGCATATCACTGCCGGACAACACCATTGTCTGCCCACCCATCTGGCGTACGCCGACATCAAAGGACACGCGGGTTCGCGTCGATGGCTTTTCAAAGATCAGAGCGACCATGTGCCCGGCAAGGGGCTGGTCGTCATCGAGTTGCCCCTTTGGGCGACCTGCGCGTGCCTTTTTCATGGATTGCGCGTCGTCAATGATGGTCCGCAAGTCTGTGGGTGCGGTGGTGTGAATGTCTAAAAAATGGGTCATAGCATTGGTCTCTTGAATGGAGAGCACCGAGGGCAATCTGCCCCCGGGCCTCCGAGGATGGTTGGATACGAAAGAGCGACTACGCCGCGAGGGAGGCAGCCGCCTTGTCGAGGCGATCAACGGCCTCGCCAATCTCTTCGTCCGTGATGTTCAGCGGTGGGAGAAGACGGATTGTGTTGTCCGCTGCCGGCACAGTCAGGACTTGCTGGTCATAACCGGCCTGCACAATGTCCGTATTTGTGGCCTTGCATTTGATGCCGATCATTAGGCCCTGCCCACGTACGCTTTCGAACATGTCAGGATGGGCTGCGACCAAGCCTTCGAGCTTTTGGCGCAATGCGCCCGCCTTGCGATTCACATCGTCCAGAAATTCGGGCGTGTTGACAGCATCCATCACCGCGTTGCCAACAGCACAGCCCAACGGGTTGCCACCATATGTGGACCCATGGGTTCCTGCGGTCATGCCGCTCGCCGCATTTTCCGTGGACAGCACAGCACCCAGAGGGAAGCCCCCACCGATGCCCTTGGCCACCATCATGATGTCAGGTTCAATGCCCGCCCATTCGTGTGCAAACAATTTACCGGTCCGGCCCACACCGCACTGCACCTCGTCAAGGATCAAAAGGATCCCATGTTCGTCACACAGATCGCGCAAACCCTTCAGGCATTGATCTGGCACAGGTATGATACCACCCTCACCCTGCACAGGTTCGATCATGATCGCAGCCGTGTGATGCGTGATTGCCGGGGCGATGGCTTCGTGATCTGCAAACGGCAGATGAACAAAACCAGGCAAGAGCGGGCCGAAGCCCTTGGTCATTTTCTCAGAACCCGCTGCAGCGATCCCAGCAGATGAGCGGCCATGGAAACTGCCCGAGAATGTGATGATCTCGGTGCGTTCCGGATGTCCTTTTTCGTACCAGTATTTGCGCGCCATTTTTACAGCCAACTCACAGGATTCAGTGCCCGAGTTCGTAAAGAACACGGTGTCGGCAAAGGTCGCGTCGACCAGTTTATCCGCCAACGCTTTTTGCTGTGGAATCTCATAGAGGTTCGAAGTGTGCCAGACGGACCCCGCCTGCGCGGTCAGCGCCTCTGTCAATGCAGGGTTAGCATGACCAAGCACGTTCACAGCGATCCCCGCCCCCAGATCAAGAAAACGTCGCCCGTCCGCCTCGATCAGCCAGGAGCCTTCGCCTTTTACAAAGCTAAAGGGGGCACGATTATAGGTTGGCAAAACGGAAGCGATCATGGGGATCATCCTATCTGGGTGGCCTTGTGGCATGACTGCGTTGGTGCATGAGCCACGGGGCAGGGTCAACAAAATTGAGAGTGAAGTGGTGTTGCAAGTAAGTGCAACGGGATCAAGCGCAGGGTTAACTGCGTTATGCGTTTCGTCGGAGGAAGGCGCGTTTTTTGATCATGCACGTGAACTAGCGCAAGCTTTGGTTTTGCGCCAGCCCTTTTCGCTTGCATCAGGTGAAGGATCGGGCGCAAGGGCCCTGCATGTATACCGCAAAACCCCATAACCCTGCTCTGGCAGCGATACTGATTGCGGTGGCCTGTGCCTTCATTGCGGCCACAACTCTGATCGCCAAGACACTGGCAAGCACGCAGTTTGGAACACCTCTGCATCCGTTTCAGGTCGTGTTCGGGCGGTTTCTTTTTGCGTTTTTGAGCTTTGCCACGGTTGCAGCCATCCTGCGCCCCACCCTGCAACGCCCGCATCTGGGGCTGCATGTGACCCGCACTTTGGGCGGTTGGGCTGGCTTGACGCTCATGTTTGCAAGCGTGGCCCACATTCCACTGGCGGATGCGACTGCGATTTCATTTCTCAATCCCGTCTTTGGTATGATCTTTGCCATTCCCTTGTTGGGCGAACGGGTTGGGAAATGGCGGTGGAGTGCCGCCCTGATTGCATTGGTTGGCGCGGTGATCCTATTGCGCCCCACCCCAGACAGTTTCCAACCCGGCGCTTTGTATGCGCTGGCGGCAGCCGTCATTCTGGGGTTTGAGTTAAACATCATCAAAAAACTCACCGGGCGCGAAAACCCGTTTTCTATTCTGGTGGTGAACAATGCCATAGGTGTTGGGATCGCGAGCCTTGCGGTTGTTTGGGTCTGGATTTGGCCCACGCCTATGCAATGGGCGCTGATGGCGGGCCTTGGATGTGCGATGGCTGTGGCGCAGACCTGCTTTGTAAATGCGATGGCACGCGCGGACGCGAGCTTTGTCGCGCCTCTGACATACGGCACGCTGATTTTTGCCGCCGCATATGATGTTCTGTTTTACGATGTGATCCCGGATGGGGTCACGATACTGGGGGCCAGCATCATTGTTGCGGGTGCACTGTTGCTGGCATGGCGCGAAGCAGTGCGAACACAGCCCAAACATGGCCAAGCTCCCTTGTAACTTTGGCGCACAGCATTAGAATAGAGCGCTGATACGAAATTTTGGGGCGGCCCCTGTAGAGGGGGTCGCTTTTTAGCTAAGAAAGCCTGCCGATGTCCTGGACTGATGAACGCGTTGAAGTTCTCAAGAAGATGTGGGGCGAGGGCCAGTCGGCCAGCCAGATCGCCAAGGAGTTGGGCGGCGTGACCCGCAACGCCGTGATCGGCAAGGTCCACCGGCTGGGCCTGTCCAACCGTGCTGGAAGTGGTGCGACACCTGCCAAAACCGAAGCCAAGGCCAAGCCCGCCGCGCCCAAGGCCGAGGCCAAGCCAAAGCAACCCCAACCCAAGACCGAGCCCGCGATCAAACCTGTCCCCGCCGGCGAAGCGCGGCCAAACCTGCCGGCCCGCAAACAGATCATTCCCGCAGGCCAGCCCCTGCCGCCGCAACCTTCTGCCAATGAGATCAGCCCCGAGGCCCTGGCCAAGGTCAATGAAGTCGAAAAGAAATCCAAGAAGATCAGCTTGATGGAGTTGACCGAGCGGACCTGCAAATGGCCCGTCGGTGACCCGGCCACAGACAACTTCTGGTTCTGCGGTCTACCTGTCCAACAAGGCAAACCCTATTGCGAGGCACACGTGGGCGTGGCGTTCCAGCCCATGTCTTCACGCCGGGACCGCCGCCGCTGATCCAAAGGCGGCTGAGCCACGCCATGCGTTTTGGGGTTTCGCCCAAAGCGCAGGCGCGACTACCCCACAATAATTTCAGCTAAATGAAGTTGCCGACAGGCTGTTCAGGATTGGGCAGTCTGGTCGGCCGTCTCCGTCACAGGTTCTGACCAGTTCGCCGAGCGTGTCGCGCATCTCTGTCAGATCAGAGATCTTTTTCTCGATTTCATTGAGATGTTTGAGCGCAATGCGTCGCACATCTGCGCTCGCCCGATCCCGGTCTTCCCAAAGCGCGAGCAGTGAGCGGCAGTGATCTATCGAAAACCCCAGCGCACGGGCACGCGCCAGAAAGTTCAACTGGTGCAGGCTGGTGTCAGTAAAAGTCCGGTACCCGTTGGTACTGCGCATCGGCTGGATCAACCCGATCTCTTCATAATAACGGATAGTTTTGGCAGGAAGACCGGTGGCTTTTGAGGCTTGCGAGATGTTCATGTCTGACCTTTCTTGCGCAGCCGCAACGCATTGGTGACCACAAAAACCGATGAAAGCGCCATGGCAAGTGCCGCCAGTGCGGGTGACAGTTGCGGCCCCCCAAACGGGACCAATACCCCTGCGGCCACTGGGATCAGCAGCGCATTGTACCCAAAGGCCCAACCAAGGTTCTGGCGGATGTTGCGCAGCGTTGCTGCGCTGATACTGAGCGCCCGAAGAACGGCGGCGGGCTCTGGCGACATCATCACAACGTCCGCCGCTTCGATTGCGGCCTCATTTGCGCCGTTCACCGCCAGACCAACATCTGCTGCCGCCAATGCAGGCGCGTCGTTGATGCCATCACCGACAAAGGCCACGGCACCATGGGTTGAACGCAACGCCTCAAGGGCTGCGACTTTTCCATCCGGGCGGACGCCGGCCACCACATGATCAATCCCGATGCTGCGTGCGACGTGATCAGCGGTTGCTTTGGCATCGCCCGAGATCATGGCGACAGCGCGCCCCGTGTCTTTGATCCGCGCAATCGTGTCAGCGGCCCCGGGGCGCACCTGATCGCTGACAGCGATAGCACCGACATGATTGCCATCAATTGCCACGTGGATTGCAGTCGCGCCCGTTGCGGACCAAGTTTTAGCCTTGGCCAGCCATGCATCACTGGTCGCGATCCCAGCATTTTCCAGCATGGCTGCGTTACCAATCACGACTTGTTTGCCGTCCACACGTGCCTGCGCCCCGTTACCCAATGTGGCTTCGAACCCGCTTACATCCCCTGCGACGTCTGGCACTGCGGCCACGATTGCCCGACCAATCGGGTGTTCAGAGTGTTGTTCAACCGCCGCCGCGGCGCGCAGCATTGTATCAGGGTTTTCCGACGCCATGTCCGTCACAGCAGGTTGTCCAAGCGTCAGCGTGCCGGTTTTGTCAAAGGCGATCACTTGTGCATCCTGCAAGCGTTGCAGCGCCGCACCCTTGTGAAAGAGGACACCCAATTCTGCTGCCCGCCCGGTGCCCACCATGATCGACATCGGAGTGGCCAATCCCATCGCGCAGGGACAGGCGATAATGAGCACCGACACCCCTGCCACCACCGCCGGGCCAAGTCCGACAAGCGCCCACCAGATGCAGAATGCGAGCAGTGCGATAACCATGACAATCGGCACGAACCATGCCGTGACGCGGTTGACCAAAGCTTCGACCGGCAGTCGCGCGGCTTGGGCCGCCTCGGTCAGCGCGGTGATGCGGGCCAGAACCGTGTCGCGCCCCACATGAGTGGCGCGGTAGGTCAGCGTGCCGTTGGTCGCAATCGTGCCCGCGCTGACGGGATCGCCGATGCGTTTGAGCACGGGGATCGGCTCTCCGGTCAGCATCGCCTCATCGATATGCGTCTCGCCCGAAACCACACTGCCGTCGACAGCGATCCGCCCGCCCGGACGTGCGCGCAACACGTCGCCTATCTGCACATCATCCACGGGAATATCCTTAAAGGACCCATCCCGCTCAACCTCGGCTGTATCCGGGCGCAAGCCCAAAAGGCGGCGCACGGCGTCGCCTGTGTGTCCCTTAGCGCGCGCCTCAAGCCAACGGCCCATCAGGATCAGGGTTACGATCACCGCTGCTGCCTCAAAGTATATGCCCGCAGGGGGCAAAACGCCGGGGGCAAGCACGGCGAGGGCAGAAAACAGGAACGCTGAACCGGCCCCAAGCGCGACAAGCGCATCCATATCCGGGCGCGCCTTGAGTAAACCGGGTACACCCCGTTTAAAAAAGCCAGCACCCGGCCCCAACAGCACAAGCCCCGTCAGCGCAAGTTGCACCAAGTGGCTTGTGGTGGTTCCGATGTTGGCCGCAATCCAGTGGTGCACCGCCGGGATCGCATGCCCCCCCATTTCCATGACAAAGACGGGCAGAGTCAGTGCCGCCGCCACAAGAAACCGCCGCAACAGAGCGGCTGCGGGATCGTCAGGGGCGGTATCGGGCGCCCTCTCCTTGGCCGGATAGCCAGCGGCAGCCAGTGCCGCGCGCAGTTCATGCCCATCCCCCAAAACCTCAGCGTGGAGTTCATGGGTCGGCAGTCGCGCCTCTGCCCGCAGGACTCCGGGCTGGGCAAGTGCCGCGGTCTCAATCCGCGCCACGCAAGAGGCGCACGACATGTTTTCGATCTCAAGCCGCATCTGCGTTACTTCGGCTGGATAGCCTGCGTCATCCAGCGCCCGCATCGCCGCATCGGGGCTCACCCCGCTGATCCGTGCAGAGTGATCTGCCAGATTGACCCGCACCGCTTGGGCACCCGGCACGGCTTGCAATGCGGCTTCTGCCCGCCCGACGCAGGACGCGCAATTGAGGCCAGATATGCCAAAGGAGAGAGTGGAGTGTGTCATATAAGGTCATATAAGGGTTCCCGTGACTGGAAGGTCAAGAGGCATACCCCTTAAGCACTGAAACATCTGACAACGCAGGTGTGAGTTGAACGTGTCGAACGCCCGTGACAGTTAGGCGCGAGCCCGCGATCAGACGTGAAAGAGCGAAGATGACCGATATACCCCCTTCTCCACCCCGCGCCGCTGACGTCCTGGCGGCGCGCCTTTATGATGCGGGGTGTCGCCATGCCTTTGGGATGCCGGGGGGTGAAGTTCTGACGCTGGTGGATGCGCTGGAGCGTGCCGGGATTTCGTTCATTCTGTGCAAACATGAAAACGCTGCTGCCTTTATGGCAGAGGGCGCGTGGCACCGCACAGGGGCACCGGGCATACTGGTCGCGACGGTAGGACCGGGCGCACTGAACGGTGTGAATGCGGTCGCCAACGCCCATCAGGACCGCGTGCCCCTTATCGTGTTGGCAGGTTGCGTGGATGAGGATGAGGCACAAACCTACACCCATCAGGTGCTTGACCAGACGCAGGTATTCCGCCCCATCACCAAAGCGACGTTCACGCTCAACACCGGAGCTGCGCATGTGATCGCGGACAAGGCTGTGGCCATTGCAACCGAAGGACGGCCTGGCCCAGTGCACATCGATGTGCCCATTACTGTCGCCGTCACGCCTGTCACCCCGGAGATCCCTGCGCATCGCGCTGTGGCCTCGCCCGTGGTACCTGCTCCCGCTCAACTCGAGGAGATGCGCGCGCATCTGGCCCGCGCAGAACGCCCCATTCTGATCGTAGGCGTAGATGCGCTGACCCAAGGGTTCGATACCCGGCGCGCAGACATCTCAGAGGCATTGCGCAGCTTTGTTGAGACCTTCAACGTACCCGTCATCACCACGTACAAAGCAAAAGGGTTACTTCCCGAAGATCACCCGCTTGCTCTAGGTGGTGCAGGACTGTCTCCAAAGGCGGACGCCGTTCTGCTGCCTCTTGTGCAACGCGCGGATCTGATTATCGGCCTTGGCTATGACCCGATCGAGATGCGCACAGGATGGCGAGATTTCTACTTTCCCGGCATCCAGACCATGATCGACATCACGGCAGAGCCGAACCACCATTACATGCATCAAGCGAGCCTGAATGTCGTGGCGGACTGTGGCGCGACGCTGGCCGCGATGCGCGACGGCGTGACGCCAAACGCCACATGGGCAGGCGGAGAAGTGGACAAAGCGCGTGTCGATTTGGCCACCGCATTCCCATGTGACGACGCATGGGGGCCCGCCGCTGTGATCGATACCTGCCGCACCGCCCTGCCCCGCGACACGCTGGCCACTGCCGACAGCGGCGCGCACCGTATTTTGTTGAGCCAGATGTGGCAGTGTTTCGAACCACGCGGCATCATGCAGTCGTCCGCGCTTTGCACGATGGGCTGCGCCATACCCTTGGCGATGGGCGCCCAAGTGGTTGAACCTGATCGTTGTGTGGTCAGTTTTTCCGGGGATGCCGGGTTCCTGATGGTTGCGGGAGAGTTGTCAACGGCCGCAGAGTTGGGCCTGAACACAATCTTTGTGGTTTTTGTTGATGCTTCACTGGCTCTTATCGAGTTGAAACAACGCCAGAGGCAGTTGAGCAATAAAGGTGTTGAATTTGCAAAACACGACTTTGCCGCCATGGGCCGCGCCTTTGGCGGAGCTGGCCTCACCGTGAGTTCACGCGCCGAGTTACAGAACGCATTGCAAACCGCCCAATCCAGCGACACCTTTAGTGTGATCGCCTGCGTGATCGACCGGGGGGCTTACGATGGACGCATCTAAACCCGGCGCATTGGATGGCGTATTCGTCCTTGATCTGTCCCGCATCCTTGCAGGCCCGACTGCCACCCAACTGCTGGGAGATTTGGGCGCGACAGTGATCAAGGTCGAAAACCCAAAAACCGGCGGAGACGACACCCGTGGGTGGGGGCCGAATTATGCCAAGGGCACCGATGGCAAGCCTACAGACCTGTCGGCCTACTTCATGGCGGCCAACCGGAACAAACAGTCCATTGCCGTCGATATCTCTACCCCCGAAGGGCAGGACATCATACGCCAACTGGCCGCACGCGCGGACATTGTGATCGAGAATTACAAACCGGACGGACTGGTCAAATACGGGCTGGATCACGCTACCTTGCGCGCGGCGCATCCGGGGCTTGTCTACTGCTCGATCTCGGGCTTTGGACAGCACGGGCCAAACCGGGACCAGCCGGGATACGATTTGATGGCGCAAGGCTATGGCGGGATCATGTCACTGACCGGCGAACCGGAGGGAGCGCCCATGAAAGTCGGCGTCGGCATAGCGGATGTGATGTGCGGGATGTACGCGACAATCGGCATTCTCGCGGCCCTGCGCCACCGCGATCACACAGGCGAAGGCCAGCACATCGACCTGTCCCTTGTCGATGCGCAAATGGCCTGGTTGATTAATGAAGGATGCAACTACCTCACGTCCGGCCAAGTGCCCGAACGCCGCGGCAATGCGCACCCCAACATTGTGCCTTACGATGCGTTTGAGGCCAGTGATGGACACGTCCTGATCGCTGTCGGCAACGATGCGCAATTTGCTCGGTTTTGCGATGCACTCGGCGTGCCGGAACTGGCACAGGATGCGCGTTTTGTGACCAATCTTGGCCGTATTGAGAACCGCGAAAGCCTGATCCCAACTTTGCGCCCGATCCTTTCGAAGATGGCGAAGGCCGATATCCTGCAGATGTTACAAGCGGTCAAAGTCCCCTGCGGCCCGATCCATGATGTGGCCGAGGCGTTAGCATCGGAGCAGGCGCAAGCACGCGGAACGGTTGTCGAAGTCGAACGCGACGATGTCGCTGACGGCCACGTCCGTCTTTTGGCGAATCCACTAAAGTTTTCTGCGACGCCTGTGCGTTATGACCGGGCCCCGCCCCGGTTTGGTCAAGACACCCAAGCCGTTCTCGCCACTCTGAAATCTGCGAAAAAGCAAGATTGAGGCACTGCCCCCAAGCGCTTTGGCTGAAAACCGCCGTTTCTGACCTTACACGCTGAAATTTTGCTCACGGAATCCCTGCTCGACCTTCACGTGTGCGTGTGAGCAGCGCGCAATGGGTCCCAAAAAGAGCCAGATGGTTTAGAGCGTTAGACAGCACGAGATAAAGGGTTTTCCTTCTATGATGTACGACATTTGCCAATCCCCCGTCAGTTTGGACGATCCTGCATTGCTTGAGGAATGGAACGCTCTGATCCGCGCGTTCATGGCACATGGTACAGCAACCCCAACACATCTGGGCGCTGTGCTCAGCGGGGCTCCGAACTTTGCGATGGGACACGCGGCCAAGGGGCTGTTCTCTCTGATGATGGGTCGGCGCGAGTTGAACGCAGTGGCGCGCGAGGCTGGGCAGGCGGCCGTGGCGGCATTGGCCGCATCCGGCGGCAGCACCCGCGAACGCCTGTGGGTCCGCGCCCTTGGAGAATGGTTGGACGGACGACCGTCCGGTGCAATTGCTGCAATGGAGCGGATACTGGTTGATCACCCCACTGACACCCTATCCGCCAAAGTCAGTCATGCCATCCGCTTTATCCTTGGCGATGGCGTGGGTATGCGGACATCCATCGAGAACGTGCTGGATGCGCATAAAGGTCACGATCTGGAAGGATACGTGCTTGGCTGCCACGCTTTCACTCTTGAAGAAACGGGCGAGTATGACGCCGCCGAAGGCGCTGGCCTCAAGGGGCTGGGGCTGGCCGGTGACGACGCGTGGGGTCTGCACGCCGTGGCCCACGTCTATGACATGACAGCGCGCCCCGACCACGGCATTGCGCTGATCGAAAACAACTGTTCGGCCTGGGATCACTGTAACAACTTCCGCTACCACGTATGGTGGCACAAAGCGCTGCTGCATTTGGACCGGGGTGAGACAGACATCGTGCTGGCGATCTACGACGATCAGGTGCGAAGCGAAAAGACGGATGACTACCGCGACATGGCCAACGCCACATCGTTACTGATGCGTCTGGAATTGGAAGGTGTCCATGTCGGCGCTCGCTGGGACGAGTTGGCCGATCTGGCCCAAAACCGCACAGACGATGGCTGTCTCGTTTTCGCCGATCTGCATTACATGCTGGCCCTAGGTGCCGCCGGGCGCAGTACCGCCCAAGCCTCTATGACCAACCGGTTTGCCCGCGACGCGGTGCGCAGTGGTGAGATGCCCGCGCGAGTTGCCAACCCGGGTCAGGCTGCTCTTGCAGGTTTAAATGCCTTTTCCGAAGGGCGGTACGAACAAGCCTTCCAAAGCCTCGCTGCGGCGCGTCCCGGCATGCAAACCATCGGGGGCAGCCACGCCCAGCGCGATGTGTTTGAACGGATGACGATCGACGCAGGTCTGCGTGCAGGACTGGTTGATGCCACTGAAACACTTATCGAAGACCGCATCGCACGCCGCGCAGGCGCGATGGACAGGTTCTCCAGCACTCGCCTTGCCAGCATCCACAATGCACGGCGTATCCCGGCTCAATAATCCGGTGGGTCAAGACAACCTGAGTAAAGAAGACTAAAGAACGGCCATGACGTTTGCCGACCCAACACATACCCAAGCAGCGCCCGCCGCTGCCGCCCCCGCCAATGCGGTTCGGGTGCGTGATATCCGTCTGGATTTTTTCCGCGGGATCGCGATGTTCATCATCCTGTTTGCCCACACGCCGGGCAACTTCATCACGTCGTGGATCCCGGCACGGTTCGGCTTTTCTGACGCCACCGAGATCTTTGTGTTCTGTTCGGGCATGGCTTCGGCGATTGCCTTCGGGGCCACGTTTGATCGGGCCGGATGGGTCTTGGGAACGGCGCGCGTCCTCTATCGCATCTGGCAGGTCTACTGGGCGCATATCGGCCTGTTCTTCGCTACCGCCGCGATGCTCGCTTTTCTCACCGACCTTGAGATCACGACGCGCAACTATTGGGGCCAGTTGAACCTGTGGATGCTGTTTGTCGAAGGTGAGCACTGGGACAATCCGAACATCTTGTTCAGCTTTATGACCCTGCAATGGGTGCCTAATCTGTTCGACATCCTGCCGATGTACATGGTGATCCTCGCCATGATGCCGATCGTCATTGTGCTTGGACGCACCCATTTTGCGCTGCTGGCCATTGCCAGTCTCACCCTGTGGTTTTTTGGCCAACGCGCTTTCATGGAAAGCCTTGGCCTGCCCTACCTCAACTTCACGGCTGAGCCTTGGGTGGGGGATGATGACTGGCAACGGCGCTGGTTCCTCAATCCATTTGGCTGGCAACTGGTATTCTTCACCGGCTTTGCGTTCATGCGTGGGTGGATACCCAAGCCACCTGTAACGCCTGTACTGATCGCGATTGCCGCATTCGTTGTGTTGGCGAACATTCCCTTGTCCAACATTGGCGTTCGCGAGTTCGGCTTTGACTGGGCCCGTGAGTGGCGGATCGACAACCGTCAATGGATTTCCAAGACGGATTTTGGCCTGCTGCGCTATGTCCAGTTCCTTGCGCTGGCTTACGTTTGCTGGGTGATTGCAGGGGACAAAGGCAACCGCATTCGGGCCGGCGCAGGGGCGTTTGGGCGGGCATGGAACGTGGTGCTTCAGATCATTCTCAAGGTCGGGCAGCAGTCTTTGGCCGTCTTTGTCGTGTCGATTTTTGTCGCCCGGTTCAACGGCTTTGCGATGGACATTCTGGGACGTGAGACAGCAACAGTTTTGGCTGTGAATGCCTTCGGCTGCGGCTGCCTGATCCTGACCGCCTACCTGGCTGGTTGGTTCAAAACGACACCATGGAAACCGAAAGAGGTCCGCTGATGCTACGCCGTGAATTTTTGGCAAGCCTTGCGGCACTCGCCGCAGCACCGCGCGCGTCTTGGGCCGAGGATACAATTGAACCCGGTCTACAGCTTGGGGACACGAAACCATTCGCACCAAGTGATGTGGCCGAGATGGCACGCGAGATGGCTTCGCGAGACTATCAGCCTCGCCCGTTGATCCCGGCGGAGTGGCGCAACCTGACCTATGATCAGTATCGCAAGATCTGGTTCGACAGTCGCAACGCGCTGTGGGAAGGGTCCGACGCGCCCCAACGGGTCGATGTCTTCCCGCCCGGTCTCTACTTTCCTCAAGCTATCCGCACCTACGTGGTTCAGGGGGATCAGGCCCGCCCAATGGTCTTTGACATGGGCGTTTTCGACACAACTGACAAATTCCCGGATGTGCCGATCGACGAAACGTTGGGCTATTCCGGCCTGCGGCTGCGGGCCGAATTACGCCAACCGGGCATCTACGAGGAATACGCAGTCTTTCAGGGCGCAAGCTATTTCCGGGGCATCGGTACGGGCGACATCTATGGTCTCTCGGCCCGCGGTCTTGCCCTGAAGACCGGCGACCCGATGGGCGAGGAATTCCCCGACTTCACTCATTTCTGGCTCGAAGAACCCGCTTCCGGCTCGGCCAAGATCGTGCTTCATGCCCTGCTCGACAGCCCGTCGTGCACAGGGGCCTATCGGTTTGAAATCATGCCTGGCCAGCCCCTGACCATGATGGTAGAGGCCGAAATTTTCGCGCGCAATACGCTGACCCATGTCGGCATCGCGCCCCTGACGTCTATGTTCCTCTTTGACGACATGGACCGTCAGCGCTTTGACGACTTTCGCCCCGCAGTTCACGACAATGACGGATTGATGATCCACAACGGCGGAGGCGAGGTGATCTGGCGTCCGCTCGCCAATCCCACGACCCTGCAGATCAGTGCCTTTGGGGACAACAATCCGCGCGGTTTTGGCCTGATGCAGCGCGCGCGTGACTTCGAAGATTTCAATGACCTCGAAGCCCTTTACCACCGCCGCCCCGGCCTCTGGGTCACTCCGGGCGAAGGCTGGGGGCGCGGCAATGTCCAGTTGGTCGAAATACCAGCGGACCGCGAAATCTACGACAACATTGTCGCCTACTGGCGCCCCTCGGCGGATATCGAACCGGGCACGTCGCACAAGATCACCTATCGCCTCGATTGGGGCAGCGACCCGGCGCCCAAGGCGGCCATGCCTTTGCGCGTACTCAACACAGCCGCCGGTGGGCGACCTGAGGGTGGACGCATCTTTGCCATCGACTTTGAAGCGGGCGATCACGTGCCAGACGATCTGGGTCAGATTGAACGGCTGGTGCGCAGTTCCGCGGGCGAAGTGACCGAAGGGATCATTCAGCGCAACCCCGCCACAGGCGGCCCGCGCCTTGCCTTCACATTTACGCCGGGCGAGGCGACGTGGGCCGAATTCCGCGCCCAACTGCGCCTTGATGGCCAGGCCCTGAGCGAAGTGTGGCTTTATCGTTGGACACAGTCGTGAGCCAACACGTGCATATGCCGGCGCGCGCGCCGCTGGCTATGCCGGCGCAGAGTTTTTCTGCGGCCCCTGACATGGCCGTCACGGCTCCCGTACAACAGGCGCCGTTCTGGCGCATCGCCGTGTTCGCTCCGGCGCTGATTACGACCGCACTGATGGTCTGGGGCCTTTACGGCGTGTTTGAAAACAGCGGAATGAGCTGGTTGGAATATGTCCTTCTCACCCTGATCGGGTTGACCTTTGTCTGGGTGACTCTGGCGGTGTCTACGGTCACGGTTGGTCTGGTCGGCAGGCTTGATCCAGAGCGGCAAGCCGCACATGCAACCGGCATGGACGTTGCTCTTTTGGTGCCTGTGTACAACGAACGCCCCTCTGATGTCTTTGGCAACGCTGCTGCTATGTTGACGGATCTGGCGCGACAAAATGGCGGGCACCGCTACAGCCTGTTCGTACTTTCAGACACAAGGGATGACGCATTGGCGGCGCAAGAGTTGCATGCCTTTGAAACACTGGCGGATAGCGCGCCCTTTCCTGTCCATTATCGCCGCCGCCCCCAAAACACTGACCGCAAAGTCGGCAACTTGCTGGATTGGATCACAGGTTGGGGAGCTGCCTATGAAGCGATGGTAGTGCTGGATGCCGACAGTCTGATGACCGGGCGGGCGATTGACCGGCTGGCTTGCGAAATGGCCGCTGACCCACAAACCGGTCTGATCCAAAGTTGCCCGCAACTGATTGGCGCCGATACTCTGTTTGCTCGAATGCAGCAGTTTTCAAACGTCGCCTACGGCTGGCTGCTGGCCGAAGGGCTGGCGCATTGGGCGCGGACCGAGGGCAACTATTGGGGCCATAACGCGATCATCCGCACCCGCGCCTTTGCTGCGGCTGCGGGCCTGCCGCATCTGCGCAGCGTGACAGGGCGCACGGATCTGATCCTGTCCCACGATTTTGTAGAAGCGTCGCTGTTGCGGCGTGCCGGGTGGCGTGTGCGGTTTCTGCCGCGCATCTCAGGCAGCTACGAAGAGACGCCCGGTACCTTGATCGACTATGTGGTCCGCGACAACCGATGGTGCCGGGGCAACCTGCAACACCTGCGCCTGCTGGCGACACGGGGCCTTCACCCGATCAGCCGGTTTCACTTGTTTCAGGGCGCGGCCGCCTACCTCATGTCGCCAGCTTGGTTCGTTTTGCTGGTCTTCTGGGCGCTATTGGGTCGGGATTCCAACACCAACCTGATCACCTATTTCAACGAGACCAATCCGCTGTTCCCGAACTGGCCTCCCGCCATGACGCATATCGACAGTGCCGTCTTTCTGGTGGTGATGTACGCAATGCTTTTGGCGCCCAAAGTGGCCTGCGCGACATTGATCCTGACACACAACAAAGCGGTCAAGTTGTTTGGCGGCAGGGGCGTATTCCTGCGCGCTGTCGGGATCGAACTGGCCTTGTCCGTGGCGTATGCTCCCATCATGATGGTGCAGCAAACGCGCGCAGTTTTGCGCAGCGTGTTTGGTCGCGGCAACGGATGGCAGCCGCAAAAGCGGGACGCTGGCGCCTATCCCTTGGGCAAGATGATCCAGTTTCACTGGATTGAAAGCGTGATGGGCGCATTGTTATTGACAGGACTGTTGTCTGGGTTGGTTTCTTTGTGGTTGCTGCCGATTATGATCAGCCTGCTGCTCGCCGTGCCCCTGTCGGCCCTCAGCGCGACCACGGCGCCGGCGCTGCGTTTGGACAACCCGCTGACGCTACGCGAACCAACAATTGTGGCCCGGGCGCGCGTGGCACGTGCCGGATTACGTGCACGTATCGAAGCACCTGACATCGCCGCAGAATAATTTGGGTATGTGCTGTGGCGCTGTTGCCGACCGCCCGTTTTGAATTGGGCGGAAATTCCGATCATTGATTGGATCCATCAGATGCGGAGCAAATCAAGATTGGCGTGCGCGCGTGGGCGCGCTCCGTTTGGCAAGTGCTAGGTCGGGGACCACGCGACCACGGGCAAACCACGCTTTAGCCAACCGGGTCCTGCGCCAGAGCCAAGCATGCCTTCGGGCACATCGATGATGTTTGTGAACCCCGCAGAGGTCAGCCGTGCCGTTAGTCCACGGGACCGCACGCCTCGCGCACAGATCAACGCCACGGGCACATCCTGCCGACCCGCGGTATGCGCAAGGAGCGCGTCAGTAAAGTCTTCACGGCGCATGTCCAGCGCAACGGCGCCTTCTCCCACTCCGGTGCGCTGCCATTCGTCAGGGCGACGGATGTCGACCAGCAAAACAGTGCCGGACAACGCGGCCTTGTGTGCATCCTCAACGCGCAAATTGCCGTCGGCTTCGGCATCGGCCGAAATGTTAAACCAGCGCGATACAAAGACCGCGCCGCCCAAAACAAGGGCCCCTGCTCCAAAGCCAAAGGCCCGACGCGTTATATGCGCCGGGCCTTTGATATCTGATTTCATCTTACTCACGTTAGCCCTGCGGTGCAGCGCTCGAGAATTTCGGGATCGTGTTTTCGGAGGCGGGATTTGCGTCCAGCGATACCCAGTTGTCTTCGGACAGATCAAGGTTGCGCGGAATGTCTTCTTCCCAGAAACCAACAACAGCTGTGTTGATGTTCAGGAACAGTTTGCCGTCCACGATGCGCCAAAGGTTCGGGTTGCCGGGCACTTTGCCGCCTTTGGCCACGCCGTAGGCGCAGTGGCCGTCATACTGAGGAGCGTACTTGGCTGGATTGGCCACAAACGCATCCCGGTTTGCCTCAGTAGAAAACGCAAATGTCGCGCCATTGTAGTCTGCCGTGATGGACGATTTGCCCGGCACGCCAGCAGGCTGGGACTGACCAACCGGCGATTGTTCCAGACCAAAATAGGCCACAACGTCATATCCCGACACCGCATAGCCGGTCTCGTCCAGATACTGGGGACCCGCAAAAGCGCTTGTGGCAAAGGTCAGTGCGCTGGCGGCACCAACAACGGCAAGGGTGAAACGGTTCATCATTTTTCAAGTATCCTTTTTGCACAATGGCATCTGGTCATGTTCGGGGCAACAGGTCGCGTTATCTGCCCTGCTGGTGCTACAACTATAAAGGATCGGCGTTGCCCTTATCAGACCGTCTCGCGCGGATGTGACTGTCTGAAACCCGGGCGTGATCAGCGTAACTTGGGCGGATGGTCCGGATCGGATCCGGGTGCGATGGCTTCGGGGCTCCGCACCGGCGCAGGTTGGGGCAGATCAAAGCGCAATCCGACCCGTGCAAGCCGCTCAGTGATCGGCTCATTGGCGTCAAAAAAAGCAACATCCATCGCGCCTGCCTCGATCCCCGAAAAAGTCAGCGCCTCAGACGCGGCCCGTGCCAAAGCAGGCTCCGCACCCGGTGCGGCCCCGACAAAGGCCAGCAGATGGCCACGCGCGCCAGATGTATCGGTGCTGCTCACAAGATAGGCGAGTTGCGCCAATCCCGTGGCAGTTGCCAGCTTGGTATCAAGTGCAGAGATCAGCACATCCGGCAGACCAGTCGGAGGGGCAACTTCAGCCAACTGCGCCTCAACTTCGTCCGGGCTATGGCCCAGAGTTTGCGCCAGCCACTTCACCCCGTCCGCATCGAGCAGAAAGGACGAGGGCGCCACCCCCATGTTCAGCCCCAGCCCAAGGTTCTGTTCGGCAAGCAGCCCCGCGATGACCCGCCCCGACAGTGCCACATAGGGCACCTCAACCCCGACAAATGCACTCATCCTTTCTGGTCGGTCAAAAACCAAAACGATAGAGCCGGAGCCCGGATCAAAGACTTGAGGGGTGACCGCATCGCCCTCTGCCTCGTTCTCCAGCAGCAAAAACAATTCTGCATCGCCGAGGCGTTCGAAAAAGCGCAGGCGCAATGCGTCATCGTTTGGGGCGGCGGACATTGCCTTATGCGCGATATCAAGAGGGGTCTCAGTCATGCCAGAACGTCTTTCACTCGGGCGCGCAGTGCGGGTAGCACTTCAGCCTCAAACCACGGGTTCTTCTTCAGCCACCCGGTATTGCGCCAGGACGGGTGAGGCAAGGGGAAGCTTTGCGGGGCGTATTTGCGCCAGTCAGCAACCGTCTGTGTCACTCCTGCTTTCGCGCCCAAATGCCAGCTTTGGGCATACCCCCCGATGAGCAGAACAAGCGGAACCTCACCAACATGGGCCATCACCTGATGCCGCCATGTTTGAGCGCAAACTTTGGGCGGCGGCAGGTCTGACCCCTTGGCGTTGTAGCCGGGAAAGCAGAAGGCCATCGGTACAATCGCCAGCTTGTCGCGGTCATAGAATGTCTCTGAATCCATCCCCAGCCAATCGCGCAACCGATCGCCGGAGGGGTCGGTAAAGGGACGCCCGCTTTCGTGAACCCGTGCTCCGGGGGCCTGACCGGCCACGAGGATGCGCACGCCGGGGCGAAACCACACAACTGGGCGGGGCCGGTGTTGTGTTTGCGTTGCGGCAAAGCGATCCGCACAGATCGTACAAGCGCCAAGATCAGCTTCGATACTCATACTAAACATCTAAACACTCCAGAGGCTTAGGCAAACATTTCGATATTTGTCGAAATAATACTTGCAGACCTCCTTCATTTCGACAATTCTAGAAATATGAAAATGGAATCGCCCCACCCGCTCGATCTCACCCGCGCCGCCAGTGCATTTGCAGCACTTGGGTCCGAACAACGCTTGTCCGTTCTGCGTACGCTTGTACGCGCAGGCCCCGAAGGTCTGAGCATCGGCGACCTTGGAGAGCGGACCGGTGTAACGGGTTCGACCCTTACACATCATATGAAAATTTTGTCGACCGCGGGCCTTGTAAAGCAATCGCGTCAGGGCCGTTCGATCATCTGCGCAGCCGTCGCATTTGACGAAGTGCAAAGCCTCTCGGCTTTTCTGCTGACTGAGTGCTGCGCCGACAGCGTGGATTTCCAAAAGGACGCAAACAATGGCTGATACAACCACCCCAATTCCGCGCACCAACTGGCTGGCACGCATTGACCGCGTCTGGCTGGCCATTGGCGTCATCGTCCTGCTCGTCGCACTTCTTGACACTGCACAAGTTGACGATGTCCTGATTTTCGCGGCCAAGGCACTGGCGGGCACGATGCCTTTCATCGCCTTTGCCGTACTGGCCATCGCCTATCTCAAAGCGACAGGGGCCGAAAACCTGCTGGCCAAAGCCTTTGAAGGCAACCCCGCGCGCATGATTGTAATGGCCGCTCTGCTGGGCGGCCTTTCTCCGTTCTGTTCATGCGAGGTCATTCCGTTCATCGCAGCCCTTCTTGCCGTGGGTGCGCCGCTGGGGGCTGTTATGGCGTTCTGGCTGGCCTCCCCTTTGATGGACCCGGCCATGTTTGCGATTACTACAGGTGCAATCAGTATGGAATTTGCGCTGGCCAAAACCGTGGCAGCCATCGCGTTGGGCATGTTCGGCGGCTTTGGCACATTGCTTCTGTCCGGCACGCCTGTGTTCACCAACCCATTGCGGGAAAAACCTGCGGTGGGTGGATGCTGCGGAGTAAAAGCCCCGTTTTCAGCCAAGCCAGTATGGAAGTTCTGGCGAGACAGCGACCGGGTCGCCATCTTCCGCAGTGCTGGACTTGAGAACGCCACCTTCCTGCTGAAATGGCTGACACTGGCCTATGTGATCGAAGGATTGATGGTCTTTTACATGCCTGCCGATCTTATTGCCAACGTGCTTGGCGGGACTGGCATCGGCACCATCATGCTGGGCGCTTTGGTGGGAATGCCAGCCTACCTCAATGGGTATGCGGCGGCCCCCCTGATTGGCGATCTGCTGGATCAAGGCATGGCAAATGGTGCGGCGATGTCGTTCATGATTGCAGGTGGCGTCAGTTCGATTCCGGCGGCAATTGCGGTCTGGGCGCTGGTGAAACCGCGCGTGTTTGCGGCCTATCTTGGCTTTGCCCTTACGGGGTCAATTCTCGCCGGTATGGCCTGGCAGGTGATGGCCTGATCAAAGGTCCCCTACCCACGGCGAAACTCCGCCAAGACTGCTAAAAATCGATTGTTCCACGCGGCGCAACAGTGCAGCGTGGAACCTGTACATTTAACGTGAACTTAGACATAATGCGGTCAACGTTGAGGATTAGGCCGTAAACACACCTCTGTTAAGGAGGGACCGCGCCGACCACGTCAACCTTGACGGCACCACCAGCACACCGCGGAGCAACGGGATGCTTGAGTTTGAAAATGTTTCCAAGTCCTTTTGGACTGGCACACAGCACAAGGTGATCCTTGACCGTGTGTCTTTTCGCGTTGAACTGGGGCATTCGCTTGGCGTGCTGGCCCCAAACGGCACGGGCAAAACGACTTTGATCAACATGATGGCGGGGCTGGAAAAACCGGATGAGGGCGAAATTCGGCGCGGCTGCAACATCTCGTTCCCTCTCGGCTTCATGGGCGGGGTGATCTCCAAGATTTCGGCCCACGAAAACTGTCGCTATATTGCGCGTCTTTACGGGCTTGACCCCGACTATGTCGAAAGCTTTTGCCGCTGGCTGTGCAATCTTGGTGAATATTTCGACCAACCCATCGGCACCTATTCCTCGGGCATGCGCGCGCGGTTTTCGTTTTCCCTTATGCTGGCACTGGATTTCGATATTTATCTGATCGACGAAGGAATGCCGTCAAGCACCGACGTCGAATTCAACCGAAAAGCAGGCGAGGTGCTGCAGGAACGGCTGCGCACCACAACAATAATAATCGTGTCACATCAGGCGCAAACCCTTGAAAAGTTCGCGCGATCGGCTGCCGTCCTTCTAGACGGCCAGCTGCACATGTTTGACACGCTGGAAGAGGCGAAACGGCTTTATGACTACGAAACCCAAAGCTAGAAAGTTCCGTATCAAACGTGCCGCTCCATCGGCGGAGCAGGCTGATGCTGGCAGCATTCAACCACAACCCGTCAAGGCGGTGCAGCGGGATGCTCCTGTACCCAAAAGTAGTGCAAAGCCCGCAGCCCCCCAATCCACAGCCGCAAGCGGGGCATCTTCACCCGAACAGGTGGACAGCGGAAATACCATTGATGCCATCCGTCAGGAAGGTCTGACGGGCCGCCAGTTGCGCATGGCGCGCCGCGTCGCGCAAAAGCACAAGCTGCCAGCCACCTCCGATTTCGACGCAGTGCGCCTACTGCGTGCCAAGGGCATCGATCCGTTTCAGCGCTCAAACATGCTGGAACTGGTCGTGCCGCAGGCCGGTGCCGAACCACATGAGGGTGGCGCCCCGGATGCGTTTGCCAGCCAGCCCGCATCCGAAGGGGGCGCGGGTGCTGCCAAAGGCCGTGTGCAACTGCCTCAGACAGTGCCAGTCAAAAAACAGCAACTGCCTTCAACCGAGGTCAGCCCCGCAGACCGTCGTGCGCAGGAAATGTTCAACATCCAGCGCGACATCGCCCGCAGACGGCGTCGCAAGACTGGCCTTTTGCTGGTTCGGCTGGCCTTTTTCGTGATGCTGCCTACCTTTTTGGCAGGATACTATTTTTACGCCATCGCCACGCCGATGTACGCCACCAAATCCGAGTTTCTGATCATCCAGAATGAAGGTTCGGGCGGCGGTGGTCCGTTGGGCGGTCTGTTACCCACTCAGTTTGCGACCAATTCCGACAGCATCGCGGTACAAGGCTTTTTGCAGTCCAAAGACGCGATGCTGCGCCTTGATCAGGATGTTGGGTTCAAGTCCCACTTCACCCAAGATTGGATTGATCCAATCCAGCGCCTCAGCGCAGACCCAACAAACGAAGAGGCCTATAAGGTCTACAAGAAAAATGTAAAAATCGGCTACGACCCGACCGAAGGCATGATCCGCATGGAAGTGGCCGCGGCAGATCCGCAAGTATCCGCGGATTTTTCCCGCCAGTTGATCGAGTACTCGGAACAACGGGTCAACAACCTGTCTCAGCAAAAGCGTGAAGATCAAATGCGCGATGCCCGCGAGGGGTTTGACCGCGCCGAGATCGATCGTCGCGCCGCCCAAGAGGCTCTTGTGCGCCTGCAGATTGAGGGTTCAACACTGGACCCGGAAGGCGTGATCGCCTCGCTTCGCGCCCAGATTTCGCAACTCGAAACGCAAGTCATCGAGAAAGAGATCGAACTGGCGAGCTTGCTCAACAATTCACGTCCAAACCAAAGCCGGGTGGATGGAGCCCGAGGAACTCTGGAGATCCTCAAAACACAGCTGAACCTGCTGAACAGCAAAATGACAGATGTGTCGCGGGGTGAGAATTCTCTTGCTGAACTGGCCGCGCGCATCCAGATCGCCCAAGCCGATCTCGCCGCGCGCGACATGATGATGCAATCGGCGCTGCAAACGATGGAACAGGCCCGGGTCGAGGCATCGCGTCAGGTACGCTACCTGACGGTTGCGGTTGAACCAATCGCGAGCGAAGAACCGTCCTATCCACGCGCATTTGAGAACACGATCTTGGCTTTTCTGGTCTTTGCAGGCATCTATCTGATGATCTCGCTCACCGCGTCGATCCTCAGAGAACAAGTGACCAGCTAACATGAAACACGTCCAAGTCGCCGACCTGACCATCGGCAATGACCGCCCCCTGACGATAATCGCGGGCCCTTGCCAGATCGAAAGCCTCGATCAGGGCCACGAGATTGCGGGAAAGATGCAAGAGGCCTGTAAAGCCGCCGGTGCGCAATATGTGTTCAAGGCAAGCTACGACAAAGCCAACCGCACGTCCTTGTCCGGGCAACGCGGCATGGGGGTTGATGCCGGTTTGGCGGCCTTGCAATCGATCAAAGACACGTTCGGTGTGCCGGTCCTGACGGATGTACACAACGAAGCGCAATGCGCGGTCGCCGCCGAGGTGGCAGACATCATACAGATCCCCGCCTTTCTATGCCGCCAGACTGACATGCTATTGGCTGCAGGCAATACCGGGGCTGCCGTCAATATCAAGAAGGGCCAATTTCTGGCCCCTTGGGAAATGCCCAACATCATCACCAAGGTTGAAAGCACCGGCAACGACCGCATTCTGCTGACCGAACGCGGCACCTCGTTTGGGTACAACACGCTGGTGGCCGACATGCGCAGCCTGCCGCAAATGGCGCAAACGGGATACCCGGTGGTGATGGACGCCACCCATTCGGTACAGCAACCCGGTGGGCAAGGTGGTTCAAGTGGTGGACAGCGGGAATTTGCCCCCGTCATGGCCCGCGCCGCGGTCGCTCTTGGCGTGGCTTGTGTGTTCATAGAAACCCATCCTGATCCCGACAACGCACCCTCGGATGGGCCGAACATGGTATATCTGGATCAGATGCCCCGCCTTGTCGAAAGCCTGATGCAGTTCGACGCGTTGGCCAAGGCCGATCCTCTTTCGATTTAATCCCGTTTCCAACGCAGAGTATGTTTCGATGAACAAACCCGCACCGATTGTCACGCCTAACACGTGGGAATTCCTACGCGACCCGATGATCGCGCCAACGGGTTTTCGCGAGTATGATGCGCGCTGGAAATACCCGGACGAGATCAACCTGCCCGGCATCACGGCCCTTGGATTGGGGCTTGGCACACAGATGCACCGTCGCGGGATAAAGCCTGAAATCGCGGTGGCCAACGATTATCGTGACTATTCGCTGTCGATCAAAAACGCGCTGATGCTGGGGCTGATGCAGGCTGGGATTCAGGTCAAGGACATCGGTCCAGCTGTGTCCCCGATGGCCTATTTCAGCCAATTTCACCTAAATGTACCCGCCGTCGCAATGGTGACAGCCAGCCACAATCCCAACGGCTGGACGGGTGTCAAGATGGGCTTTGAACGCCCCCTTACTCACGGCCCGAACGAGATGAGCGAGTTGCGGGAGATCGTTCTGAACGGTCGGGGCGAACCGCGTCCACGCGGAGGCTACGAATTCGTCGACGGGGTACGGGAAGCCTATCTGCAAGACCTGGTGGGTGATTTCAAAATGACCCGAGCGCTCAAGGTCGTTTGCGCGACCGGCAATGGCACAGCGGCCGCTTTTGCCCCTGAGTTGTTCCGCCGGCTTGGAGTCGAAGTGGTAGAGAGCCACAACACCCTCGACTACACTTTCCCTCACTACAATCCCAATCCTGAGGCCATGGAGATGCTGCATGACATGGCCGCCAGCGTGAAAGCATCAGGTGCGGATTTCGCGCTTGGCTTTGATGGAGACGGTGACCGCTGCGGCGTTGTGGATGACGAAGGCGAAGAAATCTTTGCCGACAAGGTTGGCGTCATCATGGCCCGCGATCTGGCCAAGATTTATCCCAATGCGACCTTCGTTGCAGATGTAAAATCCACCGGCCTGTTCGCCTCGGATCCAGAACTGATCAAACATGGTGTGACGGCGGACTACTGGAAAACCGGGCACAGCCATATGAAACGTAGGGTCAAGGAGCTGGGCGCGCTGGCGGGGTTTGAAAAGTCAGGCCACTATTTTCTCGCTGAGCCCATCGGGCGTGGTTATGACTGCGGAATGCGGGTGGCTGTCGAAATCTGTAAGTTGATGGACAGGAACCCGGATATGAAAATGTCCGACCTGCGCCGTGCCCTGCCCAAGACCTATGCCACCCCGACGATGTCGCCCTATGCAGCGGATACTGAGAAATACGACATCCTTGAACGGATCGTTGCGAAGCTGGTTGATCGGCACGAGAACGGTGGATCCATCGGCGGTCGCCTGATCAAAGAGGTCGTGACGGTGAACGGCGCCCGTGTGATCCTGGACAATGGCGGTTGGGGATTGGTCCGTGCCTCGTCCAACACACCGAACCTTGTCGTGGTATGTGAAAGCCCAGAGTCCGAGGCGGAACTGCGCGCAATATTTAAAGACATCGATGACGTGATCCGCACAGAACCGGGCGTCGGCGATTACGACCAGACATTTTAAGCACAGCGGGCGCAGGATGCGGGCGCACTAGCCTGATCTTTCAGAACAGTCCGTTGTCGTTCTTGGACTCTCCCGCGATCACTTGCAGCACATCCCAGTGTTCAACCACCTTGCCGTTCTGATCAAAGCGAAAGATATCCATACCCGCGTAGTCATCACTGCCTGGCCAGGTTTGGTGGCAGTGCAAAACGACCAGGTCGCCTTCAGCGATAGAGCGGATAAACCGCACCTCTTTGCCCGGATAGCCCGCCGCCATTTCCTCGAAATAGGAAATGAAGGCCTCCTTGCCGTCCCCGACATGCGGATTGTGTTGGATATAGACATCGCCCACATAGGCCTCGATCGCGGCCCGTGGTTCGCACTGGTTGAACATCAGGTCGTAAAACGCAATCGCGTTTGCCTTGTTGGCTTCAGGTGTGGATGGCATCTGGATCTCCGAAAAATTGCGTGTTGGGCGGCTTAATCAAACAGCTTGAGTATCCCTTTCTTCAATTCATCTTCCAGCTTATCTTTGGCCGCCTCTTCAAGGTCCTGACCTTCATCCGTCACATTGAGTTCCTCAGCGACCTTGCTACGCACCGCATCCTCGGCCTGCTGCTCAAGCCGTTCCTTTTCGGCGGTGAGGTTTAGGTCAAGGGCGGCCTCCAGATCCGGGCGAATGCTGATATCGGACCAAGGTCCAACCATGCGGACGGGGATCGCGATTCCGTTCCCGTCGTTGGCCCGGAGCGCCACTGGCGTGAATGTATAATCAATCGTTTGCGCCCCCAGTCCGACCTGTCCTGCACCCCGCGCCTCGTAGTTGCTGAGACGCAAGAGAAGATCATCGTTGCGCATCACGCCTCCGTCGATGGTCCATGTCGCCGCAAGACTGTCAAACACCGTGGTCCCAGCCCCAGTCGCGCCCGATCGCATCAAACGGTCCAGATCAATGCCAATAATCGTGCCCTGCCCAAACTGGATAGACCCATTGCCCGACAACGACTTCATAATGGCGTCCACAGTTTGGCCAGACCCCAGAAAGGACATCTCTGCATCCGCCGCGCCGGTCAGCCGCTCAATTTGGGCCGCGTCCCGCAATACAGCCTGCATGTCGATCCCACTGGCCAACAGCTTGCCCCCAACAGACAGGCCCGACCGGTTGTTCATCACAAACTCGCCCGTAAGCTTGCCCGCGTAGGCGGCCACTTCGCGCAACTCAAACACCATGCGGCTGTTGTCATTGCGCGCAAGCGCTCGGGTTTGGCCCAGTTTGAACTGGCCAAGGTCAATCGAGTCAGCGCTCAACGCAATTTGTCCGTTAAAACTCGCCAATCCACTGGCATCCAAAACGTCAGTGGGCCAGCCAGAGCCCGCGGGGGCTGCAGATCCGCCACTTGATGCGCCGCCTGCCTCTGTGGCCACACTCAGATCAAGCGCCCCTGTGCTCAGTTGCGCGTTAACCTCCGGGGTTCCGTTCAGCAAGATATCAGCCGCCCCTGCAACTGCGTTGGCCCCCAAGTCCGCAATAACATCGCGCAAAGATAAACGCCGGTCCGATGTCAGGGTCAGGTCCGCGCGCAGGTCAACGGACTGTCCCAAACCTGCGGGTAGTCCGGGTGCCGGCAGGCCAAGAGCAGTTAAGAAGTCATCCGTGTTTGGCATGTCCAGCGTCAGATGCCCGGCGACGTCACCCGCTGTGCTGCCCCGCCCAACGAGCGCGAGTGATCCGCCCCCGGCCGCAACAGTGGCAGAAATAGATTGAACCTGCCCAGTGATGAAGCCCGCAAACCCGCCAATTGTCGCCCGCACGTCCACATCTGCCCCTGCCGGGCTGAGCGTGGCCGCAAGTTCGGCCGCACCCAGCCGTTCGGGCCAAGTCAGCGTAAGATCAACGTTTGCGAAGGACACAAGGTCAGACCCTTCGGCGTCATAAATCAACGTCGCATCGCTGACGGACAGGTTCTCGATCCACACCGCTTGCGGGGTGCGCGTGTCCGGTGCGACTTCGGTTTCGATCTGTGCGGCCCCACTTGCGTCTGTAAAAACCCAGCTCGCTCGGCCATCTGCGCGGCTTTCCAGTCTTATGGTTGGGCGCGTGGCTTCGATATTGGTGATCCGGATTTCACGATTTAGCAGGGCCATCACATCCACACCGATGGCTGCGTTTTCTGCCGTCAGCATCGGTCCCTGTTCGGACCAATCGGCATTGTCGACCTCAAGCCCACCGACGCTGACCCCCAGAACTGGCCACAAGGTCATAGACACATCGCCCGTGATGCGAACATCCCGCCCCGTGGCGTTGCGCATCTGATCCGCCGCCAGCCGCGCGATGCGATCGGCGGGTAAGAAAAGCAGGGAAACCCCAGCCACAAGGACAAGCACAACGAAGAACCCGATGAGCCGCGCGATCCATTTCATAGGCCTGCTCCGTTCTTGTGACGTGGTTGAATTCAGCCTAACGCAGGGCCGCTACTCACCCCAACCCTTTTCGCCGCAGATGTGATCGCATAAGAGGCAGGGTATGAGCACAAATCCGCCAGACCTCCGCCCTGATCTCGCACCAAAGGTGCGGCTTGATGATACTTCGCCAAAGGCGCGGATGGACCCTAACCGCCGCCCTGGCCAGCCGACCATTGGCATGGTGTCGCTTGGCTGTCCCAAGGCGCTGGTGGACAGCGAACGGATTTTGACCCGGCTGCGTGCTGAAGGATACGGCATTTCGCCCGACTATTCAGGAGCGGACGCGGTGATCGTCAACACGTGCGGGTTCCTTGACAGTGCAAAGGCCGAAAGCCTTGAAGCCATCGGTGAGGCGCTGAATGAAAACGGGCGCGTGATCGTGACCGGGTGCCTTGGTGCAGAACCCGAATACATCACAGGCACGCATCCCAAAGTGCTGGCTGTGACCGGACCGCACCAATACGAACAGGTTTTGGATGCAGTGCACTCTGCCGTGCCGCCAGACCCGGACCCGTTCATTGATCTTCTGCCCGCACGCGGCGTTAGCTTGACCCCACGGCATTTCAGCTATCTCAAGATTTCCGAAGGCTGCAATCACAAGTGCAAATTCTGCATCATCCCAGACATGCGGGGCCGCCTTGCCTCGCGCCCAGCCCATGCAGTGCTGCGCGAGGCCGAAAAGCTGGTTGAGGCAGGCGTGCGCGAGCTTTTGGTGATCTCTCAGGACACGTCAGCCTATGGCGTCGATATCAAACACGCCGAAGCCAAAGGGCATCGTGCCCACATCACCGATCTGGCCCGCGATCTGGGCAGTTTGGGCGCGTGGGTGCGTCTGCATTACGTATATCCCTACCCGCATGTGCGCCAATTGATCCCGCTGATGGCGGATGGGTTGGTGCTTCCTTATCTCGATATTCCGTTTCAACACGCCCACCCTGATGTTCTGCGCCGCATGGCCCGTCCTGCCGCCGCTGCAAAAACGCTGGACGAGATTGCAGCCTGGCGTGACGCCTGTCCCGATCTCACGCTGCGCTCGACATTTATCGTCGGCTATCCCGGCGAGACAGAGGCCGAATTTCAGACTCTGCTCGATTGGATGGACGAAGCTCAATTGGACCGCGTGGGCTGTTTTCAATACGAAAACGTGGAGGGCGCGCGATCCAACGCACTGCCCGATCATGTACCGGCAGAGGTCAAACAAGAGCGCTGGGACCGATTCATGGAGAAGGCGCAGGCCATTTCAGAAGCGAAGCTGGCGGCCAAGGTCGGTCAAACGATTCAGGTCATTGTGGATGAAATCGACGATGAGGCCGCGACCTGCCGCACCAAGGCGGATGCGCCCGAGATTGATGGCAATCTGTTCATCGATGAAGGCTTTGAGGCACTGAAGCCCGGTGACATCGTCTCGGTCGAAGTAGACGAAGCGGGCGAATACGATCTTTGGGGGCGATTGGTCTGACCTTTTGACCTTGCATAACGATTGAAGTCGAAATGTTCAGGCTGCCTCCTATGTGAGCGGTATTGCTCAACGAAAGGTCTGATCCAATGACGACACCCAAAATCGCCCAAAAAGCGCCGTACCCCGTCGAAGTAGAGGCCGGAAAGTCCTATTTCTGGTGCGCGTGTGGCCAGTCCGCCAATCAGCCGTTTTGCGACGGATCGCATAAAGATACTGGGATCAGTCCGCAGAAATACACCGCCGAAGAAAGCAAGAAGGTGTTCTTTTGCGGCTGCAAGGCGAGCGAAAACAAACCACTATGCGACGGATCGCATTCCAAACTGTGACCGCGTCTGAGGGCTGAATTGGGCACATCCTTGCAATTTTTTATAAATGTTCTATATTTGTTCTCATTCCTGAGAGCGGAGAACATCCATGTCTTATCACGCACGCCAACCCAGCCTGTTTGACCCCGCTCAGGGGGCTCTGCCGATAGAGGCACCGATGCCCGCGAGTGAAAAACAGATCGCATATGCGCGCACGCTTGCGGCGCGGACCGGGCAAGCAATTCCGTCCTCCCTGTTACGCAACAAGACCGGTTTGTCGGCGTGGATTGATCGCGCCAAGCGCGCGCCTGCGTCCCGGTTTTCTGCATATCCAAGCGCCAAGCAAGTCCAGTTTGCCGAACGCATTGCGCGGTTGAAGCGACGCGACATCCCCCCGGAATGCTTCCGGGACAAGCTGATGATGTCGCGCTGGATTGACGGGAACAAACCGCGTTGAGTCTTGCCCTGCGGCGCATTGCCCCTGTCGGACGAGAATAGCAGCCCTACTTTTCGTCTATGACAGACAACACGCGCGTTCTTTACAATGCCGACTGCCCGGTGTGCAGTTTTGAGATCAACCATTATTCCGCCTATTCTGAACGGACTGGCCTGCCTATCCGGTTTGAGGATCTCAACCGGGATGCGCTGGACGAATGGGGCCTGTCACCTGATGAAGCAGCGCGTCGGCTGTATGTCATGAAGGACGCCCAAATGTATTCCGGCATTCCGGCGTTCATTGTGCTGTGGCAAGACATGCCCCGTTATAACTGGTTGGCACGCCTGATTTCTCTGCCCGGCCTGAACAAGCTGGCATGCGTGACATATGACCTTGTTTTGGCCCCCGTGATATATCGCTGGCATCTAAGGCGCGTTGGCGCAACGTCAACACAATCGTGACGCTTCGCACTGTGGACTGAGGGCGCAACAGCGGTCAGTTTAGCGGTATGTCTTATCCATATTCCTTGCGCGAAACCCTTGCCGACGCTTCTGTCCACGCCCTAAGCCTGATCGCGACCTTAATCGCGGGCATCGTCCTCGTGGTATATGTCGCCCAAACACAGACCACGACGCAGATTGCTGCCACCAGCATGTATGCGGGGTTTTTGCTGTTTTCGTTCGTCGCCTCTGCGCTCTATCACCTTCTGCCCTGGGAACGAACGCGACCCATGTTCAGGCGGATTGACCACGCAGCGATCTATTTCAAAATCGCGGGCACTTATACACCCTTGGTCGTCCTGATCGGGTCGGCCTTTGCCTACGTGGTTCTGGCTGGGGTTTGGCTCGTCGCGCTGGCGGGCGCTGTGGCCAAGCTTAGCTTTTGGGCAGCGGACGGTCGTGGATCATTGCCGGTCTATCTGGGCATGGGCTGGGCAAGTGTCCTGCTGATCTGGCCGATGGCTCAGACCTTGCCCACTGCAACCGTTGCACTGATCGTCGGGGGTGGGTTGCTGTATTCGCTCGGAACTCTGGTCTACCGCTATCCGCAAATGCGCTATCAGAACGCCGTGTGGCACGGGTTCGTACTGGCTGCCTCCACCTGTTTCTTTGCGGCGGTGTCTGTGGGTGTTTCAGCCTGAGTTACGGGCCAGATCATCAAAGCGGTGACCGTTGCGGCAATAGTGGGGCGCGGCGGACACAGCACCGACTTGCTCGGACAACCATTTTTCACAAGCTGCAGTTTGCGTGCACCCAGTACAACTCAGCACAAGATTGGAAATATCCGAGGGGCTGAGATCACCGCGCAAAGCAATTTCCTGCAGATCAAGCCCACGTGCAGTGGCCATGTCGTCTACCAGTTGGGCGTGACGTTTCAGATGGGTCGGAGACATCGGGAGGGGTCCTTCCTGCTGGCTATCGTTGCTTGAAACGATGCCTCGCAAGGCCTTCATCGTCCTTGATTCAGATCAACGCGCATCCAGATAGGCGCGTACGCAGGTCTGCACATGGCGAAACCTGTCCCCTCCAAGATGTTTTCCGCCATACCAGCGCGTCACCACAACGAGGTGGTCCCGCAGCCCCTCGCGTTCCAGCATTCGCAGAATCACCATCCCCGCACCCGCTTCGCCATCATCGCCCTTGATGGGGCCGCCGTCGCTTAAATCAGCGCCCCACGTGTTGTGGGTCGCCTTGGCATAGCTGCGATCGCGCTTCAGCGATTTCAGGGCAGCGTCGATCATTGATCGGTCGGTCACGGGACATCCCGAAACCGCATATTTGGAGCCTTTATCGGTCAGGATATGTCCGAGTTGTTTCATGATCAAAAGAGATACCGGGTGGCGCGAAAAGGAAACCGCGTCTGTTTGCAAATGTTTTCCAGTTGGGAAAACAATCCCTTACAAGCCAGCTGCTGTTCTCCTGACAATCTGGATTCTTTGGGCATTGGGCGGGTGGGTGCCAAGAAACCTGTCACCGGGATCAGGAATTCGAGTAAAAAAGCCCGCCCCCCGAACCGGATCGTAACCTGCGCGGGCCGTGATGACGGTGCCAAGCTGATCGGCCTCCAACTCAAAATCCTTTGAATATGATCGTGCGCCGACCTGCGCCCCAAGCTGCTGGGCGGCCTCAACAGACCCGAGATCACCCCCTATAACGGACGCAATTCCACCCAAGAGGATAGCGCCTGCTGCTGCGTTTTGTTGCTGGCGTGCAATATGCCCCCGAATGTGGTGCGCCGCTTCGTGCCCCATTACAAACGCGATCTCGTCTGCATTCCGCGCGTCATTGAGCAGTGCAATTGTGAAAATCAACAGAGGCCGCTTGTTTTCATCCAGTGTCTGAAATGCATTGGCAGGCTGGTTAGGGCGATCATCAATCAAAATACGAAAATCGCAATTCACCCCGGTGGTGCGCGACCGGCATTCTCGTTCTGCAATCGGTTCAACGCGATTCACAACGCTTGCGAATGCACGTCCGGTTTGTGAACTGGTGCGCAATTCGTCGGGCACATCCTGCGCCGATTGCGCAGGGCCAGTTGAGGACGGCCCAGAAACAACCACTGGCTCGCCACAGGCGGATGCAAATGCCAGCAGTGCAAGGGCTGCGATCAAACGGATCATTGCGCACGTTCCTTTCCTTGGACACGGGACATCCGTATTGGCCCGTTGGATCATCGTCGTACCATGGAAATATGCGGGTTACAGCCCCGGTCAAGCGTTCCAAATGTTACATGCGACTCTTTGCAAATCAGAAGGCATGTTTTAGCCTCGTGCCATGTTTACCATCGAACACGAATTTGACGCGACGGTCATCACACTGGTGGATGAGGGCGCGCGCCCCCTGCAAGAGGATGTGATCGTCAACAATTTTGCTGAATGTATCACGGTTGAACAGTTTGATGCCCGTACAGACAGCGTGGTGCGCATCACACTGTCCCCTGAACAAGTGCGCGATCTGGCTGCGGCCCTTGATCTGCCAGAAGGTGTATATCAACTGCGCCCGGCAGACTGAAAGGTCTGGAACTGTGACCTGTTTCTGCTAGCCTCGCGCGCAGCACTGGAAAGGTTTACTCATGACTATCGGCACACATATCCGCACCTACTTCAACGGCGAATGGCACGACGAGGATGTCGCGATCATGCGCGCCGCTGATCATGGAAGCTGGGTCGGCACCACTGTGTTTGACGGGGCGCGATACTTTAACGGGCGGTCCCCGGATCTGGCGGCGCACTGCGCCCGCGTGAACCGCTCTGCCGAAGCGTTAATGATCACACCGACGATGGAATCGGCCGACATCGTGGCTGCCGTGCAAGAGGGATTGCAGGCCTATGGCCCTGACGAAGCTGTCTATATCCGTCCGATGTACTGGGCGCTGGATGGTGACGTGTCCGGCATCGTGCCCAAGGAAAACTCGACCGGCTTTGCCATCTGCCTTGAGGCTGTACCTATGGCAGATCAAAACGCGTCAACCACGCTTGGGCGGACCAAGTTCCGCCGCCCTGTATTGGAAGACAACGTGGTGAACGCAAAGGCTGGCTGCCTTTATCCAAACAATGCGCGCATGCTGGCGGATGTGCGCAGGCGCGGTTTTGGCAACGCACTGGTTGGCGATGCCATGGGCAACGTCGCTGAAAGTGCGACCGCCAATGTGTTCATGGTCAAGGACGGCGCAGTCTTTACCCCTATCCCGAACGGCACATTTCTGGCTGGGATTACCCGGGCGCGCCACATGGACAACATGCGCAAAGACGGGATGGAAGTGCACGAGACCGTTCTTGGATTTGCCGATTTTGAAGACGCTGACGAGGTTTTTCTGTCCGGCAACATGATGAAAGTGACCCCAGTCACCGCCTTTGAGGACAGCCAATATCAGGTCGGGCCCGTGACACGCCGGGTGCGCGAAATGTATTGGGATTGGGCGGCCTCTACCTGAGGGGGTACGAAGTTTCCATTGCCTCTGATCGACTCTGGCGGCATGCTTGCGTTCGCAATGGAACAGGGATCCCGTCATGCGCAAATTTCTCGTGGTGCTGGATGATAGCCAAGAGTGCCTGAATGCCATGCGCTTTGCCGCCATGCGTGCGGCCAACACAGGCGGCGGTGTTGCCATCCTGTCTGTTATCCCCCCGGATGAGTTCAATCACTGGATCGGTGTCGGTGCAGTGATGCGCGAGGAAGCGCGCGAACGCATCCAAGCGCATTTCGAAGTTTTCGCCAAATGGATGCGCGACAAACAGGACATAGATCCAGAACTTGTGATCCGCGAAGGACAACCTGTTGACGAGATCATGGCCCAGGTGCGCGAAGACCCCGAAATCGGCGTTCTGGTTCTGGGTGCAGGCACAGACAAGAAGGGTCCCGGCCCGCTCGTGACGCAGTTGACCCGCAATGCAGGCAACCTGCCTATTCCGATCACAATCGTGCCCGGCGACCTGAGCAAGGAAAAGCTCGAACTCATCACGTGACCTTGCTAGCCGGGTCAACCGGCCTGTTGGCACGCAAGTGCAGCAGTTTAGAATTGTTCCAAACCTTGACTTGACCCGCGCGCAAGCGCATATCCGACAATATCCATCAGGAGATGCGCCATGTTCATTCAAACCGAATCCACGCCCAACCCAGCCACGCTGAAATTCCTGCCAGGCCAGACCGTACTCGAAGTTGGTACAGCCGACTTTCCAAGCGCGGATGCCTCAGAAAAATCACCGCTTGCGCGGCGTGTTTTTTCGGTCGATGGGGTTACTGGCGTTTTCTTTGGCACCGATTTTGTCACCGTGACCAAGGCGGACAGTGTGGACTGGGACCACATCAAACCCGCCCTTTTGGGTGCGATCATGGAACACTTTCAGTCCGGACAACCTGTCATGGACGACGGCCACGCCCCAGCCTCCGGTCATGCCGAACATGATGGCGAAGACGGCGTAGTTGTGGGCCAGATCAAAGAACTGCTCGACAGCCGCGTACGACCCGCTGTGGCTCAAGATGGCGGCGACATTACGTTCCACGGCTTTGACCGGGGCGTTGTTTACCTGCACATGCAAGGCGCCTGCGCGGGCTGCCCGTCCTCGACCCTGACGTTGAAAATGGGCATCGAAAACCTGCTGCGCCATTACATTCCCGAAGTCACAGAAGTGCGCCCCGTTGCCGTCTGAGACTTTGCCGGAATACACAGCTCGCTGTTATTGCGGCGCATCCGAACTTACGATCCAAGGGCCACCGGAAACGGTGGCCTATTGTCATTGCAGCGATTGCAGACGTTGGACAGGCGCGCCGGTTGCCGCATTCGCAGCCTTTTCGGAAGGTGATCTGATTGCGCAGATGCCCCGCGCCTATTCGCCCAAAGGCAACGTGCGACGCTGGGCTTGCGAAACCTGTGGATCGCCTCTCGGCGCGGCCTTCGACTATCTGCCAGACCAAATCTACGTTCCACTAGGGATCATCGACCAAGCGGACACGCTGGCACCCGTTCTTCACAGCCATCATGCGGAACGCCTGTCATGGCTGCATATTGCAGACGACTTGCCACGGTCGGATGGCACCGCACGCGCCGACCTGAAAGCGTCCAGCACATGAGCAGCCAACTCATCTTGGGCCTGGACACGTCAGGGCCGCATTGCGCCGCCGCTCTGATCGACGGCGATACAATTCTGCGCGCGCATGGAGAGGACATGGCGCGCGGGCAGGCAGAACGCCTTATGGACCTGTTAGAAGAAGTTCTGGCAGCCGAAGGCAAGAGTTGGTCAGATTTGAGTGCGCTGGCTGTCGGCACTGGCCCCGGCAATTTCACCGGCATTCGCATTGGCGTTTCTGCGGCACGCGGTCTGGCGTTGGGATTAAAAATCCCAGCCTATGGCGTGACCGGATTTGAGGCCCGCGCGCACGTTTCCCCGACGAGCGCACGGATTGCGATCCCTGCCCCGCGCGACATGGTCTACGTAAGCGACGATCAGGGAACGCGCATCATTCCTGCGGCAGACGTCACCGATGCCGCGCCGAATCCAACACCCGCTGATCTCGCGACAGGCGCTGCTTTGCATGCTGCGCATTTGTGGCCGGCAACGCCCGAGCCACCCGCCCCGTTCTACGTCCGCGCCCCGGACGCGGCCCCGGCAAGGGATGCACCGCCCCGCATTCTCACATGACCCCCGAAGCGCTGGCAAAGCTACATGACGCCGCATTTTCCATAGACCGAGCGTGGTCGGCAGATGAGTTTCGCGCACTGCTCGACAGCCCATACTGCCACCTGAGCACCGCGCAAAACGGATTTGCACTTTGGCGCGCCATTGCGGGCGAAGCCGAGTTGCTGACCATCGCCACTCACCCGGATCATCAGCGGCAAGGGATCGGGGCAGAGCTTATGCAACATTGGATGCGCACAGCCCAAGACAGAACAGGAACCGCCTTTCTCGAAGTCGCTGCAGATAACGCGCCCGCCACCCGGCTATATGCACAGTTCGGCTTTGAGGTCGTGGCGCGCAGGGCTGGATATTACAAACGGGACGATCACAAGGTGGATGCGCTGATCATGCGCGCACCCCTGCCCTTCACTGTTTCCCAAAAATCCCCGGGGGACTGACCCGTGTGGGTCCGTGGGGGCAGACAGCCCCCCGCCCAAGCGTTCAGCATAGCGCAAGGTCACGTTCAAATGCGCAAGGCCAAGGGTTAAAAAGCGGTTGACCCCATCCCGCCCCTGCGGCCTAATCCCGTATGATCACTGCGATCCCGGGCGGGCCTCACCTTTGGCACCGCCCCAAACATAAACTCGGGAGACCTGACACCATGACCCTCATGCAGAAATTCCTCGGCGCAAGTGCTGCTCTTGCCCTGTCGGCCGGTGCTGCACTGGCCGAGCCTGCCTTGATCTTTGATCTTGGCGGCAAATTCGACAAATCATTCAACGAAGCTGCTTTTAACGGCGCCAAACGCTGGGCGGACGAAACTGGCGGTAAGTTCCTTGAGATCGAACTGCAGTCCGAAGCACAGCGCGAACAGGCCCTGCGCCGTTTCGCAGAATCCGGCGCAAACCCGGTGATCACCACAGGTTTCGCATTTGCCGATCCAGTCAGCGTTGTGGCCCCGGATTATCCGGACACCAAATTCGTCAACATCGACGGCTGGATGCCTGAAGTGCCTGCAAACGTACAGTTGATCGGCTTTCAAGAACACCAGGGTTCTTACCTTGTGGGCATGATGGCTGCGATGGCTTCTGAGTCCGGCACAGTTGGCTTTATTGGCGGCATGGACATCCCCCTGATCCGCCACTTTGGCTGCGGCTTTGCCCAAGGCGTAAAAGCCATCAACCCAGATGCAACAGTCATCGCCAATATGACCGGCACGACACCAGCGGCTTGGAATGATCCCGTGAAAGGCTCCGAGTTGACCAAAGCGCAAATCAGTCAGGGTGCTGACGTGATCTATGCTGCGGCTGGCGGTACCGGCGTGGGCGTTTTGCAAACGGCGGCCGACGAAGACATCCTGTCGATCGGCGTGGACAGCAACCAGAACTACCTGCACTCTGGCAAGGTTCTGACCTCGATGCTGAAGCGCGTTGACGTCGCTGTCTATGACTCGATGAAAGCGGGCGAAGGCATGGAAACTGGTGGGTTCACAACCCTCGGTCTCGCCGAAGAAGGTGTGGGCGTTGCTCTGGACGAGCATAATGACGCACTGGTGACAGATGAGATGGAAGCCGCGGTCGCAGAAGCCCGTGAAAAGATCATCTCGGGCGATCTAGAAGTTGTTGCGTATTACACCAACGACAGCTGCCCAGTTCTGGACTTCTGATCCGAACCCAAGACCCTATGGGCCGCGCCGCACAAGCTTTGTGGCGCGGCCTTTTTGACCAGCCGGGAAATGCATGACTATGACCGCCCCCGCCAACGCTCCGGCCATTGAACTCAAAGGCATTTCCAAGGCCTTTGGCCCGGTGCAAGCCAACAAAGACATCTCGATCCGCGTGATGCCCGGCACGATTCACGGGATCATCGGAGAAAACGGGGCTGGCAAGTCGACACTTATGTCGATCCTTTACGGGTTTTACAAAGCAGACGCTGGCGAGATTTTAATCTCTGGGCAAAAGACCGAAATTCCGGACAGTCAGGCCGCCATCGCCGCTGGGATCGGCATGGTGTTTCAGCATTTCAAACTGGTCGAGAACTTTACCGTTCTGGAAAATATCATTCTGGGGGCCGAAGATGGGGGGCTTCTGAAACCCTCGTTGTCCAAGGCCCGCAAGACACTGCTTCAGCTAGAACAGGAATATGACCTCAAGGTGGACCCGGATGCCGTGATCGAAGAGATCGGTGTGGGCATGCAGCAGCGCGTTGAAATCCTCAAGGCGTTGTATCGGCAGGCAAACATCCTGATTCTGGACGAGCCAACCGGCGTGTTGACCCCCTCAGAGGCCGACCAGTTGTTCCGCATCCTTGGTCGCCTCAAGGATGAAGGCAAGACGATCATCCTGATCACCCACAAACTGCGCGAGATCATGGACATCACCGACACGGTCAGCGTGATGCGGCGTGGAGAGATGACGGCGACGGTGAAGACGTCTGAAACTTCACCAGAGCAACTGGCCGAGTTGATGGTGGGGCGCAAGGTGCTGTTGCGGGTCGACAAGGTCCCCGCAACGCCGGGCGATGTCGTGTTGGATGTCAAAGACTTGCGCGTTGTGGACGACCAAAAGGTCGAACGCTTGCGCGGCATCGATCTGCAAGTGCGGGCGGGTGAAATCCTTGGCATTGCCGGGGTCGCAGGGAACGGTCAATCCGAACTGCTTGAAGTGCTTGGCGGTTATGCCGACGGCACCGGCACCATCACATTGAACGGCCAGCCCATCGAACTGACCGGGGCTCAATCTGACGGGCGATCACGCCGTGCACGCGGTATCGCGCATGTGCCCGAAGACCGTCAGCGCGAAGGCCTGATCATGGATTTCACAGCGTGGGAAAACACGGCCTTTGGGTATCACCGCGATGCGGCCTATCAATCCGGAATGCTGAGCAACAACGCAGCGATCAAGGCTGAGACGCAAGCCAAAATGGATCGTTTTGACGTGCGCCCACCCCATCCGCATCTGGCAGCCAAAAACTTTTCCGGTGGGAACCAGCAAAAAATCGTTCTGGCGCGCGAGATCGAACGCAACCCCGATCTACTCTTGATCGGCCAGCCCACGCGCGGCGTCGATATCGGGGCAATCGAGTTCATTCACCAGCAAATCGTTGCCTTGCGCGATCAGGGCAAGGCGATCCTGCTGGTCTCGGTCGAACTGGAAGAAATTCTGAGCCTGGCCGACCGCGTGGCCGTAATGTTTGACGGACGCATCATGGGAGAACGGATGCCCGGCCAAACGGACGAAAAAGAACTGGGCCTATTGATGGCTGGCGTAAGTGGGGACGCATGATGAAGCGATCCTTTTTCAAACTCGCTTCGGCTTTTGTGTGTGCGGCAACCGCACTGAGCGCGCAGACCGAAATTGACCGCTTTGATATCGCGGTCCGGGCGGAAGATGAGGCCACGCAAACCACTCTGGTCACGCTGGCCACAACATTTGCGCTGCTCGCGCCCCGCACATCAGGAGCACGCAAGGCGTCTCGGCTAGAGTTCCATTCGGGCACGGGTCTGGTGGAAGGAGCAGCGGCCACCGACAAGCTGCGCGCAGCAATGCCCGCAGCACTGGCGCAGTCGGTTGCGCAGTTGGACTCAATCGGCACCCCCTGTGATGTGTCACGCCACCGCTTTGATGACACTGATGTGTTGGTCGTTGTGCATGACAGTGCGGGCGGTCAGCCTCAGGATGCCCACCGATGTTTCGTCGCTGGCCTATGGACCTATCACGCGGGCAGCGGCGAAAGCCTGACTGTGGGCGATTGGCGCCCGCCTTATGCGCGCATTCTGAGTTCTGTTGCCGGAGGCCGACCGGCCTTTTCCGGCTTTGTAGTTGAGGAAAACTGACATGGATGTGATGCCCAAATGGGCCGAGGTGATCCTTGTCCCGCTAATCTCGCTCTTGCTGGCGGCGATCCTGTCAGCCCTTGTGATCCTCGCCATCGGAGAAGACCCGGTCGCCGCCGTCAAGCTGATGGTTTCAGGCGCGCTGGGGTCTACCTATGGCTGGGGCTACACGCTCTATTACGCAACAAACTTTATGTTCACCGGCTTGGCCGTTGCTGTGGCCTTTCACGCGGGGCTGTTCAACATCGGGGGCGAGGGGCAGGCAATGCTCGGCGGCCTTGGCGTTGCCCTTGTCTGCCTGTTTATCCCGTGGCCCCACTGGACCATCGCAGTGCTTGCGGCGATCATCGGATCGGCCCTGTTCGGCGCACTTTGGGCGGCAATTCCGGCCTATCTGCAGGCCAAGCGGGGCAGTCATATCGTCATCACGACGATCATGTTCAATTTTATCGCAGCTGCTGTGCTCAACTATATGCTGGTTAATATCCTGCGCCCGGCGGGAAGTATGGACCCGGCCACTGCCCGCTTCCCCGAGGCCGTACACCTGCCGTCGCTACATGATCTGCTGGCGCCTTTTGGCATCGCCTTTTCCAAGGCGGCCCCTGCAAATGTATCCCTTGTTGTGGCGATGATTGCCTGTGTGCTCGTGTGGCTTTTGATCTGGCGCACGCCGCTTGGCCTGGAAATCCGATCCTACGGCAAATCCCAACGCGCCGCGCGTTATGCTGGCATCGGCTCTGTGCGGATCACCATGATCGCTATGCTGATCTCGGGCGCACTGGCGGGGATGATGGCGATCAACAACGTGATGGGCGAGGCAGAGCGTCTGGTCCTGAACGCGGTTGAAGGGGCCGGGTTTATCGGCATCGCCGTCGCGCTGATGGGGCGCAGCCACCCCGTGGGCGTCTTCCTTGCCGCGATCTTGTTCGGGTTTCTTTATCAGGGCGGTGCGGAGCTTGCCCTGTGGACGTCGATCCCGCGCGAGTTGATCGTGGTCATTCAGGCCCTTGTGATCCTGTTCACCGGTGCGCTCGACAATATGGTGCGGATGCCGCTTGAACGGATATTTCTGGCACTGCGGCGCACGTCCAAATCCAAATCGACACCGGCGGAGTAGACCACATGAACTTCTTTGCTCTCTTTGATTTGTCGGTTCTGGACACCACGGTACGACTGGCCACACCACTTCTGTTGGCATGTCTGGCGGGGCTGTTTTCTGAGCGCGGCGGCATTTTTGACATCGGGCTCGAGGGCAAGATGCTGGCTGCCGCCTTCTTTTCCGCCGCATTGGCGGCAATCACCGGGTCAGTCTGGATCGGGCTGCTGGCCGGCATTGGGGCGTCTCTGGTGCTTTCAGCAGTACACGGCCTTGCTTCGATCACCTTTCGAGGCAACCAGCTAATCTCAGGTGTCGCGATCAATTTCCTCGCCGCTGGCCTAACCGTTCTCATTGCGCAAAGCTGGTTTCAGCAAGGCGGGCGCACTCCGTCCCTGATCGGCGGAGGACGGTTCGAACCAATCACCCTGCCCTTTGCCGATGCCCTCAGCACGGTGCCCGTTTTCGGGCCGATCTATGCGGAATTGATCTCGGGCCACTCGATCCTTGTCTATGTGGCGCTGCTCTGTGTGCCGGGCACGTGGTACATCCTGTTTCGCACCCGCTTTGGCTTGCGCCTGCGGGCGGTGGGAGAAAACCCGGCAGCGGTCGATACGGCGGGTGTCTCCGTGGTTGGCTTGCGTTTTGCCGCCGTGGGCATCTGCGGGATCCTGTGCGGCCTTGCAGGAGCGTACCTTGCCACAGGTCTGCAAGCTGGATTTGTGAAGGACATGACTGCAGGTCGCGGGTTCATCGCACTGGCGGCTCTGATCTTTGCCAAGTGGCGCCCGTGGCACGCGCTGTGGGCCACATTACTGTTTGGATACCTGCAGGCCATCGCCTTGCGCCCAGACATTATCGAAGGCGCGCTTGGGTTCAAAGTACAGGTCCAGTTGCTGGACGCGCTCCCCTACATCCTGACGGTGGTCATTCTGGCTGGATTCGTTGGCAAGGCAATCCCACCACGAGCCGGCGGCGAACCCTACGTAAAGGAACGTTGACGGTTCCGGACCTCTGTGAGTTTAAGTCCAGATTGCTTGTTCTTGCCTAGCCAGTTTGCTGCAGAGCGGCATGATGCCTTGATTTACCTCTGAGAGTGGGCCTAAGAAAGGTATGCAAATCTACCTGCCTATCGCCGAGGTGTCGGTCAATGCCTACCTGCTGCTGGGTTTGGGCGGTCTGGTAGGCATTCTTTCAGGTATGTTTGGCGTGGGCGGTGGGTTTTTGATGACGCCGCTGTTGTTCTTTATCGGCATCCCGCCTGCTGTGGCTGTGGCCACCGAGGCCAATCAGATTGTCGCTTCGTCCTTCTCTGGCGTTCTGGCCCACCTAAAAAGAAAGACGGTGGACCTCAGGATGGGCTGCGTCCTCCTGGTGGGGGGGCTCATCGGGGCCGCCCTGGGCGTTGTTGTGTTCAACTACCTCAAGGCGCTGGGGCAGGTCGATCTGCTGGTCAAGCTTTGCTACGTGCTGTTTTTGGGCGTGATCGGTGGGCTGATGTTCATCGAGTCCCTCAATGCGATCCGCAATACCAAGAAGGGCAAAGTCCCCACCCGAAAGAAACATAACTGGATCCACAAGCTTCCCTTTAAAATGCGGTTCCGCGTTTCGGGCCTTTATATCTCTGTCATTCCGCCAGTGCTGGTTGGTCTGTGCGTTGGCGTTCTCGCCGCCATTATGGGGGTCGGAGGCGGGTTCATCATGGTACCTGCCATGATCTATCTGCTGGGCATGCCCACCAAAGTTGTGGTTGGCACCTCCCTGTTCCAGATCATCTTTGTGACCGCCTTTACCACTATGTTGCACGCAACGACGAACTTTACCGTCGATGTGGTTCTGGCCGTTCTGCTGTTGGTCGGGGGCGTGATTGGCGCCCAGATCGGCACCCGCATCGGGGTAAAGATGAAGGCCGAACAATTGCGCATCCTGCTGGCCATTATGGTCCTGGCCGTCTGCGGCAAACTGGCTTTTGATCTGCTTGTAATGCCGTCCGAGCTTTTCTCGGTCGGTGCGGTAGGAGGGCATTAATGCGCTGGCTTGCCCTGTTCCTTTTTGTGGCCCTGCCCGCTTGGGGTGAGAGCGTTGTGCTTGGCCTCAGCCAGAATGAAATTGCAATCACAACCAGTTTCGACGGCTCTGAGATTCTTGTCTTTGGAGCCGTGAAACGCGAAGTCCCGGTGCCAGATGGGCCAGAGTTGGAAGTGATCATCACTGTTGCGGGTCCGTCGGTCCCGGTGATGGTGCGTCGCAAGGACAAGCGGGTGGGCATCTGGGTGAACACAGATGCCGTCGAAGTTGACAGAGCGCCAAGCTTTTATGCTGTCGCCACCAGTGGTCTGTTGCGCGATGTGCTGCGCGACACCGAAGATTTGCGCTACCAAATCTCGGTGCCCCGCGCGATCCGGTCCGTGGGCGCGCCCATGTCGATCACGGATGCTCCTGCCTTCACAGAGGCCCTGATCCGCATCAGGTCAGAGGCAAGCCTGTATCAGCTGCGGGAAAACCAAGTCGCAGTGGATGAGCAGACGCTGTTTCGCGCCCGCATCGAACTGCCTGCCGCTTTGACCGAAGGGGCCTACGCCACCCGCATCTTCCTGACCCGGGATGGGCAAGTGGTGTCAAGTTACGAGACCAGCATTGATGTGCGTAAAGTCGGACTTGAACGCTGGCTGTTTAGCCTCAGCCGCCAACAGCCAATCATATACGGGCTGATGTCACTGGCGATTGCCATCTTTGCAGGATGGGGCGCGTCGGCGGCCTTTTCTCTGCTGCGCAACTGATTTCGCTTTTTCTGCGTGCGTGAAGGTCCCCCTTCTCCGCACCCCACCGTGTTGACCAAGAGCAGGCAGAGTTACAGGTCCGGCTCGGGCGCATCCAACGTGAGCGGAGCGACCGGGGCGCTGCGCAAATCATCCACCGTGAGCGGGCCCGTGGGTTTGGAAAGGCGGTTGCGCACCACCCATATCAATCTTTCTTGGGCACGCGTGATGGCCACGTAGGCAAGGCGTTTCCACAAGGGTTGACCAGCCTCTGAACGCCCCATCCGCGCCGCGCCGTATAGGTCAGGGGCAAAGACCTGTACCGTGTCCCACTGGCTGCCTTGCGCTTTGTGTATGGTCACCGCCGCCCCGTGCAGGAATGTCGCGCCCATACGTGCGGCAAACGGGATAAACGGTTCTTCTTCATCCGGTTTCTCGATCTTCACGATCGAAGCAGCAGAGACTTGCGGGTCTTCAGCCCCCATCACGTGCAAGCGGGAAAAGCCCGGTTTGCGGCCCTCCCCCAGAAAGATCACCTGCGCACCTTTGATCAGGCCCCGCGCCTCAAGATCAAGCCGCTTCTTACGGTGTTTCAGTGGCAGTTCCAGCCCGTCGCAGATCAGTGGCTCACCTTCCAGCAATGCATCATCTGGTGCGCCGTGCACCGTGCGAAAGGCATTGATCAGACGGATGCGCGTGGCGTTACGCCAAACCAACACCGGGCTGCGGGCCATCAAATCCACCTCAACCCGCTCACCCCATATAACGCGATCATCTTTGGCTGCGGCCTGTTCGACCATCTTTTCGAACGCATAGAAGTCAACTTGCGGGTCCGCGAGCGCATGGGCGAGATCTAGGATCGGGTTGCCCTCTGCCTGCCGGTGAATGCGGTTGAGGTGCAAGACACGAGGCGCGGGCAGTTTTTCGAACACCATCGTGCCCGATTGGTTGACCGGGGCCAGCTGAGCGGGGTCGCCAAACAACAAAAGGTTAGGAAAGATTTCTTTAAGGTCCTCGAACTGCTTGTCATCCAGCATCGAGGATTCATCAACAAAGCCAATATCGAGGGGCTCTTCGCGCCGTTTCCAACCTGTGATGAAGTCAGACCCGCGCAGGCCGGCAGCAGCCAGTGCACCAGGGATGGATTTGTTGGTCTGGTAAAAACCAAAGGCGCGGTCGAGGGCGAGTTCCGTGAGACCTTCAACCTCGGGCCGTTCGCCGTTGCCTGCCAGCCATTCGGCGATCCGTTCGTATTCGGGATCATAGACAGGAGTGTAAAGAATGCGGTGGATCGTGGTTGCAGGTACGCCACGAAAACGCAGAACGCTGGCCGCCTTGTTCGTCGGCGCCAGAATGGCGAGGGTCCGTTTGTCGCGCTTCTTGCGAGATTCATAATCGCCCGAAACGATTTCGACACCGGCCGCTTCGAGCGCCTTGTAGAGTTCCGCCAGCAATAGCGTTTTGCCCGAACCTGCCTTGCCGGTGATCGCCATCACAGAGGTGGCGTTCGATTTGGGTGGCATCAACAGCGCATCATCCAGATCGATTCCGGCACTGCGCAGCATGTCGGTCACAGCGTCAAAGGCGCCAGCCTGGTCATCTGAAAGGGCAAGAGAAACGTTCATGGCGCGACCCTACAGAGAGGCCGCACCATGAGCCAGCGCGATCAGGCGCTGCGCGCGAACTTGATAGCAGTCTGCGTCCCAAAGGCGCGATCAAACCACTGGCGCGACCGCTCGAGTGGGACCCCTGCCCGCTCGGCCACCTTGTTAGCCGCGCCAGGATCAAAATGCCAAAGTCCCACACTGATCTGTTCGCGCCCCTCGCCCGCGCTGCCCAGCACCTCGGGCGACGACCCGATCATGCGATAGCATGCGCACCATACGGGCGTCAAAGACACCAACGAAATGCTCCACACCAAAATTCTGCATGATTTCCCCGCCACCCAGCATCAAGGCCGCCGCCACATGTCCTCCGGCCCCGCTTGTCAGGCAAAACCGCGTGCATTCCCAGATGAGCGGGCTTTTGATCGGGCCAGAAATGAGATCGCTAAAGTGTTCATTCACCATTGTACGTCCCGTGGTGGGCAAGAACCGCATGGAACCGCCATGGCTACCATCAGGTTCTTCCCAAATCACATAGAGCGGGTTCAAATCATCATACTCGTCCCGCTCATACCCTTCTGGGTCAACACTCACATCCCATCCAAGTCGGGTTTTGAACTGGTCCGCTCGGTCGCGAAACATGGTGCGGGCAAGTTTGGGAAAATCATTCAAATCGGAGGCATAGACGTAACGCAGCATTTGGGTACTCCTTGTCAGACCGGGGAAGGCATGACCGAAGCATTACCCAAGCGTGCGTTAACGTTTGCTCATCTGGGCGCGCGACAAGAGGCGGTGCCGCGCAACGGGGATATTCAAACCACAATCAACCCGAGACTCATCGCACGGGCGACGGCGTGAGTGGTGTTTAATGCACCCAGTTTGAACCGGGCTCTTTCTATGTAGACGCGCAGCGTGTGTTCCGAGATCGACAGGGTGTCTGCGACTTGTGCACGGCTGTAACCCATTGCCAACAGCGTCATCGCATCAATTTCGCGCGGGCTGAGGTCGCGTGATTGTTCTGGGGTGCGGTCGGGTTCGAATTCCAGTGCTTTTTGGTTGAAGTAGTGAGCAATCAGGATCAAATCGCGCCGTTGTGCATCTGTCCAATTTGCCCACGCATCGTCATCGCATGAATGGTTGACGGTAAAGAGCGCAAACTGACCATTGGGGCCGCGGATGGGTACGGAAAACCCTTGATTGCCGACGCCATGCGATATGGCATCAGCCTGAAACGCGCGCGCTGCTTTGCTGGACCAATCAAGGCGTTTCCAATCAACAGGGTGAAACCGCTGAAAACACCCAATGATGACCGGATCAATCCGCAAGTAGTTAAGTTCAAGGTAGCGATGGCGCCATGTGTCTGAATAGGTGCCGCATCCATATTGTTCGCCGGCCGAGTCGACCCAATGATAGATGACGTGATCAATTTTATAGTGTTCACATAGTGCTTCGGTGGCCGTTTGAAGGCCTTCAAGGCCATCAGCTTTTTCGAGCTCCTCCAAAATGAGTTCCACCGGCTTCGTCGCCGTCCTGGCGCTGAGCATTTTTAACATCCTTCATCGCGGCGATCTCGGCCATCGCAACAATTGCGGAGTCGTCCAACTGTTCAGCCAGTATCGGCATGTTGTTGGCCCAGGCAAAAGTCTTCAGGTCCGTCAGAACGTCCAGTATCCAGTCACTTCTCATCTACAGACTCGCTTTTTAGTGGTTAATGAAAGATTACCACAACCATAGCATGTGTTAATTCCATTAAAAATTCGCGCATTTTCACTCCCCAGAAATAGTGAGGGGTGAAAATATAACCCTTTGAAGTGCATGGCCGCTCCTGAAAACGGAAGACGCCCGCGAAACCCAGGGGTGATTCGCGGGCGTTCTATTTCGCCTTAAACGTGCGTGCAATCTATGGACGAACCTCAAGAACATCGTCGAGGGTGCGCAAACCCGTTTTCGGGGCCTGCACCAGAACGCTCATGTTTCCGGGTTTATGCTCGTTGCGCAGCATCTTCATGTGCGCCTCAGGCAGTTCTTCCCAGCTGAAGACTTCGGACATGCAAGGATCTAGGCGACGCTCAACCATCAGGTTGTTGGCCGCGCTGGCCTGTTGCAGGTGGGCAAAGTGGCTGCCTTGCAGGCGCTTTTGATGCATCCACATATAACGCACGTCGAATGTGCAGTTGAACCCGGTGGTGCCCGCGCAGATCACGACCATACCGCCCTGTTTGCACACGAATGTTGAGACAGGGAATGTGGCCTCGCCGGGATGTTCGAACACCATGTCGACGTTCTTGCCTTTTCCGGTGATGTCCCAGATGGCTTTCCCAAATTTACGCGCCTCTTTGAACCACTCGGCATACTCAGGTGTATTCACCGTGGGCAGTTGACCCCAGCAGTTAAAGTCTTTGCGGTTCAGGACTCCTTTGGCCCCAAGGTCCATCACAAAGTCCCGCTTGGATTCGTCACTGATCACGCCGATCGCGTTTGCGCCCGCGGTATTGATCAGTTGGATCGCGTAAGAGCCAAGGCCGCCCGACGCCCCCCAGACCAGTACGTTTTGGCCTGGCTTGAGGTCGTGGGGTTCATGACCAAAGAGCATCCGATATGCTGTCGCCAATGTAAGGGTATAGCAGGCGCTTTCTTCCCATGTCAGATGTTTGGGGCGCGGCATGAGTTGTTGGCTTTGCACGCGGGCAAACTGGCCAAACGACCCGTCCGGCGTCTCGTACCCCCAGATCCGTTGTGTTGGCGAATACATCGGGTCGCCCCCGTTGCAGTGCTCGTCATCACCGTCGTCTTGATTGCAGTGCACGACGACTTCATCGCCGACTTTCCAACGTTTGACACGGTCACCTACGGCCCAGACGATGCCTGACGCGTCTGATCCCGCAATGTGGTAAGGTTGCCCATGGCCGTCAAAAGGGCTGATGGGCTGACCCAAGGCGGCCCAGACTCCATTGTAGTTCACGCCCGCTGCCATCACCAAAACCAGCACGTCATTGCTATCGAGGGTGGGAACATCCACGACCTCTTGCAGCATCGCGGTGTCTGGTTCGCCATGACGTTCACGGCGGATCGCCCAAGCGTACATTTGTTTAGGGACGTATCCCATGGGTGGGATTTCTCCCATCTCATACAGGTCTTTTTCAGGTGCGTCGTAGGGCGCGCTGCTAGTTTCAGTCACAAGGTCCAGTGCCATGTCAGCCTCCAATAAACCAATTGATGCCGCAGTGCAGAATCGCAGCGTCTGATGGTTGAATATGACCTAGCACGCAACAATGCAACAACTTGAACTACTTTTTTGTAACTTTATGACTTTGCGCCCGCAGCATCGATTGATGGATTGGTATCTGGATATAGGTCTTCGATGGAATTGGCATAAAAGCGGAACAGATCATGTTCCGCTGGCACGATTGCCCAAACATTTCCTTGCTTATCCAGCATCCCGCGCCGCTCCATATCGTCCAGCGCGCCTTTAACCCGGTCACAGAATGCGCCCGCTTCAATGGGCGGACGGGTGCCAAGATCCTTGGGCATGCCATGCTTAGCCCGGTGGATCAGGTCCGCCTCAGTGATTGGTGTGCCCTCTTGCAGAAAAATCCGGGCCAGCAGGGGAACAAATGGAACAGGCATCACGTCTCGAATACGATCACCCAAAGTAGTGGCCAGATCGTTCAGATCGCGCTCTGCCCCAAGTGCTGCCAGTGACACCGGTGGCCCAAAGACGACCGCGGCAGTTCCGAATTTACGGTACCGCCTCGTGATCCACTGCCAAAGCAGCCGCAAAATCTCGAGCATTACGACCCTCATGCTGACCCCAAAGCGCCTGTCCCCGCGTTTGTCGGCGGCAATCAGCACCCTGTCTTCCAATACACGGTCATAGTTGATGGCGACGGGCACAAAGACGACATCGCGTTTATCCGGGTCAAATCCGTCAACCACATAGGATAAAAGACCCATCTTGAGTGGCATCAGTTTGCCATTCACGCTTAGCCCGCCTTCGGGAAAGATCGCTTGGGTCACGCCGCCTTCGGTTGCCATCTGCACGTATCGAGCCAAAACCTTGCGATAGAGTTGGCCGCGCGATTTACGCCGGATGAAGTATGCCCCCATGGATTTGATCAAACGGCTAAGCGGCCAGACCCGCGCCCATTCCCCTACCGCATAGCTAAGTGCTGAGGCGCGTGCGGCCAGATACGTCACCAGCACGTAATCCATGTTGCTGCGGTGATTCATCACAAAGACGACCGTTGCGTTTGGGTCCGCGCTTTGAATCTGTTGATCGTTATTGAGACCCGTGCGCACATCGTACAGCGCTGTCGCCAGCCAACGAGACACCCGCGCCCCAAAGCTGAAATAAGTAAAAGCGGAAAAGCTGGGCACAATCTCGCGGGCGTAGCGCCGGGCCTGTTCAAAGGCTACGTTCTCGGGCACCCGGTTCTCATGTGCGTGGGTGACGATCGCTTGGGTCACTTCGGGGTCGTAAATAATGCGCTGAATCATGTCGTAGCGACGCGCCAGCTTGAACGGTTCTATTGGCCGCGTTAGCCTTTTATTCAACCGCTTGACTGCGCGTTCGAGACGCCGGCGAAAAAACCAACGGACAGACGGAAACAGGAAATGCGAGGCGAACGTCACCATGGCAAACAGCACCATCAGCACAAAGAGCCACAGCGGAAGTTCAATTGTTGTCGTCATTGCGCGGCACATTCGCAAACGCGTGGGCCGGGGTAAATGAGAAACTTGGCGCATCCGCCCATCAAGGGCCTCTCAGATGTATGAAGGTGACTCATTTCTCACCCTGACGGTTTGGGGACAGGTGGGACTGGTCTTTGTGTCGATCGCCTTTGCCCTCGCCTCTTTGGGGATCACACGCGTCATGACGGTGTTGCGTCCACTTCTGCTGCGCCCACCAATCTGGTTCGTGTTATTCATCTGCTTTGTCTGGGCCTCGCCTCAGGGGTATTATGCCTACTACCGTCTTGTCTTTGATGGCTTGCCTGCTCAATCCGTAATCGGCGCCCCCCCACGCCCCGAGGAACTTATCGCGTTGCTGACCTTTCGCGGTCCTGCAACCCTGTCTGCCCATAGTGTTGGTGTGCTCGGCTGGGCCATGCTGGTTGTCGCCCTTTTGCCGCGACGCAAAAAATGCCGCGACGCAGCGAATTGACAACGCCAGAATATTTCCCTTAAACCCCAAAAAACGTAATTTTATTGCTGACCCGATTCACGGAGATCGCCATGACCCAAAAAGATCGCCCCTGGCTCATCCGGACCTATGCAGGCCATTCAACCGCTGCGGCGTCAAACGCGCTTTATCGGTCAAATCTGGCCAAGGGTCAGACAGGGCTCTCTGTCGCCTTCGATCTGCCGACGCAAACTGGCTATGACAGCGATCACGTGCTGGCGCGCGGAGAAGTGGGCAAAGTTGGCGTCCCGGTGTCCCATCTCGGCGATATGCGTACACTGTTCTCGGATATCCCTTTGGAAAAGATGAACACGTCGATGACGATCAACGCCACAGCCCCGTGGTTGCTGGCGTTGTACATCGCTGTTGCCGAAGAACAGGGCGCGGATGTGTCGGCCCTGCAAGGCACCGTTCAGAACGACTTGATCAAGGAATACCTTAGCCGTGGCACCTACATCTGCCCACCTGCGCCAAGCCTCAAGATGATCGCCGACGTGGCCGAGTATTGTTATACCAATGTGCCTAAGTGGAACCCGATGAACGTGTGTTCTTACCACCTGCAAGAGGCTGGCGCGACACCCGAACAAGAGCTTGCATTTGCGCTGGCGACAGCAACCGCAGTGCTTGACGCATTGAAACCCCGCATTACGCCTGAAGACTTTCCCGCCGTCGTGGGCCGCATTTCATTCTTTGTGAATGCTGGGATCCGGTTCGTCACTGAAATGTGCAAAATGCGGGCTTTTGTGGATTTGTGGGACGAGATTTGCGAGACGCGCTATGGCGTGACTGATCCGAAATACCGCCGTTTCCGCTATGGGGTACAGGTCAATTCGCTGGGATTGACCGAACAGCAGCCCGAAAACAACGTCTACCGTATTCTCATTGAAATGCTGGCCGTGACGTTGTCGAAAAAGGCGCGCGCGCGAGCTGTGCAATTGCCCGCATGGAACGAAGCGCTTGGCCTGCCTCGCCCGTGGGATCAGCAATGGTCTATGCGCATGCAGCAGATCATGGCTTTTGAAACGGACCTTCTGGAATTTGACGATTTATTTGACGGCAATCCTGCGGTGGATTCAAAGGTCGAAGCCCTTAAAGAAGGTGCGCGCCAGGAATTGGCACAACTGGATGCCATGGGTGGCGCGATTGCAGCCATTGATTACATGAAGGCGCAATTGGTCGGATCGAACGCGGAACGATTGGGTCGAATTGAGCGCGGGGAAACCGTTGTTGTTGGCGTGAACAAGTATCAGGCTGGCGAACCATCTCCGCTTATGACCGGCGATGGCGGGATCATGGTTGTGGACCCTGCTGTTGAGCAGGAACAGATTGACCGGCTTGAGGCATGGCGGCAGGAACGAGACAGCGTTGCCGTCACGCAAGCGCTTGCCGATTTGCGCCAAGCGGCGGCGAACGGCGAGAACGCCATGCCCGCCTCAATCGCCTGTGCGCGCGTTGGTGTGACCACTGGCGAATGGGCCGCACAGATGCGCGCTGTTCATGGTGAGTATCGTGGCCCTACGGGCGTGTCTGCATCGCCGTCTAACATGACAGAAGGACTCGATGAATTGCGCGCTGACGTCGATATGGTCAGCGATCGGTTGGGGCGAAGGCTAAAGTTTCTCGTTGGAAAACCTGGCCTTGACGGGCACTCGAACGGCGCAGAACAGATCGCCGTGCGGGCCCGGGATTGCGGTATGGACATCGCATATGAAGGAATCCGCCTGACCCCAGAGGAAATTGTGGCGGCCGCCCGCACAGACGAAGCGCATGTGGTCGGTTTGTCGATCTTGTCGGGCAGTCACATCCCGCTGGTTGAGGATTTGATGCAGCGCATGCGGGCAGAAGGGCTCGACCATGTACCTGTAATCGTCGGAGGCATAATTCCAGATGACGACGCCGCACGGTTGCGCGCTTTGGGCGTGGCACGCGTCTATACGCCCAAGGACTTTGAGCTGAATACTATCATGGCCGATATCGTGACTCTGGCGGACCCGCGTTCGGTGGCTGCTGAATAGCCGTTTTGTCCCAATTCAACACGTGACGCTGCATATTTTTGCAATCAACGCAAAGCTTTTCCACCGGTGGTCGAACAAATCACGGCAAACGAGCAATCGCCCGCCGCTGACACAAATTGGATCATCCGGCCCATTGAATTTCCGAAAAAAATCGCAAATACGAAGTGATATTGAAAATTTTTCGGAGAAGAAGCATGGCCGTAAAACTCGAAAAAATGAACCGTAGCGAGTTGGAAGCACTGCGCAACGATGTCGACAAAGCCATTGTTGATTTGCGCAAGAAAGAGAAACAGGACGCGCTTTCTGCTGCCCAGAAAGCGGCCGCTGAATTCGGCTTCTCCCTTGAAGAATTGACAGGCAAACGCGCCGGAAAAGGTGCAGGCAAAGGCTCAAAGGCCGAAGCCAAATATCTCAATCCAGAAAACCCGACGCAAACCTGGACTGGCAAAGGGCGCCAGCCCAATTGGTTCAAAGCTGCCGTGTCTGGCGGCAAAAGCGCTGACGATCTGCTGATCTGAACAGATGTTTGGCGATGCGAGGTCCCCCTCGTATCGCCGATATGTTTTGCGCTAGTCTTTGGGCGAGTCATCTTTGGATTGGAAAACCCATGACAGTGCATATCGGCGCGAAGCCAGACCAGATTGCCCCAACCGTTTTGATGCCGGGCGACCCATATCGCGCCCGATGGGCAGCGGAGACGTTTCTGGACGGTGCAGAGTTGGTCAATGAAGTCCGGGGCATGCTGGGCTTTACCGGGACGTGGAAGGGCAATCGCGTCACCATTCAGGGTTCGGGTATGGGCATGCCATCCCTGTCGATCTACGCCAACGAATTGATCACCGACTACAACGCGCAGACTCTGATACGGATCGGGTCTTGTGGGGGCATGCAATCCCATGTCGGCATCCGCGATGTGATTATCGCAATGACAGCCAGCACAATTACGTCCCCGTCCTCCGGCATTTTTCGCGAACTGAATTATGCCCCCTGTGCCGACTACGGATTGCTGAGTGCAGCCGTTAAGGCAGCAGAAACCAAAGGGTCCACAACCCATGTCGGTGGGATCTATTCCTCTGATGTGTTTTACGCAGAACGCCCCGATCTTGACGAACAAATGGTGCGCCATGGCATTCTGGGGGTCGAGATGGAGGCGGCGGAACTCTACACTCTCGCTGCGCGTCATGGCCGGCGCGCCTTGGCTGTGCTGACTGTGAGCGACCATCTGCAGACCGGTGAGGCATTGCCTAGCGAGGATCGTGAAAAGAGCTTTGGTGACATGGTGGAGATTGCGCTGGAAGCGGCGTTTTCCTGACCTGGTACTCCTGAAAAATACGCCAATTCACCCAGCTAAGCCTAATTTTGGCTTGCCACACCCCGTACTTAGGGCGTGCAGCTATGGCCACACGGCCCGGTAGGGTTCTACTAATTTTGACCGCCACATGCCGTCAGGATGTGCGCGAAACGCAATAAGGCCCTGTTAATGCAGCGGTTGCGCGCCGAGCCGGTTTCCGGGGCCTTTGGCAGAGTGTTTCAGATAGACCTCTGCTTCCTCAACGCCCGTGGCTTCGGTCATAGCCATTTGGCAACGGACCAGACCAGCCATCAAGCGCACCCGGGGCCGGGGCAAACACTTCAATCTTGAGCGGATGGCACGGCGCGACGTCTGACGTGTGCTCGGATCCGCAATCGCCCCCGGGGCAGGCGCTAAGAGCACCCAACACATCAATCTCTGCGAAAAAGTCTATGTGATCGCCGGGGCGCACCGGGCTGGCCTTCATGAAATACTGGCCTGTGTCGCGTGTGAAACCCGTGCACATAAAGACATTCATGACGTCGTGCACATGCGGTTCTGCTTCGGCCAGCGTCATCCCAGTGTGGTCAGCTAGCGCACGCGTCAGGTTTGAGTGGCAGCAATGGTGGTAGTGCCCGCCTTGCAGCAGATTGCCAGTGTAGGGGTCGCAACGCGTGCCGATCACGTCGTGCACCGAACCGCCGTATTGATCGATCCCGTACCAGCCAAGCGTGTCATGAATGATCGTGGCCATGGGACGCAGAGCGGGGAACGTGGACCACATCCGCTCACCTGTTGTGATGTGGGTGCCATGCAAGGCACGGGTTTTGCCGGAATAAAACCGCTCGGAAAGATCATTTGCGTTCCACAGATTCAGATCACCTACCTGAGGTCCCTCGACCGAGGAGATGCGAAAGATGTGACCCGCCGGCACTTCAAAGCAGGCAGCCTCGCGTGGTTGCGCGATGACCTCATCCACTTTGGTCATGGTTTCGCGCGCCTTACCGTAGAGCGCCATGTCCGGCGCAGGCAGCGTGTCGGGCGGATAGCAGATCACGGGCGCAATTGCGCGGCGGGCGTCGGCGTCTGTCGGTTGGGTCATGAACTCTCTTTCGCTACCTGGCGCTGATCATACGGAACCGGGCGGCGAATGCCATTGATGTCGCAACGAAAAAGGCCGCCCATGACGGGCGGCCTTTTCCAGTTAGTTGTTCCGCAGATCAGGCGTCGTCGGGATCGAGCAAGCCTGATTTGAAAAGAATACCCGCGGCAACGCCGCCAATGATGGGCGCCACAATGAACAGCCACAGCTGCGCGATCGCAGTGCCGCCGACAAACAGGGCAGGCCCAATGGAGCGTGCCGGGTTCACCGAAACGCCGGTGACGCTGATGCCCACAAGGTGGATCACAACAAGCGCGAGACCAATTACGAGGCCAGCCATTGCAGCAGGTGCGTTAGAGCCTGTGGCCCCAAGGATCACGACCACAAAGAGAAAGGTTGCTACCACCTCAAAGATGAATGCGGCCGCCATGGAGTATTCGTTGAAGACCCCTGGCCCCCATCCGTTTTGCCCCAGCCCATTGGTTGCAACCGAGTAATCTGCCTGCCCGCTTGCGATGATCATAAGGACCAAAGCACCGGCAATACCACCTGCGACCTGCGCGATGATGTAGGGGATCGCGTCGCCTACGCTCATCCGACCGGATGCGACAACGCCCAATGTAACAGCAGGGTTGATATGGCAACCCGAGACCGGACCGATGCCGTACGCCATGCCGATCAGCGCAAGGCCAAAGGCAAAGCTGATGCCCGCGAACCCGATTGCGTCCCCCGCGATGACGGCTGCACCGCAGCCAAGCAAGACAAGTGTGAATGTGCCGATAAACTCGGCGAGTGGTTTTTTCATTGTATTTTCCTTCCGCAATTGTCGCATCCGCAACTTCGCAAGAAGATGCATAGCCTTCAATAAGGCGTCATGGGGAAAAAAATTGCGCAAGTCTCAAAAGAAAAACGCCCCACGCGGTAGCGCAGGGCGTTTTCGGGATTGGTAATTGGGTGCGATCAGACTGTGCGTTCGACCATCATTTTCTTGATATTCGCGATGGCCTCAGCAGGGTTCAGACCCTTCGGGCATGTCTTGGCGCAGTTCATGATCGTGTGGCAGCGGTAGAGTTTGAACGGGTCTTCGAGGTCATCCAGACGCTCGCCCGTTGCTTCATCCCGGCTGTCGATGATCCAGCGGTATGCGTGCAACAGTGCGGCTGGCCCAAGGTAGCGGTCGCCGTTCCACCAGTAGCTGGGGCAAGACGTTGAGCAGGATGCGCACATCACGCATTCATACAAACCATCCAGCTTTTTGCGGTCCTCGATGGACTGCCTCCACTCTTTTGCCGGGCGGTTCGTCTTGGTCTCCAGCCACGGCATGATGGATGCGTGCTGGGCGTAGAAGTGCGTCAGGTCCGGAATCAAATCCTTGACCACGGGCATGTGCGGCAGAGGGTAGATTTTGACGTCGCCCTTGATCTCGTCCATGCCATAGATGCACGCCAACGTGTTGATCCCGTCGATGTTCATCGCGCAGGACCCACAAATCCCTTCGCGGCAGGAGCGGCGGAAGGTCAGCGTTGGGTCAATCTCGTTCTTGATCTTGATCAGCGCGTCCAAAATCATCGGCCCGCAGGTGTCCATGTCGACAAAGTAGTTGTCTACTTGCGGGTTTTTGCCGTCATCCGGGTTCCAGCGGTAGATGCTGAATTTGCGAACGTTTGTCGCGCCTTCGGGTTTGGGCCAGGTTTTCCCTGTCTGCATGCGGGAATTTTTCGGCAGCGTCAGCTGAACCATTTATTGATCCTTTCGATAGGCAAGATCGGCGCACTAGAGTTGTTGTATGCAACTGTATCCAACCGGGGATACGGAGTGCAATTGGTCAAGGTGCCACACACAGCCGTGTGCCACCGCTCATCACTCCGTTCCGGCGGCTACATCCCGTGTAGATCGCAGCGTTCGGGTTCACTGGAGGAGCGGCCGCGTTCACGCACTTAGCATATTCCTGGTTGGAATATTTGACCCCCTGGCTCAGACCAATCAAACCGCCAATGGTCGCTGCTGTGTAGGGTTCACCAATCGCCGCGATAATGCCTGCAGTCAGAACAGTCCCGACAACGACTTGCCCGTTGCGCGTTTGTCTACACTTTTGTGCTGCGTCCACCCCTCCGGTTTCTGCCAAAGCTCCCTGAGAAACTTCGCCCAGTCTGGCACCGTATTGGACGGCGTAGGCATCCTTGAGGCAGTCGTTGATACGTGCGGCCCCATCGACCGTTCCGTCCGGGCTTGGCAGAACATGCGGCAGACCCGGCGCATCCGACAGGTAATAGTTGCCCGGAGCGCGTGTTTGCTCAGCGCATTTTTGTGCAGCGGACCGCGGAATATCGGCCGCAGCAAACGTGGTTGAAAGTGCCAGCGCGGCCAATACGGCCAAAAGTGTTTTCAAACGCATGAGGGAAAGGTGTCCTTTAATCAGTGGTCTTGGGCAGCGCCCTGATCAGAATCGTCCCATTCATAATGTCGTTCCTTTTACGCTGTGCCAAGGACATTTGCCCCTGCCTGCACAACACAAGTCTGAGTTTCGGGCCGTTCCAGCACCGTGCGCACAAGAGTCGCCGTTTCCTCGGTCACCCCAATCACCGCATCCCGAGCGAACGCGCCTATTTCGTTTGCCGAGGCGTTATCGATCACACAGTCGGTAAATGGCGTGATCAGTTCCTTGGGCACGGCAGGGAAGCGGGTCACGACGGCTTCGGACACCGCCAGTTTGGCGCTGCGCCGAGCTGCGTCATCGACGGCGCGCGTCGCCTCTTCGCATGCGGTGAGTGTGATCAGGGCGGTCAGGGCCAATGCGCGCATCATGATGGCAAGGTTACCTCAGCTTTTGCAGTGTCGAGCAAACCAGAAAGCCGTTTTGCGTCCCGAGGGAAAATGTTGGCAAGACGCTCCATGAACACAAGGTCGCGCGCGGCTGTCCATAGAACAAGTTGGTATTCGAGATCACTGGCCATTTGCGCGGCCCTTTGCCCGGTATCGAGGTCAGCGGCCTCTGTCTTTTTGCCCTGAAAGGACGACCCGCCCCCATAGCGTTGCACCGCCCCAAGGTCGAGGTCGCGCCCCGGCAGTTCCAGCCGATCAAGTGCGGCGCGCCGGTAGTCTTCGTCACCCATCCAGTCGTCATAGCAGACGGAGACAACATCCGCGTCCTGCGTCCGGCCCAGCATTTCGTCATATGTCCGCATGGCCTGCATCATTACCCGCATTCGTTCCAGCGGGCCGTAGCCCGCATTGCCCTGTATTTTACGCAGCAGCGATGCCGCCCAGTGCAGAAAGCTGCGATATATGATGACGCTGGTTTCCGGTGCATTAAAGAGTGGAATGCTTGCCGGCGAAGGCATGCGATCTTCATAGCTGACCAAGGTGAACGGAGCCTCACCGGCTGCGCGCACCTTGTCTTTTGCCCGGTCACACTGAATCTCGACACCGTCTTTATACACTGCGACACCACTGGCCGTTTTGAGGGGATCGCGGTTCGGCTTGCAATTATTCAGGAACAGCCCCGCCGCTTCGGGCGCGTTGCGCATCATCCAGTCGATGATTGCGTGGTTGCCTGACCGCCGCATCCCGTAGACGCGCAACACACGGCCGGGGGCCAATGTGTGCGGGTCCGGGGAGGTCTGGCCTTGGGTCATAAAGGCTTAATAGACCCGCGCCTTTGGCGCGATTTTCTTCAGATCGATGCCGCCGTCATTGTGGCTGGTGAGCGGGTTTAGGTGCACCCCACGGAAGCCAAGAGACGCCTCGTTGCCCTTGAACCAGACAAGCGAGTGCTTGCGCCAGTTCTCGTCATCGCGGTCTGGATAGTCTTCGTGCGCGTGCGCACCCCGGCTTTCCTTGCGCGCCGCAGCAGCTGTGATCGTTGCCACCGCGTTTGGCATAAGGTTCGTCAGTTCCAGCGTCTCCATCAGATCCGAGTTCCAGACCAGCGAGGTGTCTGTGACCTTGAGGTCAGCCTGCTTGCCTGCGACGTCCTTCATCTTGGCCTCGCCTGCGGCAAGTGTCTCATCCGTGCGGAAAACAGCAGCGTCGTCCTGCATGGTTTTCTGCATCTCAAGGCGCAGTTCAGCCGTTGGCACATGGCCTTTGGCATAGCGCAAACCGTCAAAGCGCGAGAACGCAGCCTCGACCGAGCGCTGGTTTGGTGTTGGGACAGGCGCGTCTGCATCCACAACCTCTTTGGCGCGGATCGCGGCCGCGCGGCCAAACACCACAAGGTCGATCAGCGAGTTCGAACCCAGACGGTTCGCGCCGTGAACGGACGCACAGCCCGCCTCACCTACAGCCATCAGACCGGGCGAAATGTTGTCAGGCTTGTCCTTGGTTGGTGCCAGCACTTCGCCCCAGTAGTTCGTCGGAATGCCGCCCATGTTGTAGTGCACGGTGGGCAGAACCGGGATCGGTTCTTTGGTGAGGTCTACACCTGCGAAGATGCGGGCGGATTCCGAGATACCCGGCAGGCGCAGGTCCAGCGTTTCTTTGGGCAGATGGTTGAGGTGCAGGTGGATGTGATCCCCCTGATCTCCCACGCCGCGCCCTTCGCGGATTTCCATCGTCATGCATCGGCTCACCACATCGCGGCTGGCCAGATCTTTGTAGGTCGGCGCATAGCGCTCCATGAACCGCTCGCCTTCGGAGTTGGTAAGGTAGCCGCCCTCGCCCCGTGCCCCTTCGGTGATGAGGCACCCGGCACCGTAGATGCCGGTCGGGTGGAACTGCACGAATTCCATGTCTTGCAGGGGCAAACCGGCGCGTGCCGTCATGCCACCGCCGTCGCCCGTGCAGGTGTGGGCAGAAGTAGCTGAGAAGTAAGCGCGGCCATAGCCACCGGTGGCCAATACGACCATTTTGGCGGCGAACAGGTGCATGGTGCCGTCGTCCAGCTTCCAGCACAGCACACCCTGACACACGCCGTCTTCGGACATGATCAGGTCGATGGCGAAGTATTCGATGTAGAATTCGGCATTGTTCTTGAGGCTTTGTCCATAAAGCGTGTGCAGGATCGCGTGGCCAGTCCGGTCAGCGGCAGCACAGGTGCGTTGTACCGGGGGGCCTTCACCAAATTCAGTGGTGTGGCCGCCAAAGGGGCGCTGATAGATTTTGCCCTCTTCGGTCCGCGAAAACGGCACGCCGTAATGCTCCAGCTCGTAAACCGCCTTGGGGGCTTCGCGCGCCAGATATTCCATCGCGTCCGTGTCGCCGAGCCAGTCAGATCCTTTGACCGTGTCGTACATGTGCCACTGCCAGTTGTCTGGGCCCATGTTGGACAGCGACGCAGCGATCCCACCTTGGGCCGCGACAGTGTGCGAGCGGGTCGGGAACACTTTGGTCACGCAGGCGGTACGCAGTCCCTGTTCGGCCATGCCCAGCGTTGCGCGAAGTCCGGCACCACCGGCACCCACGACCACGACGTCATATTCATGCGTCTCGTAATCATATGCAGCCATTTGTCAGGCCTCCTGTTTCATGCTTGGCGCCGGGCGCCATTGTCATCTTTGCGCGGGGAACCGCGCCGGTGTTTAAATTCATCGCGCGAAACGCGCGTTGGCAACTCAAAGTGCGATGCGCGCGATTGCGAACAACCCGGCAGCAATGATCGTGTAGGAAAACGCCGTCGTAGCGATCAGCGTCAGCTTTCCTGCAGTGCCATGCACGTAGTCTTCGATTGCGGCATGCGTCTCGCGCATCAGGTGCACAACGATCACGATCAGTGACAGGCCCATCAGAATCGCCGGTATTGGGCGGCTGAAATAGGCAAGCACTTCTTCGTGGGTGCCTCCAAGTGCTCCCCCGAAAAGCATCACGAGGATGGGGACCAGCGGAACCAGAAGGATCGAGCTAACCATCATCTGCCAGTGGTGATGCGTTCCTTCACGACCGGATCCCAGCCCTGACGCACGTTTGCGATCTGTCAAATAGCGCATATCAACCCCTCCTCAGGTGACGACCAGAACAAAGATTGTGAGAAGGGTTGCGAGGATAAACATCCCCTTGGCCATGTCCTCAGACACTTCCACGCGGACCAAGTATCCAAAGTCCCACAGCACGTGACGCAGCCGTCCAAGCATGTGGTAAAAGATGCCCCATGTCGCCGCCGTCAGGATCAGAGTGCCCAGCACACTGCGCAAAAAGCCATCGACCACTGCAAAGGCCGCCTCGGATGAGGCTGCGGCCAAAAGCCAGGCCACCACCAGCACAGACGCGAGCAGACAACCGATGCCCGTAATCCGCACCATGATTGAGGAAATAGACGTCCACTGTGGACGGTAAATCTGAAGATGCGGCGAGAGCGGGCGATTGCCCCGATTGACGTCGGCCATAATGCGTCCTTTTTGTTCCCTGCCCTATTGATACTCTATTCTACGCCGGTGTCACGTACCCCACGCGGGTCCATGGCGCGGTTAATTGGCGCACAATTGCGGTTTTCTCTAATTCGTGATCACAGGGCAAAAGGCTGTGATCACGAAAACGCCCTATTGCGCGACATCCGTCACCTGCCGCGTCGTTTCGCGCTGCAATTTGCGTTTGATTTGTTCCGGGTAGTCCGCGAATCCGTTTGCTGTCACGACGAAGGCCCCGGGGCCAGTGATCAAATTTTCAAAGAAGTAGGCGGTCAGATCTGCATCGTCGGTTTCAATAGCGATCGCGTTCACGGTGACATCATCGGCGCTCAGCAAGGCGCGCTGGGTCGCAGGTTCGATCCCCTCGTTCGATTCCCCGTCACCCGAAACGTCGATCACGCGGCGCGTGCAATGCGCCACCGGCGCAAGCGCTGCTCGCGACACTTCCAGTGCTTCGCCAATGGCCGTTGAAAAGTTGCGCCAGATGCGCGGGTCGGCTTCGATCTGATCGGCGAGGGCCAGTACGTCCGCATAGGTGCGCATCGCAGTCCATGGGATTGTCTGGCGCTGGCGCGAAGACCCTGTCCACTGGATCAGCGCGATCTGCGCTTGCTGATCCACGAGCGCGTCAGCGACGATCCCATCGCGTAAAGCGGCGGCCAAACCGTCCATCTGGATCCGGTATTCCTGTTTGTCCACCGACCCCGACACATCCACTGCCAATAGCAGCGCAAGGTCGCAGGCGCGCGACTGCGTCGTCGCGGCGAACGTCACTAAAATTGCCAGAGCGGGGGCGCACAACCGGTTCATGGGGCGACCCTAGCAGAGCGGCCCAGACTCGCATCTGAATTGTTGGTGTTCGATCCGTCAGTACGCCAGGTCGTAGAGCGCAGCGGCCAGCACTTTGATCCCGGCCACGCAATCGCTGAGCTCTGAAAATTCTTCGGGCGTATGACTGCGCCCCTCAAAGCTGCGCACAAACAGCATGGCAACAGGACAAATCTGTGCCATTTGCTGCGCATCGTGGCCCGCCCCGCTGGCCATATGCATCACTGGGACCTCCGTTTTTGCGGCCGCCCTGTCGAGCGCCGCCAGAAGTGCCGGGTCGCTTTGGCAAGCCGGGTGATCCAGCAAAATGGTGCTGTCAAATGTCAATCCGCGCCGCGCAGCCACCTCTTGGATCATTTCCAGATGGGCGTCGTACATTGCCTGCGCGGCCTTTGGGTCGGGATGGCGTGCATCGATGGAAAAGGTGACCGAGCGTGGAATGATGGCGCGGCCACCGGGATTGGGCACGCAATGTCCTATGGTGGTGACAGCCGGACGGCCCAGAGCCTCTGCATGGCCGATCACGCCGCTTGCGATTTCCGCAAAGCCAGCCATCGGATCGTTGCGAATGTCCATCGGAAATGCACCAGCGTGGTTCGAGGTGCCATAAAGCGTGACCTCGGTTTGCCGAATGTGGGTGATGGCATCCACGATAGCCACGGGCAGGTCCGCGTCCTCAAGGATAGGTCCCTGTTCGATGTGTAATTCAATGAACGCCGTTATATCTTCGCGCACCGTCTCGCGGATGCGTGTGGGATCAAATCCGGCCTCGGTCATGGCCGCGCCGATGCTTACTCCGTTGGCGTCACACACTGCATCGCAATCCTCGGGCGCTGCTTGCCCGACCAGAGCCCGGGACCCCCAGAACCCTGCGGTGGGGAACCGGCTGCCTTCTTCTTCGCATAGCGAGACAACCTCTAGCGTACGACGAGGCGGGCCGAATTGTTCATACAGCGCACTGACCGCGACCATACCTGCGATGATCCCAAGTGCGCCATCGTACCGCCCGCCGGGACACTGGCTGTCAATGTGGGACCCCGTCACGATCGAGGGGCCAGCTTCGCGCCCTTGGGCCACTGCCCACAGGTTTCCGCCAGTGTCGTAGTTTACGTTTAGGCCCGCATCCCTCCCCCACTGAGCCACCAAAGAGTTGGCAGCCACCCAGTCTGGTGAAAACGCGGTGCGCCATACGCCGGTATCGGAATGCCGCCCGATCTCTCCTAGTTGCAGGATCATATCCTCGACCCGTTGTGCGTCGATCTGGGGATGTGTCATGTGCGGCCTCCGTTCATGCGGTTGCCGCTGAGATGATACCGATTACCAGGCGCGCGCAATCGCTTCTGCGCAATCAATGCTGTGGTCGGGCGCGAAACGTGCTTAGGTTGGCATCAGCGCCCAATAATCAAGATTAAGAAGGACATCGGGCAAGTATTTGCCGTCCTCTCCGCGCAAGGCAAACGGCGCACCGCCCTTGGTCGCAACCAGCCGCAACCGGATTGCGCCCACGCCGGGGGCAGAGGTTTCGGCGGTGTCCAACACCTCGCTCCAGGCCCAGATGGTGTCGCCAGCCAGGCAGGGGTTTGCGTGCGCGCCAGCATTTAGTCCGACCACCATCTGCGCGTTCGCCAGACCGTTAAAAGACAAGGCGCGCGCCATTGAGATAACGTGCCCGCCATAGATCAGACGCGTGCCATCAGGCCGTGCTGACGTGTCAAAATGCACTTTGGCGGTGTTTTGCCAGAGGCGGGTGGCCATCATATGCTCGGCCTCTTCCACCGTGACACCGTCAACATGATCAATCTGTTCGCCGACCTTGTAGTCACTCAAGCGATGTGGCTCTCCTGACAATGCAGTGTCGTAGCCATCAAAGGTCAGGCCCGAAGGTACAACAAGCGTCTGAGGCGCGACCACTTTGGCAAGGTCAGGCACTACCGTTTCTGGGGCCGGGGCGTCGATATCGCGTTTGCGCACCATGACCCAGCGCACATAGTCCAGAACGGGTGCCCCATGCTGATTGCGCCCCGTTGTCCGGACCCACACAACCCCGGTTTTGCCGTTTGAGTTCTGCTTGACCCCGATCACTTCTGAGGCCGAAGTCAGCGTGTCGCCTGGCCAGACCGGAGCCAGCCACCGCCCCTCGGCGTAACCAAGATTGGCCACGGCGTTCAGCGACACGTCCGGCACAGTTTTGCCGAACACAGTGTGAAAGGCGATCATGTCGTCCAGCGGCGATGCCGTCAGACCGCAGCTTTGGGCGAAGGTGTCAGACGAATAGAGCGCGTGCCGCGCCGGATAGAGCGCATGATAGAGCGCACGTTCGCCCGCCCCCACGGTCCGGGGCACCGCATGGGTCAACACATCGCCGACACTATAGTCCTCAAAAAACCGCCCCTGATTGGTCTTGCCCATAGTTACTGCTCTCCGAGTTTTACGTTGGGGGTGTATGTTCCCTCAACCTCTTTGGTCACAGCCTGTCCGCAGCGCATCACTCCGGCTGCGTGATCCCATGTCTGAGTTGGGCTGCCGTGCAGCGCCCAGCCCTTATTCAGCGCTTCAGTCACCTTGTGGCAAAAGGCCGATGTGTCCTCTTCGGACAAAAAACGATATAGTTTCATGTGTTTAACTCGGAAACGGCCAGACACCCAGCCAGTTGTGGATCATCCCGATCACGCCCAGCAGGATCACCGACCCGGCAAGGAACATACCGTCCTTCGCGTAGGTGCCTGCGGGGCCGGGCTGCCAATCAGGTTCTTCGGAATTGATGATACGCGCTGTCAGAATGGCCCAAATCAGCAGGCCGCCGAACAGTAGGATCGACGCCAGATCACCATTCACCAAGAGGTGTGCGATGGCCCAGATCGAAAAGCCTGTCAGCATCGGATGGCGCATGCCAGAGATTAGCTTGCCTCGTTTGGGGGCCGGGCTGAGCATATAGATCGCAATGATCATCAGCGTATTGTTGATGTGAACCATGAAGCCGGGCGGGAACCAGACCGCGATAAAATCGGTGCCGCGGTAGCCGATCACCATCAGCACGATGCCCACCGCGATGGTCGCCGCAACGACGCCTTTTCCCGGATCGCCTAACGCCGCGCGCCGTTCTGGCGCGACACGTTTGAACAGGTGCGCGGCCCACCACAGACCCACACCCAAAACCAGAATGATCCAGTACATCGCTTATCCTTTCATCATCGCCGCTATCGCGTCCGCTTTGGCCAGCGTTTCACGTGCGGTTACGATGTGCAGATTTTCGACGATACGTCCATCGACGACGGCGACTCCTTGCCCAGAGGCCTCTGCCGCCTCGAACGCCTCGATCTGGCGACGGGCGAGATCGATGTCTGCCTCGGAGGGGGAAAAGGCCGCATTTGCGATGTCGATTTGTGCCGGATGGATCAGTGTTTTGCCGTCAAAGCCCATGTCGCGGCCCTGCTGACATTCCGCGTCCAGCCCTGCCTCATCCTTGAATGCATTATAAACGCCGTCGATGATTGCGAGGCCGTGCGCTTTGGCTGCCAGCAGGCACAGCCCAAGCCCCGATTGCAGCCCGAGACGATCGGCACGGGGGCGGGATTGCAGTTCTTTGGCCAGATCATTGGTGCCCATGACCATGCCTTGCAGATGCGGATGGGTGGCGATTTGGCCCGCGTTGAGCATCCCAAGTGCGGTTTCCATCATCGCCCAAAGCGGTGTGTCACCTGTGATAGCTGCCAGCGCGTCGAGATCGGTCGGGGCCGACACTTTGGGCATCAGGATTGCGTCGGCGTCCATGTTCAGCGCTGCTTTGGCGTCATCGGCGCCCCAAGGGGTATCAAGGCCGTTGATGCGGACGATTTTCATGCGCGCGCCGTAACCGCCTGTGGCGAGTGCCTCAGCGAGAGTTTCCCGCGCAGCTTCTTTTTCCTCAATGGAAACAGCATCTTCCAGGTCAAATATGATCGCATCCACGGGCAAACCCCGCGCCTTGTCCAGAGCGCGCGGCTTGGATCCGGGGATATAAAGAACAGAACGTAGCGGGCGTGCGATGGCCATGGGCGCCTCCGGATGAGTCATAATATTGCGCGGACAGGTGCATTTTATTTCCGGATAGTTCAAGACCCCCGCACGCAAATGCGTGAAATTCCGTAACGAACCGGGCTCAATTCAAATTGAGCAGACCGACGCACGGCGCGTTAACCATTAATTCAGAGCCTGAGCGCACCTTGTTTCGTATTCCGACTTCTCCGGGAGCGCCGTTTCAGCTGGGCCGCTGAACACTTTTGCGGAAATAGAGAGTGCGGGATGCGAAATGAACCGGGGCCGCCCGGTCATCACCGGACGATCCGGTTGGGCCAGATGACCAGAGGTGACGCCTTCCATTGCGAAAGGCTGAACAAATGAAACGGAACAAAACTCTGATAACGCTGGGCGCGCTTGTCATGGCTGCCACGTTCAATCTGGTAACAACCGGAATGGCTGCCGCTCAGCAAAACCGCAATTGCGGCCCGCGCGAGTTGGTGGTGAACCGATTGGCCGAAGGGTTTGGCGAAACCCGTCAATCCATGGGGTTGGGCGCTAATGATGCGGTGGTCGAGGTTTTTGCCTCCGAAGAATCCGGCACGTGGACGATTACGGTCACGTCGCCAAATGGCGTAACCTGTCTGGTTGCCAGCGGTCAGGCATTTGAAGAACTGGCCGAGGCCCTGCCTGCCAAAGGCAACGACGCCTGAACAGATAAAACGGTCAGCAAAAATTGCGAGGCGCGCCAATTGGTGCGCCTTTTTCGTGTCTTGATCAGGTTGTTTCGAGCTCAGTTCATCCGTTGGCAGCGGTCAAAATCCTTTTGTCAGGTCAGCCCATCCCAGATCAGCTTGGTCCCTGTCATGATCAGCAACACATATGTCAGCATAAAGAACGCCCGCTCAGGCATCAGGTGATGCGCCTTGACCCCAAGCCAGGTTCCCAACAGCGCAAACGGCGCAAGCGCCAGATTGGCCGTGAAAGTTTGCACCGTGAACATGCCCAGAAAGGCGTATGGCACAAATTTAAAAACATTGATGGCTGTGAAAATCAGTACTGTATTGGCTTGGTAGGCTGTTTTGCCAAGCTTGAGAGACAACAAATACACAGCCGCTGGAGGCCCGCCTGCGTGGCTGACAAAGCTGGTGAACCCGGCCACAGCCCCCGTCGCACCGCCAATCCAGTTCGGCAGTGCGCGCTCGGCCAGTTTGATCCAGCCTTGGGCGCGGCCAACCTGCCAAATCACAAATGCGATCGAGATCACCCCGATAAGAACCCGGAATACATCCCCGTCCGCACGGGCAAACAGCCACGCACCGATGGCCACACCGGGCAGCGCCCCAAGGATCATGCGGCGCGATATGGCCCAGTCCCACTTGCCCCAATAGGGGCGCAGGGCAGCCACATCCATCAGCATCAAAAGCGGCAAGGTCACGCCCAGCGCCAGCCCCGGCTCTAGGATCAGCGCCAGAATCGATGTCGCGGCAAAGGCCGCTCCCGATCCAAACCCACCCTTGGAAATACCCGCAAAGACGACTGCAGGCGCGGCGATCGCAAAAAACCAGATGTCTAGCTGCAACATGTCCTGACCGATCGAAAAAATCCGCGTTAACACTCCTTTAGCGCAAGCCTTCATATGCTGCCAGCGATCACGAATGTTCGCGCTGCAATGCAGCGCACTTGCGCGGCGCGCCCATGCGCGCTAGCACACGCCGCAAATAAACCCCAACGATCCGGAGAATTTCAACCATGGCCAGACCCAAAATTGCGCTGATCGGCGCAGGGCAAATCGGCGGCACCCTCGCTCACCTCGCAGCCATCAAAGAACTGGGCGACGTCGTTTTGTTCGACATCGCCGAAGGCACGCCTGAAGGCAAAGCGCTTGATATCGCCGAGTCCGGCCCATCCGAAGGGTTTGACGCTCAGATGAGTGGAACGCAGTCCTATGCTGACATGGCAGGCGCAGACGTCTGCATCGTCACTGCCGGCGTCCCACGCAAGCCAGGCATGAGCCGCGATGACCTGTTGGGCATTAACCTCAAAGTCATGAAGTCCGTCGGCGAAGGCATCCGCGATCACGCCCCCAACGCTTTTGTCATCTGCATCACCAACCCTCTGGATGCGATGGTCTGGGCCCTGCGCGAATTCTCGGGCCTGCCCCATGAAAAAGTATGCGGTATGGCTGGCGTGCTCGACAGCGCCCGTTTCCGCCACTTCCTCGCCGAAGAGTTCGGTGTGTCCATGCGTGACGTCACCGCGTTCGTTCTGGGCGGACATGGCGACACGATGGTGCCGCTGACGCGCTATTCGACAGTTGCAGGTATCCCGCTGCCCGATCTGGTCAAGATGGGCTGGACCACGCAGGAGAAATTGGACGCCATCGTCCAGCGCACCCGTGATGGCGGCGCTGAAATCGTTGGCCTGCTGAAAACCGGTTCTGCCTTTTACGCCCCCGCCACCTCAGCGATCGAGATGGCCGAAGCCTATCTGAAAGACCAGAAACGCGTGTTGCCCTGTGCCGCCTATGTGGACGGCGCTCTTGGCCTCAAAGGCATGTATGTGGGCGTGCCCACCGTGATTGGTGCCGCCGGCGTTGAAAAGGTGATCGACATCCAGATGACCAAGGACGAACAGGCAATGTTCGACAGCTCTGTCGCGGCCGTCAAAGGCCTGGTAGATGCGTGCAAAGGCATTGACGACAGTCTAAGCTGAGATTGACTGCAGAACAGAAAAAAGGCCCCAGAGCGATCTGGGGCCTTTTGCATTCGATATGTTCTTTGGCTCAGGCGGCCTTGCGCTTGCGCCGGGCCATAAATCCAAGGCCACCAACCCCAACAAGCATTAAGGGCAGTGCCGCCGGGACCGGGACCGGGTTCGTCCGTGTCGTCGGGTCTTCTTCTACCGTCATCGTGCTCAGATAAATCTCAGGATTTGCATTATCCGTGGATGTGAACCAGAACATTGAAGAAGATGCCAACCCATCCAGGTTCACGATTCCAGAACTCATCGAATACTCATCGGCTGCATCGAAGGTGCTGCCTGTAGTGCTGATGAAGAGAGAACCGTTCCCCAAGCCATGACCGCCGTTACGCACAAACAAATCTGTAATGCTAACGTTTTTGCCAAAAGTCAGCTTCAGGATTTCTGGAGCAACGAGGTTGTCGTCACCAGGCCTATACGTACCACTCCCGACTTCATCGTAACCGGACGAACACTGGCTTTGCCCAATAAAACCACTTTCTGTTGCGCTTGCATCAAATCCCGTTGAGCAAACACCCAAACCCGCATTGCCACCATCTAGAAACGGAGTAATTAGAATCGAGGTGTCCGTAATACTCGTATTGGTGGCGCTTGCACTCAGAGTGATTCCATCACGGGTACTGGAGCCAAGCCCTGCGACGCTGTATACTTGATCAAAAGTACCCTCGAAAGACTTTGCACTTTTGAACGCATCCGCGTCAGTTTGAAAATTCCAAGTTGCGGCAGATGCGGAGTTGGCCGCGCCAATGACTGTCAAAGCGGCGGCGGCGGAGAGAAAAAATTTTCTCATGTCTTTTTCCTTTTACTAAATACGAGTCCAACGCGAAGTTCGTTTAACCCTTTACAACGCCAAGGAACGACCCTTCGCGAATTCATCGGCTAAGATGATTCCAATTCTGACACATTTAAAAGCTATTTGAGCCATATTCCCCTATCGGTCGAATGGAATCACGTAAGAGTAGAATCAAATTCTACCTCAAGCCGAACCGAAGGCACCTGCATACTTAAATGAGCAATTCTCCATGCCTTTATGCAAAACGATCTGAATTGATTCGCGCCCAAAAACGGGCGTTTCGTTTTAAGACTGTCCCCCTAAAATCCTGCTTAAGGCTGGATGGCTTGATCGTCAGTCCGGCATTTGTGGGCTCCCCTTCATGGTTACCCATTACGTCATGGTTACCCACTACATTGCGGCCATCCCAACAATCTTCCTGCTGTACCGTAAATGGGGCAAACTGTGCACCTTTGAAGCCGAACAGGCTTAAAGTTCGCCCAAAACGTCCCGGATCCACGGGTTGCGAATTAACAGATCCGAATTGAACGCTGCAGCCGTCAGATCTGGTGCATCAGCGGACAGAACTGAAAACAGATCAAAGGGCACATGGCGCAACAGTTCAAAAGCTTCAAGCTGCGCCCGCCGGTCTGGTGTGAGTGCGAAAAGTGTCTCGTGCGCAGCCTCCGCCTGCTCGAGAGACGCACTGCGCGCGCTCATTCAATCCATCTGCGCCGCCCGGTGAGCTTGAAGGATCACCTTCTGGACGTCCTTAGGGTTGCGGCGATAACGCCAAACTTTGATCAGCCAGTGAAGCGGCGTCAGCCCATCAAAGTGCAACAGTTGCGCGGACGTTGACACATGTCGCGCCGGACCCCGCCATTTGTCGCCGCGCCACTCGGATGCATTGTGGACACCCAATCGCAACGGGTCTGACGTGCGCACACCGCCCTTGCCAGCGCCATGCGAGTACTGCCAACGTTTAATCATGGCGGCGAAAGGCCCGTAAACTGATTTCCGATCTTCTTCTGACAAATCGGCTGTGGCGCGAAATGCCCCTTCGAACAGGGTGCCTTGTTTGCCATCTTCCGGGAAATGCCGCTCAAGAACAGTCAGGTTTACTTCGGTATTGGCATCCTCCACCTGCACCGGCTCGTCAGACAGCGAGCTGCCCTGCCAGATGAATTCATCCGCGTCGATGTGAAACAGCCAGTCGCTGTCTGCTGCGTCCTTGGCCACATTCGCATTGTTGGTTTGGCGGCGCATTTGCGAAGCAGGCCGCCCGCGCTTGCCGCGTCTTTCTGCCCAATAGGCATCGGCGCAGACCAAAACCCGGCTTCCAAGACTGGCGCGCAGTGCATCGGCCCCTGTGTCCTGTGGATCATCCAGTTAAACCTGAACCGCCTGTGCCCCTGTGGCGATGCGCCAGTGCATGTTGCACATAACGAGCGTAGCAGGCTCGTTTGCAGCCATCACCACAGCCCGGCTTGGTCCGTTCCGAAGGTGTATCGGGTGGCCAACCACTGATGCCTATTGATTCCCTTTCGCGCTGCGTCCAGTCATTTGTGATCACACTTTTTTCGGCAGTGATCACAAAATTCGATTTTCTGCACAAAAACGGCGCACCGGGTCCATTTACAGTTTACGCGGCATTTAGTCCTGTTGGTATAGGGCCAACGCAGATGCATCAATACGGGACCTCAAGCTCATGAACATCCACGAATATCAGGCCAAAGCCCTTTTGCGCAGCTATGGCGCCCCCGTTTCGGACGGGCGCGTCGTATTGCGTGCGGAAGACGCCAAGACAGCGGCTGGTGAAATGGACGGCCCTCTTTGGGTGGTCAAAGCCCAAATCCACGCAGGCGGACGCGGCAAAGGCACATTCAAAGAAGCGGATGCCGGCGAGAAAGGCGGCGTGCGCCTGACCAAGTCGGCCACCGAGGCTGCCGAAGAAGCCAAGAAGATGCTGGGCCGCACACTGGTCACACACCAGACCGGGCCTGTCGGCAAACAAGTGAACCGTATCTACATCGAAGACGGATCGGGGATTGAGACTGAACTTTACCTTGCCCTGCTGGTCGACCGCCAGACGTCCCGCGTTTCCTTTGTCTGCTCGACCGAGGGCGGCATGGACATCGAGGAAGTCGCCGCAAGCACCCCCGAAAAGATCCTGAGCTTTAGCGTTGATCCGGCCACTGGCTATCAAGCTTTCCACGGCCGCCGCATCGCCTTTGCCCTTGGGCTGGAAGGCAAACAGGTCAAACAATGCGTCGGCCTGATGAGCCTGCTTTACAAAGCCTTCATGGAAAAAGACATGGAGATGCTTGAGATCAACCCTCTGATCGTCACCGATGGCGGCGATCTCAAAGTGCTGGACGCCAAGATCAGCTTTGACGGCAACGCGATCTACCGCCACGCCGACATCAACGAGTTGCGCGACGAGACGGAAGAAGACCCCAAAGAACTCGCCGCCTCGAAATACGACCTCAACTACATCGCGCTCGACGGTGAAATCGGTTGTATGGTGAACGGCGCGGGCCTTGCCATGGCCACGATGGACATCATCAAGCTTTACGGCGCCGAGCCTGCCAACTTCCTCGACGTGGGCGGTGGTGCGACCAAGGAAAAGGTCACCGAGGCGTTCAAAATCATCACCTCCGACCCGCAGGTCAAAGGCATTCTGGTCAACATCTTTGGCGGCATCATGCGCTGCGATGTGATCGCCGAAGGCGTGGTTGCCGCCGTGAAAGAGGTTGGTTTGAAAGTGCCGCTGGTCGTACGCCTTGAAGGCACCAACGTGCAGCAGGGCAAAGACATCATCAACAACTCAGACGTTGACGTGATTGCCGCTGACGACCTCAAAGACGGCGCGCAGAAGATCGTGAAAGCCGTCAAGGGGTAAGGCGATGCGCAATGCGTGCCTCGTATCTGGGCTTTTCGTCCCGTCGGCGTGCCAGAGGACAACGAGTGCGAACCCTGTTGTCCAAAGCCTGTCGTCGGGATCGCTCCAGATGGGGCGCGTCTCAAATGCCAACGAGGCAGGCGGCGCGCGTTTCCAGGCGGTGAGATTGTGACCATGCGACAGGCATCTTCCCGGCGCAGTATCAAACTTGGTCTCGCAGCCATGGCACTGGGTGCGCCCGCACTTGCGCAGGAAAACGCGATCCTTGCTGCGCAGGCTTTCACACAGAACTGTTTTTCACCCTATCTGACCGCCACCAAGGCGCGGGATGTTCTAAGTGTCGCTGGTGCACGCCATGACTTTTATGACCTTGAACCGTTTTCCAATGCAGCACCCTCGCCCGCCTTTGGCTTGCGCCCAGCCACGCGCGGCACCGACCGGCGCTGTGAAGTCAGCTTTGATGGGGATCACGCTGAACTCGCCATCGAAATGGCACAGAACGGGTTGCAAGCGGAAGGCATCCTTAAGGACGCCCCCACCCCCGAAACGCACACGCCGATCGCAGGCACCGAAATGCTTGCGGCCCGCTACCTTAATCCCAAACGCATCGCCGTGGTCCATGTAGGAACCCGCCAAGGACCCAACGGCATAGAAACATTCATGAATGTGGAGCGGCTTACCCCCGCTGCAAGCCAACTCAACTAAGGAAATCCAATGGCCGTACTTATTGACGAAAACACCAAAGTGATCTGCCAAGGCCTGACCGGCTCGCAAGGCACCTTTCACACAGAACAGGCCATCGCCTATGGCACCAAGATGGTTGGCGGCGTGACACCGGGCAAAGGTGGGATGACCCACCTCGACCTGCCCGTGTTCAATTCGGTCCACGAAGCGATGGATGTGACAGAGGCGAATGCATCAGTGATCTACGTGCCGCCGCCCTTCGCGGCAGACTCGATCCTTGAAGCCATCGATGCCGAGATGCCGCTGATCGTGTGCATCACCGAAGGCATCCCCGTGCTCGACATGATGCGTGTTCAGCGCGCGCTTGAAGGGTCAAAGTCGCGCCTGATCGGGCCAAACTGCCCCGGCGTGATCACGCCAGACGCCTGCAAAATCGGCATTATGCCCGGCCACATCCACAAGCGTGGGTCCTGTGGTGTTGTGTCCCGCTCGGGCACGTTGACCTATGAGGCGGTCAAGCAGACCACGGATCTGGGGCTGGGTCAGTCATCGGCCGTGGGCATTGGCGGTGACCCGATCAAAGGGACCGAGCATATCGACGTGCTTGAAATGTTCCTCGCTGATCCAGAGACGGAAAGCATCATCATGATCGGTGAGATTGGCGGCTCTGCCGAAGAAGACGCCGCCCAGTTCCTTGCAGATGAGAAAAAGGCAGGACGCTGGAAGCCGACAGCCGGTTTCATCGCTGGCCGCACAGCGCCTCCGGGCCGTCGTATGGGTCATGCGGGCGCGATCGTTGCCGGCGGCAAAGGCGGTGCCGAGGACAAGATCGAAGCCATGCGCGCCGCAGGGATCGTGGTGGCGGACAGCCCTGCGACGCTGGGTGAGGCGGTACAGGAAGCGATCAACGGCTAAATGCTGCACGGGCGATCATATGCGCCAACGGCATCCGCCGGTTGCGATTGGGGGAGTATCCCCTGCGTCGCGTCGAACGCGCGATTGGGCCTGCACAGCATTGATAGAAGCAATTGGCAATGGATGAGATGGGACCGGTAAGCGCCTTAGAGATGTCCTTCCGGAAGTCGTTCGACTTTTCCGGCCGCGCTTCGCGGTCGGAATTCTGGTGGACTTGGGGGCTGCTATACCCGGCGGCGGTGCTCATCATGCTCTGGCGTGGGCTGCCGACCTCAGGGCCCAATGCCGACATCCTTGCAACGGTGATCACAATCGCGATTGCACTGCCGATGATCGCCGTCGGCACCCGGCGTCTGGTTGATGCAGGCGTTTGGCGCTGGCTGTTCGTTCTCGTCTTTCTGTTCGGTGTGATCGCACAGTTTCTTTACCGCATTCCGGTGCCTGCCGAGGGCGAGTTGCAAAACCTGTCGGTCCAGTTTGACGACAAAACCGTGCCCGCGTCAGAACTGGGACGCTATTCTTCCCTTCGGGTTCTTTTTGACATCATGCCTTGGATCGGCCGTCCACTGGCCATCCTGTGTTTACTTCTCGCCTTACTCCCTACTCGCCGCCCCACGCCAAACCCCAATCTTTCGGAGGTACTCCAATGACTGACCAGTCTCCCAACGACCAGTTCCATGCCTCGTCCTTCATGCAAGGACACAACGCGGAATACCTCGAACAGATGTATGCGCGTTACGCCAATGATCCGGGCGCTGTTGATGAAGCTTGGCAGGCGTTCTTTAAGGCGATGGGCGATGACGAGGTCAGCGTCAAACGCGAGGCCGAAGGCCCGAGTTGGGCACGCACTGACTGGCCCCCGATGCCGGGCGATGATCTGACCCAAGCCCTGACAGGGGAGTGGGCGGCACCTGCAGAGGTCAAAGGGGCAGGCGACAAGATCAAGGCCAAGGCGGCTGAAAAAGGTGTCGAGGTTTCCAACGATCAGATCAAGCGCGCGGTTCTCGACAGTATCCGCGCCCTGATGATCATCCGCGCCTATCGTATCCGGGGCCATCTGGTCGCCGACCTCGACCCGTTGGGCATGCGCGATCAGACGCCTCATCCTGAGTTGGACCCAAAGTCCTATGGCTTTACCGAGGCCGACATGGACCGCCCAATCTTTATCGACAAGGTTTTGGGTCTGGATGTCGCCACGATGCGCGAGATCATTGCCATCGTGAAGCGCACCTATTGCGGCACGTTTGCGCTGCAATACATGCACATTTCGAACCCAGAAGAGGCGGGCTGGCTCAAGGAGCGCATCGAGGGGCTGGGTAAGGAAATCCAGTTCACCCGCGAAGGGCGCAAGGCGATCCTGAACAAGATGGTCGAGGCCGAAGGGTTCGAAAAGTTCCTGCATGTCAAATACATGGGCACCAAACGTTTTGGTCTGGATGGGGGCGAAAGCCTGATCCCGGCGATGGAGCAGATCATCAAGCGCGGCGGCAGCCTTGGCGTGCGTGACATTGTGATCGGCATGCCCCACCGGGGTCGTTTGTCGGTTTTGGCCAATGTGATGGCCAAGCCCTACAAGGCGATTTTCAACGAATTTCAGGGCGGGTCTTTCAAGCCCGAGGATGTCGATGGATCGGGCGATGTGAAGTACCACCTCGGCGCGTCTTCAGATCGCGAATTTGACGGCAATTCTGTGCACCTGTCCCTGACCGCGAACCCGTCGCATCTGGAGGCGGTGAACCCGGTTGTTCTGGGCAAAGTCCGCGCCAAGCAAGATCAGAACAACGATCCAGAACGTACCAGCGTTATGCCCATCCTGCTGCACGGCGATGCGGCGTTCGCAGGTCAGGGTGTTGTGGCTGAATGTTTCGCCCTGTCGGGCCTGCGGGGTCACCGCGCGGGCGGCACGATGCATATCGTCGTGAACAACCAAATCGGTTTTACCACGGCACCGCACTTTTCCCGGTCTTCGCCCTACCCCACGGACAATGCGCTGGTCGTTGAGGCCCCGATTTTCCACGTGAACGGCGATGATCCGGAGGCTGTGGTGCACGCCGCCAAGGTCGCCACAGAGTTCCGTCAGAAGTTCCACAAGGACGTTGTTATCGACATCTTCTGCTACCGCCGTTTTGGTCACAACGAGGGCGACGAACCCATGTTCACCAATCCGGTGATGTACAAGAAGATCAAGAAGCATAAGACAACGCTGACCTTGTACACCGAGCGTCTGGTCAAGGATGGTCTGATCCCCGAGGGCGAGATCGAAGACATGAAGGCCGCGTTCCAGGCCCGCATGAACGACGAGTTCGAGGCCGGCAAAGAATACCGCCCCAACAAGGCCGACTGGCTGGATGGCAAGTGGTCACATCTCGATAAGATGGAAGAGCAGCAATACCAGCGTGGCAAGACATCTATCCCGCCAGAAACCTTTGCCGAGGTCGGCCGAGCGCTGAGCACCGTGCCGGAGGGCATTCCCCTGCACAAAACGGTTGAGCGGCTGCTCGACACCAAAGCCAAGATGTTTGAAAGCGGTGAAGGCATTGATTGGGCCACCGGTGAGGCGTTGGCCTTCGGATCGCTTCTGACCGAAGGCTATCCGGTCCGTCTGGCCGGGCAGGATTCGACCCGTGGCACGTTCTCACAGCGCCATTCGGGGCTGGTGAACCAAGAGACCGAAGAGCGTTACTATCCCCTCAACAACGTCCGCACGGGTCAGGCACAGTATGAGGTCATCGACTCGATGCTCTCGGAATACGCGGTTCTTGGGTTTGAGTATGGCTATTCCCTTGCAGAACCCAACGCGCTGACCTTGTGGGAGGCGCAGTTTGGTGATTTCGCCAACGGCGCGCAGATCATGTTTGACCAGTTCATCTCATCCGGTGAAAGCAAGTGGTTGCGCATGTCCGGTCTGGTCGTCCTGCTGCCTCATGGGTTTGAGGGACAGGGCCCCGAACACTCCTCGGCCCGACTTGAACGGTTCCTACAGATGTGCGGACAGGACAACTGGATCGTCGCCAACTGCACGACCCCTGCGAACTATTTCCACATCCTGCGCCGTCAGATCCACCGGGATTTCCGCAAACCGCTAATCCTGATGACGCCCAAATCCTTGCTCCGCCACAAGATGGCCGTGTCTAAGACCGAGGAATTTACCACCGGTTCGTCCTTCCACCGTTTGATGTGGGACGACGCCCAGCATGGCAATTCGGACACCCAATTGGTGCCGGATGCCAAGATCAAGCGCGTGGTGATGTGTTCGGGCAAGGTCTACTACGATCTGCTTGAAGAGCGTGATGCCCGCGGGATTGACGATGTCTATCTCCTGCGGTTCGAACAGTTCTATCCCTTCCCGGCGCAGTCGGCGGTTGCGGAACTGGAACGGTTCAAACAGGCCGAGATGGTCTGGTGTCAGGAAGAGCCCAAGAACCAGGGCGCCTGGACGTTCATCGAACCTAACCTCGAATGGGTGCTGGGCCGGATCAAGGCCAAGCACACCCGCCCCGTTTATGTGGGCCGCGCCACCTCTGCCAGCCCCGCGACGGGTCTGGCCAGCAATCATAAAGCCCAACAAGCCGCGCTCGTGAACGACGCGCTGACCATCAAAGGGAAGTAAGACCATGACAACCGAAGTCCGCGTGCCCACCTTGGGCGAAAGCGTCACCGAAGCCACTGTTGCCACGTGGTTCAAGAAACCCGGCGAGGCGATTGCCGTTGACGAGATGCTGTGTGAGCTGGAAACCGACAAGGTGACGGTCGAAGTGCCCTCGCCCGTTGCAGGCACGCTTGGCGAAATCATCGCCGCCGAAGGAGAAACCGTGGGCGTCGATGCGCTGCTGGCCACAATAGCCGAAGGCGACGCGGCAGCTGCCCCCGCCGCCGCCGCCGAAAGCGCCCCAGCGCCCGCATCCGGTGGTGACAGTGTCGACGTGATGGTGCCCACCTTGGGCGAGTCCGTGACAGAGGCCACAGTCAGCACATGGTTCAAAGCGGTCGGCGACAGCGTCGCGCAAGATGAAATGCTATGCGAGCTGGAAACCGACAAGGTGAGCGTCGAGGTCCCAAGCCCCGCCGCAGGTGTTCTCGCTGAAATCGTTGCCCCCGAAGGCGCGACCGTGGATGCAAGCGCCAAACTGGCCGTCATCTCATCCTCCGGTGCCGTAGCCGCAGCCCCCGCTGCTGCTGCTGCCCCAGCGCCTGCCGCATCCAGCAAGGATGTCGAAAACGCGCCCGCCGCCAAAAAAGCAATGGCCGAGGCCGGGATCAGCCCGGATACCGTCACAGGCACAGGCCGCGATGGCCGCGTGATGAAAGACGACGTCGCCAAAGCCGTCGCCGCCGCGAGTGCAGCTCCACCGGCGGCCGCTGCCCCTGTCAGCGCTCCGCGTGCCCCTGTGGCGGCAAATGACGAAGCGCGCGAAGAGCGGGTCAAGATGACCCGTTTGCGCCAGACCATCGCGCGCCGCCTCAAGGACAGCCAGAACACGGCCGCCATGCTCACCACCTACAACGAGGTCGACATGACCGAGGTGATGGCCCTGCGCAGCGAGTACAAAGACCTGTTTTTGAAGAAACACGGGGTCAAGCTGGGCTTTATGTCCTTCTTTACCAAGGCGTGCTGCCACGCGCTGAAAGAAGTGCCTGAGGTCAACGCAGAGATCGATGGCACCGACATCGTCTACAAAAACTTCGTGCACATGGGTGTGGCCGCAGGCACGCCGACGGGCCTTGTGGTGCCGGTGATCCGCGATGCGGACGCGATGAGCTTTGCCGATATCGAAAAGGCGATTGCCGAAAAGGGCGCGCGTGCCCGTGATGGCAAGCTGTCCATGGCCGAAATGCAGGGCGGCACGTTCACGCTGTCCAATGGCGGTGTCTATGGCTCACTGATGAGTTCGCCGATTTTGAACCCACCACAGTCCGGTATCCTTGGCATGCACAAGATTCAGGACCGGCCCATGGCGATTGGTGGTCAGGTTGTGATCCGCCCGATGATGTATCTGGCGCTGTCCTATGACCACCGGATCGTCGACGGCAAAGGAGCGGTCACGTTCCTTGTGCGAGTGAAAGAAGCGCTAGAAGACCCACGCCGGTTGTTGATGGATTTGTAAGGGGGCCATGTGGCTTTGTCATATCTAGGTTTTTCACGGTTTGCGCCACCTGTTGCTCGGCCAGGTGGCGCAGTCGAAACCTCTGGCGGACGCGCTGCAATCTCGGGCTGTTTTAAAATATCTGCCTTTTAACCCCGCTGAGGCAAAGTAAGAGTGTTAGATTTCTAAAAGAAACTGATCTTTGAGACGAATACGGAGCAATCAAAATGACCCCCGAACTCACCTATCTCACCTATGCCGTGATCCTGCTGATCGCCCATGCACTCATCCAGGCCACGTTCTCTGATCTGTCCAAAGGTCTCGGCTGGGCGCTTGGCCCGCAGGACGAACACCGCGACCAGCCCCCTGTCGCCGCACGCATTCAGCGCGCCCTGAAAAACTACCTCGAAACGCTGCCCGCGTTCATCGCTTTGGCTCTGATGCTGGCCGTCACCGAACTTGGAACCGAAACAACCGCTCTTGGCGCCGCTTTGTGGTTCTGGGCGCGCGTCGCCTACATCCCGGCCTATGCCTCTGGCCTGCCTCTGGTCCGCTCTATTGCGTGGTTTGTATCGCTTGCAGGCCTTGCCCTGATGATTGTCCCATTGCTCTGATGACGCAGACACCCCACATCCACAGCGGCGCGCCCGTCCGCTTCTCTGATTAGAAAAAATCCCGGGGGGCGGTGCGCAGCACCGGGGGGCTGGCCCCCTCTGACCCCGGCAAAAAAGGACCTGACCCATGGCATCTTACGACGTAATCATCATCGGCTCCGGCCCCGGCGGCTATGTCTGCGCGATCCGTTGCGCACAGCGGGGTCTGAAAACCGCTATCGTCGAAGGACGCGAAACGCTGGGCGGCACCTGCCTTAATGTCGGGTGCATCCCAAGCAAGGCGCTGCTGCATGCCTCGCACATGCTGCATGAGGCCGAGCACAACTTTGCCGCCATGGGCCTGAAGGGCAAAAGCCCCTCGGTCGATTGGAAGCAGATGCTGACCTACAAAGAAGACACCATTGGCCAGAATACCAAGGGCGTCGAATTCCTCATGAAAAAGAACAAGGTGGACTGGCTCAAAGGCTGGGGCAGCATCCCCGCGCCCGGTCAGGTCAAGGTTGGCGATGAGGTCCACGAGGCCAAGTCAATCATCGTCGCATCTGGGTCCGAACCCTCTAGCCTGCCCGGTGTCGAGGTGGACGAAAAGGTTGTTGTGACCTCTACCGGCGCATTGGAATTGGGCAAAGTCCCCAAGAAGATGGTGGTGATTGGCGCAGGGGTTATCGGGCTGGAATTGGGCTCGGTCTATTCCCGCCTTGGCGCCGAAGTGCAGGTGATCGAATTCCTCGATGCCATCACCCCCGGCATGGACGCCGAAGTGCAGCGCCAGTTCCAAAGGTTGCTGACCAAGCAGGGGCTGAGCTTTACAATGGGTGCCGCCGTACAATCCGTGGCCGCAACCAAGACAAAGGCCAAAGTCACCTACAAGCTGCGCAAGGATGACAGCGAACACACCGTGGATGCTGACATCGTGCTGGTCGCCACCGGGCGCAAACCCTACACCGACGGTCTTGGCCTTGGCGCCTTGGGCATCGAAATGACCAAGCGCGGCCAGATCGCCGTGGACGCCCATTGGCAGACCAATGTGCCGGGCATCTACGCCATCGGCGACGTCATCGAAGGCCCCATGCTGGCCCACAAGGCCGAAGACGAGGGCATGGCCGTCGCCGACACGGTTGCGGGCAAGCATGGCCACGTGAACTACGGTGTGATCCCGGGCGTGATCTATACGCATCCCGAGGTCGCCAATGTGGGCCACACGGAACAAGACCTGAAAGAGGCGGGCACAGCCTACAAGGTGGGCAAGTTCAGCTTTATGGGCAATGGCCGTGCCAAGGCGAATTTTGCCGGCGACGGGTTTGTCAAAATCCTGGCAGACGCTGAGACAGACCGGATTCTGGGTGCCCACATCATTGGCCCCGCCGCGGGTGACCTGATCCACGAGGTTTGCGTGGCGATGGAGTTTGGGGCCTCCGCTGAGGATCTGGCCCTGACCTGCCATGCGCACCCGACATATTCAGAAGCCGTGCGCGAAGCGGCATTGGCCTGTGGTTTAGGCCCGATCCACAGCTAGTCCGTGGAGCGCCGCTACGCGGAAGGTGAAATGCCTCGGACCTTCGGGGCAACTTTAGAAACGCTGTGCGCTATACATCCGTATGGCGCACATGCTCCGTGGAGAGCTTGCCAATCCCCCCTCAAAAAACCCAGCAATTCGAGCTGTTGGAACAGCTCAGTTTGCGTGGATGGCGACTCACCGCCGATTGCAGCCCGTGAGGGAAGAAAATTTCTGCCGATGACCGGTTGTCGTGGGTGCTCGGCGAGGCGACTTGTATCTTTTTTCGCCAAAAACCCTTTGTCTTGTGACCTGTAGCCCTAGGTAAAGGTCCGCATGGAAATATTGAAAGGACACGACCGATGAAACGTCGCACTTCTATAAAACTTCTTGGGGGCGCTGCCGCCCTTCTGGCTTTGACCGCTTGCGCACAGCCGCAGGGCGACGACATCGTCGATATTGCGGCAGGCAATCCCGATTTCTCGACTCTTGTAGCAGCCGTTCAAGCGGCTGGCCTCGTTGACACTTTGAAAAGCGACGGCCCGTTCACAGTCTTCGCGCCAACCAACGCAGCCTTTGCCGCTCTGCCAGCCGGCACACTGGACAGCCTGCTGCTGCCCGAGAACAAAGACACTCTGACCAGCATTCTGACGTATCACGTTGTGCCCGGTCAGGTCACAGCCGGCGATGTGCTGGGCACACGCCAAAACGTTGCCACAGTCAACGGTGCGACAGTGGACGTTAACGGTCAGGCTGGCAAACTCGGCACAGGCGTGAAAGTCAATGATGCCAACGTTACAGCCGCTGACATCTTTGCAACTAACGGCGTGATCCACGTAATCGACAAGGTTCTGCTGCCTTAAGCTTAGAAAAGAGTGCGGAGCGTTGGGTCAACGCTCCGCACTTCCCAGCTCGTCAGCATTGACGGCTACCACATGGTCCGGGCCGCGCGTTCGGGCCATTCGGCGTCATAGGATTGACCACCCTCTTCGCCCCCGGACACTTCCGCCAGTATTTCACCCGGCGTCGGCAAAGCCTCGGCATCATTGCGTGACCAAAGACCCGCCCGCATCACAGCGCGCGCGCATTGGGTATAGACCTCGCCCACAGTCACCACGATCACCGTTGCTGGCTGACGTCCCTTGTGTTCGAACCGGGCGCGCAAATTGGCGTCCGCCGTCAGGCGCGCCTGCCCGTTCACCCGCACCACTGTGTTGGACCCGGGCACCATGAACATCAGCGACACCCGTCCGTCCTCGACGATATTACGCAGTGAATCCAGCCGTTGATTGCCGCGCCAGTCTGGCATCGCCAGCGTGCGTGCATCGAGCGCCGTCACCACAGCGCCATCGTCCCCGCGCGGGCTGCCATCCGTGCCGCCAGAACCGACTGTTGTCAGCACGACGAACCGGGAACGTTCGATCCACTTGGCGTAAAGAGGGGTCAGGTGATCGGCGACCTTGCGCAAAGACGCAGCGCCAGGAGTGCCATAAAGCGCCTCGAGCCCCTCGACCGTGTCAATGAACTCCATCCGGATCAAACCCTCCCTCAACCATCAGTTCGTTTGACCGCGTCTCAACCTCATCTTCAAGCCGGGCCAGAAATGCATCTTTTCCCAACCCCGTTTCGATCACGGGCAGGAACTCAACGACGGCAAGGCCCGGCTTGCGCCACATCCCCTTGCGCGGCCAGAACACACCGACATTGGTGGCCACAGGAACACAAGGTTGGTCGAGTTGTTCATAAAGAACGTGGGTGCCCACCTTGTAAGGTACCTTGGCCCCCGGTGCGACGCGGGTACCTTGGGAATAGATGATCAGTTGACCCGGATCAGAGCGCCCGGCTTGCACGTCCGCCACCATCTTGGCAATCGCGGCCCCCCGCTTGCCCCGCTCAACTGGTACGCAGTCGAGCATCTTGGCATAGAAGCCAATGATTGGCGTCCACAGGATATCGCGTTTCATGATGAACTTTGCTTTGGGCAGGGCCGTAAAAATCATCATGATGTCGAGGAAAGACTGGTGTTTGGCGGCAATCAACACTTCGCCCTGTGGCACCTCGCCTCTCACCTCATGCCGGATGCCAACCATCCAGCCCATGGTCCAGAACACCCACCGGCTATAGGTCTTGCAGCACAGCCGCGCACCTTCCTTGTTGACCAGCGCGTAAGGGAAAAACACGAGGCCGATAACCAGCATCATGACGTACATCTGCGCGATGAAAAGGTAAGAGCGGATCGTTTGCATCATGACAATTCCTTGAGCGCACGGTCTGCCGCCACCGCCGTCGCTGCCAGTGCAACAAGGGCACAGACCAGCGGCAGGGCCAGAGGGACCAGCCAGCCCACCCCTTCAAACCCTATGCCCGTGAGAAAGCTGGGGGCGTCACTGCCTGCTGGCAGAACCCAGACTGCGGCGATGCCCAGCGCGACGCCAACCGTCGATCCAACCAACGCACGCCACGTAAAACGCCGCACAAAGGCCTGAGCGATGTAACTGTCCGTGGCCCCTACAAGGCGCAACACCGCGACGACCTGCGCATTGGCGGCAAGAGCTGCATTGGCGGCAAGCGTGACCATCGAAGCCACCGCTGCAAGGATAAGCCCCGCCGCAAGCCAGCCCAGAAACCGCAACCGCTGTGCGGCCGCCACCAACGGTGCGCGCCAGCGCCCGTGATCGTCCAGCACCGCGCCCGGCACCTCGGCAGCCAGTCGCAAGCGCAGACCAGTGGCGTCAAAACTCTGCCCTGTTGTAAAAATTTCAATAAGGCGCGGGACGGGCAGCGTGTCGAGCGGCAGGTCAGAGCCGAACCACGGCGCCAATAGTGCTTGTTGTTCGGCATCCGTCAATGCCCGCGCGCTGGCAACGCCCGGTGTCGTTTCCAGCACGTTCAGGGCCGCAGCAGTCTGCTCTGCTCGTTGATCTTGCGGCGCGACGATGCGGATCGTGGCCGTACCTGCCAGTTCATCCCCCCAACGTTGCGCAAGCCGTCCACTGGCCAGCGACAGCGCCAACGCAAACACCGCCAGAAAGGCCATGGCGCCTGAGGCAAACAGGGTCAGTTGTGCGGTGAACCCTGAGGGCGGAACAACGCGGGCCGCATATTGATCCCCGGCAATCAGGCCCCGCAAAGTGGCAAGGTTGAACTTCACAGATCTGCCCCCGCCAGTTGCACCCGCCGGTTCGAAATGCGCAGCACCCGTGCTTGCACCTGCGCCTTGGCGGCCCGGATCAGGCCGAGATCGTGGGTTGCGATCAGCACAGTTTTGCCCATGCGATTAAGCTCGACCAGCAGGGTCAGCAAACGTTGGGACATTTCCCAGTCAATGTTTCCGGTTGGCTCGTCTGCCAGCACGATGTCAGGCGACATGATCACCGCGCGTGCAAGAGCGACGCGCTGGCGTTCCCCGCCGGACAGTTCCGGTGGAAAGGCGTCGGCGCGGTTGGTCAGGCCGACCCAGTTCATCAGTTCAGGCAAGTCGCTGCCGGCCGCTCCGTTATGACGTCCCGACACCGTAAGCGGCAGGGCCACGTTGTCTGTGACAGACAAATGGTCGAGAAACTGCACATTTTGGTGCACGACCCCAATCCTGCGCCGCAACTGCGCGATGTCATCACGCTCGAGCGAACGCACATCGGTCTGAAACAGCCGGATATAGCCCGCCGAAGGCAAAAGCGCCCCGTAGCACAGCTTGAGCAACGTGGTTTTGCCCGCCCCGGAGGGCCCGGTCAAAAAGTGAAACGATCCGGGCGCGAGTTTGACGGATATATCGGACAACAACTCGCCCCCGCCATAACTATACGCCACATTTTCAAGCTCTATCACGCGTGCCCCCGCCCCAACTCGCCTGTTGTGCCTCAGCATCATGCGGGATTCAATTGAATAGCAGACAGGACGAGTTGCAAATATTACTTTTCTGACAAGGCCACACAACATATGGTGGAGAAAATAATAGAGAGCAGAGGCATAAATGCGGCTAGTTTGTCCTAATTGCGATGCGCAATATGAGGTCGTGGATGATGTTATCCCTGAAGAAGGCCGTGACGTGCAATGTTCCAATTGCGGGCAGACATGGTTTCAGGATCACCCCGATCAGATGCACGAAGAGGTGGAAGAGCCCCTTACGCCCGAAGCAACCGAAGATCTCTCCGATGTCGATGATGAACCGGTAGAAGGCGAAGAACGCGTTGCAGCCCCGCCAATGCCGGAACGCCGTGAATTGGATACCTCTGTTGCCGATATCCTGCGTCAGGAGGCCGAGCACGAGGCACAGGCCCGCGCCGGCGAAGCTCTTGAAAGCCAACCGGAATTGGGTTTGCAGGACGCCGAGAGTGACAAACGCGGTCGCGAAACACAGGCGCGCATGGCCAAAATGCGTGGTGAAGAGCCACCTGAGGCTGCGGTGAGCGAGGCAGCCGCGACAGCGGCGGCCCTAGGGTCCCGTCGTGATCTGTTGCCAGATATCGAAGAGATCAATTCAACTCTGCGTTCGTCCAGCGACCGTCAGGCAGGTGGGGCTGGCGCGTCGAGTGATGCCGAATCTGCGCCTGTCGGCCCTCCGGCCAAGTCAGGGTTCCGCCGTGGCTTTACGCTGATGATCCTGCTGGCCGTGATCCTTGGGGCCATTTACGTGATGGCACCGCAAATCGCGGACGCGGTACCGCAGGCGAACCCGTATCTAAGCGATTATGTCGCGCTGGTGGATACCGGGCGTACGTGGCTGGATGAGCAGGTCACAATGGGGCTGACGTGGCTGGATGATGTTGCGTCAGCGCAGGAAGAATAAGGCCGCTCGAGACGCTTTCGCCACAGGTCTGCACCGATGGCCTGTGGTTGGAGCCGCTTAGAGCTTAGAACCGATCAAGCAGTCTTTGCAGGTAGTCCAGTTCCACGTCTGGGCGTTGTCCTTCGCCCGAACGCCGCCGGATTTCATCCAGCAGATCGCGGGCACGGCGATAGACGTCTTCGCCCTGCAACAGCCCCTCTTCGGTACCAACAGAGCCGTTGGAGCCCGGTTCGCGCCCCAAGGGATCGCGGGCATCGGCGCGGCGGTCTGCATCCGATATCCCTTGCCCCTGTTGGCCGTTCTGGGCCTCTTGTTGCATCGCTTCGCCCAGCGCGCGCATGCCTTCGCGCAGCGCTTCCATGGCTTGGGATTGGTTATCGATGGCACCCGCAAAGTCGTCCTGACGCAGCGCCTCTTCGGCCCCGTCCATGGCGCGCCCGGCGCGATCTAGCGCATCACGCGCCGCATCGCCTTCGGGTGTACCGGCACCCGGCAGGCTGCCCTGCTGTCGGCGCAGTTCATCACGCAGCGCTTGTTGGCGATCAGCGAGCGAGCCTTCTTGTCCTTCGCCGGCATTTTGGTCACTGCCATCGCCACCGCCTTCGTCCGTGCTTTGTTCGCCCTGACCATCGCCGCCTTGGCTGTGCTGTTGTCCCTGACCTTGCCCACCGTCGCGGCCCTCATTGCCTTGGCTTTCACCGGCTTGGGCGTTCGGGTTGAACTGTTCTTGCAGATCGCGGAAGGCTTGATCAGACAGACCCTGCTGTTCGCGCAGCGTCTCGGCCAGACCTTCCATAGCCTCTTCACCCGGAGACTGGCCGCCCTGCCCTTCACCTTGGGTGACGCGCATGTTTTCCAGCATTTCCTGCAGTTCCTGCAGCGCCTGTTCTGCTTCGGCCATGCGGCCCTGTTCCATCAGTTCCTGAATGCGGTCCATCATCCGTTGCAGATCATCCTGGTTCATCTGCATCTGGTTCTGACTGTTTTGTTGGCCGCCGTTTTCCTCATTGGCCTCGTTGTCCAGTTCCGCCTGACGCGACAGCTGGCGCATGTAGTCATCCGTGGCGCGGCGCAATTCGCGCATCAATTCTTCGATTTCAGCTTGGCTTGCGCCTTCGCGCATCGCTTGGTTCAGCCGTTCCTTGGCCTGCCGGAGCCGTTCGAGGGCGCTGGACAGGTCCCCTTCTTCGATCCCAAGGGCAAGGTCCCACATGTCGCGCGCGATTTCGGTCTGCTGTTCATCTGTCAGCCCGTAGCGCGCGAGCGTTTCCAACCGCGTGATCACGCGGCGCAGGCGCAATTCGTCTACTTGCTTGCGAAACACCTCGTCCGGGCGATGTGCGACAGCCCGCATGATCTGCGCGATCCGGGGCGCGTTTTCCCTGGACCACAAAAGGTCGCGGCGTTGTTCGATGATCGCAGCCGCCAACGGGTCAAAAAAGCGACGGCCCGGCAGGATCATCTGGCGGGGTGCGGTTTCGGCCTGTTGCTCGGCAGCATCAAGCGCACTTAGCGTGACGGTCACCGGCAAGTTGGCAAAAGGATGTTCGGAGAAATCCTCGACAAGGCTTTCTTCGAACTGGGTACGGTCGCCAGTGATGGGCATCGGCAGGGCCACGGTCAATTCGGGGCGTGGGTCTGGATCAATGGCAAGCCCATGAAGGCGGTCAACGGATGGCAGATCGATGGCAATGCGCGCCTCGCCCGCCTCAACGCCGTAGTCATCAGAGGCCTGATAAGGCAATGACATCTCGCCCATCGCATCAGATTCAGGATCATTCAGGATGGCGATGCTGGGCGCCCGATCTGGAACGATAGCAACGTTCCACGTGCGTCCGCCGGGGCCCGAAATCGTGATATCGCCAGATTGGCGCACAGTGAAATCCTGCTCAGCAGCCGAGGCCGGGGGCAGTTCTCCGATGCGCCCCGAAACGGTTTCGGCCACCGTCAGCGCGCCCACTTCGCCGTATAGACGCAAGGTGATCAGACTTCCCGCAGGCAGGTCCAACGCGCCTTCGGGGATATCGTTCAGGTAGATGGTAGGCCAGTTGGTGTAACGCGGGCTTTCAGCCCAACCTTCCCAAACGGGACCAGAGGCAAGGGCGTCGCCAGCGCCGGGTGTCATGTTGGTCACAGAACCCACGCGCCAGATCGACCCAAAGATCAGCGCAACTGCAAAGACGAGCACCGCCACATAGCGCAGCGCATAAGGGTCGCGCCGTGCAATGCGCAAATCGGCCGGCACGGCAGTGGCCGTGGCGGCACGTTCGGCCATCCGCGCCTGATGCGCGCGCCAGACAGCACTGGACGCGGAATCGTCATCGCCGATAGCTTGGGTGTCCATCAACGCCTGGATCGGGCGGCCCGGCAGTGTTTCGTCAAGGCGCACGAGTGCCGCCTCGCGGGTTGGTATGCGGAACCGGGAGATCGCGTAAATCAACGCACCAAGGGCTGCGAGGGCCGAGACGACGGCTATTCCCCAGACAACTTCGACCACGACGCTGTCTTGCAGGCCAAGCATCAGAGCGGCAAGAACCAGCAGCACCACAGTGGCGAGCGGCCATGTGGCGCGCCAAAAGCTTTCGGCAAACATGCCCGCGCGCGTCCAGAACAGTGGCCAGCGCAAGGCACTCAGCCCGCGGCGCACGTCATTTCTGGAAAAGCTCGACATATCTCGCGTCCCTTGCCTGTGGTGTCGCGCATCACTGCACACACATCCTTACATAGGCTTTGACGCACTCAAAGCCACATGACTCTGTGCACAGCTACAGCCACTCTGGGATGCTATCGCGATTTATCATTTCGTCAAAGGTCGGGCGACGGCGGATCACCGCGTATTGATCACCTTTCACCAAAACCTCCGGAATCAGGGGTCTGGTGTTGTATTCGCTGCTCATAACTGCGCCATATGCACCTGTCGAGCGGAAGGCGACGAGGTCTTTTGCGGCCAAAGGCGGCATCATCCGCTGTTTCGCAAACGTGTCTCCAGATTCGCAAACCGGCCCGACGATGTCATACGGCACCTGTTCGACGCCCGGTGCGGGTTCGATCACGGGTACGATGTCGTGGTGTGCTTCGTACATGGCGGGGCGGATCAGGTCATTCATCGCGCCGTCAAGGATTAGGAAATCCCGTCCCTCGCCGGATTTGACGTAGATGACCTCGCTGACCATGCAACCCGAATTGCCTGCAATCAGGCGACCTGGTTCAATCTCGATTTCGCAGCCGAGGTGCCCGACCGTGCGTTTGATCAAATCGCCGTAGTCTTTCGGCAGCGGGGGCGCCTCGTTGCTGCGTGCGTAAGGAATGCCAAGTCCGCCACCAAGATCGAGGCGGCGGATGGTGTGCCCGTCGGCGCGGAGCGTTTCGGTCAGTTCGGCCACTTTTTGATAGGCCAGTTCGAACGGGGCCAGATCGGTCAGTTGCGAGCCGATATGAACGTCGATCCCGATCACTTCGAGGTTCGCCATTGCAGCTGCCATGGCATAGACTTCGCGGGCCCGCGCGATGGGAATGCCAAACTTGTTTTCCGATTTCCCAGTGGCGATTTTGGCGTGAGTTTTTGCGTCCACATCGGGGTTCACGCGGATGGTGATGGGTGCGATGACGCCGACTTCACCTGCGACGCGGTTCAGCACTTCCATCTCCGGCTCGGATTCCACGTTGAACTGGCGGATGCCGCCCGTCAGGGCCATGTGGATTTCGTCGGCTGTCTTGCCCACGCCTGAGAACACGATCTTGTCGCCCGGCACGCCTGCGGCCTTGGCGCGCAGGTATTCCCCGCCAGACACCACGTCCATGCCCGCGCCCGCTTGGGCCAGCGTTTTGAGGATCGCCTGATTGCTGGCGGCCTTCATGGCATAGCAGACCAGATGATCCATGCCGTTCAGCGCCTCATCCAGCACCTCAAAGTGGCGCAACAAAGTGGCCGTCGAATAGACATAGAATGGGGTTCCAACCTCTGCCGCAATCTGGGCGAGAGGGACGTCTTCGGCGTGCAATGCGCCATCGCGGTAGAGAAAATGATCCATCCATCGGCCAATAGCGACCGAAGCAAGGTTGTTCAATCAGCTCGTTTTGGATTTGGCCGCTTGGCGCGCGCGGAATGTTGCAACCCGCCCCTGCAACATGTCCTCCGATCTCTTGGTGGCGGCTTCCAACCGGGGCAGGAACCGGTCGTTGCGGATGCCTTCTCCCGCCGCCAATTGCCACAGAACATGAAAGGGATTGTCGTTGCATTCGATTATGATGGGCCCGTCCTGGCCCACAGCGATATCCCATCCAACAATTCCAAATTCGGGAAACAGTCCATGCGCTCGGCAAGCGACATCCATTACTTTGTCCCAATGCGGAATTTGGTAACCCTCGAATGCCAAGCCCGACACCGGATGGTGATCCAGCCATTGAGCAGCCGGCCCTGACCCAATATTGCACTGGCGCACGCGGCCTGTATCATCATCGATCAGTGCAACCATGCTGCCTGACTGCCAGAAGTTATCCGACATTGCCGTGGGAGAGGGAACTTTCCAGACAGTGTAGAGCGGCGAAATGCCATTTTCGTCTCGTACCGTGACAACGCGCAATGTCCCAACGGAGGCGCCGGTCATGGCGGACATGGCCTCATGCTGCTTGACCGCCGATTGCAGGATGAAACCTTCCGGATAGTCGGTAATGATCTCGTGTGAGAACGCGGCCACATCGACGCACCGCCCATTGCCCAATCGCAGAACGTCACCATCCTGTCCCTCGATCAGAGCCGATCCAACGCTGGCGGCCCCTTCGCATGGTTTTGCAAACAGCGGATAGGTGGCGGAGCCGCGCAAGAACGCCTCGACCTCAGCCGGCGTGCGCAAGGTTGCGATATTGCCGAACTGGCGTTCGGTATGCACCACCGCCTGCGTGTAAGTTGTGGTCAGGCCAAGTTGCGTCAAAAGAGAGGTATACATAACCTTGTCACGCAGAAAGGCACGCGTACCGGTCAATTTCATGGGAGACGCCGCGACGTTCAGTTCATAGCTTCCGATTTTGCCAACAAAGGCCTGCTTTTGAGCCTTGGACAAGTTCGGATCATATGCACCAGTCGAGAAATATTCGTGGCTGGCCAGCTTACCCGGCCCCCACCGCAGCGCGGTCATCTCGCGCATTTGCTTGAAAGGTCCAACGCCGAACCTTTTGGCCACGGCAACGATGGTTTCCGCCGCAGCGGGGCGCGGATCCATAGGGGCACCCAACAGTGCCTTGTTTGAGGCTGCAATCATTTTTTCGCCTTCAGTGCACACTGGATTTTGGCGACCTGTTTGGTCTGTCGGTCAGCGACAGCCTGCCAAGTGGGGGCGAGGTCGGGGTTCTGAATGCCACGCTGAGTGGCGCGCTGATACATCATATGAGAAGGATTATCATTGCATTCCAAGATTTTGGGTCCCTCGTCCGTCACTGCAATGTCAAATCCACAAATTCCGAATTCCGGGAACACGGCGTGGGCATCGGTGGCCAGACGCAGTGTTTCCTCCCAGAAGGGGAGCGTCTGTCCCACAACCGGAGCGCCAGAAACTGGGTGGTCAGACAGCGTTTCTGCCTCAAGGCCCGCACCGCGCACCAAAGACAACAAAGTGCCTGTGCCGAGATCGATATGTGACAGAAGAATGCCGTCTTGCCATGTGTTGTCCGAAATCGCGCCAGCCGCCGGCATTTTCCACACGGCATAGGCCGGTTTGGGTCCGGAGCCGTCATTGGCCGTGACCACGCGGACGCACCCGATGGCCGGACCTGCGATATGTGCCATCGCGCTGTGTGGCGAAAGAGCGGATTGCAACATGAACCCACCCGGATATTGCGCGGCCACATGCTCCGCAAATGTATCCACATTATGGGTCGTGCCATCAAACAGGCGCAACATGTCATCATTGCGTGCTTCGATCCGCACAGCGCCGGTTGAAAGAGAGCCAAAATGGGGTTTGCCAAAGATCGGGTAGCGCGCATCCTTGAGCAGGAAGTCGGCTAGGTCAGTTGCGTTACGCGCTATGGTGAGGTGACCTGCCGACATATGCGTGCTGAAAATCGCCTGAGTTGTGCTGGCAGGTATCCCAAGTTGGGTCAAAAGTTGCGTATACAGCAGCTTGTTGCCCACAAAGGCGCGCGTTGGCACGGCCACGGGCGGGTTCATGGTGGTGTTCAGAGCGTTTATGCCCGCCTGTCCAAGGAAGGCGCGCTTGTCTTCACTGCTTTTGGACGGGTCGAACAGGCGCAGAGAGTAATACTCCGGCCCGCTCAGTTTCTGCGCGCCCCGGCTCATCGAAAAGATGTCCCGCATCTGGCGCAGCGGGCTGATCCCGTGTGCCTTGGCCACCTGAGCGATCAATGGCGCTTCTGCTTTTTTCGCCTTGCCCGGCGCGTCCAGTAGAGCGCCGTTTGGTGCTTGAATACCTGTATCTGTCATCACGTTGCCCCGCGTTTTGATCCGAAACTTTGCTTTGGGCTGAAGATGGCAGGCGAAAATGGCAACAATTGGGCGCCATTGTTTCCAAATTGGAGAAAGTTCTACGTGACGGGGCGCGAGCGCAGGAAAAGATAGAGCGGCAAGCCGCAGCTAACCCCGATGCAAAAGGTGGCCGGGATCGCGATGAGCGCAAGCCAATTGCGGCGCACTGCAACCTCTGAAATGATGAAGACTGTCAAGGCTACAGCTGCGATCGTCAGGTCCCATACCAGCCCGCTGGCGGCGTCATTCACGTGCCATGCATCAACCATCGCCATGATGTCATAGCCGTTTTCGTTGAACCAACGCAGGAAGTAATACATCGGATGGACCGCCCCCCAGATCGCGAGGGCAAGGTAGATCATACGGATCGGGGCCATCAGATCAGAAGATGCCCACACCGACGGAAAGTGGGCCGCGCGACACGCCAATCGAACCACCGACATGCCCGCCCGAACCGATAGCGATTCCGACGTCGGTATAGACCGGCTGCTCGGGCTCGCCGTCCACACCACATGCGGTAAGAGCAAGCGTTGCAATCAGGCAAAAGGCACGTTTCATGACAATATCTCCTTCCAGCGGGCGACCTGTGCACGCACTTGGACCGGCGCCGTCCCCCCATAAGATGTACGCGATGCAACGGAATTTTCCACGCCCAAAACGTCAAAGACGTCGTTTGTGATGTCGGCATGGGCGGTTTTCATCTGCTCCAGAGTAAGGTCTGGCAGGTCGCAACCTTCGGCTTCGGCCAGTGCCACAAGGCTGCCAGTAATGTGATGCGCGTCGCGAAACGGCAGGCCCAAAACGCGCACAAGCCAGTCGGCAAGATCGGTGGCCGTCGAAAACCCGGACCCGGCGGCGGCCGCCAATGACGCGCGGTTCGCCGTCATATCCCGCACCATTCCATCCATCGCCGCAAGCGCCAGCATCCAGTTGTCTGCCGCGTCAAAGACCTGTTCTTTGTCTTCCTGCATGTCCTTGGAATAGGTCAGCGGCAACCCCTTCATGACCATCATCAATCCGGTGTTGGCGCCAAAGATGCGGCCCACCTTGGCACGGATCAACTCGGCGGCGTCCGGGTTCTTTTTCTGCGGCATAATGGAAGATCCGGTGGAAAACCGATCCGACAGCGTGACAAAACGGAACTGAGCGGAAGACCAGATCACAAGTTCTTCGGCAAAGCGGGACAGGTGCATCGCGCAGATGCTGGCAAGCCCGAGGAACTCAAGGGCAAAGTCACGATCACTGACCGCGTCTAGGGAATTGGCAGCAGGGCGGTCAAAGCCAAGTTCCTGAGCTGTCATGTACCGATCGATGGGAAAGGACGTGCCCGCCAGTGCCGCCGCCCCAAGGGGCGATTCATTCATCCGCGCCCGGGCATCCCGTACGCGGGACAGATCGCGGCCAAACATTTCGACATAGGCCATCATGTGATGGCCCCATGTTACCGGCTGTGCGGTTTGCAGATGCGTAAAGCCGGGCATGACCCAATCCGCGCCCGCCTCGGCCTGTTCCAGAAGGGCGTTGATCAATGACAAAAGCGCACCTTCCGCTGCGTCCAATTGATCGCGCACCCAGAGTTTGAAATCTGTTGCCACCTGATCATTTCGCGAACGGCCCGTGTGCAAACGCCCCGCAGGTTCGCCAATCACCTCTTTCAGTCGCGCCTCCACATTCATGTGGATGTCTTCCAAAGCGGTCGAAAATTCAAACGTGCCACCTTCGATCTCTGACAAGACCGTGAGCAGGCCTTCACGTATGGCCTCCACATCCTTATTGCTCAGTATGCTTGTGGCGCCCAACATGGCGGCATGGGCACGCGAGCCTGCAATATCCTGGGATGCCATACGCTGGTCAAACCCGATCGAGGCATTAATTGCTTCCATGATCGCATCGGGCCCGGCGGCAAAGCGTCCGCCCCACATGGTGTTTGCAGATTTATCGGTCATGACGTGGCCTATGAGAGGTAAGAAGATGAAACGACTGGTTGCTGCCGCCCTCTACATGGCCCTGAGCTTGGGCGCAATTCCCGCACATGCCGACACGTCCGCCGCCGCCGCCTTGCGCGATGGGGATATGCGCAAGTTAATCTTTCACGGCACCCCCGAGGCTGTGTCCAAGGTCGCCTTTGATCTGGCCGATGATGCAGGGCAGATCACGCTGGAAGAGTTTCAGGGGAAATACATACTGGTGAACTTCTGGGCGACGTGGTGTGCGCCGTGCCGGCACGAGATGCCAATGCTGTCTGAGTTGCAGACCGAGTTTGGCGGTGATGACTTTGAAGTCGTGACCATCGCCACCGGGCGCAACTCACCTGCCGGGATCGTCAAATTCTTTAAAGACACGGGCATCGACAACCTGCCCCGCCATCAGGATCCCAAACAAAAACTGGCGGCACAAATGGGTGTCTTCGGGCTTCCCATCACAGTGCTGATTGATCGCGAGGGGCGCGAAATTGCCCGGCTGCGCGGGGATGCGGACTGGTCATCTGACAGCGCCAAGGCGATCATCGCGGAACTGATCGGTGCTGGCAGCTAAAGCCGCGCCTCCCTAACAAAGAACCGTTCTTCATGTTGGAGAACGGACCAAAAAATTTGAATAAGCTGCCGTCGCTTAGGCTCTGGTCTCATAAAACATCCAGAAGCGGTCGTTCTACATATTGCAAGCGAACGACGACTGTGCGGGGCGAAGCGGACCCTTGCTTTTCCTAGTTGAAGATCCACCGCACATCACTTCAAAGCGGCGAGTCTGGACTTATCGGGGCACGGTAAGAATACCATCAACGTGCGAGTGCGAACTGAGTTGGAGCCAGCGACTTACTGTTTTTGTCAATCGACTGTCACCGCTCATGAAAAACCGACCATCCACGCACTCACGCTCCAAATTCAACCTGCCGAGGTAAATCCCTGTAAGAATTGGAACTTCCGTCTCAACAAACAGATCAACGTCGAAACCCGGATCATGGACACAAACCTCCACCGGTTCACCGGGTTTAGTGATCATCCAGAACGTTGACAACGGAGGCTTGGCGTCTGGGAAATTGAACCGAAGGACATTTCTGCGTTTGGGCAACTTGTCGACAATAATTTTGCGGCGGAGATTCCACATCAATACATCTGCATCTCGCTCTTCGAGCGCAATTTCCGCCTCTATGTGACGCTGAGCCCACCGCGCCATTGACTGAAGGATAGGGTCAAGCTCCACGGCCTTTTCTGTTCGGATGTAGTCAATCGTGCCCGTTGCCGGGTCCTCAAATCTTTCGAGCAATCCGTTTTCCTGCATTTCTTTCAGGCGTTTCGTCAGAAGCGTTGGCGATATTCCGGGTAGCCCTCTGCGAATCTCGTTGAACCTTGTCGACCCCTCCCAAAGCTCACCAAGAATTTGGATCGTCCAACGCGGCATCAGAACTTCGCTTGCCTTGGACGTCGGGCAATAAAGGCCAAAGGGTTTTGATGTCATTGTATCCTCCACTCCCAAAACTAAACCGTCCGAAAACTTCGATCCAGTACACAAACTGTACCGGACCTGCTCCATTCCTGACACTAGCGGGGAGTGTACGGAACCGGCGAAGCTGACGTCAGAAGCTGCAAGCAGCCGTCGCAAAGGAGATCGACATGACAATTGCCAACGAACATTTAGGCGTCACAAAATTCCAGCCATTCACCCGCTTCATCATCGCGGTCAAAAGGATTGTGCGACACTTGATCGACAAACGACATGAACACCTAACCAAAACCGCTATTCAACGAATTCCTGAAAAGTTCAGAGTTGACTTGGGTCTGAACGATGGTGGTTCGAGCGAGGCAGGATCAAGCATACGTCGCGTGAAGCCTCTCCGTACAGTAAACTAAACTGCGTCGATGCGACGGTAGGGGTCGTAGCAAGACTTCTTGGTGGGCACTAATCTTCGATTTTGAGATCTGGGGGGCTTTGGCTTTGCTGTTTTATTAAAAGCCGCTTTGTCGCAACGCATCAGCCTTTGGCTTCATAGGTCCAGGGCCTAGGCCGCATGGCGCAGGATTGCGGCTTCGCTGGTGCTGAGATTGCGGCGGGCGTAGGTGCCATAGACGTGTGGGTCAAATTCAAGGTCCGGCAAGCGCCCAAGCAGGCGCGTGCGATCGTCCTGATCCAGCGTGGAAAGCGCCGTATTGGCCGGGTGGAAGCTTTCTGTTTCGATCCCGTTGGCCCGTAGCACTTCATGGCGGGGCAACAACAGATGCACATAGGTCACCTCGGACACAGTCAGATCGACGCTGATCGTGGTGCCGTTGATCAAATCCTTGGCCGCGACCAGCACCTCATCTGTGTTGAACAAATCGCGCGCGACCGCGCCTTCGACCAACATCCGATGCTCGGGCGAGACCAACAATTCCTGATCCGGACGCTCCACCCCAAGGGCGCCGGTTGCAATCCGAACCGGGCGCAGACGCGGCATGGCAAATAGACGCGCGCCCGTCATGCGACGGCTGCCGATCCACTGCACGTCTTGCGGGCCGTTGTCTTTGGTCGATACCCGATCACCCTCGCGCAAATCCTCGATCAGGCGGGGCCCATCAGGTGTGTCGATCCATGTGCCCGGCGTAAAGCAGATCACACCACCGGCCCCGGCCCCCATTCCATCACCCGGAGACGTGTTCAGGGTGTGATGCACAACCCAAAGGTCTGTTTCGCGCGGGGGGATGTCATCGACAAACATGAGCAAGGGCGGCTTGTGCGGGCCGATGTCAATCAGGGTCACGGTATAGCTTTTGCCGCCATCCGTGACGACAAAGCTGTTATCCGAGATCAACGGGTCATCGGTGTGCTCCGCGCTTAGCGGCGCATCTTCCAGAGCGGCCCCCACAAGACGGCGCACCATCCGCGCTGCCCGCTTGCGCAGCGCTTCATTTCCTTCCGCCCTGTCCAGACGCAACACGTCATGGGGTCCGTCAACGCGCACGGCGTCTCCGCGCCATGCCCAAGCTGCACCCACCGAAAGGGACGGCAGTGGTGCGGCATCAAGACCATCTACTTCTGTTTGCGACCAGGAAATGACGAACGTGCCTCGAAAGCCCGTATTCATACCTGTACTGCCTGCTCTGTTATTTTTATTTTCTTGCCACCAAAGAATCGGCTTTTCAGAGGAATGTCAAAATTCGTGACGGATTCCAGCGGCTTGGGCTGCGAAATTTAGCCAAGTTTCCAAAAGGTGTGGCAAAAGTGTTATAGGTTGCGTCCTAAAACCTCAGCTTTGCCCGCAGTGATCCCACGAACTGGCCGCCGTCCTGACCTTCGAATTCTTCGCCCAGATAGGTCACGCCAAAAAACGTGCTCAGCCCAGTTTCGCTGCGCCAGTGCACACCAGCCCGCAGCCGTTCGCGTGTCTTATCGAGGCTGACAGGATCGTTGTCGGGCAGAAATTCACTGTCCAGAACATGCGCGATATCCGCGCCAAGAACGTAGCTGAACCCAGTCCATTCCGTCTCTATGGCGCGGTAACGTTGCCCCGTAACGTTGTCGCGCACCAAGAGCGCGCCGCGACCAAAGTCGCCAAATGTCAGGTCAAGCCCCACCCGCGCAAGTGTCTCGTTGCCGGCGCGCGCTTCGACAAAGGGGCGCAGCGTCGTGTCTGCGCCAAGGGAAAAGTTATGCCCGACTTCGACCACTGCCGTGGGGTTCACTGCATTCCCAATCTGAGCATCGCGCACCGCATCAGACGGCCGGGGCATACTTAGAAAGTCATGCACCGCATCCTGAAAGCTATCCAGCCCGGTCTGCGGGCCGACAAACACCAGATCGCCGCCCATCGCATATTCTGTCATCCCGCGCTGGAAATGGGTGTGGAGCCCGACCGAAAGCGCGCCTGCATAGCGCCGGTCACTGTCGGACACGTCGCGCAGATCTTCTGGTGTGATGATCTCGGCGCCCAGTCGCAATTCAAGGAGCTGCCCAAAACCTCCGGGCGCCGTTCCGGCCCATGCCGGACCCCAGATGCGCGAGGATTGAAACCCGCCAGTACGCCAGCGGTCACGCCGGCCGTCGATCACGTCATTGTTGAGCAAAATGCCATAGCCCAAACGCTTGCGCTCTTGCGCGTCGACCGCTGGGGCCACAAAGGCAGACGCTATCAGCGCCGCCGTAATCCATCGAAACATAAAGCCGTCCTGAACCTATGCGCTCCCCCAAGCCCCTCCTTAATACCTAGGCGTGTACTCGCCGCCAAGTACTTACGTGTATTAGTCAGCCTAAATACACGCTGTGCGTGATTTTTTAACCTCAGTCGAAATCAGAAAGCGGGGGAAAACCCGATCTTACCCGCATTTCGAAAATCCGCAGGAGGCGCAGGTCATGCACCCTTCGACCATGCGCAGCTCGTAAGACCCGCAGGACGAACACGCTTTGCCGCGCGGTGTGCCCAGTTGAGCCATGTCGGCTTTGGGATCAGCCTTTAGCCCCATCCCCTCGCCTTCGATAAATCCGATGGCGACCATGTGCTGTTCGATCACACCCCCGATAGCCGCAAGAATTGAAGGAATGTACTTGCCCCCCATCCACGCACCGCCGCGCGGATCAAATACGGCTTTGAGTTCCTCGACCACAAACGACACATCGCCCCCCCGCCGGAACACGGCAGAGATCATCCGGGTCAGCGCGACCGTCCATGCAAAATGCTCCATGTTCTTGGAGTTGATGAACACTTCGAACGGGCGGCGATGCCCACCAATGACGATATCGTTGATGGTGATATACAGCGCGTGCTCACTGTCGGGCCACTTGACCTTGTACGTGTTCCCTTCGAGTTCGGCAGGCCGGTCGAGGGGTTCGGACATATAGATCACGTCGCCATGGGGTTGCATCGGCTCTTCGTCGCTCGTGGTGATCACCTCCCGATCGACAGGTTTCTCCTCGGCCACCGTCAACACAGACCCTGTCACGGCGTTGGGCCGATAGGTTGTGCATCCTTTGCACCCTGTATCCCATGCTTGCATGTAGACATCTTTGAATGCGTCAAAGCTGATGTCTTCGGGGCAATTGATGGTCTTCGAAATGCTCGAATCCACCCACTTTTGCGCTGCCGCCTGCATTTTCACGTGATCGGCCGGCGCCAGCGTTTGGGCGTTGACGAAGTAATCGGGCAACTCCACGTCACCCTTCAACTCGCGCCACATCTGCACGGCGTAGTCCACAACCTCTTCTTCTGTGCGGCTTCCGTCTTTTTGCAGCACCTTGCGGGTGTAGGCATAGGCAAACACAGGCTCGATCCCGGAACTGACATTCCCGGCATAAAGCGAAATAGTGCCCGTCGGTGCGATGGACGTGAGCAACGCGTTGCGGATGCCATGTTTGGCCACGGCTGCGCGCACGTCGTCGTCCATGGCCTGCATCGTCCCAGAGGCAAGGTAGCCATCCACGTCAAACAGTGGAAACGCGCCCTTCTCCTTTGCCAACTGCACAGAGCCCAGGTACGCGGCGCGGGCGATCGCTTTCAACCAGCTTTCGGTCTGACGCGCCGCCTCGTCGGATCCATAACGCAAGCCCACCATCAGCAGCGCATCCGCCAGCCCGGTAACCCCAAGACCGATCCGGCGCTTGGCTGCGGCCTCGCGGGCCTGGGCCTCTAGCGGGAATTTCGATGCATCCACCACGTTGTCCATCATCCGCACGGCAGTGCCGACCAATTCGGTCAGTTGACCCTCGTCCAAGGCAGCCGCATCCCCGAACGGATCAGACACCAGCCGGGCAAGGTTGATCGAGCCGAGCAAGCACGCACCATATGGCGGCAGGGGTTGCTCACCGCACGGGTTGGTGGCGGCAATCGTTTCGCAGTAGTTCAGATTGTTGGCCGCATTGATCCGATCAATAAAGATCACGCCGGGTTCAGCGTAATCATAGGTCGCCTGCATGATCCCGTTCCACAGATCACGCGCCTGCACGGTGCGATAAACGTGGCCGTCGAATTTCAGATCCCATGGGCCATCAGCTTTCACCGCCTCCATGAAGTCATCCGTCACCAGCACCGACACGTTGAACATCCGCAGTCGCGCGGCATCGGATTTGGCGGTGATGAAATCCTCGATATCAGGATGATCGCATCGCATCGTGGCCATCATCGCGCCGCGACGCGAACCTGCGGACATGATCGTGCGGCACATCGCGTCCCAAACATCCATAAAAGACAATGGACCCGAGGCATCCGCCGCCACGCCCTTTACCCCTGCCCCTTTGGGCCGGATGGTCGAGAAATCATAGCCGATCCCGCCGCCCTGCTGCATGGTCAGTGCTGCCTCTTTCAGCATCTCGAAAATACCGCCCATGCTGTCGGGGATCGTGCCCATGACAAAGCAGTTGAACAAGGTGACCGAGCGCGCTGTGCCCGCACCCGCGGTAATGCGACCAGCGGGCAGGAATTTGAAATCTTCGAGGGCGGTGTAGAACGTGTCTTCCCACGCTTTCGGGTTGTCTTCGACGCTTGCCAGATCGCATGCGATCCGGCGCCAGCTGTCCTCAACCGTTTCGTCAATGGGCGTGCCGTCGGCCTCCTTGAAGCGATACTTCATGTCCCAGATCTGTTCGGCAATTGGCGCGGCAAAGCGTGTCATTGTGGCATCCCCTAACGAGCCGCCGATTCTGTCGGCAGCAGTGCAGACAAAGACAGTACCACAGCGGCCGCAATCCACAACAAATAGTTACCCTTGACCTTTCGAACACCAAATCTAGTGGCGCGACACCCACAACACCTTGCAGTGTACATTCCCCGTGCTACAATATTTTGTGTGGGATAGGGGCGAGTCTGTGGATAACTATATCAACCTGATCAAGCTGAGCGTGGGCACCGAGACCGTCGAAGACCTTGCTGCGTGGCAAGCGACCAAACGTGCCCAAGCGCCAGACGGTCTGCCCCGCCACGTCACCCGCATGTGGCCCAAGCGCGAGGGTGAAATCCTGAACGGAGGGTCGATATTCTGGGTGATCAAAGGCGTGCTGACTTGCCGCCAGCGCATTCTGCGGCTGGACGAGTATATCGGACAAGACGGCATCCGGCGCTGCGCCATCGTATCCGACCCCGAACTGGTGCGGGTCCAAAGCGCCCTGAAACGCCCATTCCAAGGCTGGCGCTACCTGAAACCCCAAGACGCGCCGCCAGACCTGCCCAAGGGCCGCGCCAGCGAAGAACCGTTGCCGGTGGAACTAAATCGCGCACTTGCGGAGATTGGGGTTTTGTGAGGCGTCATCGCCAGCCTGGCGGTCGAGCGTCTCACATAATCTGATTGCGGCTGCCCACCTCAAATTCGATCAAACAGCACGCTGCGATGGCGGAGTTGTTTGAACCGATTGGCGACGGACAAAGAGGGTCCATTTTACGGCCTTCGGCGCCGACTTAGGAAGGCAAACCCACCAAACGCTACCATCAGCAATGGCAATGTCGCCGGGACAGGCACCGGTGAAATGGAGGTCCCTGTTTCACGTGCGAAATTTGTCGCCACGGTATGGTTGTCGGACTCAAAGTTTCGCCCAGACAGCCTTACGGCGTCAAACGGTTGGTCCGAAAACATGTTCAGAAACACAAACGGTTCATGACGGACCTGATTGGCAAATCTATCATTCGGGTTCCCGTAGTAGTCCGCAGTGTTTGAAGTGTTGGCGTCCAGAAAATCCAGAACATCGTCTGTGTTGAAGACAAATATTCTTGCCCCATTTTTGATCAGTTCGACGCTGTTTCCGACGCTGCCAGCCGACCACCACAGACCAAAATAGCGTGCAGAAGTCTTTAGGGACAATGTGGACCCCGGATTTGACAACGAAAACAGATATTGGCTGTTATGCGCACCGCCATAGCGGTTCGCTGGTTTTACGCGGCCGGAGCTGTATGTTCCCAACTCTGACTCGAAATTGCTGAATTGGCCTGTTGGCAAACTGTCAAACGTTTCGGTGAGGAGCCCCGTCGCGCCAATCGATGCCTGATCGGCCTCCATTACGCCAGCTTTGCCAATCGTCACTGAAACGCTCGCTGACTGTGCGGCGGCAGGTACGCACAGCAGCAAAGCTGCGGCATACATTTTCAAATAGTTCATAACATTTTCCACGTTGGGCAACTCTTTCAAACACACAACTTGCATATGAGATGAACCAGTCTCAGCCATCCGCACTCCGCCGCCGCACCACTGAAGTACCCCCTGAGCAGGCACCGTTCAAACGAGCAAACGGGTACTTTTTTGTCTCTTTGGTCTAGTCCTGATCGACAGTCGGATAGGCGGCAGGTGAAGGGTCATTTCGCCAAACGCAATCTGCGGAAAGCTTTCAGAACTGGGGTTATCTCAACCCCCAAACCGCTCGGCCTGATCCTCCCAAGAGGCGAGCAGTTGCCCATGGCTAGTGAGCCACGCGCAACTGAGATGAAGATTTCGAAAAACAGTGCGCAAGGATTTCCGGTAAAGCGTGTACCGGCCACCGGTTCCATAAAGTTTGCAGCCGATGTACCAGCCGCTGAATATGAATTAACAATATGTCCGGGCCGGTCAGATCAGGCTACCTATCAGGGTCAAACACAATGATACGCCGAATTCTGAGGTCTCTCTTCGTAACGCTGATTGCATTGGCTGTCGCAGGCTTCACGGCTTGGGGCGCTGCTGCACTTAGTTTTCGCGCCCCAGGCAGTGATCTGGTGCAAATGTTGTTCAGTGCGTCTTTCGCGGGACTTGGTGCTGTCACCCTGTATTTTTGGCTAAGACACAGGCGCGTTAAACGGTTGTTGCCGCTCGTCATTGCCTCTGTCGCACTGTTGGTGTGGTGGTCTACTTTGCAGCCGCCATCTGATGGAAATTGGTCGCCCGATGTGGCCCGGCAGGTAACAGGGGAAATTGACGGAGACATCCTGACACTAAACGGCGTGCGCAATTTCGAATGGCAGGGTGACGGTAGTTTTGTCGAGAACTGGGAAACGCGAACCTACAACCTGAATGAACTGAAAAGCACGGATCTGTTTTTGTCTTATTGGGCAGGCCCTGAGATGGCACATTTCATACTGAGTTTTGGCTTTGCAGACGGCCAGTACCTGGCTTGGTCAATTGAAGTCAGGCGTCAGGTCGATGGTGGGTTTTCACCTGTCGCTGATGCCTTCAAGGAAAACCCAATCGTAATTATGGCAGCAACCGAGACAGATATCGTTGGTCTGCGCACGAACATCCGCAAGGAAGATGTCCAACTGTTCCGGCTGAATTCTGACCCAGCCGCAGCCAGAGAGTTACTGGAAGAGTATGTTCTTGATTCAAACGCCCTTGCCGCAGCCCCGCATTGGTACAATTCGATCACAACCAACTGTACAACCGTCGTCCTGAAGATGATGCGCGCAATTGGGAACGCACCTCCCTTTGACTGGCGCATCATCGTAAATGGATACCTGCCAGAATACGGGTATGAACTCGGCTCTCTGAACACTGAATACTCTATCGAGGAATTGAGAGAGCTTGGAAGTATCTCATCCAAGGGGCAGGCATTTGGCATTAGGCCCGGTTATTCAGAGGCGATACGACAGGGCGTACCTGCTCACTAAAGCAAACCTGAGCCAGTTTAGAACTAAGCGTCCCAAACGAAAGCCTGATCCTCCAAAGCGATCCACTGGCCGTCCGCGAGGAGGCAAAGACCCATGGCGCTCTCATTCCATTTTGGCTTTTTCTCGTGTCCACGGTACACTGAATGGGCATTGTAGAAGGAAATTGAGCATGACTGGGTATTCAGTTGAGGAATATGTCAGCGACATCCGCGCAATCGTCGCGGAAGAAAGCGAGACAAAGGCAATAACTGATCGGATTAAGCCACTCGCACTTAAACTCGCCTCCGATCCAAGCTGGTTCGAAGACAAGTATCGCTACACCGATCCAGATCAGGGCGTCGGGCTCCATCTGTTGAACGAAGAAGAGAACCACGACCTCGCCGTTTTTGCCATTGCCTGGGCCCCCGGGCGTGGTGTCGATGCGCACAATCACAAAACTTGGGCTGTCGTTTCAGGGATCGAAGGGCAGGAGCACGAGACAAATTACAATCGGCGTGACGATGGTTCCAAACCGGGATTCGCAGATCTCGTCGCGACAAAGGAAGAAACCCTTTATCCAGGGACCGCAGTGTGTTGCTTGCCCGACGATATCCACAGCGTCAGGAACAACGGCGACAAAGTCGCGGTATCGCTGCACACTTATGGCCGCCATTTGAACCACACAGGACGATCGACGTTTGACGTGGATGCTAAAACCGAAACGCCTTTGATCCTTAAAATCGAGGAATAAGGGCGGCGCACAAGCTGCCGCTTGGTTAGGTCAATCGATCCAAAAGAGTGCGCATATTGGCGCGTTCACCGTCATTCACGTCCGCCACCCGGGACCGCCACAGCGTAGCCTGAGACGCAAGGATCAGTCCGTCTTGCAAGATCTTCAGGTGGTTGGCCCGCAGGGTTTCTCCGCTGCTCGTTATATCGGCGATTGCCTCTGCGGTTTCGTTGGCCACAGTGCCTTCGGTCGCGCCCTGACTGTCCACCAACTGGTAATCCGCCACGCCCACCTCGCGCAGGAATTCGCGCACAAGCCTATGATATTTCGTCGCAATGCGCAGTCGGAACCCGTGGCGTTCACGAAACATTGCAGCTACAGCGTCCAGATCATCCGTCAGGTCCACATCCACCCAACCTTGCGGCACGGCCAGCACAAGATCAGCATGCCCGAACCCCATTTCGGCAATCGGTTCGACTTGTTGTTCCCAGAGCGGCAGCTTTTCGTGGATCAGGTCTGTGCCAGTCACACCCAGATGAATCCGCCCGGCGGCCAATTCACGGGGGATTTCGCCCGCAGACAACAGAACAAGTGCGACACCATCGATGCCCGCCACTTCGCCTGCATATTCGCGATCAGACCCAGTGCGCGCCAAATGCACCTCGCGACGCGCAAACCAGTCAAAGGTCTTCTCCATCAACCGCCCCTTGGAGGGCACGCCAAGCTTGATCATGCCACCTCCTCCAGCAGTGCCATCAGATCCGGGCGCAGCACTGCACCGACCGCTGGGATCGCGGCTCCTGCCCCGAGGCGTTGGGTCAGGGCGTCATAGCGCCCTCCGGTCGCGACGGCTGGCAGGTCGGGGCGCGATTCCGCGTAAAAACCAAAAACAAAGCCGTCGTAGTACTCCATCGAAGTGCGCCCATAACTGGCCTCGAATTCCAGGCTGTCTACGTCCACACCCCGTTTGGCAAGGGCTTCGGCGCGCGCAGCCACACGGGCCACTGCATCCTTGATCGCAGGCAAGTCGACCGACAGGTCATTCAGTTGCGACAGCGCATAGGGCAACGTTTCACGCACGGCCAGAAGCGCATCCAGCCCCTCCATCTCTGCATTGCTGATGGGCGGTTCGTTCGTATCCTCGATCAGCGCGGCGATGCGCGTATCTATCTCGTCCTGCGTGCGCAATCCGGTAAGAGGCGCGTCTGTGTTGACCTCGCCCGCCAACAGGACGCGTCGGCTGTCCGGCACCGAAGTGCGGCCCCCAAAGCGATCCAGCAACGCGCGAAACCGGCGGGGACGCCAGATGTGACGTCGCAGGGCAGCTTTGCGTCTTTGCGTTGTGTTCAACCCATCGACAGCGGCCATCAGAATGCCAATATCGCCAGTAGCGGCGCGCAGAGCCAGCGGCGCAACAGCCTGGGAAATCAGGGAAAAAACTTCGGCGTCTGCCGCTGCGGGGTCGCTACGCTCAAACACCTCATAGCCGACTTGCATGTATTCGCTGGCGCGGTCCGGGTCGGTTTCTTGGCGGCGAAACACCTCGCCTGCATAGGTATAGCGCGCAGGTTCTGCGCCGTGCGCCATATGCATTTGCACCACTGGCACGGTGAAATCCGGGCGCAACATCTGCTCGCCGCGCATCGCGTCGCTGGTTACGTATGCGCGGCCCCGAATATCCTCGCCATAGAGGTCCAGCAACAGGTCAGCAGGTTGGAGTACAGGTGGGTCCACCACCTGAGCGCCCGCTTGCGCGAACTGGTCACGCAAAGCTTGGGCACGGGCCCGCAGATCGCTCATACCCCAAGGATCTCGCGCACTTTGGCCAGCATCTGGCCCCGGGGCACTTCGAACTGGCTGGGGTTTTCGACCCATTCCTCATGGGTGGCGGTTTCGGCGATCTTGGCCCCAAGGATCAGGTCCTTGATCTGCACCACACCGCGCTCTTTTTCGTCCCCGCCTTCGATGATGGCGATGGGCGAATTGCGCTTGTCCGCGTATTTCAGCTGGTTGCCGAAATTCTTGGGATTGCCAAGGTAGACTTCGGCCCGGATGCCTGCGCCGCGCAGCTCCGCGACCATGGCCTGATAGTCGGCCATGCGGTCGCGGTCCATGACGGTGATAACCACGGGGCCGTGGGCTTCGGTTCCGATGCGACCCGTTGCGCGCAGGGCAGTCAACAGGCGATCCACTCCGATGGAGATACCGGTGGCAGGCACTTCCTGCCCCGTGAACCGCTTGACCAGATCATCATAACGCCCGCCGCCTGCGACGGAGCCGAACTGGACCGTCTGGCCCTTTTCGTTCTGGACGTCGAAGGTGAGTTCCGCCTCGTAGACAGGGCCGGTGTAATACCCAAGCCCGCGCACGATTGAGGGGTCGATAACGATGCGATCGGGACCGTAGCCTGCCGCGTCAAGCAGGGTGGCGATGTTTTCAAGCTCAGCAACGCCTGCTGCGCCGATGTCGGAACCGGCAACCAGTTCGCGCAACCGCACAACCGTCGCCGCCCCGGTCTCTCGTTTGGCGTCCATGAACCCCATAACGACGTCCGCTGCCGCATCGGCCAGTCCTGCACCTTTTGTGAAGTCCCCGCTGTCGTCCTTGCGCCCTTCGCCCAGCAGCGCGCGCACTCCGTTCGGCCCAAGGCGGTCCAGCTTGTCGATGGCACGCAAAACGACGCCGCGTTCCACTGCCTTGTCGTCACCAGACAGGCCCGCAACTTCCATCACGCCGTTCAATACCTTGCGGTTGTTCACCCGGATCACATAATCGCCGCGCGCAATACCAACGGCTTCAAGCGTGTCGGCAAGCATAGCGCAAATTTCGGCATCCGCGGCCATGGACGCCGTGCCCACTGTATCCGCATCACACTGATAGAACTGGCGAAACCGCCCGGGGCCCGGCTTTTCATTGCGCCAGACCGGCCCCATCGTATAGCGGCGGTAGGGGCTCGGCAGGTCATTGCGGTGTTGTGCGTACACGCGGGCCAGCGGGGCGGTCATGTCATAGCGCAGGGCCAGCCAGTCGCCGTCCTCTTCCTGCCAGGCAAACACGCCCTCATTGGGCCGGTCCACATCCGGTAGAAACTTGCCCAGCGCCTCAACGGTCTCAACCGCACTGCTTTCCAGCGCATCAAACCCGTAGCGATGATAGACCTCGGCGATCTTGGCCAACATGGCCGAACGTTCGGTCACGTCGCCGCCAAAATAGTCGGTAAAGCCCTTGGGCGTCTGAGCCTTGGGGCGCGGGGTTTTCTTGGGCTTGGCCATGGTGCCACTCCGGGTTGGGTTTGGGCGCGTCACTAGACCATGGTCTCAGGCGGGGCAAGGTCGCCGCGGGTTGCACGCCGACCTCTTTTGCCCCACATGCACCTTATGGACAGCCGCATCGACACTTTGGAAGAGCAGATTGCGCACCTCACCCGCACGGTTGAGGACCTTAGCGATATCGTTGCACGTCAGGAACGCGAGCTGGCACAGGTGACGCGACGTGCACAGATGCTGATGGCGCGCGAAGCCGAGCGCGAGGCACAAGGCGGCGGCGGTGTCGTGGTCGGGGACGAACGGCCACCGCATTACTGAGGTTTCAGCCGTGAGCCTGACGGAGATCAGCCCTTCGGGGAGGATTTTTTGTAATCAGAGAATTTGGACCTGTTCATCCGATGTTAAGGTTAATGCCCTTTGGTTGAGAGGCGCTGGGAGCAGGGATGCGAACCGGCGTAATCGGAGACGGTCCTTGGTCTTTCGGGATCAAGGGCTGGACCCGGTCCTTCTCTGATTAAGAAAAATCCCCCCCGGAGGGTCGGTTGGCCAACGCGCTCACACGTCAGGGCGTTTTAACGGCAGTCGCCAGCAGCGCCCCATCGTGCAACAGCATGTCCGCCCAGCGTGCATTTTCGCCAAAGTGCTCGTAGACGCTGATAAAGGCAGTAGACCCCGCCACCCTTGAGATGCGTGCGCCACAAGGTTTGTTGGGGCCCACATTGCACAGCTTGGCTTTCACTTTTTCGTAGGCGCGATCCGTTGTGGAATAGGGGTATTCTTCGGCTGGCAGGCCGTAGCGCAGTTGTTCGTGAAAAGCAGGGGTTCCGAAAACCGCCAAAGAAGCCGTGAACTGGCGCGCGCAGGAATCGCTGAAGCCGGTGACGTAGAACGACCGCGGTTTAGAGCTAGTGGGCGCGCTGTCATAAAGGACGTATCCCGACCTGCGTGGTTCAGAACGTTCCACCAGTTTGCCCAAGTCGCGCTTTGCCACATCGCAAACGCGCGCCACTTCACCAAAGGGCAAATTGGCACCCAGTCCTGCCTCGCGCAGCGCTAGCCCTGCGGAGGTGTTCTGCCGTGTCACGCGCCGGTCTTTTGCAGGATCGGCAGCATTTGCGCCGGGCGTCTGATTTGGAACGACGGCACTCTCATCAAGAAGGGCCACGGAGGTTGCTTGGTCTTCTATGGTCGTGCTGCGCAACCAGCTGAGCAGGCCTTTGCGACCAGACGCTGGTTCAGCTGATTGAGGTTGGGCAACCGCGACGTCTGCCGAAGCACCATCAGACCCGCCAGTGTCATCGGGTGTTGTCACAGCGTCTGCGACTGCATCGGGTTCGGGAGCTTTGCGAAAAAGCCCCGACAGGACGCTCTCTTCACGGTCCAATTCAGCCTGGGTCGGCAAGGCCGTGGCCGCGGCGATGTCCGGATTAAAGGTATCATCGGTCACACGCTCGATATCGGCAAGTGGATCACCACATGCACCAAGCATCAGTAAACATGGAACAATCAGCCGTGCGGCTCGCATGAAACGATCTCTCCCCCGCGCACAGACCTAACGCGGGACCGCGCTTTCGTCCAGTCGGGCGGGGGAATCGCGCCTAGACGTCCTGTACCTCGACCACGCCGGACAGCGATTTGATCGCGCCCTTGATCTGTGGCGTGACGGGGAATTCGGCACCCAGATCCATCTCGACCTCACCCGGCAAACTATCATCCATCAGGCAGACCGTGATGGGACCGCGCCCAGCCCCTTTGGCCGCGCGTGCGGCCCCGTCCAGCACATCTGCCACCGACGACAGGGCAGCAGGTGCGTCAACAAAGATTCGCAAGCCAAGACTGCCCACATCCGCCACAACCGTATCGATAGGAGCAACCGACCGCCCCAGCAATTTCAGCTGATCCGCCTCCATCGTCGCCTCGACCGTCACGATCACCTTTTCGCCTGCCACCAGATAATCCTGCGCTTTCTCAAGGCTGTCAGAGAACAGGGTGACTTCGTAAGCCCCGGTCGTGTCCGACATTTGGCAGAAGGCGAACCGGTTGCCGCGCGCTGATTTGCGCACCTGTAATCCGGCCACAACCCCGGCCAGTTTGGCATTCAGCGGCGCACGCTCAGCCTTGGCTGTGACTTCATCCAGTGTGACAACGCCCTTGCGTTTCAGCGCGCCCATGTAGTCATCGAGCGGATGACCAGAGAGGTAAAAACCGACGGCTTTGAACTCTTCACCCAGCCGTTCAGCAGGCAGCCAATCGTCTACCGGCATCAGGCGCGGTTCGGGCAGGTCATCCCCCGCTTCGCCGAACAGCGAGACCTGGTTTGAGTTCTTCTGATCATGGACGGCCGCGGAGTAGGCAGACAGCGCATCAAGCGCGTCGAACACACGCCGCCGGTTGGGGTCAAGCTGATCAAAAGCGCCAGCGCGTGCCAGCATTTCCAGCGGGCGCTTGCCCACCCGTTTCAAATCCACGCGGCGCGCCATGTCAAAAAGCGTGGCAAACGGTTTGTCCCCGCGCCCATCAACGACCAGCCGCATTGCCTCGACCCCGACGTTCTTGAGCGCGCCCAAACCGTAGACCAGCGCCTGATCCACCACCTTGAACGTCGCATCGCTGCGGTTCACGCAAGGCGGCACCCAAGGCAGATCCAGTGCCTTGCGCACTTCCTCGAAATACACCGCCAATTTGTCGGTCAAGTGGATATCGCAGTTCATCACCCCGGCCATGAATTCGACCGGGTGGTTCGCCTTGAGCCACGCGGTTTGATAGCTGACCACCGCATAAGCCGCCGCGTGAGATTTGTTGAAACCGTAGTTGGCGAACTTATCCAGAAGGTTCCAGACCTCGATCGCCTTGGCCTCATCCACGCCGTTTTCAGCGGCGCCTTTCAAGAACTTGGGCCGTTCGGCGTCCATCGCTTCCTGAATCTTTTTACCCATAGCGCGGCGCAGCAAGTCGGCCCCACCAAGGGAGTATCCGGCCATTTCCTGCGCGATCTGCATCACCTGTTCCTGGTAGACGATGATGCCTTGGGTCTCGTCCAGAATGTGATCGATCGTCGGATGCAGCAGATCCCGTTCGGACAGCTTGTTCTTGACCTCACAGAACTTCGGAATGTTCTCCATCGGGCCGGGCCGATACAGGGCAACAAGGGCGATGATGTCCTCAATACAGTCCGGTTTCATGCGCTTCAGCGCATCCATCATTCCCGAACTTTCCACTTGGAACACGGCGACCGTCTTGGCCGAGGCATAAAGCTTGTAGGACGCCTCGTCATCCAATGGGATGCCACCGATGTCGTTCTCCATTCCGTGCGCTGGCGTATAGAGTTCCGTGCCATCGGCGGCCACTTGGAGGGGGCGACCCGAAGCGAGGATCTGTTCAACCGCATTCTGGATTACGGTGAGCGTCTTGAGCCCCAGAAAGTCAAACTTGACGAGGCCAGCCTGTTCCACCCATTTCATGTTGAACTGGGTCGCAGGCATGTCTGAGCGCGGATCTTGATACAGAGGAACAAGCGCGTCGAGCGGACGGTCCCCGATCACAACCCCGGCAGCGTGGGTCGAGGCATTGCGCAGCAGCCCTTCGACCTGCTGACCGTATTCTAGCAGTCGAGCCACCACTTCTTCGTTGCGGGCTTCTTCGCGCAGGCGCGGCTCATCCGCCAGCGCTTTTTCAATGCTGACGGGTTTGACCCCTTCGACGGGTATCAGCTTGGACAGGCGGTCCACCTGCCCGTAGGGCATCTGCAGAACGCGCCCAATGTCGCGCACGGCTGCCTTGGACAGCAGCGCGCCAAAGGTGATGATCTGCCCCACTTTGTCGCGGCCGTATTTCTCTTGGACGTAGCGAATGACTTCCTCGCGCCGGTCCATGCAAAAGTCGATGTCGAAGTCCGGCATACTGACCCGCTCCGGGTTCAGAAACCGTTCGAACAGCAGGGCGTATCGCAGGGGGTCAAGGTCGGTCACCGTCAGCGCATAGGCAACCAATGATCCCGCACCAGACCCGCGTCCGGGGCCCACTGGAATGTTGTGGTCTTTGGCCCATTTGATGAAATCGGCAACGATCAGGAAGTAGCCGGGAAACCCCATGCCTTCGATGATATCCAGCTCAAAATCGAGACGCTTTTGGTACTCTTCGACGCTTGCGGCATGCGGGATGACCTTCAAACGTTCCACAAGCCCCGCATTGGCCTGCTTACGCAACTCTTCGACCTCGTCATCCGCGAACTTAGGCAGGATCGGGTCACGCCTGTAGGCCATGAACGCACAGCGGCGCGCGATTTCGACGGTGTTTTCGATCGCCTCTGGCAGGTCCGCAAAAAGAGTGACCATCTCAGCTTGCGATTTGAAGTAGTGTTGGGGGGTCAACCGACGACGCGGTTCCTGTTGATCCACATAGGCGCCATCAGCGATGCAGATAAGAGCATCGTGGCTTTCATACATGTCTGCCTTGGGGAAATAGACGTCATTGGTCGCAACCAATGGGATGTCGCGGGCATATGCCATCTCGACCAGTCCGCGTTCCGTCAAGACTTCGGCCTCAGGTGCGCCGCCTTCACCGGGATGGCGCTGCAATTCCACATAAATCCGGTCTCCAAAGGCCGTGCTCAGATCGTCAATCAGAGCCTCAGCCGCTGGGCGCTGACCGCTCTGCAGCAGCATACCCACAGGCCCCTCAGGCCCACCAGTCAGGCAGATCACATCGCTGGCGTGCCCAGCAAGTTCGTCCATTGTGACATAGGGCAGTTCGGACCCTTCGCGCAGATAGAGGCACGAATTCAGCTTCATCAGGTGTTCATAGCCCGCCTCGGACTGTGCCAGCAGAACAACAGGCGCGGGCGGACGGGGCCGTTCACCGGGGCGAGGTGTGACATATTGCAGATCAACCTGGCATCCGATGATCGGTTGAACGCCTGCACCGGCCATGCCAACGGAAAATTCCAGAGCCGCAAACATATTGTTGGTGTCTGTCAGCGCGATGGCGGGCATGCCTGCGGCACGCACGGTATCAGGCAGCTTTTTGAGGCGCATGGCCCCTTCCAGCAGCGAGTATTCGGAATGGGTGCGCAGGTGAATGAATCGGGGGCTGTCAGTCATGAATCGCAGACTAGGGCCAGCACGCCCCTATATCCAGTAGTGCTGCAAAGTTATGCACACCAAATCGGCCCATGCCTCACGAAACGCAAACACTCTTGCCAAGTGGCACGCACACCGCCATCCTCAACCACAATTCGCCCGCGCCCTGCCTCTACGCCGCATCGAGGCTGCGCAAACAACTGGGCTCCTGCGTACCGCGGCAGGTCGACAGCATGCATACGACATTTCTTCTCAACGGAAGGCGCGTCACTGCAGATACCTCACCCACAACTACCTTGTTGGACTGGCTACGCGAAGATCAGCGCCTGACAGGTACGAAAGAGGGATGTAATGAGGGCGATTGCGGCGCCTGTTCGGTGATCGTGACGGATGAGGACGGGGCAAAGGCGTTAAACGCCTGCATACTGTTCATGCCCCAACTAGAGGGCAAAGCCATCCGCACCGTCGAAGGGATCGCCGCCCCAGACGGCACTTTGCACCCGGTGCAGCAGGCCATGATCAAACATCACGGCAGCCAGTGCGGGTTCTGCACACCAGGTTTTATCACCACGATGGCCTGCGCCCACCTGAACGGCGCCACTGATTACGACACCCAGCTTGCGGGCAATTTGTGTCGCTGCACAGGCTATGCGCCCATCATCCGCGCCGCCGAAGACGCCTCGGGGGCCCCTATCCCTGAGCATATGCACGACGCCACACTTCTTCAGGCTGAAAAAGCCACAGGGGAGGCGACGAAGGCAGAATCTCCAACCACGCCTGCCTCCCTCGCAACATGGATGGATGAAAACCCTGATGGCACATTGATTGCCGGGGCCACAGATGTGGGTCTTTGGGTGACCAAGGGTTTTCGCGAACTGGGGCCCGTTGCCTTTCTGAACCGGATTCCAGCGTTGTCCGGGGTCACCGTCACAGACGAAGAAATTCGCATCGGCGCCGCAACAACTATGAGCGAACTGCACAGCGCGATCATGCCCCACCACCCAAGCTTGGCCGAGTTGATTCGCCGCTATGGCTCTGTGCAGGTGCGCAATGCCGCGACCATCGGCGGCAACATCGCGAACGGTTCGCCCATCGGCGATGGCTCTCCTGCGCTGATCGCTTTGGGGGCCATTCTGCATCTGCGCAGTGTGAACGGGCTGCGCAGCTTGCCGCTTGAAGATTTCTTTGTCGAGTATGGCAAACAGGACCGCGCCAAGAACGAGTTCGTCGAGTCGATCACCATTCCACGTCAGGGCGATCACTTGCGGTGCTACAAGCTGTCAAAACGTTTTGACCAGGACATATCGGCGGTCTGCGGGTGTTTCTGGATCAAAACCGTAGACGACGTTGTACTTGCTGCGCGTCTCGCCTTTGGCGGCATGGCAGGCACGCCCAAACGCAGCCCACATGCTGAGGCGGCTTTGATCGGACGAAAGTGGAGCGAGACGGGCGTGGCCAAAGCCATGACCGCCTTGGCACATGATTTTACCCCACTCTCGGACATGCGTGCCTCTGCCAGTTACCGGATGGAAGCGGCACAAAACATGCTCCTGCGCGCATGGCTCGAAGATCAGGGACAGGTCGCGAACGTGCTTGAGGTCGGCCCATGAGCGTCGCCAAACCCCTGCCCCATGACGCCGCCCACCTGCATGTGACAGGTGCTGCACGCTATGTAGATGATATCCCGACGCCCGCCGGCACCTTGCACCTTGCCTTTGGGATGAGCACCGCAGCCTGCGGCACTCTGAACAACATGGACCTCGATGCCGTTCGTGCAGCGCCCGGTGTTGTCGCAGTGTTGACAGCACCCGATTTGCCCTTTGACAACGACGTCTCTCCGTCGGCTCACGACGAGCCGCTGCTGGCGACGGACGCTGTGCACTACGTGGGCCAGCCTGTGTTTCTGGTGATCGCCGAAACACATTTGCAGGCCCGTTTCGCCGCCCGTCTAGGCAAGATCGACATCACCGAAACAAAGCCCGTTTTCACCATTGAGGATGCATTGGCCGCCAATGCGCGGTTCGAGGACGGCCCGCGCATTTATGCGCAAGGAGACGCGGCAAGCGCTCTGGACGCCGCCGAAAACACCCTCAGCGGGTCTTTGGATATTGGGGGTCAGGAACACTTTTACCTCGAAGGGCAGGCTGCCCTTGTGCAGCCGGGTGAAAATGGGGACATGCATGTGATCTCTTCCACCCAGCACCCAACCGAAATCCAGCACAAGGTGGCCGAGGCCATCGGCCAGCCGATGCATGCGGTTCGGGTCGAAACCCGGCGGATGGGTGGTGGATTTGGCGGTAAGGAAAGTCAGGGCAACGCGCTGGCCGTCGCCTGCGCCGTCGCTGTGCGTCTGACGGGCCAACCCTGCAAAATGCGATACGACCGGGATGACGATATGATCATCACTGGCAAGCGGCATGATTTCCGCATCGACTACGACATCGGTTTCGATGAAGAAGGCCACATAACGGCGTTGGACGTGCGCCAGTACACCCGGTGTGGCTGGGCGCTGGACCTGTCCTTGCCCGTGGCAGACCGCGCAATGCTACATGCCGACAATGGCTATTGGCTGCCCAACATTCGGATCGAAAGCCACCGTTTGCGCACCAACACCCAAAGTGCGACCGCCTTTCGCGGCTTTGGCGGGCCGCAAGGCATGTTGGGGATGGAGCGGATCGTGGATCATGTGGCAGCCGAACTGGGGCTTGACCCCTTGGTGGTCCGCCAAAGAAACTTCTATGCCTCCTCTGGTCAAGAAATCCAGACAACGCCCTATGGACAGCCGGTTGAGGATTTCATCCTTGATGATCTGGTCGCGCAATTGGCCAAGACGTCTGACTATGATGCCCGCCGGGCCGCCGTCGCAGAGTGGAACGCCGCCAACCCGGTGCTGAAAAAAGGGATCGCGCTGACCCCGGTCAAGTTCGGGATCAGCTTTACCCTGACCCACCTCAATCAGGCGGGTGCGTTGGTACATGTCTATTCCGACGGATCGATCCATCTGAACCATGGCGGCACCGAAATGGGACAGGGCCTGTTCCAAAAGATCGCCCAGGTGGCCGCCAGCCGGTTTGGCGTTGCATTGGATGCGATCAAGATCACCGCCACTGACACCGCCAAAGTGCCCAACACATCAGCGACAGCGGCATCGTCTGGCAGTGATCTGAACGGCATGGCCGTCAAGGCCGCCTGCGACACCTTGCGTGACCGTATGGCCGAGCACTTGGCCCAACTGCATCAGTGCCACCCCGATGCCGTGGTCTTTGCCGAAGGCAGGGTTCAAGCGGGCGAGGCAGATTACAGTTTTGCCGAGGTCGCCGCGATGGCGCATCAGGCGCGCATCAGTCTGTCAGCCACAGGATTTTATAAAACCCCGGACATCCAATGGGACCGGATCAAAGGCCATGGCCGCCCGTTTTTCTACTTTGCCTACGGGGCAGCAGTAACCGAAGTGGTTGTGGACACTCTGACCGGCGAAAACCGCATTCTGCGCGCAGATGTCCTGCATGATGCAGGTGCGTCCCTTAACCCGGCACTCGATATCGGGCAGGTTGAGGGCGGATACGTTCAGGGGGCCGGGTGGTTGACGACCGAAGAACTGGTTTGGGACGACGCGGGCAGGCTGCGCACCCATGCGCCCTCCACATACAAAATCCCTGCCTGTGGCGACCGCCCTGACATTTTCAACGTCTCCCTGTGGGACGGAGAGAACCGCGCTGATACCATCTACAAATCCAAAGCGGTGGGGGAGCCGCCCCTGATGCTGGGCATCTCGGCCCTTCTGGCGCTGAGCGATGCGGTGTCCGCCTGTGGCCCCAACTATCCCGACCTGCACGCTCCCGCGACCGCCGAAAGCGTACTCGCCTCTGTCCACAAGGCTCAGGATGCTTGACCGCGACGCCCTGATCGCGGCCTGTGTGGCTCATGGGACTGTGGTGCGCGTCGTCGTCGCTGCTGTTCACGGATCAACCCCGCGCGAAGTCGGGGCATCCATGTGCGTCTGGGCCAATGGCCAGTCCGGCACCATCGGAGGCGGCGCGCTGGAATATGAACTGGCGCAGGCCGCCCGTGGGCTGACCAGTGATACTTCAAGCCGCCATGCCCTTGGTCCCGATCTGGGACAATGCTGTGGCGGCGCGGTCGAGGTGATCAGCGAAGTGTTTGATCTGGAACGCGCCCGGGCCTTGCCCGAAGACGTGATCGCCCGTGGGCCAGAACCAATGCCCATGTCCGTCAAACGGGTTCTGAAAATCGCGCGCAATCAGGGGCAGATGCCAAACGCCCAACGCATCGATGGGTGGTTGATCGAGGGGGTGCGCCCGCCGGACCAACCTCTTTGGATTTGGGGCGCGGGCCATGTCGGGCGCGCCCTTGTTGATGTTTTGCACCCTGTGCCCGGGATCACTCTGACGTGGGTTGATACCGCGGCGGATCGCTTTCCGAGTACGGTGCCGTCTGGTGTCACCGCGGTGCCTGCGCAAGACCCTTTGCTTTTGGTGCCTCATGCAGCGACTGACGCCGATCATTTGATCCTGACCTATTCCCATGACCTTGATCTGGGCCTGTGCCATGCACTGCTACAACGCGATTTCGCCTCTGTCGGGTTGATCGGATCAGCCACCAAGTGGGCCCGCTTTCGCAAACGGCTGTCTGCATTGGGCCATACGTCTGAGCAAATTGCGCGCATTACCTGCCCAATCGGCGATCCTGCTTTGGGCAAACAGCCACATATGATTGCGATTGGGGTTGCCCATCAGCTACTGATGAGGCGCAAACAGTCCCAATACCGGGCGGAGGTGCGCGCATGACAACACCCCTTTTGTCACTTTCAGGCCTGACCAAAGCCTACCCGGGGGTCGTTGCAAACGACACCGTATCCTTTGAAATCGGTGTTGGCGAAATCCACGCCCTTTTGGGGGAAAATGGTGCCGGGAAGTCGACTCTGGTCAAGATGATCTACGGGCTGGTCAAGCCCGACAGCGGATTGATGAAGATGCACGGCGATGACTTTGCCCCCGTCGACCCTCGGGCCGCGCGCGCGGCGGGCGTTGGCATGGTGTTCCAGCATTTCTCGCTTTTTGACGCGCTCAGCGTCGCCGAAAACATCGCCTTAGGCATGGAGGCTCCGCCACCCATGGCCACGTTGGCCAGCCGCATCAGTGAAGTGTCCGAGAACTATGGCTTGCCCCTGTCGCCGGATCGCACAGTGGGTGATTTGTCCGCAGGTGAACGCCAGCGCGTTGAAATCATTCGCTGTTTGCTGCAAGATCCTAAGTTGCTGATTATGGACGAACCGACCAGCGTGCTGACACCGCAAGAGGTGGACATCCTGTTCGAGACCCTGCGCAAGCTAAAGGCAGAAGGCACTGCGATCCTTTACATCTCGCACAAACTCGAAGAAATCCGCGCACTGTGCGATGCGGCCACGATACTGCGGGGCGGCAAAAATGTTGGCACCTGTGTGCCACGTGACACCTCGGCTCGCGAAATGGCCGAGCTGATGGTGGGCAGTACACTGGCCACACCCAAAGGGGCGGCCCATGCGACCGGGGATGTGATGCTGTCCGTCACGGGATTGTCCGCGGCGTCTCCGTCCGCTTTTGGGATGGCGCTGAAAGATATCTCGTTTGAGGTGCAGGCCGGTGAGGTGCTGGGCATTGGTGGTGTGGCCGGGAACGGTCAGGACGAATTGTTGGGCGTTCTGTCTGGTGAATTGCCGTGTATCCCCGGGATGGTCCAATTTCAGGGGCGCGATCTGTCTGGCATAGGCCCCGAAGAACGGCGTGGGCTTGGTGTGCTGGCCGCGCCGGAAGAGCGTTTGGGCCACGCCGCAGCCCCGGATATGTCGCTGACAGAAAACGCCATGCTCACGGGTATGGCGCGTGAGAAACTGTCGAAGGGCGGAATGCTCAACTGGGCACGTGCACGCGATTTTGCCGAACGGATCATCGCCGACTTTGATGTACGGACCCCGGGACCGCACAATGCGGCTCGGTCCCTGTCGGGGGGCAACTTGCAGAAGTTCGTGATTGGGCGCGAGGTGTTGCAACGCCCCGAAGTGCTGGTGGTGAACCAACCCACGTGGGGCGTGGATGCCGCAGCCGCCGCATCCATCCGGCAAGCTTTGCTTGATTTGGCGGCGGGTGGCACTGCCCTTGTAATCATTTCCCAGGATCTGGATGAGTTGATGGAAATTTCGGACCGTTTTGCGGCTCTGAACGAAGGGCGACTGAGTGCGCCAGTGCCAACAGCCGGTCTGGATGTGGAGCAGATCGGACTGATGCTGGGTGGCGCGCATGGAATGGAGGTGGCGCATGTGTGATCATTCAGGAGCCTCTGGGCGGAGTGTATCTGGCAAGATGAAGCGAGGGATGCACACGTGATCCGGCTTGAGAAACGGCCACAGCCGTCCGCGACGATGTCATGGGCCACGCCGCTCTTGGCCGTTGTGGCGACGATGATCTTTGGAGGAGCCTTGTTCGCAGCACTCGGCAAGGACCCGATCGAGGCCATTCTGACTATTTTCTGGGAACCACTCTTTGGCGAGTTCTCTTTTTTCTACCGCCCACAATTGCTGATCAAAGGAGCGCCTCTGGTGCTGATCGCCATTGGTCTTGCACTGGGGTTCAAAGCAGGAATCTGGAACATCGGGGCTGAGGGCCAATACATCGTCGGAGCCATTTGCGGCGCTGGCGCGGGTCTGGCGTTTTACCCGACAGAGAGCATTTTCATCTTCCCGCTGATGATTCTGGCCGGTGCGTTGGGCGGTTGCCTATGGGCGCTGATCCCCGGCTTTCTCAAGGTGCGATTTGGGACCAATGAAATCTTAGTCAGCCTGATGCTTGTCTACGTGGCCGAGCAGCTCTTGGCCTCCATGTCGTTGGGATTGTTGAAAAACCCCGAAGGGTTCGGCTTTCCGGGATCACGGAACCTGCAGCAATACCCATCCGCGCATAATGCAGAGATAATCACGAACACTGGAATGCACTGGGGGGTCGTCGCCGCCCTGATTGCAGTGATTTTTTCTTACGTCTTACTCACACGTCACCGTCTTGGGTTCGCCATCCGTGTGACCGGCGAAGCGCCACGCGCCGCCAAGTTTGGCGGTGTGAACCCTGCGCGACTGATCCTGTTTTGCCTCGGCATGTCGGGCCTGCTCGCGGGCCTTGCGGGCATGTTTGAAGTGGCGGGGCCCTCAGGGCAGATCAGCATTGATTTCAATGTGGGCTATGGGTTCACGGCAATCATCGTGGCCTTCCTCGGGCGGCTCAACCCGTTAGGGATTGTGGCGGCGGGTTTGCTCATGGCGCTGACCTATATCGGTGGGGATATTGCGCAGTCACAGTTGGGCCTCCCGGCTGCTGCCATTCAAGTGTTTCAGGGCATGCTTCTGTTTTTCCTGCTCGCTTTGGATGTTTTGACCAATTACCGCGTGCGGTTCGGAACAGGAGAAGTGGCATAATGGACCTTTCAGCCATCAACCCAATTCTTCTCATCGCGGCCATGATCGCGGCGTCCACCCCTATCCTGCTTGCCGCCATCGGCGAACTTGTTGTCGAACGTGCGGGTGTGCTGAACCTCGGGGTTGAGGGGATGATGATCACGGGCGCGGTGTGCGGATTTATCATCACCGTCAACACAGGTTCACCAACGGTCGGCTTTATCGCCGCAGCTGTGGGAGGCGCGGTGCTCAGCCTACTCTTTGCCTTCCTCACCCAAGTGGCGCTGGCCAATCAGGTTGCTTCCGGGCTTGCGCTCACCCTTTTCGGGCTGGGTCTGTCGGCCCTCATGGGCCAGTCCTATGTGGGGATCAAACCGCCCCGGACCGAGGCGACACCGCTTGGGCCTTTGGCAGATATCCCGGTGATCGGCCCAATCGTCTTTGGCCACGACATGATCGTCTACCTCGGCCTTGCCATCGTTGCTGCCACATGGGCGACGCTGAAATTCACCCGCGTCGGTCTGGTCTTGCGCGCAGTGGGCGAAAACCACGACGCCGCGCACGCGCTTGGTTACAAGGTCAAACGCATCCGCACCGCGGCAATCTTTTTCGGTGGAGCCTGCGCAGGACTTGGCGGGGCCTATATCTCGCTCATCCGCGTGCCTCAGTGGACCGAAGGGATGACAGCGGGCGTGGGGTGGATCGCACTCGCACTGGTGGTATTCGCCTCGTGGAAACCGTGGCGGGTTTTGCTCGGTGCCTATCTTTTTGGCGGAATCACTCAGTTGCAGCTAAACCTTCAAGGCGCGGGCGTTGCCATTCCGGTCGAGTATTTGGCAATGTCCCCTTACATCGTGACGATCATCGTATTGGTGATTCTATCCAGCGACAAATCACGCGCGCCCGGGTCACTGGGCCGTACATTCCACGCCTCGGGATAAGAGGCGCATAAACTAGGGGGTAATCCACTCATGAAATTCACCACACTGATGGCCAGTGCGGCACTTGCGCTTGGCTTTGCCGGCGGCGCCATCGCTGACGGTCACGAAAAGACCAAAGTCGGTTTCGTCTACGTTGGCCCAATCGGCGACGGCGGCTGGACCTACGAGCACGACAAGGGCCGTCTCGCGGTCGAAGCGGAATTCGGCGATGCCGTTGAAACCGTCTATGTCGAGAACGTGGCCGAAGGCCCTGACTCAGAGCGTGTAATGACGCAGATGGCGTTGGACGGGGCGGACCTGATCTTTACCACATCCTTTGGCTACATGGACCCGACCAACAACGTTGCGGCCAAGTTCCCGGATGTTAAATTCGAGCACGCCACAGGCTACAAACGCCTGCATCCAAACGTGTCGACCTACTCGGCCCGCTTTTATGAAGGGCGCGCCATTCAGGGCCACATCGCCGGCAACATGACCGAAAGCAACATCATCGGTTACATCGGCTCCTTCCCGATCCCCGAAGTAATCCGGGGCATCAACTCGGCCTATATCCACGCATCGCGCGTGAACCCTGATGTCGAATTCAAAGTGATCTGGGTCTACACATGGTTCGACCCGGCCAAAGAAGCAGACGCTGCTAAGGTTCTGATCGAACAGGGCGCAGACGTTGTTCTGCAACACACAGACTCAACCGCACCTCAGGCCGCAGCCCAAGAAGCGGGCAACGTGGTCACCTTTGGCCAGGCTTCCGACATGGGCCAGTATGCGCCATTCCCACGCGTCTCCTCGATCATCGATGACTGGGCGCCTTACTACATCGCCCGCACCAAAGCTGTGATGGACGGCACATGGGAACAAAAGGACACATGGGACGGCATCGGCCCAGGCATGGTTGGCATCGGCGAAATCAGCGACCGCGTCCCAGCGGACGTCAAAGCCGAAGCACTGGCAATGAAGGCCGCGCTGGGTGACGGATCCTATCACGCCTTCACCGGCCCGCTGAACAAGCAAGATGGCACTCCTTGGCTCGCCGAAGGCGAGACAGCGGATGACGGCACATTGGCTGGCATGAACTTTTATGTCGAAGGCATCGAAGGCGAAATTCCGCAGTAAGCGGCATCGCTGATGAACAAACAAAAGGCCCCGTCGTGTGCGGGGCCTTTTTTGTTGCGCGCGTGTAGCTGAAAAAAATCTGAAATGGACGGATTTTGCGGCTGCTCCCAGTCCTTGTTGACTGACAAACATGCGCACCCTATCGTCTTGAATGCCTAAGGATTACTCACTTGTTGGCGCTGAGGCGCATCGAGCTGTTGAAGCCAAGATAGCAAATCCAAATTGGTTCCGGCCAAGCATTGAACCTGCCGAAATCCGAAAGCTGATGAAAAAGTCTGATGCGATCGCGCTGCGCGATACGTTTATTTGGCTGGGTTTGATGTGCGTTTTTTCCGGGATAGCCCTGTTACTTTGGCCCACGTGGTGGTGCGCACCGTTTTGGTTGGCCTACGGGGTGCTTTACGGGTCAGCGGCAGATTCACGGTGGCATGAATGCGGTCATAAAACAGCATTCGAGACGCCATGGATGAATGAGGTTGTCTATCAGATTGCCAGCTTCATGATCATGCGCAATCCAGAGATCTGGCGGGCGAGCCATGTCCGGCATCACACAGACACAATCGTTGTGGGCCGCGATCCAGAGATTGTCGTCATGCGGCCACCGGATTTGGTTCGGATTGCTTTGATGTTTATTGGGGTGCGCGACGTCTATTTGGCAATGGGTCGGATGCTTTTACACGCCAACGGGCGCATTCACCCCGAAGAGGCCACATATGTCCGCGACAAAGATCACGGCCGTGTAATTCGAACTGCGCGGATTTGGTTGCTGATCTATCTGTGTACCTTTGCCATCTCGATTTGGCAGTGGTCTGTTCTTCCATTGATGCTGATCGGGTTACCGCGGCTTTACGGGGCTTGGCACCATGTTCTGACTGGGCTGCTCCAGCACCTCGGCCTCGCCGAAAACGTCACGGACCATCGCCTAAACACGCGCACTGTGATGATGAACCCGATTAGCCGCTTCATTTACTTAAACATGAACTATCACGTGGAACATCACATGTTCACGATGGTTCCGTACTACAATCTGCCCAAATTGCGTAGGTTGATTGAGCAGGACCTTCCTGCTGCCGACCCCTCAATTTACGCGGCATTTCGCAGATTGCTGCCCGTTCTGTGGCGCCAACTTAAGAATGAGGATGCCGTGATTGTTCCTTCATTACCCGATGGAGCGGCCCCCTATCGACCAGAAGTAGACAAGCTACTCCCGAACGCTGTCTGACAAGAGCTTTGGGCCGCAGAACGGCGAGGTGGCGCAAAGTCTGCTTTTGGAGACAAAGCAGGCTTCTTCCAAGCTCATCGTGTATGTGCGTGCCGTTACAACGACACCCACGCCGCATTGCGTGCAGAAGACCGCACACAAGCGTCGATGAACTGCACTCCGCGTAACCCATCCTGAATGGTTGGATACATCACATCCGCCGCCACCGGTGTGCCCGATCGATGCGCCTCAATCGCATCTGCCGCCTCGGAATAGATATTGGCAAAGCCTTCCAGATACCCCTCGGGGTGACCGGGTGGTATTCGGCTCATCCGGGCTGCGGCATCGCCGGCCCCTGCCCCATTTCGGGTGATCTTGCGCGTGGGCTCTCCGAACGGCGTGTGCCACAGGTAATTCGGATCTTCTTGCGCCCATTCAAGGCCGCCTTTGTCCCCATACACCCGGACGCGCAAAGCGTTCTCGTTGCCTGGCGCGACTTGTGAACACCAAAGCATCCCCTTTGCTCCGCCTTTGAACCGCAGCATCACATGGCCGTTGTCATCTACCTGACGGCCCAGAACAAACGCATCCAGATCAGCAGCAAGACTCTCGACCTCTAAGCCAGTGATGAAGCACGCCAGATTGTGAGCATGGGTCCCGATATCCCCTGTCGATCCGCCCGCGCCCGAGCGCGCCGGGTCGGTGCGCCATTCGGCCTGCTTGAAGGTCTCGTCCTGCGTCAGCCAGTCCTGCGGATATTCGACCTGCACGACGCGAATGGTACCAATCTCACCTGCATCAACCATGGCCTTGGCCTGCCGCACCATCGGGTAGCCCGTATAGTTGTGGGTCAGCACAAACAACGCATCCGAGCTTTCCGCCGCCTTCACCAGTTTCTTGGCGTCCGCCAAAGTCGACGTCAGCGGCTTGTCGCAAATCACATGAATGCCGCGCTTCAGAAACTCGCGCGCTGCCGCAAAATGCACGTGGTTCGGGGTCACGATGGACACGGCCTCGATTCCATCCTTGAGCCGGGCCTCGCGGATCGCCATCGCTTTGAAATCGTCATAGATGCGCGGCAGGCCCAGCGCCTCACCTGAGGCCTGTGCCTTTTCCGGGGTCGAGGACAGAGCACCGGCAACCAGTTCAAACCGATCATCTATGCGGGACGCAATGCGATGCACGCCCCCGATAAAGGCGTCATTTCCGCCGCCCACCATACCTAGTTTGATCCGTGCCATCTTAAGTAATCCCCAGCATTTTACGGTTCGCCGCTTCGTCCGTTCCGCCATCGGCAAAATCATCAAAGGCGCGTTCGGTAACGCGAATGATGTGATCGGACACAAACTGCGCACCCTCGCGGGCACCGTCTTCGGGATGCTTTAGGCAGCACTCCCATTCCACAACGGCCCAGCCATCGAAATCATTGGCCGCCATCTTGGAAAAGATCGCCGCAAAATCAACCTGCCCGTCGCCCAGCGACCGGAAGCGTCCAGCGCGGTCCACCCACGGCTGATAGCCCGAATAGACGCCCTGCCGACCCGTCGGATTGAACTCCGCATCCTTGACGTGGAACATCTTGATCCGGTCTTTGTAGATGTCGATGTTGTCGAGATAATCCAGACATTGCAGCACGTAGTGACTGGGATCATAGAGCATGTTGCAGCGCGCGTGATTGTCGACCCGCTCCAGAAACATCTCGAACGTCACACCGTCGTGCAGGTCCTCACCGGGGTGAATTTCATAGCAAATGTTAACGTCATTGTCCTCGGCATGATCCAGAATTGGACGCCAGCGTGCTGCCAGTTCGTCAAAGGCCGTCTCAACCAGCCCCGCTGGACGTTGCGGCCACGGATAGACATACGGCCACGCCAGCGCGCCGGAAAAAGAAACGTGGTTCTTGATCTCCATATTGGCCGAGGCACTGATCGCCTTCATCACCTGATCGACTGCCCATGCCTGACGGGCTTTTGGGTTCCCATGCACGGACGGATCGGCAAAGCCATCAAAGGCGGCATCATAGGCCGGGTGCACCGCAACCAACTGTCCCTGAAGATGCGTTGACAGCTCGGTGACTTCGATCCCGTTTGCTGCCGCCTGCCCCTTGAACTCATCGCAGTATGTCTTGCTCTCTGCCGCTTTGGCCAAATCAAACAAGCGCGCGTCCCAACTGGGCACCTGAACACCCTTATAACCGCAATCAGCCGCCCATTTCGTGATCGAATCCCACGAGTTGAATGGTGCCTCATCGCCTGCAAATTGCGCCAGAAACAGAGCTGGTCCTTGTATCGTTTTCATGAGTGTTCCTCCCAAATCATACGCCCATCTAGGGGCCCATATTTTCCTTAAGATAGACGTCGATCCGAATGCGTTCCTGCGCAAGGTTTATTGGCATCCGATCACTGTTGGCTCGCATTATGCGCACGGCGGAGCGCACCAGATGGCCTGCATCCTGACTTATGACCGCATCAAAATGACCAGACGCCAAGGCCCCGCGCGACAGGTCCGTCAACTCGTGTGCGACCACGATGGGGCGGTGCGTTTGATCATGTGTCGCAAAAAACCGCAGCAAGCCATCGTTACCCGCAGCTGATGAGTAGATTCCGATGATATCCGAATTTTCCGCAAAGGCATCTGGCAGCAAGCGCTGAATAAGGTCCGGATCGTCACGCCCCTCAAGCGAAGCCAAAACATCCAGATGGGGAAAATCCTCTGCCATGACCTCGTCAAAACCAAGGCGACGTTCCAGATGATCCCGCGCCAGCATGGATCCGGTCAGCACCAGGATTTTACCGTTCCTTTGACCAACAAACCGGCCCAGCAATTGCGCGGCGGTGCGCCCTGCGGCGATGTTGTCCACACCCACATAATTGTCCCTCTCTGAACTTGGCAAATCAGAGACAAGCGAGACAACCGTGACGCCATGTGCCTTAAGGTGCGCCACAGAATCCCGCACCGATGGCGTTTCCGGGCCAAAAATGGCGACGCCATTCACTTGGGTCGGATCAATCGCATCTACCGCACTGGCCAACGCCATAGGGTCAAACGCGGCCACGCGAACAAAGGTTAATTTGGTCCGGTCCTGCCGCAGCCCGCGACCAAGCAACTCGATTTGCGTTTCCAGCAGTGAAATGAATTCGTTCTGCGTCGCAGGCAAGATGAAGGTGAAATGATAGACCCGCCCCCGCGCAAGATTAGCGGCCGCCGTGTCGCGCACATATCCCAGTTCAGCAATCGCCGCGTTCACCTTGCGCACCGTCACCTCACGCACCCCGGGGCGCGCGTTCAGAACCCGGTCCACGGTCGCAAGGCTGACCTCAGCGACACGGGCTATGTCGTTGATCGTGGGATTGGAAAGGGTGTCGTCGGGATGCTTCACTTTCGTCCTTTGTGTGTATTTTCACATTGCCTTTGCCAGCCCTTCGAACAGGCGCGCCACAGCTTCGGCGCCGGGGTCGTTGTGACCCAGCAGGTTCTCTTCGGGCACATAAGACGCACGGCCTGCCTTGGCCTGCCCCATCGACGCGGTTTCATCCGCGCCCGCCCGGGCAGCAGCGGCCGCTACAGAAATCCCTTCTGGCAACGCGGCCAGAGCAGGCGCGAGCGCGTCAATCATCGTGCGATCCCCCTGCGCAGCACCACCGACCTGGCTGATCCGATCCAGCCCGGCCTTCAGCGCCTTGGGGGTCGGCTTGCCACTGGCACAGGCATCGCCGGTCGCGCCAAAGAAAATGGCAAGGATCACGCCAGAAGACCCACCCATCGTCTGGCTTAACTCATTGCCGATTGCCCGGAACAGTTGCGTGAGGTCAGCCAATGGCATCCGATCTAACGCCCCCTTCAGCGCACGGGCGGCTGTGGCCAGCGTGCTGCCTGTATCCCCATCACCCGATTTCGCATCGAGCGTATTCAAATCGTTTTCCGCAGCAATCAGCAAATCACAACACTGCGCTATGATGGCAGCGGTTTTGTCATTGGCGGACGGAATGGGCTGGATCGGGCTCAACCCGTCTGGCAAGGGCTGTACCTTGACCGGCGCGATATCCTTCATGCCCGGCCACGCAGCCAGATCGACGGGCGCGGACAACGGCGCAAGGTTTGTATCGTCCACAGGCAGGACAGAGACCGAAAACCCATGCATATCCAGCGATGTCATCAACGGAGCGGGGCCAATGATATGTTTGATATTGCCCGCCTTGGGCGAGGTTGCCAGGCAATGGGCAAGGATCGACATCTCTAGCGGCGAGGTCGAGCCAAGGTTGTTCAGAATGGCCACATGTTCGCCGGTTTCGATTTTGGCGCTGAGCTTGTCCAGAACCATGTCCATTGCGGAATGCGCACCTTCCAGTGTGACCTGCTCCACTCCGGCCTCGCCGTGAATGCCAAGGCCCAGTTCAGCCTTGCCGACAGGAATGCGATTTTCCTTGGCCGATCCGGGCACGGTGCATGTATCCAGCGACATCCCGATCGAGGACATAGCCGCAATGGTGCGATCTGCTGTTGCCTTGATCGCTGCCAGATCAGCGCCGTTTTCAGCCATATCGCCCACGATCTTGTGGACAAACAACGTGCCCGCCACCCCGCGCGGTTGCGGCAGATGTGGCAAGGCGATGTCGTCGTCCACAATGACCATCTCGACCTGAAGCCCGAAGGCGCGCGCGCGCTCAGCCGCCAGACCAAAATTCAGACGGTCCCCGGTGTAATTCTTGACGATCAGCAAACAGCCCGCCTTGCCGGTCACCGCCAGAATGCCCGCTAGGACTGCATCAACAGACGGAGATGCAAAAACCTCGCCGCACACCGCAGCGGTCAACATACCGCGCCCGACAAATCCCGCATGGGCAGGCTCGTGCCCTGACCCGCCACCGGAAATCAGCGCGACCTTGGATTTGTCCCAATCTGCACGGCAGACCACCTTGATATGCGGATACCCATCCAGCCGGGTCAGCGCGCCACCGGAGGTTTCCAGCAAGCCGTCCACAGCGTCCGTAACAAGCGTGTCCTTGGCATTGATAAACTGGCTCATGTCACTGTCCTTCCTTACGAAATGCGTGCGCCTTCGGCGTCAAAACACAACGGGTTCTTTGGCGCGATCTTGATATGTGCACCCGGGGTATAGGTCGTGTGGGGGTCGGCAATGGTGGTGATGGCGTGGCCTTTAAGGACCAGATGCAACCGCGCCTGATCGCCCAGATGCTCAACCCGCTGCACTTCGGCCTCTTGCCCTTCGCCTTGATGGATGTGTTCGGGGCGCATCCCGATCTGCGTTACACCCGCAGGCATCCCGCCAAAGACATCCGCCGGCACAATGTTGATGCGGGGCAGCCCAAGACGCGAGGCGACATAAAGGCTGTTGGGATTTTCATAGATCTCGCGTGGTGTGCCGTATTGCACAAGCCGCCCTTCGTTCAGAACACCCACATGTGTCGCCATGGTCATCGCTTCGATCTGGTCGTGGGTGACATAAAGCAGGGTAGCGCCAAGGTTCGCCTGAATGCGCTTCAACTCGACCCGCAGATCGGTGCGCAGCTTAGCATCGAGCGAACTCAGCGGCTCGTCCATCAGGTAAATCGACGGCTCGCGCACCAAGGCGCGCCCGATGGAGACGCGCTGCATCTCGCCCCCCGACAGGGCCGTGGCCTTGTTGTCGAGTTTGTGGGAAATTTGCAGAACGCTGGCCACTTCGGCCACTTTGCGTTCGATCTCGTCCACCGGTGTGTTCAGGATCGGCGATTTTAGCGGAAACGCCAGATTGTCCCGTACACTCAGATGCGGATAGAGCGAGTATTGCTGGAACACCATCGCCACGTCGCGTTGCGCCGGTGTCTCGGCACCAACATTGCGTCCACCAATCCAGACCTCGCCCGCATCAGCCTTTTCCAGCCCCGAAATCAGACGCAAGGTTGTCGTTTTACCCGCGCCCGTCGGCCCCAACAGCACAACAAATGCACCGTCTGGGATGGTCATCGACACGTCTGCTATACCGACATCGGTGCCAAAGGATTTAGACAAACCTTTCAGAATAACCTCAGCCATTGGTCAGCACCTCGTTGTTGAGGTCAGAGCGCAGGGCGTGACCACTACCATCATCAAAGAGTGTGATGGTTTTCGGGTTAAACCCAAGTCCGACCTTTTCGCCCACCTTGGCCACCTGCGCGCTGTCGATGCGTGCCTTCAATTCCCCATTGGGAGTGTCCAAGGTTATGATCTGAGTGGTCCCAAGGTATTCAGAAGCCAAAACCTCACCACGATAGGCACCGCTGTCCGACAGCGTCACATGTTCGGGGCGCACCCCAAACACCAGCTTGCCCGACGCGCCCTGACGCGTGCGTGGCACGTGCATCACTTCACCACCCAGCGTCACGCTCTCGGCCCCTTCTCCGACGTTGCCGTCAAAGTGCAGAAAGTTCATGGAGGGCGAACCGATGAAGTCGGCCACAAACATCGTCGCAGGCTTGTCATAAATTTCCTGCGGAGTGCCGAATTGCTCGACCACCGCGTTGTTCATCACCACGATCTTGTCGCCCATCTGCATCGCCTCAAGCTGATCATGGGTGACGTAGACGGTGGTGGCGTTCATGCGATCATGCAGGGCGCGCAATTCCTCGGACATATGCTCGCGGAATTCGGCATCGAGCGCACCCAAAGGCTCATCCATCATGAAGGCCTTGGGATCACGCACAATGGCACGGCCCAGCGCAACACGCTGCCTGTCCCCACCGGACAGCCCGCCCACAGGGCGGTTCAAAATATCCTGAATGCCAAGGATCCCGGCAACTTCTTCAACCTTCGCCTTAACGTCCTTGCGGGCCATGCCCTGCGACACCAACGGATAACTGAGGTTCCGGCGCACGTTCATATGCGGATAAAGCGCAAACATCTGGAAAACAAACGCGATGTCACGCTTTGATGGCGGCAACTGGCTGATCTCTTCGCCATCGAGATAAATTTCGCCCGACGTGGGCAATTCCAGCCCGGCAATCATGCGCAAGGTGGTGGTCTTGCCGCAGCCCGAAGGACCGAGCAGCATGAAGAACTCGCCGTCCTCGATTGTGAAGGAGCTCTCCTTCACCGCGTTGAAGTCGCCAAAATCCTTGCGGATGTTCTTGATCTGGATCTGAGCCAAGTCGGCTACTCCTTGAAGTGGGAGACAATGATGAACATCACGGTGCCCACCAGTGTGACGATGAAGGAATAGGTGTAGAGCCACAGCACAAATGGCTGCATCAACATGAACACCCCAAGCCCGATGAGAATTGTGGCCAGCATCTCCCACGGGCCACGGCGCAGGCGCATCAATCCGTTCAGAAAATTGCTCATTTGCGCACCGCCCCAAATGTGATCCCGCGCAACAGATGCTTGCGCAACAGGATGGTGAAAATCATGACCGGCAGCAGGAAGATGGTGGCACCCGCTGCAACCGCAGGCCAGTCCAGTCCGCCAACACCGATGATTGTCGGGATGAACGGAGGCGCTGTCTGGGCCGTGCCAGATGTCAGCAGCACCGCGAAGGCATATTCGTTCCAGGCAAAGATCAGACAGAAGATAGCCGTGGAGGCGATGCCCGTCGCCGCCTGTGGCAACACCACTTTGTAAAACGCCTGAAAGCGGGTGTAGCCATCGATAAGTGCCGCCTCTTCATACTCCAACGGAATCTCGTCGATGAACCCTTTAAGCAGCCATACGGCAAGGCTGATGTTTACGCCCGTGTACAGCAAGATCATGCCCAGATGCGTGTCGCTGAGACCCAGCTGCCGGTACATCAGGAAAATCGGGATCGCGACCGCAATGGGTGGCATCATCCGCGTACTGAGGATGAAGAAGAGTAAGTCATCCGCTAGCGGTATCTTGAACCTCGAAAACGCATAAGCCGCTAATGTGCCGAGGAAAATACTGAGGAAGGTCGAGCCGAAACCGATGATCACAGAGTTCAGGAACCGCTCTCCGAACTTGGACGGGCCCGCGATGACCATGTCGTATTCACGCACGATTTCATCATACCAGGTCTGCGGCGGGTTCGCCGCAAGGAATTCGTCCGTTTGTCGGGTGCGGGTCGTGAACAGGTTCACGTAGCCCTCAAGCGTGGGTTCAAACAGAACTTTCGGTGGATAGCTGATCGCATCTGCGGGCGACTTGAACCCGGTCAGCATGATCCACGCCAGCGGCACCATAGTGATGAGCGCATAGACGATGACCAACGTGCCCGCGAACCATTTGGAGCGTTTGGACGGCTCTGTGACGGAGAAACTGCTCATCTTTCTTTCACCTTGTTCAACGCTTTGACGTAGATCGAGGCGAGCCCGAATACGGTTACAAAGAGGATGATGGCATAGGCCGAGGCATAGCCGGTGCGCCATTTCTCAAACGCCTCTCGCTTGAGGTTGATTGAGGTCAGTTCTGTGGTGGATCCCGGGCCACCGCCCGTCAACTGCACAACAAGGTCGAACATCTTGAAGTTTTCGATCCCCCGGAACAGGACCGCCAGCATCAGGAACGGCAGGACCATCGGGATGGTGATTGTAAAGAACTGGCGCAGCTTGCTGGCGCGATCAACCTCGGCGGCCTCGTAAATATAGTCAGGGATCGACCGCAACCCGGCCAGACAGATGAGCATCACAAAGGGCGTCCACATCCACGTGTCCACAATAACGATGGACCACGGCGCCAACTGTACTGACCCAAGCATCTCGAAACTCGATGGGTCCTTACCGGACAGGAAGGCCACAACATAGTTAAACAGACCGATCTGAGGCTGATACAGGAACTTCCAAAAGTTACCGACAACGGCTGGGGACAGCATCATTGGCAGCACGATGATCGTGGTCCAAAGGTCGTTACCTTTGAATTTCTTGTTGATCAGGTAGGCCAGCGTAAAGCCGATGAGCACCTGAAAGAAGATCGTCCAAAAAAGGAAATGCGCGGTGGCCTGCATGTTCAGCCAGATGTCGCTATCGGTCAGGATCCGCTCGTAGTTGCGCAGGCCTACGTAGTCGACCTCGCGGTTCGGACGGTTGGCTCGAAAGTTGGTAAAGCTAAGGTTTATCGTCCAGATCAACGGAAAGATGTTGATCGCCAGCAGCAAAAAGATCGTGGGGCCAACGAAAATCCATGCAATGGCACGGTCGCTCAGTCCTTTGATCTTGCGCGCAACACCGACCGGGGTCGCTTGGGCCGCGCGGGTGGCAGGGGTATCAGTCATGCGGGATGATCCAAACGTGAGGGTGCAGGGAAGGCTTGCCCCGAACAGATGTTCGGGACAGCCCGTCTTGGGTGATCACCCGCGCAAACGGGTGATCAGGGAGGCGTCAGAGTTTGCCTTCGTCCTCGAAGACTTCGGTCCAATCCTCGACCAGTTTGTCCAGCGCTTCTTGCGCTGTGCCCTGATCGGCGACGATGTAGTCATGCAGACGTTTTTGCATGGCCAGCAACAGTTCGGCATAGGCCGGCTCCTGCCAGAAGTCCTGCACCGAGCCCATTGCTTCGAGGAAGTCACCAGCAAAAGGTGCGCTGTCCTTGAAGCCGGGGTCGTTCAGGACCGAGTTGTGCGCCGAATAGCCGCCCAGCTCCCACCATTTCGCCTGAACGTCGGGGTTGGCGAACCACTTGATGTACTCAAGTGCTGCATCCTGCTTGTCGGAATAGGCCACAACAGAGATGCCCTGACCGCCCAGCGTCGAACCCGCGTTGTTCTGTGGTGGGTTCACAAAGAAGTCGATCTTGTCGCCGCCCGTGTTCGGGTCTGCATAGAGGCCCGGGAAGAAGGCAAACCAGTTCATCGCCATAGCGACCTGACCGGATTTGAACGCATCAAGGCTCTCGCCCATGTAGCTGTTCGTATAACCCGGAGGCGTCGCAGTTTCGTAGAACTCTTTATAGAATTCAAGGGCTTCGACTGCTTCAGGAGAGTTCACAGCGCCGTCCATGTCATAGGAACCAGGCGTGTTCTCGTACTTGAAACCCCAAGGATACAGCGCGGACGTCACACCCATTGTGATGCCTTCAGACCCGCGCTCGGTGAAGATCGCAGCGCCATAAACGGTTTGGCCATCAATCTCACGGCCTTGGAAGAACTGTGCGATTTGCAGCATTTCTTTTTGGCTTTGTGGCTCGCGCAGATCCTCACCGGTGGCCTCTTTGTAAGCGGCCTGAATGTCTTCGCGACCAAACCAGTCCTTGCGATAGAACCAGCCATTCGCATCACCCATCGCTGGCAGCGCATAGTAGTTCGGCGTGCCTTTGGGCCACGTCGAATAGGCATAGACAGTAGCGTCCGCAAAGTCGGACATCGAAATGCTTTCGGCCTCAAAGAAGTCGTTGAGTTTGACGTAGTGGCCATTCTCGGCACCGCCGCCGATCCACTGGCTATCGCCAATCAGCAGGTCACACAATTTGCCGCCCGAGTTCAGTTCGTTCAGCATCCTGTCGGCAAAATTGGGCCATGGAATGAACTCAAAGCTCATCGTGTGACCTGATTGCGATTCAAATTCCTTGCTCAGTTCGACAAGCGCGTTGGCCGGGTCCCACGCCGCCCAGCACAATGTCAGATCTTCGGCCTGTGCTGTGCTTGCAAATGACGCCGCTGCAATGCTGAGGGCGCTGGCTGAGGCCAGTTTCAAATGTTTCATAGGTTCTCCTCCCAGAGTGAAATCGTCGACCTTCTATTTGGGTCGGCGAATCGTCCATTGGACACCTATGACGCTATTTGAGGTACGCACCTCACGTCCACACATTTTTTGAGGTGCGCACCTCACTTGACTCAAAAACTTTAACAGGCCACTGATTTAAAATAACTTTTAGTGAAAAAATCTTTGAGGTGAACCAGCGCCCAAGCCATCCAAGGCTTCGCTCGAGCAAACAAACCCACCCAAAAAACAACCCAGATCAGGAAGAAAAACAAACCAGCATTTAGCACCAAACACTCCGCAACCCCGCCGTAAAATCACCCCCCACAAAGGGGGTGATCATGCGTGTTTCGCCGCATGGGCTTGCGTTGATAAACCCGACTATCCGCGTCTTTGAGGCAGACATTTGCGTCGCGCAGGCCCGTTCAGCCTGGGAAAATCCGCGCCATTTGCGCATCAAAATAAACCCATGTCATCGTAGCCTTGTTACCCGCAAAGCCGTGATAATGAGATTGCCCTGTATCATTGGGCAGGCCCGCCCAAATCTTGGCGAGGTTGTTCATAAAGGTTTGGCGGTCCAGATCTCCGGCCAAAAACTGGTGCAGCCCCGCTTCATAGAGAAGAAGGTTGGCCAGTTGGTCCTGCACCTGCGGGCTAAACCGGACTTCATGATTCAGACCCATCCGGCGCACCAGACGGCGCAAAGTGGGCGGGATGAACTGGTAGCGACCTATCGCGTGGGGTTGTCCGGGGGTGTCATCAATCCACGCGTAAATCTGCGCAATGGTCAGGGTCGTCGGTGGGCCACTGGGCAGAATATCTGCACCATATTGCACCGCGTCATACCCTTTGGCTCCGGCCTCTGCCTGCGCAATCAGTGCGCGCAACTGCCCCACAGGCCCCAAATCATGAAACGGCATCGCGCCGAGGCCAGACGTCACGCGGATAGACACAGGCATCGGGCGAAACAGGCTGTTCCCGTTTTTGCCCGCAAACAGGCTGGGCGAATGGGACGCGCTGGCCCTAGCCTGAACAAATAGCGGAGCCCGTTCCGTCAGAAGACTGCCCCGCGCCGCCATCGGCAGCGCCTCTGCCGAGGCAAAAGCCGCCTGCAAACAAAGGCCAACGCAGGCCAAAAGGCCCCACATCCGCTCCATACCAACCTCATTCTGAAATCATCGCGTTTGGGCAAAGTGGAACATGGACGTTGAAAACAGGTTGCCATGCCATCAGCCCGAGTCAAAAAGTCATTCAAATGTTATGTATCGACATATTTGGCCACGCCCGCATTTGAGCATGCAGATCCACAGCCTTCGAAAGAAGGCCTCATACTATCAAAATCATGGCGAATGGCAGACCGCTTCAATATTGTGTCCGTCCGGATCAAGCACAAAGGTTCCGCAATAGTCTGCATGGTAATGCAAGCGCAGCGCAGGCGGCCCATTGTCCGTCCCTCCTGCATCAAGCGCTGCGGCGTGAAACGCATCCACCGCCGCGCGGCTGTCGGCCCGTAACGCGATGTGCATCATGCCCGTCGTCGCCCGCTCTTCAGCCAGCCAGAACCATGGGCGGTCATCCCCGTACCCTGTCACCTTCACACCACCAGAGTGTTCAAGTGGTACGTCAAACACCCGCCGCACACCCAAAGGCGCAAACGCAGAATCGTAAAAGGCGGTAGAGCGGTCAAAATCCAGAACGCCAAATGTGATGTGATCAATCATGGCTGGCCTCCTCGCGACTCTGTGCTCGGCCCCTCACAGGTGCGCATCGAACATCTCCCACACTGGTATTAGTCCTTTTGCATTGGTCAGGGTCGCCTTCATTACACCTGTCTTGCGCCAATCTCTTGGTATCGGCGAACTGACGGTCAGGCCTTTGCGCTTGAGCAACTCTGCGTGCGGGTGATCCTTGTTATATGGCTTGGGCACGTTCTTCAAAGGCTCAGGGCCCCAATCCCCCAGTTCAGCGCCCAGCGTATCGCGAGCATCATCCAACGCGGATTGCAGCCCGTCCCCCCAACTGTCCACAAACGCGCGGTAGCGGGCCAAAGCCTCACCCTTCAACCCGACCACCCCCATGCCCAGAACAAAGTACTCGCGGCTCAATCCCCAAAACCACACTGGCGCCAACGGATCCTTGTCGGCAGGCTGCCACATCATGTGCAGGTGCGTGTTCAGCGGCGTCTTGTCCTTGGAAAAGCGGACATCTCGATAGATGCGAAACACTTTCGAACTGTGGGGCTTGCCAGTCAGGCGCGCAATATCTTCGGCCATCAGATCGGCAAAGAACCCGGCAGGGCCAGCGATAGCTTCCTTGTAGTGTTCTTTTCGCGGATTGAACCAGTCTTTGGAGTTGTTGGCCTCCAACTGCGTGAAGAAGGCAAGCGCCTCTTCTACTATTTTCTCGAACCCGTCCGCCATTTCGACACCGCCTTCCATGCTCCGGGAGCGAGGGTAACACAGACCAAAACCGAGACCAGTTTGCCATTTACGCTTTGGTAACACACGACATCGTACGCCCGGTCAACCATACCCCGGTGCACGACGTGGTGCACACATTGTGCGACCCCCAAAGCCCTTGGTTAACTGGCTTTGGCAATGATTCGCGCCGCACACCCATTAACCGTTGCACGCGCGGTCCCAGTCATGGCACCAATTGGGGTATGATTACCTCCCTCAATGGCACCCCGCTCTCACGCCTCACTTTTGGTACAATGCAATTTGGCGGCAATGCTGACGCCGCAGACAGCCGGGCCATGTTTGACGCCGCGCGCACTGCCGGTATCACCCATTTTGACACCGCTTATGTCTACAACGGCGGCGCCTCCGAAACCCTGCTCGGCGAAATGATCAAAGAAGAGCGCGAAAGCCTGATCATAGCTACAAAGGCCGCTTATGATGGCGGGTCGAGCCGTGAAAACATCCTCACTGGTTTTGACATCTCCCAACAACGGCTTGGGCTCGACGTGGTCGACATTCTCTACCTGCACCGCTTTGACGACGACACGCCATTGCAGGAAACGTTCGACGCGCTCGCAACCCTCAAACACGCTGGCAAAATTCGCCACATCGCGGTCTCAAACTTTGCCGCATGGCAAGTGGTCAAGGCCCAGCGCGTTGCCCTAGGGTTCGACGTGATGATCGAAATGGTTCAGCCCATGCACAGCCTCGTCAAACGGCAGGCCGAAGTCGAAATCTTCCCAATGTGCGTCGATCAAGGGCTTGAAATTGTGCCTTATTCCCCGCTTGGCGGCGGTTTGCTCACCGGCAAATACGCAGGCGGCGGCACCGGGCGACTAACCGAAGATCACCGGTACGCGGCGCGCTACAATGTCGACTGGATGCACCAAGCAGCCGTTAAACTCGCCGCCCTTGCAGGCGATATGGGCGCAAGCCCGGCGACGTTGGCTGTGGCATGGGCCATGGCGCATCCTGCCCGGCCCCGCCCCATCATTTCAGCCCGCTCATCTGAGCAACTGGCTCCATCGCTGGCGGCCCTCGACTTCGACATGACACCCGAACTCTATGAACAAATCTCCGGCTTCAGTGTCACACCGCCCCCCGCCACGGACCGGATCGAAGAGGCATGAGCGACGTCATCGTGATCGGCGGGGGCATTGCAGGTGTCTCTGCCGCAGCACGGTTGTCAGCCCATGCAAAGGTTACTCTGATCGAGGGCGAAGACGCGCTTGGCTACCACGCTTCGGGTCGTTCGGCGGCCCTGTTTGAAGAAAACTACGGCCTGCCGTCCGTCATTACGCTGAACCATGCCAGTGCGGCCTTCCATCAACCTTATCTCAGCCCCCGCGGTTTTCTGCTGGTCGGTCGCGCAGGCGAGGACGAGGCGTTCGAGAAAGATGCAAAAACTCTTAAATGCCCCGAAATATCAGTCAATGAGGCGCGCAACCACGTTCCCATCCTGAACGAAACAGTAACCCGCGCAGCCTATCACGCGGACGCCTTCGACATCGACACCGACCGTATGATTCAGGATTTCGCAAAGACAGTGCGCGCAAATGGCGGGCAGGTTCTGACCGGGAGCGCGGTCAGCGCGATCAGTTTTGACCAAACGTGGTCCGTGCGTTGCGGCAACGAAACATTAACCGCAGATCTGCTGGTCAACGCCGCCGGTGCATGGGCCGATCAAGTGGCTGTTATGGCTGGGATAAACCCAGTCGGGATCACCCCACATCGCCGATCAATGGCGCGCATCCCGGCCCCCGGCGGGCACGATGTGTCCCGCTGGCCGATCTTCTTTGGCGTGGGAGAGACGTGGTACGCCAAACCCGACGCAGGCGCATTGCTGGTCTCTCCGGCGGATGAAGACCCGGTCGAGCCACATGATGCATGGGCAGACGACATGGTTCTGGCCGAGGGACTTGATCGCTATGCAAACCACGTCACCGAACCGGTCACACGGCTGACTTCGTCCTGGGCAGGTTTGCGGAGCTTTGCGCCGGATCGCACGCTGGTTCTTGGGCAAGATCCTGAAAATGAAAGTTTTATATGGTGCGCAGGTCAAGGCGGGTATGGCTTCCAAACGGCTCCCGCTGCCAGCCAACTGCTGGCCGATCTCACGCTTGGGCACGCACCCGAGATCGACAGCGCAACCATCCAATCCCTTTCTCCCGCCCGCTTTCACAAGGATTAAACATGGCACTCCGCATCCTCGCCGTCCTGCTTCTCCTCCTGTCCGCCTGCGGGCCCAGCCCTGAACAGTTCAACGGCCGCATGGAAATCGGGGACACCGCCCCGGTTGTCTTCTCTGGCCGCCAACCCAAAAGGTTCCCGGTACGCGGCATGGATGCCGCACGCTTCCAGACTTCCGTCGATTGGGAACGCGCCAAGGCCGTCGGAATCGAGTTCGCCTTTCTGAAAGCGACTGAGGGTGGAGATCTCAAGGACATAAAGTTTGACGATCATTGGCGCAGCGCCGGGCGGGCCGGGATCGTGCGCGGGGCCTATCATTTCTACTATTTCTGCACGACGCCAGAAGTGCAGGCAAAGTTCTTTATCGACATAGTCCCACGCACACGCGGCACCTTACCCCCCGTTCTGGATATGGAATGGAACCCGTTTTCCCCAACCTGCCAGCGCCGCCCAGACGGCGCGACCGTCCGCAATGAAATGCAGCGCTGGATAGACATCGTGTCTGCACACTTTGGGCAGAAACCGATTATTTACACCACGCCACGCTTTTACCGGGAAAACGGATTAAGTGCTTTCAAAGGCGTCGAATTCTGGTTGCGCACCACCGCCAAATCCCCGGCCGAAGCCTATCCGGGACAGTCGTGGCGCTTTTGGCAATACACGGCCACCGGCACCCTGCCCAATACACCCGGATTGGTGGACATCAATGTCTTCAATGGCAGCGCTGAGTCTTGGCAGTCCTGGTTGGACCAGCGCACAATTCGCTAAGGAAACACGTCGCCCGGGTCGGCGGGCGGGCGCCTTTGCGCAAGCAAACAGCGTCGCCCCGCCGGACTTATCCGTCGATGCGGATCGCGGCGTTATCCGGATCATATGGGCTGTCCTGCACGATCTCCGCATCCCACAACTGATCAAACATCTTGACCTGCAGCTTCGTGCCGGGCACCGCCAACTCAGGAGAGACATATCCCATGCCAATGGACTTTCCAAAGGCCACCGAATAGCCGCCCGAGGTAAGACGGCCCACGCGGGTCTCTCCATGGTAAAGCGCCTCGCGCCCCCACGGATCCGCGTCATCCGGCCCATCAATCAGCAACGTCACGCATTTGGAACGTACACCAATCGCTTCCATCGCAGCCTTGCCGTGAAAATCCTTACTGAGGTCCACAAAGCGCGGCAAATCCGCCTCCAGCGGTGTTGCATCCCGACCCAACTCAGTGCCGAATGCGCGATAAGATTTCTCCTGACGCAACCAGTTTTGCGCCCGCGCACCCACCAGCTTCATGCCATGAGATTCGCCCGCAGCAACCAGTTGATCCCAAAGGTAATTCTGCATCTCGATGGGGTGGTGTAACTCCCATCCCAATTCGCCGGTATAGGCCACACGGATCGCATTCACCGGACACATCCCCAACTCAATCTGCCGGGCTGACAACCAAGGGAAACGTTTGTTCGACAGCGCAGTCGCCGGATCAGCATCCTTGATCAGTGCGCCCAAAACATCCCGGGATTTCGGTCCGGCGATGGCAAACACACCCCATTGCGACGTCACATCATGGCACGACATCCAGCCAAATTCCGGGATTTTATCCTCGATCGCCTTGAGCAGGTAATCACTGTCATACGCCTGCCAAGCCCCCGCACTGACAAGGTAATACTCATCTTCGGCATTGCGCACGATGGTATATTCTGTGCGCGTCGTGCCGGCCTCTGTCAGCGCATAGGTCAGGTTGATGCGTCCCACTTTGGGCAAACGGTTGCAGGTGAACCAATCCAGAAACGCCGTCGCGCCGGGCCCGCGCAACACATGCTTGGTAAAGGCCGTCGCATCGATCAGGCCAACACCTTCGCGCACGGCTTTTGCTTCGTCATGGGCGTATTGCCACCAGCCGCCCCTCCGGAACGACCGGGCATCATGGTCAAAATTCTCAGGCGCATCCAGAGGCCCGTAGTAGTTGGGCCGCTCCCATCCGTTCACAAACCCAAACTGCGCGCCCTTGGCCGCTTGGCGGTCATAGGCAGGCGAGGTGCGCAAAGGCCTGCAGGCTGGCCGCTCCTCGTCCGGGTGATGCAGGATATAAACGTGCTCATAGCACTCTTCGTTCTTGCGCGCCGCAAACTCGGTCGTCATCCATTTGCCATAACGTTTGGGGTCAAGCGAAGCCATGTCAATCTCGGCCTCTCCCTCCACCATCATCTGCGCCAGATAATAGCCAGTGCCGCCTGCGGCGGTGATGCCAAACGAGAATCCTTCAGCCAGCCACATGTTGCGCAAACCCGGCGCAGGCCCGACCAGCGGGTTGCCATCTGGCGTGTAGCAAATCGGTCCGTTGAAATCGTCTTTAAGGCCGCTCTCCTCACAGGACGGGACCCGGTGGATCATCGCCATGTACTGGTCCTCGATCCGCTCCAGATCGAGCTGGAACAGATCGGCGCGGAAACTGTCGGGTACGCCATGCTCAAAGCGCGCAGGCGCTCCTTTTTCATAGACCCCAAGGATCCAACCACCTCGTTCTTCACGCACATAGGATTGCGCGTCAGCATCGCGGATCACCGGGTGTTCGGCATTGCCTACTTCACGGAACTCCACCAACGCAGGATCCTGTTCCATAACGATAAACTGATGCTCAACCGGGATCGCAGGCATCTTGATGCCCAGCATCTTGGCTGTGCGTTGGGCATGGTTGCCGCTCGCTGTCACAACATGTTCGGCGGTTATAACGATCTGCTCGTCAGAGGGGATCAGATTGCCGCCCTTTTCGACCATCTTGGTCGCTGTGACCTCCCAAGCCTCGCCAGTCCAATGGAAGGCATCTGCCTGCCACTTGCGCTCGATCATGACACCACGTTGGCGGGCTCCTTTGGCCATGGCCATAGTGACGTCGGCAGGGTTAATGTAACCATCCGTCTGGTGGTACAGCGCCCCTTTCAAGTCGTCAGTGTTGATCAACGGCCATTTCGCCTTGATCTGATCGGGGGTCATGAACTGGTAAGGAACTCCGCAGGTCTCCGCGGTGGAGGCATAGAGCATGTACTCATCCATCCGCTCCTGTGTCTGCGCCATGCGCAGGTTGCCCACAACGGCAAAGCCCGCATTCAGGCCGGTCTCTTCTTCCAGTGTTTTATAGAACCGAATGGAATAGTCGTGGATGTGCGTCGTCGCAAAGGACATGTTGAAATAGGGGAGCAAACCGGCTGCGTGCCACGTGGACCCAGACGTCAACTCATCCCGCTCCAGCAACATCACATCGTCCCAACCCGCGCGGGCCAGATGATATGCAATCGAAGTGCCAACGGCGCCGCCACCGACAACCAATGCTTTGACCTGCGTTTTCATGTGCCGACTCCTCGCAAAGACCTGAACACCCTTCTAGAAAACAAGGAGGCTCTCGCGCGCCAACAAGCCGACCGGTAACAGCGAAAAAACGACGCCCACCCGCACCGCCCTTCTCTGATTTTAATAAATCCCGGGGAGTCCGAAGGACGGGGCAGAGCCCCTAAAACATGGCGTCGCCCGCATGGGCGCCCACAGAATCAGCGCTTGAAGATTTTTCCTGGGTTCATAATGCCCAGCGGGTCAAACGCGTCCTTAATGGCCGCCATGAATTCGACAGCAGCCCCAAGCTCCTTGACCAGGTAAGGCATCTTGCCCTGCCCAATACCATGCTCGCCTGTGCAGGTGCCCTCCATCGCGATGGCCTCATCGGCGAGGTAAGCGGTGAATTCTTCGGCACGGGCCACTTCATCCGCGTCTGAAAGATCAATCAGAACAAGCGAATGAAAGTTTCCATCTCCGACATGGCCGACGATTGGGGCCAACAAGCCCAACGCCGCCGCTTTGGCCTGCGCCCCTGTCACGGCCTCTGCAAGGCGCGAAATAGGCACGCAGACATCCGTTGAAATCCCGTGCGCGCCGGGGCGCAACTGCAAGGTCGCCCAATACAGATCATGGCGCGCCTTCCACAACTTGTTGCGCTCTTCGGCTGTGCCCGTGGTCGCAAAGTCAAATCCACCCGCATCTTCGGCGATTGCCCCAAACATCTCGGCCTGTTCCACCACCGCATTGTCCGAGCCATGGAACTCCAACAGCAGCAACGGCGTCTCAGGTAAATCGAGGCCCGCATATGCGTTGGCTGCACGCACGTTCAACTCATCCATCAACTCGATACGGGCCACCGGTATGCCGTATTGGATCGTTGTCATCACCGCCTGACAGGCCGCATCAATAGAGGGAAACGACATACGCGCCGCACGGATAGCCTCTGGGATTCCCTGCAGCTTCAGCGTCACCTCGGTGATCAACCCAAGCGTGCCCTCAGAGCCGACCAATAGCCGGGTCAGATCATAGCCCGCAGATGTTTTCTTGGCCCGTTGCGCCGTGCGGATCACGCGCCCGTCGGCCATCACGGCCTCAAGCGCGATCACGTTGTCCTTCATCGTTCCGTAGCGCACAGCGTTCGTCCCGGATGCACGCGTCGACGCCATCCCCCCAAGCGACGCATTCGCTCCGGGATCAATCGGAAAAAACAGCCCCCGGTCGCGCAGATACGTATTGAGCTGTTCGCGGGTCACACCCGGTTGCACCACACAGTCCAGATCGTCCGCATTGACGGATAGGATCTTGTCCATGGTGCTGAGGTCCACACAGATCCCACCCGCCGGGGCGTTCACGTGCCCTTCAAGCGACGTTCCCGTGCCATAGCCTATCACAGGCACATGATGTATCGCGCAGACCTTGATGATGTCCGACACTTCCTTGGTTGAGGTCGGAAAGACCACGGCATCAGGGGCCTGCGGTTTGATGTAGGTGGTTGTGTGCGCATGCTGGTCCCGCATCGCTTGGCCAGTGTGAAACCGATCCCCGAACTGCTGTTTGAGAATACCAAGCGCAGTGGCAATCCCCTCTTCGTTTCGTGGCAGTTCAACGGCTTGTGCCATGCGTGTCTCCTCCAGTCGTGGCCCGGGTCATTCCCCGAGCGCAATTCCTTCGCGGCGTGGGTCGGCACCGCCCTGCAATCCATCACCGATCGCAATTGCATGCAAACCCGAGTTCAACCCGCGCACATTCACCTCATACCCCATCGCCTCAAGGGCGGGAACAAGGTCTGTCGCCGCAGTCTCTTCCTCAACATCAAAGGTTCCAAACCGGTTCACGGCATGGGGCATCGAGACCGCCTGCTGCACGTCCATACCCCAGTCCAAATACCCGATGATGGCCTGCGCTGTATAGCCGATGATCCGACTCCCCCCGGGGCTGCCAATGGCCAGCACCGGCGCGCCGTCCTTCATCACGATTGTCGGCGCCATGGATGAGCGCGGCCGCTTGCCTGGCGCAATGGCATTGGCAATCGGCACGCCGTCGTTATGAGTGGCAAAGCTGAAATCGGTGAGCTCATTGTTGAGCAGAAAACCGTGTACCATTAGCCGCGAGCCAAAGGCATTTTCAATAGTGGTGGTCATTGAGGCCACATTCCCAAAGCTGTCCACAATCGAGATATGCGAGGTCGAGGGTAGCTCTATGCTTTGATCATCCGCCCAGTTTAGGCTGTGATCAAACGCAGGCGTGCCCGGCGCAATCTCTTCCAACGCCTCAGCCCCGCCCAGCAATGCGCCACGCTGCGCCAGATAGGCAGGGTCGACCAGACCAGCGGTCGGCATCGGGACAAAGTCGCTGTCCGCCATGTACCTCCCCCGGTCCGCAAAAGCGAGGCGCGAGGCATCACCGATCAACCGCCAGCTGTCGGGGTTTTCAGCCCCCAATGCGGCCAGATCATAGGCGTCAAGCATCCCCAGTATCTGCCCAATCGTCAGCGCCCCGGATGAAGGTGGGCCCATGCCACAGACATCATGCGCGCGGTATGTCGCGCAGACCGGCGCGCGCTCTTTGACTTGATAGATGGCAAGATCAAGTTCAGACAAAACCCCTGGGTTGGCGGAAAATTCCTGCACCGTCTCCGTGATATCCTGCGCGATCTGCCCGGTATAGAACGCATCAGTCCCGCCAACGGCCAGTGCCCCAAGGGTCGCGGCATAGTCCGGATTTTGCAGCGTGGTACCGATAGCCAAGGGCACGCCATCGGGCAAAAAATAGTCCGCCGTAGCCGGGAAAACAGCAAGCCGTTCTGCGTCCCGCTCGATCAAACCGGCAAGACGCGGAGAGACCTCGAACCCGGTGCTTGCCAACTCAATGCCAGGTTCAAACAACGTCGCCCAAGGCTGATTGCCCCAGCGGGCATGTACCTCGGCCAGCAGCGCTGGCGTGCCCGGCGTGCCCACGGACCGACCGCCCACAACTGCGTCAAAGAAGCCCATGCGGCTGCCGTCTTCATTCAGGAATAACGTTGGTGTCACCGCCAGAGGGGCCGTTTCGCGGCCATCAAGTGTCGTCAAAGATTGTGTCGCGGCGTCGTACCAAACCAAGAACGCGCCACCACCCAAACCAGAGGATTGCGGCTCAACCAAGCCCAGAACCGTCTGGACAGCCACCAAGGCATCCGCCGCCGTGCCACCCGCAGCCAGCACATCAACACCGGCCTGCACCGCCAGCGGATTGGCGGCTGCAACCATATAACCCTCTGCCTCAACCGGAACACCGTCCGCTTTCGCAGCCAGCGCGTCTGCGACAGCCTGAGAGGTGACAACCGCGTCCCCACCCGTCCCGCTTTCGGGCTGAACCGCATCGGCGGCTTGCTGGGCCATGGCCGCACTGGCAAACATCGAAAACGCGACCGTCAAACAAAAACGCATGTCTCTCTCCTCTGGGCTCACAAGATTTTTCTCAAAAAACTTGAACGGAAAACGCGTCGTTTCCCGCCACGCTACAGCATAGATGGCACCACTTGATCCGGTGGCCGGTGCCCATCGTTGAAGGTCTTGATATTGATGATGACTTTTTCACCCATCTCGACGCGGCTTTCGCGGGTGGCCGAGCCCATGTGAGGCAAGAGCACGACGTTTTGCAATTCTCTCAGACGCGGATTTACCTCGCGCCCGTGCTCGTACACGTCCAGCCCCGCTCCTGCGATCTCACCTGCCCGCAACATGCGGGTCAGTGCGTTTTCGTCGATGACTTCACCGCGCGACGTATTCACGATCACTGCATCCGGCTTCATCAGCTTGAGACGGCGCGCATTCATCAGATGAAAAGTCGACGGGGTATGCGGGCAATTCACGCTGATCACATCCATGCGCGCGATCATCTGATCCAAACTTTCCCACCAAGTGGCCTGCAACTCGTCCTCGACCTCAGGGCGCAGGCGGCGCCGATTGTGATAATGGACCTGCATGCCAAAGGCCGCCGCACGTTTTGCGACTGCGCGCCCGATGCGCCCCATACCTAGGATGCCAAGACGCCGCCCGGCGATCCGTCCGCCAAGAAAAGCGGTGGGAGACCATCCATCCCAACGGCCAGCTTGCATCGCCGCCAACCCTTCAGGCAGGCGCCGGGTCACGGCCAGGATCAACCCCATCGTCATGTCAGCCGTGTCTTCAGTCAGAACGCCCGGGGTGTTGGACACCAGAATGCCGCGTTGGCGGGCCGTAGAAACGTCAATGTTGTCGACACCAGCCCCGTAATTCGCAATCAATTTCAATCGGTCACCGGACTGCCCGATCATGGCCGCATCCACGGTATCTGTGATTGTGGGCACCAGCACATCGGCTGATTTCATCGCCTCGACGATCTCGTTCCGGGTCATTGCAGTGTCATCTTCGCGCAGGCGCACATCAAACAATTCGCTCAACCGTGTCTCAACCTCGGCAGGCAACCGTCGCGTAACGACAACACTCAAGCGATCCTTTGGCATATGTGCTCTCCCCGGTCTTGGCGGTTGATCCATTTCATATCATGGTGGCGGAAGTGAGCACGAGGCACAAGAACCTCGGCCATTTCAAGAGGCGAGAGATGCGTATTCCTTACTCCATAACAGCCGCGCTGCGTGCGATGCTGTGTTTGTGTGTTCTGGCAGGTCACGCCATGGCCAAGGATGTGGGCCCGGTCACAAACTTGCCCATGCCGCGATATGTCTCGCTCAAGGCAGCGGAAGGGAATGTGCGACGCGGCCCATCGCTGTCCCACCGGATCGACTGGGTCTATACCCGTCGCGATATGCCCTTGCAGGTCACTGCAGAACACGGCCACTGGCGTCGTGTCGAAGACCGGGATGGTCTGGGCGGGTGGATACATTATTCGCTTCTGTCGGGAACCCGTACGGTTCTGGTCGAACAGGACATGCTTACCATTCGAACACGCCCCGAGGCCGAAGCCCCCGTGGCCGCCGCGCTGGAGGTTGGTGTGATCGCTCGCCTCGGGAAATGCGACCCTGAATGGTGCCGCGTCACCGCTGCCGGTTACAAGGGTTGGGCGCCCAAGGCCCGCCTGTGGGGTGTGGCGATGGACGAACTACGCGACTAATCCAGCGCCGCGACGACTCTGATTTCGACAACTGCCCCGACCCTGCGCAACCCGGCCACCTCAACGGCCGTCCACGCCGGATACGGATCGTGCAAATGCGCACGTCGCGCCGCATCAAAGACATCGAAATGATCGCGCAACCCAATGTGATAGCTGGTCATTTCCACAACAGAATCCAGCGTCAGGTCTGCTTCTGCGAGAACTGCGGCAATCTTTGTGAAACAGGCTTCAAACTGGGCGACATCCCCCTGCGGCATTGTCCCGTCGGCGCTGGCCCCGGTGACACCTGTCAGGAACACGAAGCCGTCTGCCGCGATACCCGGCGACATGCACGCCATTTCGCAAGCAGCGCGCAGCGCAGGCGGGATCAAAGCACGTTTAGGCATACTAAAATGTCCTGTTTGGGTGGTCGGGTCGGGGCTGGCCATTTCGGCCCGCTCGGTTACTCTTGACGCTAAACACAATTCATACTGGAAACACCTGATGCAAGCCATATCCTACACGGCCTTCGGAACTGCCGCTGACGTTCTGGAATTAAGTGAGATTCCAACTCCAACGCCAAAACCAGGCGAAGTACTTGTCCGGCTTGCCTTTTCCGGGGTGAACCCCTCTGACGTCAAAGCACGCTCCGGTGCGCGCCCCGGCGTGACCAAGCCGCCTTTTCCGCGCATCATCCCTCACAGTGACGGATCAGGTGTGATCGAAGCGGTTGGCGATGGTGTGCCAGAAGAGAGCGTTGGGGCCCGCGTCTGGATCTGGAACGGCCAATGGCAACGTCCCTTCGGCACTGCGGCGACGCACATCTGCCTGCCTGCATCTCAGGCCGTTAGACTGCCCGACGCAGTATCGCAGGAAACCGGAGCGATCCTGGGCATACCCGGGCTGACGGCCAGCCACGCAGTGTTCGGTGGCGGCGAAGTGGCCGGCAAAACGGTTTTGGTGCAAGGTGGCGCAGGCACTGTCGGCCTTTTGGCGGTCCAACTGGCCAAGTGGGGTGGCGCGCGCGTGATCGCAACAGCACGGGGCGATGGGATAACAGCCGCAAGTAAAGCGGGCGCGGACGTGGTTCTAGACTACTCTGGCGACGATCTGGCCCAAGCGATATTGACAGAAAACAACGGCGCTTTTGTTGATCGGATTGTAGAAGTCGAGTTCGGGCTAAACGCCGCGGTCGATGCCGAGGTCATCACCCCAAATGGCACCATCGCCGCATATGGGTCAGCCAAAGAAATGACCCCAACGCTCGCCTTCGGGCCAATGTTGTTCAAGGCCGCAACCATTGACATCCTGCTGATTTATCTGCTGCCAAAGACGTTGCGCGATCAGGCCATTCAGCATCTGCACAATGCACTCGAACAGGGCGCTTTGACGTGCCCTGTTGCGGAAACCTTTGCGTTGGCTGACTGCGCCGCGGCTCACGTCGCCGTCGAAGCAGGCAATCGCTCAGGCGCAATCCTGTTGGACACGCAGGCATGATCCGCGCGCTGATCCTTTTGCTCTGTCTGAGCGTTGGCCCGGCTTTTGCGCAAACCACGCCCCAACCCCAAGGCACGATCGCAGTCGAAGACAGCGCATCCCAAGACGCGGCCATTGCCATGCGTATCCGCGGCATCCTTAACGAACTGGACGGCTACCAGGGAATTACGGTCACCGTCTCTTCCGGCATTGTAACCCTGCGCGGCACCACCATCGACACACCACAAGCCGCCCGCCTGAACGATATCGTGTCAAGGATCGCAGGCGTTGTCGCTATCGAAAACGAAGTCGCCGAAACAACGGATCTGGTGGCACGGCTCAACCCAGCGGTTGATCGATTTCGAACGCGCCTCTCACAAGGCGTTGCGCTCTTGCCGCTGGCCGCAGTCGCGCTGTTCGCATTTGCGATTGTCTTTATTGCGGGTATCTTGCTCGCCCGGATGCGTCGTCCATTGGATCGTATCGCGCCGAACGCCTTCATCGCGAATATCTACCGCCAGATCCTGCGCATGGTATTTTTTGTGAGCGGACTGGTCATCGCTCTGGATATCCTTGGGGCGACCGCCCTTCTTGGAACAATCCTTGGGGCGGCTGGGATCGTCGGCCTCGCCATCGGTTTTGCGGTACGTGACACGGTGGAAAACTTTATCGCCTCGATCATGCTCTCGATACGCCAACCTTTTCGCCCAAACGATATCGTGGAAATCGAAGGAGATGTGGGCAAGGTCATTCGCCTGACCAGTCGGGCCACCATTTTGCTCAGCTTTGACGGAAATCACATCCGGATTCCCAATGCCACGGTGTTCAAAAGCCGGATTGTGAACTACTCAACAAACGAGGAGCGCCGGTACGATTTTCAGATTGGCGTGGCCTCGGACGGAGATCTGGAGCAGGTCCGCGACTTGGCAGAACAGGTGGTTGCAGACCTTCCCTTTTCTCTAAAGGATCCAGCACCCATGACTTGGATCGACCGGATTGGGGACGGTGCAATTATTCTTGTGGTCACAGGCTGGATTGATCAGCGCAAGACATCGCTTGCCCGCGCTAAGGGCGAGGCCATCCGGATGGTTAAATCGGCGATTGAAGCTGAAGGAATCGAGGTCCCGGACACCACGTATCGCATTCAATTGCTAGGAGGAGGAGAAGAGAACGCGCCTCCACCCGCCATGCGAAAAGCCCAACTTGTTCCAAAACAACAGCCCATCGCAGCCGAAGACGTCGAAGATACTTCGCAGGCCTCCCTCGACCGCCTAGTCGAGGCTGAACGAAACGATCCCGAAACCCCCGACCTATTGACGGATGACGGACTAACCGAATGACAAGGTTTTTGCGGTAAAAGGGCTTGCGCGCTGTTCAATGGCAGACTAATTAGCGCGTCACGTTGGGATGTAGCCAAGTGGTAAGGCAACTGTTTTTGGTACAGTGTACCGTAGGTTCGAATCCTACCATCCCAGCCACACACTCCCTAATTGCAAATTTAGCATAAGCGTGCAAATCCAGCGCGTTTCATGCAAATGCGTGTCAAGAATTTTTTTAACAAAGCAACCGGCACAGGTTTCAAGCCCTGTGCCATTTGGCAGAGACCTGACACACCCGAGCTCTTGGCTAACAAATATTGCATTTGGCAGCTCTATCTACAGCGAAGTTCTTGGCAGACACGCCGTTCATCGCCGCTATCCGAGAGAGGAAAGAAGGTATGGTTTCTCTGTTTTTCGGTGTTGGTCGCAGCTGTAGAGGTTTTAACATTTTGGCAAGCGATGAAGTTTGAGGGGATGCCTGCGTATTATCCTCCAGGACCGCTTCGCAGTCCACCAAAAGGGCGGGCCACTTCCGTTTGGTCAGTATAGCGGACACTCGTGCCAAATGCCGCGAATGACTGCACTGAGCCCCTAGTTACCGATACTGTACATTGTAAGAATGACAGCAATCCACAACTAGCTGACATTGACTGCAAAATTGGCAGCACAGGAAAGCCGAAAGAAATTCGACGTTTTACTTCCTTCAGGTGATGGAGTTGATTTTGCAAACAGTAGATTGCCGATCACGGGCCAATGTCCGGGCTTCGGCATGGGTAAGTGTTCGCAGTGCTTCTTCAGCTGACAGCCCTTTGGCCCGCGATTTTGACCAAATGTTATGAACGGAGGCTGGCGACCATGGCAAGGCCGCCTGTGCGACCCACTGACGAACGGGTGCAGGCAATTCGTCAAAGGCATCCATAGGGTCACCGGAACGCCTTTTGCGACGCAGGCTGCTCTGTCCGAGATTGCGATTCATATTTCGTCTTCCGGATCTGCGACAGGATCGAGCACGAGGACGAACCGGGTCTGGCCGGTTCCTTCGATTGGTGGTGAACGATGGAGCAAGCCGGATGGCGGATCGGCGGGCCAGAGGGTTCCGCGCAATAGACAGGGTGCGCCGGTCTTTACTGTGAAGACACGTGTTGGTTCCGCACCGTCGACTGAGACGCCGTATTGCGTTCCTGTGCCGCGATAGGTGCAAATCAGGCGCGCCGAGATAGAATCGATGTGAAACCTGCGGCAGGCATTTGACTTCACGACATCCAGACGAAGTCGCAGATATCTGGCCAGCAAAAGATTGGAAAACACCTCAGCCAGTCCTGTAATGTCACTCTGTAGCCAGTCACGCTCTGAACCTGTGGGCATTCCGGCAATGTCAAAGAGATGTTGCACCGTGTCCGCCACCTCATGAGGCTGTAAAATGACCCGTCCTCGCGGCAGAATGTCCGGTGGAAGTTTATCCAACCAGGATTGAACATACTGTGGCGTTTGCTTGCGCCAGATAGCCGCGGCGCATCCGGGTTTGAGAAATACATCGAGCGCGGTGGGTTCATCCGCGATGCCCACGCCGATGGCCGCATTTTGGACCTCCGTTCGTATTAGGTTCATGCGGCGTCCTCGACGCGGCGCCAGCCAGGGAATGGGTCAGGCATATCGAGAGGCAAGGCATCAGGTCCGGCCGCCAAAACAGTTGGAACAAGGCAGGCGTCCAGTTTGGACTTCAAGGCAGCCCAGTCAATGTCTGCTCCAATGAACACTAGCTCTTGACGACGGTCACCCCACGGCTCCAGCCAATGCTGTTGCATGTACTCGCGTGAAGATGCGTGATCGGGCCAGCGTTCCTGCGGGACAGAAGCCCACCAGGTACCAATCGGTTTGACACTGGACAATGCACCGGCAAGTGAAAACTCGGCAACCCACTCAGGCCGTGTAGCAATCCAGAAATGCCCCTTTGCGCGGATCACTCCGGACATTTCACCGTTAAGGACTGCCAGAATTTCTTCAGGAATGAAGGGCTGGCGTGCTCGATAGACGTAGGACGCGACACCATATTCTTCAGTCTCGGGCACGTGATCCGCAAAACCGTAAAGCTCTTTGGCCCACATCGGATGCTCATGCGCCTTTTCGAAATCGAAAAGGCCGGTATCGAGGATTTTCTCGGCCGCGACTTCGGAATGATTGGTTTCTATGATTTCGGCATCTGCGTTCAGGCTGCGGATTATTTTGCGGGCCGCATCAACCTGTCCCTCCGTCGCATCGGCCACCTTGTTCAGGATCACCACATCGGCAAATTCCATCTGGTCGGTCAGCAGATGTACAAGCGTGCGCTCATCCTCGTCCCCCATGACCTCGCCTCTGTCACGCAGAAAATCGTGGCTCGAGAAGTCTCTGAGCAGGTTCACAGCGTCCACCACAGTCACCATGGTATCCAGCCGGGACACATCAGACAGGCTTTCGCCCAATTCGTCCCGGAAATCGAAAGTAGCAGCAACCGGCAATGGTTCGGAAATTCCCGTGCTCTCGATTAGCAGATAGTCAAACCGTCGCTCCGCCGCCAACCGGCGCACCTCATCGAGAAGATCGTCCCGCAACGTGCAACAGATGCAGCCGTTGGACATCTCGACCAGCGTCTCATCTGTGCGGCTGAGTTCTGTGTCAGCACGAACAAGGTCTGCGTCGATGTTCACCTCGGACATGTCATTGACGATGACAGCCACGCGCCGCCCCTCACGATTGTTGAGAACACGGTTAAGCAAGGTTGTTTTGCCCGCGCCCAGAAATCCGGACAGGACCGTGACGGGAAGCCGAGTATCTGACATATGTGCTCTCCAGAGGATATAATAACGATCACGCAACTTACGCAGTTGCTAGACAAATGCAACTGCCATTGTTACGTGTATTGGCGTTTTGGAGGAACTCTGCGCATGAAGCGGAACAGTCGCTTATCTCTCGCTTTGCATACGCTCAGCCACATGGCGGGTGATCCTGACCGCGTGAGAACATCAGCGGATATTGCCGGTCACGCCGGAACGAATCCCGTGGTCGTGCGTCGTGTGCTTGGGAAACTCCGGGAAGCGGGTCTTTTATCGTCTGAAAAGGGACATGCTGGTGGGTGGCGGCTCGCCAAACCAGCCCGCGGAATCACGCTTGCAGATGTCTATCTGGCTTTGGATGAGCGGCTCGTGTCGGGAAGCGACAGCGCCCCTGCACCGTCTCTTTGCAGCGTCGAAACGGGCCTTCAAACGCGCGTTGCAGAAGTCCTCGAAGACATTGAAGAAAGTCTTGTGCAGAGGTTGCGCGAAACCTCAATCACAGATGTTCATCCAAGGTCAACCATATTAACATTCTGAAATATAACACATTACTGGCAATCAGAGATGCGGAAACGTCTATTTACTTGGGAACCGCAGGGTTAGGCAGAACACAATCACAATTGCTTTGTTGTCTGATTATCAACACGAGCCGCGACCCCCTACTTTCGGATGCGCCACCATCAAAACGGGCAACTGCCGCCCCTACAGCCTCGCGGTCTTGAGGGTTATCGATCATAGCTCTTATGGCGCCAGCAGAGTAGCCGAGACTACTGGCTCGGTTCACGACAGCTCCGCCCGCCTTAGCAGGGTGCGCTACAGAAATAATTAGAGAACTTTTGCAAGCGCATCAGAAAAGCGCTTCAAACCACGTCGACCTGAGATTCCACAAACGCCTAGCTCGAATGCGCGGATTTGTACGCCGTCCGCAACGACCCTTCCAAATCCTACTGCATGCCCAACCTCATCACTTGAGGATAGAGTCGCTTTCACTGACCTTGGATACACCAGAGCAACCTCGGAAATTCCAGTTGCGCGTGCGAAAGCAAGAGACTCATAAATGTCTGCATTCGAGATCGACTGGGAAGAACGATCCACATGTCCCTTGTATTTGGCGTCTACGATTAACCGGCGGACTCCTGTCGTACCGGTTATTGTGACGATAGCATCAGGAAAAACGTTTAGAGCTCTGATTACACCATCTTGTGTTCTGGTTCCTAGCTTGTTTGACGATTGGAGTTGGACGTTACTGGGTGAAAAGGCATTGCGTAAAGATAATGAAATAAGTTGCTCCCAAACTTGCCATGTTTGCATAACATAGCCTGGAGCAAGTGCGTTTTTCGGATCATAAGCGCCTCCCAAACCTCGCAAAATATCTAGAGAAAGATCAAATGTTGGCTGCCAAGCTTTAGAGCGGCTTGGTAAGCTTCGATCCTGAAGACGCAGCGGCCTTGGCTGATAGGGTAGATGTTGTGCAATGCTCACCTGAATATCTTCGAGAGCCCTTGCCACACCCTTCACACAGCTTGCTACAGTCACCACATATCTGGTCAATGTAATCGACCACGTCCTCAGGTGTGTCGGGCCGTGCCGGGTCACTGGGAGGGCGATTTAATCGTTGGTTCAAACAACAGCTACATTGCCACGTTGGTCGAGCGTCATTCCCGATTTGTGATGCTGGCGAAGGTCGAAAACAAGGACACCCAAAGCGTCATTACAGCTCTCATCAAGCAAGCGCGCAAGCTGCCGAAGGATCGGTATCGGTCGCTGACCTGGGACCGTGGATCTGAGATGGCCGGCACCGCAAGTTCACTATGGCCACAAAGATCGACGTCTATTTTTGCGACCCACAGTCGCCTTGGCAAAGAGGTAGCAACGAAAACACCAATCGATTGCTACGCCAATATTTCCCCAAAGGCACCGACATATCGGGCTTTAGCCAAGCGAAACTCAGCGCCGTCGCCCGCCAGCTTAACGAGAGACCCCGAAAGACCTTGCAATACCAAACACCTGCTGAGAAGTTTGACGCATGTGATGCGGCGACCCGTTGAAACCACAGGACTTTCCGGACGATCACACTTTATGTGTTTTCCCACCCAAATGGCCAAAAGAATTGTCATTCACGATCATCGCAGCAAATGATGGCTTTGAACCCGACTCCGGCATGTAAGCTGACATTGTGATCCACTTCAGCGTCGCTACCGTAACTACAACAGTGCTAATACAAAAAAGGAAGTAGTCCGATGAAACAAGTTAGTGTTCTGAAACTGACGAAGCTTGTTAGTTCGGCGCTGTTGGTAGTGGCTATAACCACTCAATCCGCTTTGGCATGCACAGGAATCGTTCTTCAGTCGACAGACGGCACAACAGTGCCTGCGCGGACCATGGAGTTTGGTTTTGACATTCAGTCAAATGTTTTAGCGGTTCCAGCCGGGACATCGATTGAAACACTCGGCTTAAATCCTGATGAGACGGGCTTCGCGTACGAGGCAAAATACGGCTTTTTAGGTGCTAACGGATTGGACATGCCAATTGTATTCGATGGCGTGAACACAGAAGGCCTATATTTTGGCGCATTCTATTTTGCCGGTGACGCGGTCTTCTCTGAACTGACCGATGCAAATCGCGACCGGGCGGTTTCTTCTGAAGAAATGGGAAACTGGATTCTCGGTCAGTTCTCTACAGTCTCTGAAGTAAGGGCTGCACTTCCATCGATTGACGTCGTGGGTACCTACGTTGCCGAAATTGACGGATTTGCGCCGTTTCATTATGCAGTGACCGACTCTACGGGCGCCTCGATTGTGATCGAGTACACCGAGAGTGGTCTTACGGTTTATGACAACACGGTGAATGCCGTCACAAATAACCCATCTTACGATTGGCACTTGACCAACCTCAGAAACTACGTGGGCCTTCAAAGTGAAAACCGCGGTTCGATGAGTGTTGGCTCAGAAAACATCGCGCCATTCGGACAAGGCAGCGGCCTATTGGGCTTACCGGGTGACCATTCCTCACCGGCTCGATTTGTCCGCGCTGTTGCTTTCGCGAACACATCTCTCCCGTCTGATGATGTTGACGCCGCAATCTTCAAAGCTTTCCACATACTGAATGTTTTTGACATTCCAAAGGGGTCTATTCGCGAGTCGGTTGGCGATGGCATCCACACTGACTACACACTGTGGACATCAGCGGCTGACACAGCCAACGCGCGGTACTTTTATAAAACGTATTTGACCCAAAGCGTTGAGAGCATTGACGTTAGAAAAGCCGTGTCGTCGATAAAGGAGCCTACAACACTTATCATGGAAAGCGGTTTCAAGGTCCGCGACAGAACGGGTGAGTTTTAATGTAGGTGACTGGTAAATTTCTTTTTATGATTGCCCTACTGGTGGACACGGTTCTGCCAACGGCATCTGGGGCAAATGCGCCAGCATCGAAATGCGAGCCCTGTAACTGACGGTCAAATTTTGGTCGCAACCGGTACTCACTATCTCATGAGATCGAAGACTTAGGCAAAATATTACCCCCTGTAACGACTGCTCCGGGCTCGAAGCCGCCATTCGCCGCATCGCCGACCAATGACCGCTCTGCGGACTAAGCGGTCGTTCTACACGGTTCTTCAGTTGCTTAATCATCTAGTGACCACTAAATTGCCCCGGTCGCCATTGTGCGGCCGGGGCAGAACCTTCTGAAAAACTCCTGAGACAACCACTCACGGATACTCAACAGGTGGAAGAAAGTTCTTTCAAGCCGCCATTATTGTCAATATGATAATTTTGGAGGCTCGTCTCGATCTGATGAATATCTTTAGAAGGTTACTATTTTGAGCAAAAAGAAGTTGAACTTGAAGCTTTCGGCACTTTTGGAACTGCGCAGCATGCTGCGGGTTATGGAAGATGAGGTCGGACTGAGCAGTCTTACGCAAGTAGAAATGGATGTGTTTCTTGCGGCGCACGCTTTGTCAGAAGTGCAAGGAGACATGATCGCATCAGAAGAAATCCGAAACCATACCTTAACCTTGGGGATCCCGCAGGCGTCATATCATAGGGCATTGCGGTCGTTGATATCCTTGGGTTTGCTCGAAAAAGCAGATGGATACAAGTCGAGGCACTACGTGGTCCGCAACGATTTTGCTAATAGCTAACGGGTCCCTCTGACGTCTTCGGTTGTCAACAAGCCCTTGGATGGAGTGGCGATGTCAATTTCCTCGATATTTCCGACCTCACATTAAATGTGTGCCCTCTGTGAGCTTTGTGATCATCATCCTCGCCTACGTCTTGTGTCACGGATTAATAGCGATGGTGGTAACACCTTTGCAAAGTTTGATCCTGCCTGAAATCACGGTATTCGCGAGCCTTGTTTATCTACCGCACGGAGTCAGGGTTCTTGCGACATGGGCGTATGGCTGGAAAGCTGTCCTTGCACTGGCGGTCGGCGCGAGTATGTCCGCCTGGCTTTTCAGCCCGTCCGAAGACTTGCGCCTCCTTGAATCTGCTTTAGTTCAAAGCATCCTTGTAGGCTCAGCTTCGGCGTTTATCGCTTTTGAGATTGCGCGTCTTGCTGGTTTTGACTTGTATTTTGGCGGATCAAGAAAACTGCATTGGAAGGGTATGATCGCCGTTGGAGCTTTGTCTTCGGTTATCAATTCGCTCGGCCAAACGATAGTGTATTCAGGGCTTATTGATCTTGAGAAAGTCATCTGGGTTTGGGCGATCTATGCCGCTGGAGACTTGATTGGTTTGGTCGCGTGTATGTTCGCATTGTTGTTCATATTTCGATGGAGCCGGGTATTCGGTGCCCTGAGACGCTGAAGGAAGAAGAGGCGAGAAATGGCCGTATTATGCTTCCATGCTGCTGAAAACTAAGAAATCCCTCTGTGTTCGATTAGACGGCTTTGGGCTCAGAACCGCCGTTCAACGCGTTCTGCTGCAACGGCTGCTTTGGGCTCGCCCAGTAAGTCTCCAACACTCCAACCCGGTGAAATCAGTGCAGGAACCGAAAATCCGGACGAGTTTTACTTGGGCGGTGGCCTGAGCGGAAGAATGACTGATGATGCCCCCGAATTGGATGCCGCAGCGCCACATCCGATTACGCAGAAAATGAAGGATGCCTCCCGCGACGCCGCGGGCGCAAAGAAAACAAAACTGACGTCCGTGAACGACAAGAACCGTCCAATTGGTCCGCCTAAGAATATGGGAAAATTCACATGAGCTTTATTGATCCAGACAGATTCAAATTCGGAACTGAGTTAAGGAATTCTCACTTTGAATTCAGTCGCGCGAAACCATTGAGAACGGCGTTCAGCAGATGCCTCGAAGATCAGTTCCGCAGTCAACTGATTGACGGCGTAGAGGCACGCGGTCTGGTGGTTACCGGTAGCTCGAGAGTCGGAAAATCCAGGGAACTGAAGAAGCTGATTGGTACATTCAATGCGAGCAAGACGCAGATGCCTGACGGCAGGCCGGCGAAAATTGTCAGTTGCGTTCTGTCCGGCTGAGTAAGCTTCAAAGACCTTGGGGTCAAAACACTTACAGCGCTCGGATATGAGGTCCAAAGGGCTCGTACGCAAGAATACATCTGGGAGCGAGTATTGGACCAAGCGCAGGGTCAGGGCGTCGTGGGCATCCACTACGATGAATGCCAGCATGTATTTTCTGCGGGCGCGAAATCGAATGCGGTCTTTCTAGACAGCTTTAAGTCAATGATGAAAGAGCCCCGCTGGCCCTTGATGTTGATCCTTTCCGGCGTGCCCACATTGTCCGATTACGTGGGCTCCTATCAACAACTCGACGCGCTCATGGACCCCGTTCATTTCGACGAGATCAACCTCAAGTATGATGAAGATGAAATTGTCAAATTGTTGTTCACCTACGCGGAGAAAGCGGAGATCGATATTGCACAACTGGTTACTAAGAACTTTCTGAGCAGGCTCGACTACGCATGCGTTCATCGCTGGGGCCTTGTCATCGAGCTGTTCATTGACACCCTCACTAAAGCAAAACTGGAGGGCAAAGGCGAACTCGAGCTGGAAGACTTCGCTGAACAATTTGCACTACGAACGGGCACTACAAAGGAGTATTCTCCTTTCTCGGAACCAGACTACGTCGAGGCATTTGACACCGCGAGAATGCTTAAACTGAGCGAATAGCCCACCGTATCTGACTCAACACTTTCCTGTTCTCAGCAGCCCGCATTTCATGCGGGCTTTTTCTTCGGCCAGTGTTTGCACGCTTATGCTTCCGGCCTTGCACGGTTATGGTGTCCAGCGAAAATGGGCTCAAATTAAGTCATTGTTTTTATTTACTATTTGGCGACAGTCCGCGCGAGAAATCAGTGATTCGCGCACGCTTATGATCAATTTGCAATTATTAGCTAGCGAGAGATTGCCCGGTATCGTGGCGCGTTTTTTTGACGCTAGGCCTGTGGAATTACAGACAAAAGCGGGAACCCAAACGGGAATCCAACCAATTTCGGACCCCAGTCTCAGTTTGCCATTCCGGCGTTACAAGTTTGAGGAAAGGGGAGGCTTGGCTTACAGCTTCGCGAACTGCTCGCGCTGGTTTGACCATGCAGCAGGCAGGCCCGACTTGATGATCGTGCCGGACGACAGGCCATCTGGTTGCTCACCTTTTTTGGCCGAAACTCCGTACCGCGCCAATGTCTGTGCACCCAGCAGGAACTGAAGCGAAAGATATTTGGCCGTCAGGCGACCAAATATCTTCTTCCAGCGGTTAAAACACTGCGCGTGATCGCGTGCGTCGATGAACCCAACCGACTATGCGGTTGGGAACCATAGGACATCGGCTAAAATTGCCTCAACATTTAGAAGCGGCAATCTGACCCTTGGTTTTTTCAATTGCAAAAAGCACTCACAAAAAGACCAAGTCAATTGCTTCGGCTTGTTCTGATGTCAGACCACAAAAAAGAATGGAGTCGGTTTCCCCATAGTCAAGACGAAGTCCCCGGTCGTCTTCAAGCCAGCTGGTTTCCCCCTCAGATATTCCACCCAGCCAAACTGCATCCTCCAGTATATCGAATTTTCTGACTTCGTCTTGGCCATCGTTGAACCGGAACTCAAAAACATCCGCACCTGCGTCGCCGTATAGGCTGTCATTTCCGGCGCCGCCGTTCAGAATGTCAGCCCCTTCTCCTCCGCTCAAAACGTCAGCCCCATCGCCGCCAAAAATGACATCATTTCCATCGTTTCCGAACAGCCTGTCTGATCCGGCATCGCCGCGCAGGATGTCGTCTCCGAGCATTCCGTTGATATGATCATCGCCTTCTGCTCCGGATAAGGTGTCGTTGCCGATATTACCGGTGATCCGGTTGTCACCCGTACTGCCTACCCCGGTGAAACCTCCATCGCCGAAAAAGACCAGTTCCTCGACATTCTCAGAGAGTGCGAAGTCCGCAGAGGCATGGACCACATCGTAACCCTCACCGGCGTATTCGATAACGGTGTCAAAAGCGTCTGAGACCTTGTAGGTGTCGTCACCCGCACCACCATAGGCGATATCCGCACCGGCGTTCCCGGACAGCAAATCACGCCCTGCCCCACCGTACATCACATCATCACCCTCGCCAGGGCACAATACATCGTCTCCATCACCGCCGAAGACCACATCGTCGCCCAGACCGCCGTGCAGCTTGTCGTTGCCTGCGCCTCCGTACAACTCGTCCACGCCATCGTTGCCATGCAGCTTGTCATGCCCTTCGCCGCCAAAAATAATGTCGTTGCCAGCCCCGCCCATTAGATTGTCGTTACCCGCCTGCCCGTCGATAAGGTTATCGTTTTTGTTACCTACGATCATGTTACGCAACTCGTTTCCGGTGCCGGTGCTCGCCGAGGAGTTCTTATCCAGCCACAGGTTTTCGAGACCAGAGCCTAAGGTGAAATCCACCTTGGACTTAACTGTATCCGTTCCGCTGCCGCCCTCTTCGGACACCACGTCCGCAACGTTATCCACGAAGTATATGTCATTCCCGGTTCCACCAAACATCTGATCAGCACCTGCGCCGCCGTCCAAAACGTCGTTGTCCTCTTCGCCGTAGATTACGTCGTTGCCGTCCTGTGCACGGATGAAGTCGTTTCCTGCACCGCCATAAATGTCATCATCACCAAGACCCGAAAAGATCTTGTCTCGTCCGCCATAGCCAAGAATGACATCGTTAAGGCCGTCTGACCCATCGATCTGCGTACCATCTGCATCAGTAAACCCGACCATGTGGTCGGCATCGATGCCACCTTGAACCGGAGATGTGTCAATTCTCAAAACCGCAGTATCAGTGACACCGCTGCTGTTGCTGATGGAATAGGTAAGCTCCGCAGAAACGTCACGTGGCAGTTGCCCAGGCGTGACCGCCACACGACCGTCTCCGAGATATGTGACGATCTCTCCATTTTGAAGAGTGAGGGTGCCAAGAGCAGCGACTTCGACCCCGTTCAGGTGGGTCAGAACCAATGTATCACCATCAGTCACCTTGTCGTTGGCGAGCAAATCAATAATGGTCTGTTCCCCCTTCGCGGCCAGTTGCACTATGTCATCTTCCGCGATTGCAACCGTTACTTCCGGCGCTCGGATCAGAACCGTAGAGGATGTGTCGATGCCCAAAAAGGGATCGACACCGCGGGTATCCATTGCGCCGTCATTGCTGGATACTTTTGGTGCCTCGGCAAGCAGCTCCATCTGAAGGTTACCGTCGGCCTCGGTCACGATCTTGTAGAAACCGCCAGCGTTCCCTGTGCTACCGTCGAGATCATGGTCGGTGTTGTTAGCGCCGACATAAACATTGCCGTCCGCATCGACGATGGTCGCACCGAAGGCACCGGATGGAATGCCGGATTTGACCTCACCATTCACTATCGTTCCGGCGATCGTCTGTGTTGTGACAATCGGCTCGCCACCCAGACTGACCTCGGAGATGTCGATGGCGACCAAAGTTCCCGGCAGCCCAGTCGATCCGCCATGCGCAACGCCAAAGAACGTCTGCGTCGCCGCATGGTAGGCAAGATCGGCGAGCCCCGCCGTGGACATCCCAATCGGTGCCAAGTCGATAGTACGACTGGCCAAAGTGCCATCAAGGTTCGCTTCTGAAAGGTCATAGACTACGGCCCGGCTCAAGCCGCCGTTGAATGTCCAGAGGTTGCCTTGATCGTCGACATCGCCAATGTATGACCCCATGATGCCGGGCGAGACCGCAAAAGTCGCCCCAGTCGCATCCATGGCAATCACGTCATTTCGGGAAATCGTGTTGCCGACAGCATCAACACCATTCGACCGTGCAATGCCGTAGATCAGGTCATGCTCGGCAGAGTAGCCGATCGCATTTACGTTAACTGCATCCGGTGTTTCTGCCTCAGTATAGCTGTTGGTTTCGAGATCGAATTTTACCAATTGTCCATTCAGCACCTGATAGATGAAGTTCTGACCAGGCGCGAATGCGCTGACCGTCACTTCCTCACCCAGAAAAGTCATTTGGCTCAAATACGAAGGAATGACGCCAGAGGTATCGATTGCACTGTCCGCCCCCGCGTTGACGTCAGTGATTTTGAACTCAAGCTGTGAAACCTCTCCTGTTCCCAGGAATTCAAATGTGTAAGTTTCGAATACACCGCCTTCGTGATAGAAATTCCCAATGGCTTTGCCGTTGTAGAACACTTCGACAGTCACATTCTGCACATCCGCCGCAAGGTTCGCCGCAAGATTGAAATCCAATTCGTACGTCACGTCCTGCACGGTCTCGACCGTTGTCGACAGCACTGGCGTGCCATCCACCTCAACTTCGCCTACCCAGTGTTCTGAAACGGCGTATTGATCGAAGGTAAGCTTGTCGCCCGTTTCCTGAAGCAAGTTGTCCATTTTCTGTTGATCCTATTTATCCTGCGATCCAGTCTGGTCGCTAACTGTTCATTTCCGCGGCGCAGAAGGTGCACCACCACTTGTTTCTCGATCCCGTGGGACAATGCTGGCGCGTACCAGCGCACTGAGTTTCACATCCGCAGAGCCTCAGGTACGCGTGCATCTTTGCGAACCAGTGCGCCCAGCATTGCTCCATAGGAAGTCTTGCCCAGCTGATGCAGGGCGTTCTCGACGGTAGCCCCCGCGCTCCATCCATGGCAGAAGGCAGCCCCATCTGGTGAACCGAATAATTCGCCAGACCGCTGAAAACGCTGAACGGCCTGCCCCGCTTCAAGCAGCGCATCATGGGTACCAGCGTCAAACCACTCGATCCCGGCGCCGAGCCTTTGAACACTCAAAGCCCCTTCTTCCAGGTAGCTTTGGAGCAGTGTGACGATTTCAAATTCACCACGTTCAGAAGGCTTCACAGCGCGTGCACGAGACGGCGCATCCGCATCAAGGAAATAAAGACCTGTGATGGCGGAATTGGATGGAGGCTTGCTCGGCTTTTCGACAATACCCGTGACACGATCACCTGCAAAAGCGGCTACGCCATAGCGTTCTGGGTCACTTACCTCGCAGGTAAAAATGGTTCCGCCGGAAAGTGCCGCATTCGCGGCAACCAGATGTGGAGACATGCCATCCCCCAGAAACAAGTTATCGCCAAGCGCCAGCGCAGAAGGCGCACCATCAAGAAAGCCTTCAGCCAGCAAATAGGCTTGCGCGATACCGTCCGCTGTCGGCTGCACGATCCATTCCAGTAGAATTCCCCATTGGCTCCCATCGCCCAGCAGCCGTTGGAAAAGCTGTTGATCTTCTGGTGTGGTGATGATGGCGATTTCGCGGATCCCGGCCTGCATCAGCACGGTGAGGGGATAGTAAATCATCGGCTTGTCATAGATTGGCAAGAGCGGCTTGCTGACGCTATTTGTCAGCGGTCTGAGGCGTGTACCTTTGCCACCGGCCAGAATTATTCCTTTGCGTTGCATGGCGACGCTCTCCTTCGATAAAATTTCAGGTGCGATGGGCGGCCTGGGTCAGTAGGCGCCTCTGCCGCTCAGAACGGCGCGGAAAGTCATCAACAGGATCATTGCGTCAGTCTGAAAGGACACTCGGCGCACATAGTGCAGATCCAGCGAGATCATCTCTTCAAATCCGATGTCGGCGCGACCGGATATCTGCCATAGACCGGTGATACCGGGCAGAACGGTGTGACGGAGATGGGCGTGATCGGGATAATCCTCAACCTCGGACACGAGGGCCGGACGAGGGCCAACAAGTGACATATCTCCCCAAAGCACGTTGAAGATTTGTGGCAGTTCATCAAGCGACAAGCGCCTCAGCACGCGACCAACGGGAGTGACACGAGGGTCACGCTTTACTTTCAGGCAGATGCCGTTCCGGTCGCTGAGCTTTTCGACTTCTGCGCGTCGCGTATCAGCGTCCTGATACATGGAGCGGAACTTGAACATCTTGAAGGTCTTACCATTCAGGCCGACGCGCCGTTGCACGAAGAATACCGGGCCGCGCGACGTGCAGGAGACAGCAACTGCGATCGCAAGAAATACCGGCCAGATCGCCATCAGACCCAATAGGGAAAGTGTGAAATCCATGATGCGTTTAGATCGCCCACCGGACCGTATAGTCCCGAGGCGGACGGTCTCAATTAATGTTGTGGTCATAGTTACTGCTCCAAACTGTTTAAAACTCAGGTTCTGACTGCCAACCAAGGGTCTCTAGCCAATGCGTTGCGCAAGACTGCGACGCTGCCGTTGCGCGGCAGGCTGTCCAGTCGGTCGATTTGAGAAATGATGTTCACCTGCTCATCAGAAGGTTTGATGGCAAGCACCGCGACTTCCGAATTGGATAGGATGAACTGGGCCGAAAGACGGTCCTGAAGGCTACCCGCAGAGACGACCACGACGTCAAAGTCACCAGAAACTCGCTCGAGAGCCGCCCGGACCATTGGGGCTGAAACAGCCCGGTCTTTCAGGGTATGGTCATTGCCCGCACCAATTTCGAAAAGGTGATCCGCGCCATCGACATCACGAGGTTTGACGGCTGTCCCCGAGAGCAGATCGCTCCAACCTGCATCGGCCATTTCGGCATCCTGCCCTTCGATGTCGGCTTCGATGAAAAGCGTTTTCATACGCGCCCGAGCAAAGCTCTGAGCCAGCGCATGAGCAATTTCAGTCGTATCGCCGGCGTTGGCACGGGTGATCGCGATGACCGGTGGTTTACCGACCAACCTTGGCTTTCTGAGGTTCTGCAATTGCAGCTCATTGCGCAGTAGATCGGATGCATGGGGGTCTGTTTCGTCGGCAGCAGAAACTTGTCGGACCGGCAACCGGTGCTCGAATGGCTCAAGCGTTTCGGCAAATCTGACACGACGTTCGCGGAGTGCCATCGCCAACGTCATCGCCAATGCAAGGAAGGCACCCGCCATGCCGCCGCCAGCAACCATCATTTTGCGGGTGTCTTCCGCGGGATCGACCGGCGTCGACGGTGGAGACATTACAACCGCGTAGCCCGGCAATGCCCGACCAAACTCAAGGCGGATGACTTCAAGCGCCCGACGGGTTTCTTCCAAAAGCCCTTCGGCCTCACCAATTTCGTTTTCGATATGGTCCAGTTCGATGCGACGGCGATTGAGATCGCGCGCTTCTTTCCGTGCGAAGTCGAGTTGGCTTTTGACTTTAATGTATAGTGCTTGAATTTCGGCAGTCGTGGTGTCGTCCCCGCCCGCGGTGACATCGGTTAGGGCCCCGGTCTGGCCAAGGACGCGGATCTGCTCGCGGCGATCGGACATTGCCTTTTCGATCACAGCTATCTCTTCGACCTTGGCGAATTCTTTTTGCTTAAAACGCATGTTGGAATGATTTTCGTAACCGGCGCGTAATCCGGCCAGTTCACTCATCAGTTTGGCACGTTCAAAGCTCAGATCGGCCATGGCGCGATCCAGAAGTGTCGCCCGCATGATCTCCTGATTTGATGTATCAGCAGAGGCCGGCGCGCTGTTCGTCTCAAGCGTCGCCAGCGTTGCTGCAACCTCGGATTTACGACCCGCGAGCGCATCAATTTGAGCGATTTTTTCTATATGCGCCTTGGCCAGTGCGTTCAGGCCAAACTCTCCGCCAACCTCAAGCTGATCTGATCTCAGATTTGACAGTCTGGCGGCCAGTTGAGTTTCCCGTGAGCGCAGTTCGGACAAGCGCACCGAGGTCCGCGCCTCTTCCGCTTCTGTTTTCAATGCCAGATAGGAATCGATCAAAGCGGCCAGTTTCTGGCTCGCAAATGCGGCTTCCTTGCTTTTTGTTTTAAGCACGATCAGGCTGTCGGAACGTTTTATTTCGATGGAACCCGCAAGGTCTTTGGCCTTTAAGCCGTCGGCAAGGTCAGGCCGCTGAACTGCGATCTGCTCCACAGCGCGTTCCATGACCTGATGCGACGCAACATAGGTGGTTTCAGCCTTCACAAAGCTGTCGAAAGTTTTGAGAACCGAATCCTCACCCGTCGCATAAAGGATATTGGATTCCTGAGGATAGACGCGCAGGATCGCTTGAGATTCATATAGTTGGACACCCGAAAAATATCCCACCGCTGCAAATGCCGGCGCCAATAGAATTGCCCCCGCCACTGCTGTGCGCCAACGCCCGCGCATGGCGCGTGTCAAAGCTGCAATGGGATTGGGTTGAGGCGTATCTTGAGGGACTGGGACATAGGTGTCCTGCGAATCCTCTGCCGGGATTGATGCTGCGACATTCATTTCAGGACGCCACCCTCGTGGTCAGATCACGACCCCAATGGCCCGATTTTCCAGACGGCCGAAGGGCCAACACGAACCGAGCTGCAGTGTTGACTGATAAGTAAACAAGTATCGAAAATGCGCCGGTCGGCTGACGCAGGGCGCGTCCAATGACAGCCTTCACGCTGGAGCCTTCCGATTTACGCAGCCCCATGGCCTGAACTTCGCGCGCCCCGCGTAAACTACGACATCTGACTTTGAACAGGCTCGAAAGGCTCAGTGGAGCACGCGCAACGAAACGGCATTCTTTGACAAATGCCGTTTCCTCGATGGAAAAACTGCGCCGGATGTATTCATCGTCTGCGGTGATTTCCGGCAGCGGGAAAACCGTTTTTGCGGCCTCTGCCGACAATGCAAAAAGGCCACCAAACTTCCCTCGATCAAAGTAGGGGTTTGTGCGCCAACCTTTATAATATGCCCGCACCAAATGAGACGCTTCGCTTGCGCGCACATCCATCTGCCCGCAAGAAGCCAGCGCAGTGCCCTCAAGGATCGGAACGATGAGTGACGTCAGAGACTCTGCAGTCACATCCAGATCCGCGTCGAGACAAATGACGGGTTTATCCGGGTCCGCCTCTTTGTATCCCAGGTTCAGCGCGTTGCACTTCCCAGCCTTGCCGGTTTCGATGACAACCGCCTGTGGCATAATTGATCGCGCCTTGGCCGCTGTTGCGTCAGTACAGGCATTCGCAATGACGACGATCCGAAAATCAGCAAGCGACATGCCCCGCGACATATGCAGAAGCGTTCTTTCGATCACAGCGACTTCGTTGAATGCGGGAATGAGTATGGTCGCCAAAGTCATGCTATTTCCCTCCCGTTGGAAAATGCACCTGCACGCAAGGGCGCCTCGTCCTTCCACACGAAATCCTGGATGGCGCGGAGCAGAGGATCGAGTTCGCCCGAAACGTCAGCAGATTGAGCGCGCGGCACTTCGAAGTTGCGCGCGCGCGCAAGGTCTAGCGCGTGATGCAGCGACTCGCCGTCCTCCACGATTGTGACATTCGATAGACGCGCCATTTCCTTGGCGGTATCGAGCTGGTGGTCATTTCGGTGTTCCCCGAATTTGCCCAACCGGGGCATAAGAATGACGGACAAACCCAGCTCTGTGGCAGACAGAATTGTTCCCATGCCCGCGTGAGCTACTACTAGGCTTGCAGAATTCATGTGATCCCGAAATTCGGGTTGGCTGAGGTACGCAACGGTTTGGAAGTTTTGAAAACGACTGGTGGTCGCACCTGCTTGCGCGACGATCCTGATGTCCTTGTTGCGCGCCGCCCAACTGTCCATGCCGCGCAGCAACCGATCAAACGGCAATTGTGTGCCGATGGTTGTAAAAATCATGTCGTTACCCTCGGCTTGAATCGACGTTTCAGATAACTGCGCCGCGGTACTCGGCACCGGTCAATGCGGCCACACTGGGCCACTGCGACAGCACACGGTCAGCGACGCCCAACGACAGGCGGGCTGAAATCGACAAATCACGCGCATTGGCAATCGAATCGATGAACATCGTGCGGGCGCCAGTCAGCCGCGCCAGCCGGATCGCAAGAAACCCGCCCGCCGCGCCTGTGGAAACGACAACGTCTGGACGCAGCCAGAAAACGATCCACGCGATACGAACAATGCAGTACAAAAGCCGAAGCGGTGTGTCCTTGTTGGCGTCAGGATAGACATGAAGGCGCGACGCACCGACGCCCTCGACTGCTGTTGCGTCGGTGGTTGCAAAGTGCACTTCCGCCCCAGAAAATGCCGGAGCAAGACGTTGCATTTGCACCCAGTGCCCGCCCCCCGAAGAAACAGCGAGTACGACAGGGCGTGTTTTTTTTTGTCCAAGCATTGCGGTTATCCTACTGACTGTTCTTCATGACAACCATTGGATAACCCAGATCAACCCATTGATGTTACTGCGTAAAAGAAGAACTTCAGCACACTATAGGAGTAGCGGAACTAACCTTTCGGGTAGGAGTCGGAACCGAAGGGCACTCAAGAATATCTTTGTAGAGAGAAATCAACCCATCTGCTTTCGCAGACCAAAGCCCCTCGTCCAAGACCTTGGCCCGCGCGCCTTCGCCAAGCCGTGTTCTAAGCGCAGGTGACTGCGCAAACTGGCGCAGTGCTGCGCTGATATCCTGTGCAAATTGGACCGGCTCTGTGACCGGAATACGAACGCCAGACGATGCATCAATGATACTTGCAGGACCGCCACGGTCAGCGGCGATGACGGGTAGGCCATGGCGCATGGCCTCGTACAATACTCCGCCGGCAGGTTCGCGAAAAGATGGGAAGCAGAACACATCATGCGACGAGTAGAGTTGCTCGACCTCTTCGCGACTAATCTTACCTCTGAATGTGACCCGATCTGCAACGCCCAACCGTTTTGCTTCTGCACGACAGATTTCGATTTCTTCCCCCGAGCCTGCGCTGGTGAGGGTCACGCCCTGTAGGTCTTTGAGGCCCGCCATTGCCCGGACCGTATCCCGCAAGCCCTTGGTCCGAACACCACGCCCGACGTGCAGCACCCGGAGCTGATCTTTCTGTCCTGTCCGGGGTCTTGCCTGCTCGACATCATCGACCCCAAGCTCAAGCACGGGTTCGAACCGGCGCAACGGTATGTCTGCCAGGATATCCTCGACATAGGGTGCAACGCCAAGGATGCAGGCGGCGCGTGAATAAGATTTGCGTAACAACGGATCATAGCGGAACCGATATTGGTCAAGCGCCCGAAGACGCGTGAACAAAGGCGCATTTGCGGCCTCATCGCGAAACGTCTCCGGAGTATCCATAGCACCACCCAACGGGCCTATTATGTAAGGAACCTCAAAATGACGAAGCGGTGATGGATAACGCGCAGCCTGAGGCATCAGTTGGTGCGCAATGTCGAAATCTTCGCCAGCAAGCACTGCGGATTTCATCCACTTGCGTACATGGGTGGAAAACACCGGCCACGCGGGTTTCAGCATCGCATTCAACCGCTCATTTCGACGTGCCCAAGATGGCTCCGGCCATGTCACGACGCGGGCATTTGGCAGCTGTCCAGCCAGATCAGGTCTGCCCGCACGCTGGAATGCCAAAACGGTCACATTTGCAATCCGAGAGAGCGCCTCGACCCATTTGAACGCGACAAATGCCTCACCTACATCCGTAGCGTCGACATTGGGTGCAATGATCAGAACTTTCACGAGTGTTTCGCCTTTCGGGTCGCGCCGCCAGGCCAGGCTTTGTGAAAACTAGCAGATACCTTACAAAAATGGCGCGCCCGCGCGGCAGCTCCGGGACGGTTCAACAGGCGAGACAGCGACCAGAAAGCGGCTCTTGAAATGTTGTGGGATGTCAGGATGAGATAACACAGGACACCTGCGAGCGGACCACCATGTTTGAGATGAAGGCGGGTTGTGCCCTCCGTCATCAGAACATCCCGTTTGTGATTTAGTTTACTGGCTGAGCCATTGCCGAAATGCGTTATCGCGGGTATCGGCGCGAACAAGATCTGCCAACCTGCGCTGGCAAACCGTCGGCACCAATCCGTTTCCTCACCATAGAAAAAGAAGGCCTCGTCCAGAAGGCCGACCTGCGCCATTGCGGCGGAACGCACAAACATCGCCGCGCCAGAAATGACATCGACCTGTCGTTCCGAAGACCGGTCCCATCCCGTCATCCGGTAAGCATCGAAGCGCCGGAACCGAGTCAACCCGAGGGTCTGCATTGCCAGAAACCACAAGGAAGGAAAGGCACTACAAGAGGGCTGCACAGTGCCGTCCGTGTTCAAAACCTTAGGCCCCATAACGCCGCATAGCGGGTTTTCGTCCAGCCACGTGACTGCATCCTGCAGCACCGACCCGTGCACTAACGTGTCAGTATTCAGCAACAGAACATAGCGACCACGCGCAAGTCGCAGCGCCAAATTGTTCCCTCCCGCAAACCCCAGATTGGATTTGCTTTTCATCAACTTAACTTCCCGGAATTCACTGATGACCATATCGCATGAGCCGTCGGTCGATGCATTATCAACGACAAGCACCTCTGCTTTGAGGTTTCCCAAACCAGCGTGCACGGAACGCAGACAATCGCGCAGCAGATCCTGCGTGTTCCAATTGACGATGACGATCGAAAGATCCATGGGATTTCCTTTACTCAATAAAATCAGAACAGGCGCGCGGCAGGCCTGAATGGCAGTTTAAAGCTGGCCTGCGTCATCCGACCCTTTTTGGGGTCGGGCTTTGCGTCCAAAAGCCAAGCTCCCGCTCCAATCAAAAATAGAAACAGCACAAAAAGCGCATTCCACAAATGAACCGTGGCCGCGGCTACGGTGATGCCGAACAGAGTGAACGCCCAAGCGTGACGGGCGCGCCGCCATTCTGGTGGTAGGTTCTTGCGCTGTCCAACCGTCCAGACCAGACCAAGCAGCAAGGCCAAAAGCAAAAAGAGAGCAGGCAAACCATATCTCACAGCCGTAACCAGCCAGAAGTTGTCCATGCTGTCTGACATCCACACAGGCCGCACCCAGTCGCCAAGCCCAATTCCAAATATCGGGTACCGCGCAACTTCGGCGCTACCAAATTCGAAAATCAGGATGCGGTTGTAGGCGGATTCTCGTGAAAAGGTGAAATTATTCACAAAGACATGCAACGGCGATTTCGTCGAAAAGAGGTCAATCGCAACGTATGCCAATGCAAACAAGCTAAAGAGAGCGGCCCACCTGCCCTGCACGTCGCCAAGCACGCGTTGCCAGGCACATACGAACCCTTGCATCATCAGCACAAGGTAAGGCCCGCCCGACGCCGACATAAAAGTGGCGAGCACCACACCGACGACTTTTGCCATCCCTGAGAAATTCATCAGTTGACGTTTGGCTATCACAAAATAAGCCAGCGAAAAGGATGATGCCGAGAACACACCGTATAGGATCGGGTGATCGAATGGTCCAAACGTACGCTCGATCCCCATGCGTGGCTCAATATAGGGCGCCATGGGTCCACCTACGGCTCCGGAAATGCCATCGTGCAAGATGTGAATAGCGGTCAACGCTTCGGGTACTGTAAACACGAGTGTGGCGAGGACCAATCCGACATAGGCCCGCGCCATGGCCGCGAAATCCTCATATGACTGGATGTACAGGCGGCCCAAGAGGTAGGCACCTGCAAATTCAACGATATAGATGCCGCCAGATTCGATGCCCTGTGCCACGCCACCCCAGTTTATCAATGCCAAGAGGGCCCATCCGCAGTGCGCTAAAACAAGAAAATCGAAAACATGCGCCCGCCCGCGCCGACCGGACACAAGATCCAAAAGCATTGGCAGGATCATGACAAGCAAAACAACACGATAGGCAGAGAGCCTCAACCCGCCAAGGTTCACCGACACGGCGGTCGGCAACATCATCGCGATGAAAAAGAGCGCAACCGGGACAGGTACGCCGAAGACTGTTTTTGATGCTGTGCCGGTCTGGGTCATTTTTTACAACACCGCGCGGCGCGCGCTCAGGCTCGGCCGTTCAACAAGGTGCCAACTCAGGTACGCCAATGGAATGGTGCACAGAACGGTCACTACGGCCAGCACAACTGGTGTGACCCCGGGGGACAAATGAACAATCGCCTGAGACACCGGCCAACCGTAGATATACAGCCCGTAAGACGTATCGCCCCGTAGTGTCACGATCGGCGCGCGCATGATGAGTGTCAGCATGATCAAAGCGACAGGAGCAACGGCGAGTTGCCATGGCAACAGAGCCGTAAGACCCAAGCAGACAATGACAACACGGGGCGTCAGCTGGATATGCTCACGAAAGAGATAGGCTGCCATACCGAAAGCGAAGGCCGCAAAGAGTGGGGCAAAGACACCAAGGCGTCCGGGGATGAGATCGTGAAGTAGTGCCCCTGAGACCGCGACAGCCAGCAGGACGGCAACCGCCCACCTGTTGTACGCGCAGCCCGCCCAAACAAAGCAAGCACATACGCAATATGCCGCGACCTCATAGAACAGACTCCAGAGCGGGCCATTTACCACTTCGGGGAAAGGGTTGCCGGCGAAGGCTCCGGGCAGGCGATGTTCGATCGACACCAGAGAGAGCGCCCGGAGATACCAAATCACCATTTCGGAAAACCGCGGCACAGCACCGCTTGCCAACGCAATAGCAAGCGTAACGAGCAAGGCAACACTCAGGCCGGGCAGGATTCTGCGCGCCCGCGCTGTCCAGAAACGTGTCTTCCCACTGCGTGTTGCACTGCCCGTAATCAGCATGCCGGACATAAAGAAAAAGAGCCCAACCGCCCAACCGCCAAGCGACCTCCCCGTCAGCCCTTCTAGCGGTTCAGGCGTGCCAGGCCCCAAGGCAAGCGGCCAAGCATGGCTGATGATAACCGAAACAGCCAGAACGACCCGCAGCACATCAAGATTGCTGGAGCACTGGGACCGCAATGCCTGCCCGAGCGTCATTGGCTACGCCTCGCGACGTCAACCGGCCGCCAGAGTCTTTCGCGGAAAACACGTTTCCAAGTCCCGAGGACCGATTGCACTTTTTGCCTGAACGACAGCTTGAGCCACAGCCCAAAAATCTGCTGACCGCGATCCACAGGGGCTACCATCCCAAGCACCCGCATAGCTACACGACGCCCCCAAACGGCCCCATGCGTGGCACTCAGATTGGGCTGAGCCCGCGCAATGACATCCCGCGATTGGGCATCGGCCACCAGCACACCCGCGGCGATGGCCGCTTCGACGAATGCCACCCCGCGTGCGGTGCGTGCCACGATCAGCGAGCGTCCGGCATCCATATCGCCGTCTGGCGGTGCATGCCACGGGTCACCCACAGAGATATCCGCGAAAGCGCCAGTGTGATCAGCACAAACCCGGCAGCGCCAGCGGCGACTTGATTGCAGGATTTTGCCCCACCCTTCGGCATAGGTGATGCCTTGGCTGATCGAACGGACGCCCGCGCTGTCCTCCCATTCTGCCTGCATGAGCCCTGGCCAGCCCTTGCCGCGGTAACGCAAGTCCGTCAGGCGCGCGTTTGTTGGCACACCCAGACGATCCAGAAGGTTTTGAGTTGCCGAAAGGTTTGGCGCCCCGGCACAGAAGATCGCTATCGTAAGCGGGATTTTCCTTCCCAATTGGGGGTCGGTTTGCATGGCCTTACTGACCGATGCGACATCACAAGGTTTGCCGACAAAGGCAATTTGCTCATTGCCTTGTCTAATCTCACCAATGGCTTCGGCAGGGCTTGCCTGTGCGTAGCGAGACCCTGCTCCGCGCATCAGGCCATCCATATCTCGGCTGATGACCGCTTCATTCAGGCGAGGGTCCTGCGGTTTGGCAGCCACATGAGCGACGCCGGATGCGATACCGCTCATAAGCGCGAATTGCGACAAGGCCGTAACCGCACCACCGGATGATCCGCGGTGCCGAATCTCGGCATCGCTAGCCCACCCTTCCCATGTTGCAAGCACTGGCCCCCACGCCTGATCAATTTCGTCTTGCAGGGAAAGGCTGTTCCAGTCCGTGCCGCCACCTGCACAATAGTTTGCGGCCGCAACTGCCGCGCGCTGGCCTTCTGCGGATGCATCAACCACTGGACGGCGTCCATGTTCAGCGTCGTCCACCATCTTGATAAATTCAGGAAAGGCACCGGCGCAGCCACCACAACCGGTGCACAGATTGCATGCGACAATTTTCGAAATCGGGTCCGTGGTCATACCAAGGCCTCCTGCAGGTCAAGTCTTTGAGTATGAGTTTTAGCTAATTGTATTGCGCGCAGCGTGGCCCCCGCCTCGCCCAGCGCCGCGGCTGCTGCAATCGCCGTTAGAGGCCCGCCAAGAAACGCAAAGACACCTGCCGGCAAAAGAGCAAACGCCCGAAAAAGATTTGCCCTAGCCGGATCGCCTGTGCGTCCGCTCGCGATGGCAAGTTGCGAATAGGGCGTTCGAAGAATTCGGAACCCCGCCGCACATCCAAGCGCCAGCGCCAACACGCCGCTTGGCTTGAACTCAGCCCCATAAATGACCCCGATGACAGATGGCGCCAACGCCGCGAAACCTGCGATCATTGCGCAAGCCAACATCAGATGAAAGCTTGCAATGGGTTGCCAAACCTCGGCCAAGCAGTTGTCACGAAATGCTTGACGTAGGCGCGGTAGCACAAGGGAGGCTACGGCCCGTCCAACGATCTGCGCAGGAATGAGCGCCAGCTGGAGCGCGACACCGTAAAATGCAAGTGTTGCCCAATCATAAGCGCCTGCCACGATCAACCGATCAGCGTAAAAGGTAAAAAACAACAGGATTGCGTTCAGCAATAAGGGCGCGCCAAAACGCCATGAGCGCACCATCGTATCTGCATCAAAACACAGTCGGTACTGGCGGTGCGCAACAAAGTGCGACAGCACCGTATAGGCCACCGAATGCGTGACCAGAACCAAGGACATGGCGCGGTGATCATTTGTCAGCCATGCGGCAGGCAAGACGCACACAGTCATGGCGAACGTTGCTCCCGCTTCGACCATCGCCATCTTGGCATACCTGCGCTGTCGTTCAGCCCGCCGATAATCCAGATGTACGAAACCGCGCACGAGCGGCACAAGCGCCAGCAGCGCATAGCTCGCCGTGTTGGGTCCATCCGCAAAACTGCCCGCCAAAACCGGCGCGATTGCGACAATCAGCAGGCTGGTCAAAACGCCGCGTACAATCAAGACACCCTGCAGCCTTGACTGAAGTGTCGCTGAATTCCCGTCGGGCGCTTGCACAAGCAGCCGGTCGACGCCCAGATCGCTTGCCATTTCAACCAGCCGGACGGTCAACGCGAGCATCATCACCTTGCCCAATTCGTCGGGTCCCAGAGTCCAGGCGAAGGCAATAGACCGTCCAAGTGCTGCTGCTTCCGCGAAAACAGGCGTCGCCCACGCAAGCGCGCGACCAGAAGACCTAAGCCTAACCATCAGATTAAATCCCGCACTGCCGTGCGATATCATCCATTTCTCCAGCGGCGCGTGCGCGAATGCCGTCCAACCGGGACCTTAGCCCTGCCCGGTCCATTTCCCGCGCCGAGAATGATGCAACAGCGCGGTCAGCAAGCGCGCGCGCATCCAGTTTGCGCAGGTCAGCCACATCCTTGCCGATGTCACACTCATCAAAAACGCCCTGAGCCTTGTCCGTGTAGCCCAAGCCAAGTGTAGGGACGCCCGATGAAAAAGCCCCAATCGTTGCATGCATACGCGCGCCAGCAAACCAATCAAGCCGGGCAAGTATCCACTTCAGCTCCATTGCACTTGGTTGACCTTCGACGATGCGAACACGGTTCTCGGCAAGCGAACCTAGGCGCCGCACCAAAGCTCGAGCGGCGGCCACGTCGCTTTCTGGCTCGGCTTCGTTCTTGTGAACATGTGGCACCAACACCAACCGTAGTTTGGGGTCAGCCGTCAAAAGCCCCCGCGCAACGGCCTCGATCTGTGCATCATGTGTGTCTGCAAGACCGAAGGTTTGGCGTGAAGCGGAAGCATCGTTATACAGCAATCCGGACACATTTAGTCCCGCGAGCGGGAACGCCCGGTTTGCGGCCAACCATGACATGAGGTTGGCGTCCAAGTTTGCAGGCCGGGCCTGCGGCAAGGCAACTGCAACATCGACCGCAAGGCGATGGCGTTGCGGATCGAAATCGCGGCCCAACTTTTCCGCAAGAAACGCATAACTCTGTGCATCCCGCACCCAAACAGCAGCTGCCCTGCGCAGTATATCTACGGCCTCCGTCGCTGCAGCGTTGTCTTTGAAGGGGCCAAGCTTCTGCGGCAAAAGGATCAGCGGCACGCCTGCATCCAGCGCCATGCGCTTTGTCAGTGCCATCGCTTCGAAACGTTTGCGCCCGTATATGTCTGTAAAACTGTCGCCGCCAGAAATATCCAGTACGGCTTTGGACCGCTTGATTACGCGTGCAGGGGCACCAATCCCACCGCCGATGCGCGCCATCGCACGCGCCGTACGCAAACTGTCACCGCGCCAGAAACGGCGGTTGTGCGTCAATCCGACAAGGTCAACAGTTGTGTACCCCCAGTCGGCCTGACGCTGACCGCGACCATGATCGGCGACAGTAATACGTTCAGCGCCGCGCCCGACCAACCCCGACACGACAGAGTGGCATAGCGCGCTGACCCCCTGGTTTCCCGTATCCGGTGCCGCATTCAGCAAAGTAAACATGTGAACTCTCCAATTAACGTTCACACACATACTTGAGAGAGAAGAGACTTGTCCGCTGCGCAACAGGGCAAGCGAAAGGCCAGTCGGCTAGTGTCTCCTATCCTTTTGGCTAGGTCGCAGGCGCGCAAGCCGCAGAAATCCGCCAGATCACACCAACGGCCGAGAGGCGCGGGGTTCGAGGATTAAAGCAGATTTCTGTCGCGAGCGATCATCGCGGCATGGGTTCGATTCTTTGCGCCCAGCTTCCGGCTTAACGTTTTGGCATGCAGCTTCACCGTCGCTTCTTGCAGGTTATGATCCCTTGCAATTTCCTTGTTCGATTGCCCCCGGCAAATGCCGTGCAGCACTTCAAGTTCACGGTTCGTAAAAAGATCGCCGGATGCGTCGTCCTTCTTTTGCATGAAATTGAACGGAGCATAGATTTCACCAGCCACCATGAATCGCGCCGCACTTATCATCGACTTGGCACCCAGTGTTTTAGGAACGAACCCGGCAGCACCTAGCGAAAACGCTTCTTCTGCAAGCGCTTTGGTTGTCGTGCCGGATAAGATTGCCACCGGATTGCCTTCGTTGGCTGCAATCATTTTCTGCAAGCCTTCAAGGCCATTCATTCCCGGCATGTTATAATCCAGCATCACCAGATCAAACGCACCCTGCTCTTTGACAACTTTAATGGCTTCCGTGAGCGTTCCAACCGTTACGACTTCACAATCGCCCTCTGCAATCAAGAATGCACCGATGGCTTCGCGCACGAGGTCGTGGTCATCTGCTATCAGTATTCGCATGTCACAAAACTCGCATAACACTACTCGTTGACGAAACATAAACTGTTTATCAGCAACTTCAAACAGGGCGTTCTTACTATGCTTACTTCTTAGGCGCTTAACATCGAATTTCCGAGCAACTCAATATTTTTCGAAGCGGGAGCAAACAGGATTCACTTAGCAGGCCTATTCCCGATCGATTTCGGACCGCAGTCCCTGTTTACGATTCCGGCAGTATGGGTTTGCGACGGAGAGGTTCTGGGCGCCGCGAACGAAGCGCACTGCTGTAACCAGAACGCTGCGTTCTGATACACCCTTTAAGGCACATAGCGCGTCGGTGCGGGGTCTTGTAAAGTTTCAAGAAAGTTCACGATTTCCATCAACTTGCTGGGCACCAGAATATCCACACCGTTTCCGGTATCGAATTCGACCATCTCATTGTCCAAAAAACTCTCAAAGACTGGCATATCTTCGCGCGGAAGTGTGTTTTGGGAATAGCCATCTATGATCGACATGACCTCCAGCATCGGCCAAACACCGCCACGACGCGCAGAAATCTTGGTCAAATCCGCCGGAGGTGTGCCCAGCCCCTTCGCATCAGTTCCGTCGCCGTGCCCAGTGACACCATGGCAGGAAACGCAATTCTCCAAGAACAGGGTTTCGCCTGCACTATCGGCTTCCAACGAAGAGCCCAGAACAATGAGGGGGATAAGAAACACGAGATGCTTCACGTTTGGCCTTCTTCCACGACGTTACTAAAACCTAGTGCGACGTTAAAAGAATACGTTGATCCTGATCAACTGCGGCTGTTTCCTAACTTTGATTTCTAATCTGTTTGCCGCGCGTTTTTCTTATTTTTCGATGCAAGTTCTGCGCAGGATGCAGACTTAGCCCCCACAGTTTGGGCGCTTGGAACTTGGATCATGTCGATCCGACATTCTCAATCAGATTGGTCTGTGCGAAGCCTAGACTGACAGTCGTGTCTCGATGAGGTTTCGAGCACCTGTTGAGTCTTCTGAATTTCTTGTAACTTGAGCTCGAAGCAGGCACTCCCCGCGCTCTGTGTCCAAAATTGCGGGGCTGACCAAGCAAACACTTACTCATCGGATATCTTTGAATGCTAAGGGCGTTCGCCTGTTGTCACTACAGAGTTTAGGGCAACAATTTTTCGCCGCATGTCGACCGCAATCCCAGCCTGCAATGCATTCGCAATATTCGGTCTATCCTGCATTAACCGTTCAATCTTTTCCGCCTCAATCCGCCACACGCGCGCAGGTTCCGTTACAATGACAGTCGCGCTGGCATTGCCATCACCCAAAAGAGACATCTCACCAATGTAGTGGCCTTCTTGAACAGATGCGACCTCCTGATCATCGACGATGATCGATGCAGTTCCTTTTGAAAGGTATACCAAAAACTCGGGCCGTTCGTTTTGTCGTGTCAAAACCGAACCTGTAGGCAGATATTCCCATCGCCCCATGTCGAAAAAGTCTCGACATCGCCCTGCCGACAATCCCTTTAGACGTGTCAAAACAAACTGGGCTTCCTCTTGAGTGAACTGTGCGCTTCGGTTCTTTCGCCACAGAAGGTAAAGCTGCACGACGTTGACAAGAAGCAGCAAGCCCTCCCAAAAAACGCCTACCGGATTGCGCAGCCAAATCAGATCATACGCAATTCCCGCAAGTGCCGAAGCAATCACCAGCAATCGCAGCGCCGAGATATCTCGCATCATCATTGATACTACGAGAAGGATATACGAAAGGTGCCCAACCAAGCCGCCTGTCGAAAATGCGGCATCTATCCAATAATCCAAAGCCAATTCTACTTCTAAAGGGCAACCGAAACCTGATTGTACGGCGGTCGAAACTCGCGTTGCCATCATGTCTAGAGGTTGGCCCCAGGCATTTCAAGAAACGACAGTTTCGGGCTCAAAGCTCTCGATCAAAAAAATGATGAATGTCTGCTGTGCCCATACAGTGGAGCAGGAGGTTCGAGCGTTTTTGCATTCAGACGCCGCGAACACTCGAAAAATAAGGCGCCCCAATGGGCGCCCAAAGAAACCGCATGGTTAAAAGTCGCGGGTTACACCCTTGAACTCCACCACTCTTCAACGGATTGAAGCCTCAGGGTGTTTTCAAGGCCGATCGCAATGACACCGAGCGTCGAGGCATCTGACCGTCTGGTGAAGTTCCTGACGGTTCCGACCACATGCACCTCAAAAAAACCGCCTGCCGTATTTGGTACGATTGCTTTCAGTCGCAATATCTCCGGCGGTATGCGGGCAATGAGTGAGCGCAGTTCCAGTTCGGTAAAAGGCGCGGAAATGTTCGAAGACCACGTCACATAGCGCGGATGCGCGGCCTGAGAGGAAGCCGCCAATTCTCGCGGCAGTTCAGGTTCAAACAGAATGCGCGACAGTGCACCAATGTCGTCTGCGTTGAGCCAATTGGTGACGCCAATATCCTTGAGCGTTCTGGCCAATTCAGTATCAAGCTGGTCCGTCTTGCTGACTGCGATCATGTCGGCACATTGGACCTGCGCGGACAGTTGAGGGGCAATCCTGGAATCCGCCATGTGCTGAGCAAAGTTCAGGCCATCAATCACGGTCAGAATGCCGCTGTATCGCAGATCCTTTTCCGCCAACGCCACACTCGCGATTTTTGACGGGTCCGCGATGCCACTGGCTTCGATCAACAGGTGATCGGGCTTAACCTGCCGCTCGAGGATATCGCCCACTGCGTAAAAAAGATCTCCGGAGAGAGTGCAGCAGACGCAACCGTTGGTCAGTTCGATCGTATCCTCACTGACCGACTGCAAAAGTGCCGCATCGATGCTGATCGCACCAAAATCGTTTACCAGAATAGTCAGGCGCAGCCCGTGATCACCCGCCAAAAGCCGGTTGATAAGGGTGGTCTTGCCCGCTCCAAGGTATCCACCGATGACGGAAAGCGGGAGCGGTTTCATACCAGGTTTATCTGCCCACCGAACACAGTCCCCAATACGGGAACATCTTTGAGATGTGTTTTATCAACAGCGAACGGGTCATCACCGACGATGGCAAAATCCGCCCTTTTGCCCGGTGAAATACTGCCAATCTCGCCGTCCAGTTTCAGCGTTCGTGCAGCACCAAGTGTGATCAGTTCCAAAGCCTCTGCCACGGTGATGCACTCGCCCTCTCCCAATACCACGCCACTCATCGTCAATCGATTAACGGCACACCACGCCGTGAACAGCGGCCCCAACGGCGTGACCGGTGCATCCGAATGAATTGCGCAGCATACGCCCTCCGCAAGCGCCGTACGCACCGCGTCCATGCGGCGCGCCCGGTCCGCCCCAATGGTAAATGCCGCATGCTGATCGCCGAAATACCAGAGGTGATTTGCAAAGATATTGCACGCCACCCCCATTTCAGCCGCACGCCGAAAAAGCGCTTGATCCATCATCTGGCAATGCTGCAGCACATGGCGGGCACTGGGCCATGGGGATTGCCGCGCCGCGGCTTCGAGCGCGTCCAGACAAACTTCTGCTGCCTCATCGCCATTCACATGGATGTGCATTTGAACGCCGCGGGCATGCAACTCTGCAGCGATCGCAAAAATCTCGTCAGGTGCGGCGTTCCATAAACCATTCGGCTGGCCGCCAACGTAACCCGGCCAACGCACGCGGGCGGTCCACCCCTGTATCGACCCATCGGTCATTACCTTTACCGCGCCCAAACGCAGTTTGTCGGTCGATTTTCCCCTCAGGTCCAACGCCCTGTCTGCGATCTGCGTTGGGGTTCCATTGGCCGCAATCGCCGGGACCAATCGTAGAGGATACTCATCTCGCCCGGTCACAGTCAGCATTTGGTCAAGATCTTCGTCTTCCATCATGGAGAGCAGGTCTGTTATCGTCGTGACCCCGGCCCGCACGGCGGTTTTTGCATAACTTTCCAAAGCCGCCTCGCTTTGAGAGAGAGACCGGAAATCAATGTTTATCCGGCGTAAAACCGGAAACATTGCGGCCATCTCCTGCAACTCACCAGTCGGTGCACCGTCTTCTCCCTTGATCACACCTTCGGCTTGGGTGTCTGCGTCATACCCGGCCAGCTCCAAAGCGGCGGAGTTCACGCACATAAGGTGGAAGTTGGAAAACAACACTGCCACAGGTCGATCCGGTGAAACCTTGTCGAGATGTTTACGGCTCAGGCGTTCGGAGGAAAAAAAGATCGGGTCAAACCCCCAGCCAAACACAGGGGCCCCCTCAGGCGCATGATCCGCCACCGCTTTCAGACGTTTGACCATTTCGTCGGTCGAGGAAACACCCGGCCAAAAGGTCCCTTCCGGATCAGTCCGGTCATGATAGCCGACATATGTATGTTCCCAGATAGAGCCCGCCATGAGATGTGCGTGACCCTCGACAAAGCCAGGTAGCAGAACCGCATCTGACAGACTTTCGTCGACAGTGAAGTTTCCCCACTGCTCCGCGCAAGTGGCATCTCCCACAGCCAGTATGCGCCCATCCCGGATTGCGACATGCGTTGCCTCTGGCACCGCGCGATCCATGGTCAGAATTTTGCGCGCTTTGATCACATGTATGTCAGTCATAGTCCCTCACCTTCGTCAGTTACACTGGCTTGAAACCGTTTCTGGGTCCATGGCCGTCTGCATCAAAAGCCTTGACGCAACACGTTGTTGCATGCTCGGCTCAAGTTGGCATGCGCCGCAACAATCCAAAAAATGCATCCTAATAGGGGGTCCTCAATGATCAGAAGAACTGTTTTGAAAACCACGGCTGGCATGATGCTGGCGGGCGTTATGGCATTGCCTGCAGCAGCCGCGGATTTGACTATGAACGTGGGCTTTGGCGCACCGGAAGAGTCGCTCTATGGTCGTTTTGGCAAGATTTTTGAAGCGAAGGCCGAGGAGTACACCAACGGCTCCATCGACGTAAAACTGCGCTGCTGCAATCAGATCAGCTCTGAGGACGAAGCATTTAAGGCCATGCAATTGGGCACAGTCGATGGGTTTTTCATCACAGCCAATAATGTTTCTCCACATTGGCCGCTGATGGACGTCACCGTTCTGCCCTACATTTTCCAGAACAAAGAGCATCTGGCCAAAGTGCTTGATGGTGAAGTCGGGCAGATGATGAAGGACAAATTGCAGACTGACACAAGTGTGCACATGCTGGCCTTTGGCCCCGCACTCTACCGCGACTTCTACAACTCCGTTCGCCCGGTCAATACGATGGCGGACATGGACGGCCTGAAGATCCGCGTTCCCAAGAACGAAGTCATGATCGCCACCTTTGAAGCCTTTGGCGCAAACCCGGTACCGCTGGCCTGGTCAGAAACGCCCACGGCCCTGCAAACCGGCACAGTAGATGGCGGTGACAACGGCACCTCCTTTATTCGCGACATGAAGTTTTACGAGTTCGAACCGCATCTGGTCATTCTCGAGCACTTTGTTGCCTTTGCGCCGCTTTTTGCATCGGACAACTTTATGAAAAAGCTGAACGATGAGCAGCGCGAACAGATCATACGTGCGGCCAACGACGCGGGCGCCGAATTTGCGCAGCAAGTTGCGTCCGAAACTGAAGAAGTCCGCACCTGGCTGGCCACCGAAGGCGGCATGGCACGGACGGACCCAGACAAGACCGACTTTGTCGAAGCAGCCAAGGGTGTTCAGGCGAAGTTTGCCGAAGAGCGCGGAGCCGAGTTCGTCGAGTTGGTCAAAATGATCCAGGCCGCAGCCGAATAAAGCAGGCATTTCAAGGGGGGGCGGATCGCCCCCCTTTTACCGTGCCTGCTCAAGGCCAAAGGAGCCCACACAATGCAAGCCCTAAGATGGCTCGAACGGCACATCGAAGAGTTGATCTGTTGTACTTGCCTCGTGATCATAGCGGTGGCCGTATTCGCGCAGGTCGTCGCACGCTACATCTTTGAAGTGGCATTGCACTGGACGGAAGAAACCGCCTCAATGGCGATGGTCTGGGCGGTATACACCGGCGCCTCACTGTGCGTTCGTGAGCGTTTCCACATCCGTATCATGGTGGCTGTTCAGTCACTGCCCGAGCGCTTTGGCAAAGTCGTCATCGTGATCGCTGATATTTTGTGGGCCTTGTTCTGCGTCTTCATGTTGAAGGTCAGCTACGACTACCTCTACATTTTCTGGCGTTTCCCAGAAACCTCACCAAGCCTCGGCATCAACCAGTTCTACCCGCAAACAATCCTGGTGATTGGTTATGCTTTGATGCTGCTGCGACTGGCTCAAACCTACGTGGCCTGGTGGCATGACGGGATGCATGGTCTGCCAGGCATGCTGCACGAAAACGGCGACGACGGCGTGCCAGAGGACGAAGCACACATATGAGTCCTCTTGCAATCATCGCCATCTGTTTTGTCGTGCTCACCATCATGGGCATCCCGTTGTTCGTCGCAGTCGGACTCACGACGGCGGTGGCGATCTACATCATCGACATTCCCTACACCCTGCTGGCGCAGACGGGCTACGGGTCTCTCACTCCATTTCCACTGCTCACCATTCCGCTCTTCGTTCTGGCAGGAAGATTGATGGAAGTGGGCGGCATGGCCACGCGCATGATCGGAATCGCGACAAACCTCGTCGGGGCCTATCGCGGGTCCATGGGGCTGGTCACAGTCTTTGCCTGTATGCTCTTCGCAGCCCTTTCAGGCTCAGGTCCAGCAACGACCGCCGCCATCGGCTCCGTCACTGTGCCCGCGATGAAACGCGAAGGCTATGACGTGCCATTCGCCGCTTCAATAACCGCCAGCGCGGGCGCATTGGGCAGTCTCATCCCCCCTTCGAACCTACTGATCATCTACGGGCTGGTCTCAGAGACCTCGATCCCCCGCCTGTTTCTTGCAGGGATTTTGCCGGGATTCATGGTGACTGTCCTCCTGATGATCACCACCTACATCATCGCGAGACGGCGTGGTTACGGCGGAGATGGCGACCCGTTCTCATGGGGGCCGTTCCTGAGGGCCGCATGGGAGGGGAAATGGTCCATCGGCGCACCAGTCATCATTCTAGGCGGTATCTACGGCGGAGCATTCACCCCGACAGAGGCGGCAGGCGTGGCGGTGTTCTACTCTCTCTTCGTCGGCCTATTTATTTACCGCGAACTGACGCTGAAAAAGATCATCGACGCGCTGCGGTTCACGGCACTGCTAACCGGGATTCTCATCCTGCTGACGCCGACGCTGGCCTTTGGACAACTGACTGCGTTTTATGATGTGCCCAGCGCGGTGCAAGAAGGCATCACGGCGCTCACTACCAACAAGTACCTTGTTTTGCTGCTGATTGGGATTTTCTACATCTTCATCGGTACCTTTATGGAAAGCCTTGCGCAGATCGTTCTTTTCACAGCAGTCTTCCTGCCTCTCGCGCTTTCTTTGGGTGTTGACCCGGTGATGTTCGGTATCTTCACGGTGATCACCTGCGAGATTGGGTTTCTAACGCCACCCTTGGGTGCCAACCTGACCGTTGCGGCGCGGATTTCGGGCATCTCCATCGAGCGTATATCGGTTGCCGTGCTGCCCTTTATCGCGGCCTACATTGTGGGGATGCTGATCCTGATTGCGTTCCCGGACATCGCGACAATCTTGCCCAATTGGCTCTACGGGCCTGCACTTTAGGGAGGCAAAGGCATGTTCGATCTTATTCTCAAGGGTGGTGAAGTGTTCGACGGCACCGGGGCTCAGGGGTTTGTTGGTGACGTTGCAGTCAAGGGCGGCCGCATTGCTGAGATCGCGCCTGAGGGTGAGATCAACCATGCAAACGCGGCGGAGGTTATAGAGGTCGGAGGGCTCAGCGTCTCTCCCGGGTTCGTGGACATGCACACCCATTCGGATTTCACCCTGATCGCCGATGGTCGCGCCGAAAGTCAGGTGCATCAAGGCGTAACGACAGAGGTGATCGGGCAATGCGGCATCTCCTGCGCACCGGTCGTCAGCTATGACCAGATCAAGCGCGTCGCGCCCTGGCACACGAATGATGCCAAACACAAAAACTGGCACGGTTTTGGCGAATACCTCGACGTGCTGAACGAAACGGATTTAGGTGTGAACGTCATGGCCTTTGTTGGTCACGGCACGATCCACCGCGCAATCCTCGGCGGTGACCTGCGCGCAGGTGAGGCCGATGAGGTCGCTCAGATGGCCCGGCTGGTCGATCAATGCATGGATGAGGGCGCAGGCGGGTTTTCCTCGGGGCTCGAGTATTTCCCCGGCATCCTCGCGGCACCCGAGCATCTTGTGCCCATGTGTGAAGTGGCAGCCAAACGCGGGCGGCTCTATGCCACCCACGTACGCAACCGCGACACACATTACGACCTCGGTTTCGGCGAAGCCATCGCCACGGCGCGGCAATCAGGTGCAAAACTGCAGATCAGCCATATCCAACCCAAGTTCGGCGCGCCCGATTACGCCATGGAACACACACTCGAGATGATCGACCTTGCGCGCCGCTATGACTGCGACATCGCTTTTGATGTCATCCCGCACGATTGGAACCACACTCTGATGGCCGCCATTCTGCCCTCGTGGGCACAAGCGGGGGGCATCGACGAGGTGATGAAACGGCTTGCCGATCCAGAGGCGCGCGAGAAGATCAAGGCAAACCCACAGCCCATGTGGCTGATCGTGAAGGCCGAGAAATGGTCTGACATAATTTTGCTGAACGCCACCGAGAACAAAGACATCGTTGGCATGGATTTCGCCGAGATAGGGCGTATGCGGAACTGCCACCCTTATGATGCAGTGCTTGATATCCTTCTTGAGGAAGGTGAGAACATGATGGCGTGCATGTGGTCATCCAAGTCTTTCCGAAATTCCGACGTGGACCTGTGCCTTGAACAGGACGAATGCGCGGTGATCTCGGACACTGTGGCGATCGCCAATGACGGCATCTTGAAGGACCATATCGGCTCATTGTCAGGCTATGGATGGGCGGCGCGGTTCTTACAATATTACGTGCGAGACAGGCGGGTTCTGACGCTGGCGCAAGCCATCGCCAAAATCAGCTCGATCCCCGCTGACCGACTTGGGATCAAAGAACGCGGCCGCTTAAGACCCGGCTATCACGCGGATATCTGCGTGTTCGACAAGTCAGTGATTGCGAACAATGCTACGGCGAAACATCCAAGACGCTACGCGTCAGGCATCGCGCACGTGCTGGTGAACGGAAAGCTCTCGATGCGAAACGGCGAGCGCACATCGATAAATGCGGGCCAAGTTCTGAGGGAATTCAAGAACTAGCCAGCGGACGGTGTTTGCCCAGAGTGGAATTTGGATGGCGACATCCTGCCCGCCACAAGAACGGCAGTTTTTGGCAATGGGCGGCGGAGTTCAATACCGCAACTCATACGCATTATGATCGCGGGTGAGTGGCTCGTTTAGACACAAAAGCCGAACACTGAGGCCTGCAGTAATGACCGAGCTGAGGGACAAAGCCACCATCGCCTGCTTTTACAATAACGTCCACTTACCGAGTGTCTCGCAACTTGGTTTTGAGGATAGATCGTTGCGCCTTCTGGTGTACTGGATTTGAATACCACAAAGTCACTTCAGGGCTTGGCATCCCCCAAAAGCATGGCCCGCAAGTCCTGCTCGACTGCCGGTAATTCCTTCAGATTAAGCGCAGAATGCAGGTCGACGAGATGGCTTTGCATCAGTTCTTCTGAAAGTGCGCCATTGTTGTCCCCGATGGCATTGATCAAGGCGTGGTGCGCTTGGCTCTCGCACAAAGCACTTTCGCGCCGCCAATAAAGCGCGATGATCAGCGATGAACGCGCGATCAGGACATTAATAATGTCCGCAATGGTCTGCTGTTTCGCCATCCGAGCTATTTCCAAATGGAACTTCCCAGACAGGTACAATGCACGGCCACTTTCACCGGCGTCCATTGCGGCGTGTTCTTGGGTGATGTGATCTTTAAGCAGCGCAATATCGGCCGGTGTGGCATGCAACGCAGCAGCCCTTGCAGTGCGCGGCTCCAGCAATTCGCGGACCTCAAAGACCTCCTGGGCCTTGGCCAGACTGGGCTGCGCGACAAACGCTCCACGGTTGCGTTTGATTTCGACAATCTGTTGATGCGCAAGCGATTGCAGAGCTGTGCGCACGATTGTCCGCGAGACCCCATAAATATCAGACAACTCATCCTCGCCCAACTTGGTGCCGGGGGCCAAACGGTGTTCGTGAATGGCCCGTGACAATGCTTGGGCAATAGTATTTGCAGTGGCGTTGGCGGCAACGGATTTCGCGGTGGTCAGGGTCATGACGGTCTCCTGAAAGACGGGATGCCAGAGCAAGATTCGAGACACAACCCATTTAGAATATCCAACAATGCATCCGCATATTGCATACAATATTGTGCGCAATCCTTCATCGTAGGGACTAATGCGCGCTCAAAAAACAGGCTTTCGCTCTAAAATACTGCCCGCCAAGTCCCAAAATCATTGTGTCATCCGCATCCAAAAGCACTGCTGGCCCCAACTTTAAGCCGGGGGCAATGTGAGCAATCAAGACTTAGAATTGGTGTCGGTGACCAAGCGCTATGGTGCGACAGTTGCTGTGGATGCGATCAACTACTGTTTCAAATCAGATAGTTACACCTGTCTTTTGGGTCCGTCCGGCTGTGGGAAATCCTCCACCCTGCGCATGATCGCAGGCCACGAAAGCGTCAGCGACGGGTCGATCGTGCTGGATGGTCGCGATGTTTCGCACTTGCCGCCCGCACAACGTGGCACGGCGATGATGTTTCAGAACTATGCTTTGTTTCCGCATCTGAGTGTTCTCGATAACGTGGCCTTCAGCCTCAAAATGAAGGGCGTGGACACGGCCAAACGGCACGCCGAAGCGCGCGAAATGCTGGAGCTGGTGGACCTGACAGACCTTGCAGCCCGCTTGCCCGATCAACTTTCTGGCGGGCAACAACAGCGCGTCGCCCTCGCGCGCGCGCTGATCACCCGCCCGCAGGTTTTACTGCTCGACGAACCCCTCTCTGCCCTTGATCCATTCTTGCGCATTCGCATGCGCGGCGAGCTGCGTAAGCTGCAAAAGGAACTCGGGATCAGCTTTATCCACGTGACACACGGCCAAGACGAAGCGTTGGCGTTGGCAGACGACATTATCGTGATGAACAACGCGGTGATTGAACAGGCAGGGCCCGCACGCGACGTCTTTAACGCGCCACAGACCCAGTTCGTCGCGCAGTTCATGGGCGGGCATAACGTCGTGGCCCTGCCAGACGGACATTTTGCAATCCGCACGGATGCGGTTTCGATCAGCGCGCCGACAGATGGCGCAGTCGAGGGCAATGTGACCGCCATCGAATATCAGGGCACCCATGTATCGCTGTCCGCAATGATCACAGGCGACCAAGAAATCCTCGCCCTGATCCCGGACTCCACCTTTTTCGCGAACCCACACACACCCGGCGACCGCATCGGTCTGCACTGGGACTCTAAAGATCAACACAAACTGACCGCATGAACTGCGGCGCTTCTACCTAAACCCAAGACTCGTCTAACAAGGAGAAACACCATGACTAAATTCACCAGCCGAAATGGCCTCAGCCGCCGCACTTTGCTCAAAGGTGCTGCCTCAACCGCCATTGCCGCAGGTTCTACGACACTGGGCGCACCGATGGTGTGGGCGCAAAACATCAAAGACGTGACCTTGCGCCAATTCGGAACTGGCGTGTCTAACCTCAATGATGTGGCCGACAAGGTGAAAGAAGACCTAGGCTTTACACTGGAGATGACCGCTCTTGATACCGACAGCGTTACTCAACGCGCCGCCACACAGCCCAACAGTTTTGATATTGCCGATATCGAGTATTTCATCTGCAAAAAGGTTTGGGCCGCCGGCAACTTGCAGGCAATGGATACCTCCAAGATCGACAACTACGATAAGATCGCCGGCACGTTCCGCAGTGGTCTTTTGACACCTGAAAGCACAATTGCTCAGGGTACGGCACCGCATACGGTTGGCTTTACCTCGGGCGCCAATGGCACGGATTTCGTTCAGGAAGAATCCGGGTGGATGACCCTGATACCGACGATCTACAATGCCGACACTTTGGGCATCCGCCCTGACCTGATCGGGCGTCCGATCAGCAACTGGTCCGAACTGTTGAACCCAGAATTCAAGGGCAAAGCTTCTATCCTGGATATTTCGTCGATCGGGATCATGGACATGGCGATGGTTGTGGAATCCATGGGTGAATACACTTACCCAGACAAAGGCAACATGACCAAAGAAGAGATCGACCTGACCATCGGCATCTTCACCGAGGCCAAGAAGAACGGCCAGTTCCGCGCGTTCTGGAAGTCCTTCGACGAAAGCGTCAACCTGATGGCGTCCGGCGAAGTTGTGATCCAGTCTATGTGGTCGCCCGCCATCACAGCGGTGAAATCCCAAGGCATTCCATGCGTCTACCAGCCACTGGAAGAAGGCTATCGGTCTTGGGGCGGCGGCTTGGGTATTTCGGCTGCTCTGTCTGGCATCGAACTGGATGCGGCGTACGAATACATCAACTGGTACCTCTCTGGCTGGGTCGGCGGCTATTTGATGCGTCAGGGTTATTATTCTGCCGTCCCCGAAACCTCCAAAGCGTTCATGTCCGAAGACGAATGGGGCTTCTGGTACGAAGGCAAGGCCGCCACAGGCGATATCCTGTCCCCCACAGGCGACAAGCTGGCCGGTGCTGGCGAAGTCCGCGATGGCGGTGCGTTCCTCGAGCGCATGGGATCAGTCGTGTGTTGGAACTCTGTCATGGATGAGAACCAATATATGGTCCGCAAGTGGAACGAGTTTATCGCCGCTTAAGGCTTATACCGGGTGCGCCGCGATGTGGCGCACCCCCCCCAAAATCATAAGAATTCCCAATGAAAAAACTGCGCGGCAATCCAGTTATATCCAGCCTGTTGATGGTGTCGCCGCTGGCCACCGTTTTGCTGATCTTTCTGGTGCTTCCGATTGCGCTGATCGTGATCGTCAGCTTTTGGCGCGCGACTGAATTTTCGATTATTCCGGCCTTTGAGTTTGACAATTATGCCTTTCTGTTCGGATCACCCGTCACCTACACGGTGTTCTTCAACACGTTCAAATACGCATTGATCACATGGGCCTGTACGTTGGTCATCGGGTTCACCGTTGCCTATTACCTCGCTTTCCACATCCGAACCCTCACTTGGCAGATCGCGTTGTTCTTGCTGTGCACAATCCCTTTTTGGACCAGCAACATCATCCGTATGATCTCGTGGATCCCTTTCCTAGGGCGTAACGGGATCGCAAATTCGACGCTGAAGTCCTGGGGTGTGATTGATGAGCCGATTGAGTGGCTGTTGTTTTCGGACTTTGCCGTAATCCTTGCATTCGTGCATCTTTACACCCTGTTCATGGTCGTCCCGATCTTCAACACGATGATGCGGATCGACAAATCCCTGATTGAGGCCGCCCGTGATGCAGGTGCCAATGGAGCGCAAATCTTGTGGAACGTGATCATCCCATTGACCAAACCGGGGATAATGATCGGCACGATCTTTGTGGTCACACTGGTCATGGGCGATTTCATCACCGTGCGGTTCATGTCCGGTAGCCAATCGGCCAATGTCGGGCGTCTCATCTCAAACGACATCGCTTTACTGCAATATCCCAGCGCCTCGGCCACGGCGATCGTTCTGCTGCTGACAGTGCTGATCACAATCGCCATCCTGCTGCGCTTTGTCGACATCAGAAAGGAGCTTTAGGATGGAACCCCGCCCGCGGTCTTTCTACATCCTCAGCTGCTTTTTCGCACTGTTCATCCTGTTCCTTTATGGGCCGACCATCACCATCGGCATCCTGTCGTTCCAAGGTGAAGGCGGTGGGCTGACATTCCCTATGCGCGGGGTGTCGCTCTATTGGTTTTATGACCTGTTTGAACAACAAGCTGTGGGCGATATTTGGGGCAGTTTCCGGCGCAGCTTTGTTCTTGGGTTAATGGTCATGGTGGTTACCGTCGTGGTGTCCGTCATGGGCGGGCTGGCGTTTCGGCGCAAGTTTCCTGGATCAAGCATTTTATTCTACCTTATCATCACGTCACTGGTGATCCCATCGATCCTGATTTCACTGGGTGTAGGGCTGCTGTTTTCGCAATCAGGGTTGAACGTGCATTGGTCTACCTCGGGGTTCGGATCGCAACTGACGTGGACACTGCCTTTTGGTCTTTTGATCATGTTCGCTGTCTTCAACCGTTTCGACAAAAGCTACGAAGAAGCCGCCCGTGATCTGGGCGCTACACCTTGGCAAACCCTGCGCCATGTGGTGCTGCCGATCATCGCGCCGTCGCTCATTGGTGTCGCATTGTTCGGCTTTACCCTCAGCTATGACGAGTTTGCCCGCACGCTTTTAACCTCGGGCAGCTACAATACGCTCCCGCTCGAGATTTATGGGATGACAACAAATGTAACCTCTCCCGTCCTCTATGCATTGGGCACACTTACCACTGTTTTCTCGCTCATGATCATCGGTGTCTTTTTGTGTGTCGCGTTGATCGCCAATCGCCGCCGCGCGCGACAGGGGTCGGACGCCGGAAAGGGTGAGATATGATCGTCATTATCAATCCCAACTCGACCGCATCGATGACGGAAGCGATGGTTGAAACCGCTCTGAATGCAGCACCCGGCACGACCGTTGTCGGATGGACATCCACTAAGGGGCCGCCGGCCATTCAAGGTGAGCAAGACGGGAATGCAGCAATCCCTCCCCTTTTGGAACTGGTAAAAAAGGCGGATGAGGCGGGCGCCAAGGCAGTTATCATCGGCTGCTTTGATGACACCGGACTAGACGCAGCACGTGATCTCGCATCCTGTCCTGTCATCGGCATTGGTCAAGCGGCCTACCACGCGGCGTCGCTTTTCGGGAAGCGGTTTTCCGTTGTCACAACGTTGGACGTTTCAGTTCCTGTTCTTGTGGCGAACATCAGCAGCTACGGCCTGGCACAGAACCTGGGACGCGTCAGGGCAAGCGGTGTGCCGGTCCTCGCGCTCGAATACGATCGCGAAAATGCCACACGACAGGTACAAGAAGAAATCCGAATGGCATTTCGCGAAGATGATATCGACAGCGTTGTCTTGGGGTGCGCGGGAATGGTGCACATGGTCGACAACTGCGAAGACATACCGGGCAAGTTGATCGATGGCGTTCATGCCGCCATCAAATTGGCCGAGATGTTTTGATGCGGCCTTGCTGAAGGCGCGACTTCATAAAACGATGGTTGCGCGAGGGTACCAAACTTTCTGATCGCCATATGAAAAAGGCAGGCTCAGCCAGACTTACAGGCCCCTCTGACCGATCACCGTCCGAGCTTAAGGAACACGTCAAAAATCTCAGGGACAGTTCCGTCTCCTAAACCCGCGTCCACTGCCGCTTGAAGGTTAGAAGATGTCGCCTCTGCAATCGGTGCGACTGTTCCCATATCTTCGACCATTTTTACAAAGTAGCCGACGTCCTTATTTGCATTCGCAATCGAAAAACCCAGATCACTCACACCATCCACAGCGTAGTTTTTGCAAAATTGCATGAACGGAGAATTGGATGGCCCGGCGGACATGATGTCAAAGAGCTGCTGGCGATCAACGCCCGCACGCTGTGCAACGGCGAATGCCTGGCTCATCGCGCATACGGTTGTCATACCCATGAAGTTGTTGATTAACTTGGTCGTATGTCCTGCCCCAAGCGCGCCGACATAGAAAACGTTTTCGCCTTGAACATCGAGAACAGGTTTCACCTTTTTGAAAGTGTCTTGGTCACCAGCAGCCATGATATTCAGAAGACCGTCCTTGGCATGGGCAGGTGTGCGGCCAAGCGGGGCGTCGATCATCCCGGCGCCTTTCGCGGCCAAATCGGCACCTATCTTTTGGGTAGAGGCCGGGATCGAGGTTCCATAGTCGATCACCACTGCGCCTTGTTTGATGCCGGCTAAAATTCCCTGCTCGCCATAGATCAGGCTTTCGACAACTTCAGAGGTTGTCACGCACAGCATCACAATGTCGCTCGCCTCGGCGAGTTCTTTGGGCGAATTGACCTCTTTCGCTCCGCGTCCAACGACCTTGGCAACCGCGTCTTTGTTTCGCCCCATCACGACAAGCTCGAAGCCATTGTTTTGCAGGCATTCCGCCATATTGCCACCCATCAGGCCAAGGCCAATGAATCCCACTACTGGTTTAGTCATATCTTGTTCCTAGAAATCTGGTCTGCATTTGTTTTGTCGGCGAACGCTTGAATGCCTGCTTCGGCAACTTCGAGATCTTGTGCCGGTGTTCCCGAGCTCACGCCGATGCCTCCGACAACCTGCCCGTCCGATACCACCGGCAGGCCACCGCCAATCGCCACCATCCGGCCACCCAAGGCTGAGAATATCCCATGCACGGGCATGCCTGGTTGACTGGCTTCCGCCAAGTTATGGGTCCCCTTTCGGATACCGGCCGCGGTGTAGCTCTTGTCGATCGCGATGTTGATGCTTGGTGTCTTGCCCCCGTCCATACGCTCGAACGCGATCAAATTGCCGCTTTCGTCCGTAATTGCGATGCACATGGGGACATCGATCTCATTGGCTTTGGCCCGTGCGCCCGCAAGCAACACTTGCGCGTCCACGATGCTAAGACGTTTTATGGTCAACATGGTAACTCCGTCTTGGTTCTGGCGAGCTTCTGACTCGCGATTTAGTTAAACGTCTTCGGCATCAACAATCTGGGAAGCCATAGAGCGATTTCGGGGAACAGGATCACGAGCAACAGGATCATCAACATCGGCAGCAAAATGATCACAACGTCTCGCATGACCTGTACGACGTTCAGCCCGCCAATAGAGGCAGAGATCAGCAAGCACAGCCCATAAGGAGGGGTCACAAGCCCAAAGGCGAGCGAGATGATCCCAATGATTGCAAAAACGGTCGGGTGGATGTCAGCGGCCTGGGCCACGGGCAACAGGACCGTGCCCAAGATGATGATCGTCGGGATCGCATCAATGAACAGTCCAAAGAACAGGAACAACGCTGCAATAATGAGTGCCGTGCCAAATGCGCCTAAATGCAGCTCGACGATAAGACCAACAATCAGCGCAGGGACTTTGTAGAACGCGAGGAGCCAGCCAAACGCTGACGCCGTTCCAATTGCAAACAATGAAATCGACGCAAACCGACCTGTGTCGTAAAAGATGTGCCCCAAGTCTTTAACGTTCACAGTGCGGTAAACGAACATGCCAAGGAACAAAGAATATCCAGCTGCGATGATTGCGCTTTCAGTTGGGGTGACAATTCCGCCAACGATACCACCCACCACCAACACCGGCGTGAGCAATGCAAGAAACGCGCTTCGAAACGCATGCCAGATATCGCATAGCGAAGGCGTGCCTATTGTCGGGTAGCCATACACCTTTGCATAGCCGTAGACTGTCGCCATCAAGGTAAGACCGATCATGATGCCGGGCGTGGCCCCTGCAAGGAATAGCGCACCGACCGAGGTTTGCATGACTCCGCCCCAGACAATCATCAGAATTGACGGTGGGATGATGACCCCCATGACGGAAGAACACGCGGTCAGCGCAACGGCAAACCTTGCATCGTAACCTTCCTTCACCATCGCAGGGATAAGGATCTTTCCGCAGCCCGCAGCGTCAGCCGTCGATGACCCCGAGATGCCAGCAAATAACATCGAGACCGCAACGTTTACATGGCCCAATCCGCCGGGCATCCAACCTGTTAAGACACGCGACAGATCAATGAGCTTGTCAGTGATCTTGCCTGAGTTCATCAAGTTGGCCGCAAGTAAAAAGAACGGAACCGCCAGCAGAATGAAAGAGCCGTAGGATTGGAACATCCGATCCAACAAAATGAACGGGGTCAGCCGAATGTCCATCACCACGATAGGGATCGTCGCAAGGCCAAGGGCAAAAGCCACGGGTATGCGCAAAATGACGAGCGCGATGAAGCCACCAACAAGAATGGTACAGGCTAAACCAGTTGAAATGATCATGATGTTTCTTTCGGCCCATGGCGGTATGCCGCAAAGGCTTGGAACAATCGAAATCCCGCAAACAGGGTCCAAACAGCACCCGCAATTGGAACCGAAATGTGGGTTATCAACATATTCGCACGCATCATGGGAGAGTTTTGGATACTGCCAAACTTGGCGTACTCAATCCCATAAACCGCAAACAGAATTGCAAAGCCGGTGACCATCACCAAGACAAACCCATCTTGCAGAAGTTTGGAAAACGGTCGTTTAGCGTCTGGCATCACCCGCACATCAAAATGCGTGCCTTCCCAAACTGCGATCGTGGACCCGATCATGACGGCCCAGACAAAGATGAAGGTCGCCAGTTCTTCGGTCCAAAGATAGACCGGTATGATCCCTGTGTATCGGGCCAAGACCTGCATCCCCACCGGGATGGCCAGCACTGCAATCAGAACCCCCAAGAGCAGGCGCAGGACGTTGCAGAAGTTCTCAAGAATGCGTTCTACCATGACAAGAGCCTATTCAGCATGAGTGTCCATCGGCACGGGGTCGCACCGATGGGCTGTTCCTGGATATTCTCCGCTTATTTTGAACGGATCGCTTCCAAAAGATCGGATGCACCAAGTTCGGCTGCGTAGGCGTCTTGAACTGGAATAACCATCTCAAGCAATTTTTCGCGACCTGCGAACTCCTGCACTTGGACCTGACCGGCATCGATCATTTCCTGCATCTTTTCGCCATCTTGGCTGCTCTCAAGCGCGCGACCAAAAGCACCGGCCTCTTTGCCTGCCGCAAGAATGGCAGTCTGCAAGTCCGCTGGTAGTTTGCTGAACGTCTTTTCCGCCATCACAATTGGACGCACAGTGATTGCGTGCTTTGTCAAAGTGATATGTGGGGCAACTTCGTAGAACTTGAGGTTCTGGATGGACGCCGCTTCGTTTTCAAAGCCCGCGATAACGCCAGTTTGGATCGCGTTATAGACTTCGTTATAGGCAATCGCAGAAGGCGCTGCTTGAAGTGCATTGAAAATCTGCGCTTGGATTGGCGCACCCATCACACGCATCTTGTGGCCGGTCAGTTCTTCGATATTTCCAATTGGCTCTGCTGATGCCAAGTTGCGAACGCCGCCGCCTGCATATCCAATGACCCGGATACTCGCCTTTTCAAGCAGTTCAGCTTCGAGTGGGGACATGACGCCGCTTGCCAATGCTGTATCCCAATGCTCCAGATCGCGGAACAGGAACGGCATATCCATCAACGGGATCGATGGTGCAAAGACGGCCATGTTAGACGGAGCCATGATCGCATAATCGATCGCAACGCCTTGCTGCAGGAATGTGACGAAGTCGCTTTCATCACCCAATTCTCCGTTCAGGCTAAGCTCGAACGAGACTTCGCCGTCGTATCCAGCACCAACAAGCTCTTCCAGCTTACGAAGTGTCTTGGTGTAGGCGTGCTCTTCATCAAACAAGCTAGCACCGCGCAAATCAACGGATTGCGCCGAAGCTGAAAGTGAAGAAAGGGCCGTGATCGTAATAGCAGTCGCGCTCAAACGCGCGAAGTTTTTCAAGTTTAACATGTTTTCCTCCCAGAAAGTGTAACTCGCGGATCTATCTGTCAGACTAGTATACTAGTATGTTTTTTTGACTGTCAACGCAGAGGTCACTTTTTGTCTCAGATGCACGCCCTAACGCCTTGCAGGCCGAAGAAATCGTGCCGACGAATGTCTTCGTAGCTTAGCCCCGGACCAGTAAGCCGCCGCGCGCAAACACACTGAATGCAAAGGACTAAACTGCAATCGAAGCGCATGTTGGTGGCCCGCATCCCAGTGCATTCAAACAGCGATCCAAGACTTAAAGTCATTGAACGCCAGTGTTCTGGTCTCAGTCACTCACCTGCTGTAAATTCCATCAACGAGATTGCGTTAGCAGGGGGCCAACCATGTCGATCAGCATCGAAATCGCCCAGTTTTTGGCGAGCAACCAAACCACCCCTCCGCCAAGCCTCGGCCAGCGATATGACGCCAAACAATTCCTGCCAGAAGCGGGCAATACTGTTGTTTGTCATCTTGATTTCGACAACCCGACACATCGTGCTGTACTGAAGGCACGTCGTCGAATGCTGGCTTTACCGGATGCAGATCGGTTGCTCTTCACACCAATGAACAGTCTTCACATGACCGTATTTGAAGGTGTGATCGAGTCACGTCGAACACAGAATTCATGGCCAGCAGATTTCGATTGCGCGACGGCTTCGGTCGAAAGTGCTACGAAATCAATCCTTGCCCGCCTAACTGAGTTTTCACCACCACCCGGTTTTGCCGTGCGCGTAGCTGGATTGCGGCCGACTGGATTAATCCTCGAAGGGGCAACCGAAAAAGACGAAATCAATCTGCGCGCTTTGCGCGAGGCGCTCACGACGCCTTTCGGATACCGTCACGATGACCACGACAGCTACCAATACCACATGACGTTCGCCTATCCGGTTGGGTGGCTTCCCGATTCCGCCCAATCTCATTGGGAGGCCGAACTCTCATCAATACTCGCCGACCTCGCCAACGCCTCACCCGTTATCCCGCTCACGGCACCAGCCTTCTGTCAGTTCGCAAATATGAACCGGTTCGACGAGCTGCTCATTCTTGCCGATTAAGAAGTTTGGCTTCTGCGGCGCTTTTTCTGGGTCCTTAGTTATGGGTGTGCAGATGCCATATTGTCCGCAGTCAAAGCGCACCTTCGATAGATTTGATGAGCCGTTTCCTTTGGGTTCGAACTGGCCCTTCGCTACATACAGCTCAGGAGGCGGTTTTGGGAAATTCTGGCATCCCTGCCACCACGCCATATAGGTCAGGCCCGGCATTGCCTCCTGGTCCCTTGTTCAAAGCGACGGAGCCTCAGAGACCAGATCCGGCGATTTGAAACGGAAAAGCCAACATTGCGGCGCATGCGATCCTAGCGCGCCAGACGGCCGCAACTTCCTGCCAGATGAGCAAAAGCTCTTCATCTCTTTGACAAATGGTAGAGAGAGCTACGACCTCACCGCAACAACCATCCAGTCTCAGCCGCTACTCCGACCAGACCGCCAGTTTACGGTCGATGGTCTTCCGCGACACGCCCAGCCGACGTGCAGCTTCGGCGCGGTTGCCGTCACAGCGGTCCAGCATGCGTAGGATGTGGCGTTGGGTCACCAGATCAAGGTTCTCAATGGCTTGCGCGCCCGTCACACTGCCATCGCCCGAAAACGCATCCGGAAATGCGCCCAGGATCACCGACCTCTCGATCAAATTACGCAGTTCGCGTACATTGCCGGGCCAGTCGTATCGGCGCAGTTTCAGCAACGTCTCGGCATCCAGTTCAAGCGAAGGCATTCCAAGGCTTTCCGAAAAATGTGCCATAAAATGTGCAGCCAGTTCAACGATATCCTCCATGCGGTCGCGCAGATGGGGCATGTCGATCTTGACCACGTGAATGCGGTGATAAAGGTCTTCGCGGAACCGGCCCGCAGCCACGGCCGCTTCGATGTCGTCGTTGGTGGCGAACAGAAACCGCAGGTTCAACGGGATCTCACGCTCGGCCCCTACGGGGCGCACTTTTTTCTCCTCTAACACGCGCAGCAGGGCCGCCTGAACCGTTTCAGGCATCTGCGCGACCTCGTCCAGAAACAGTGTCCCGCCATCGGCCAGCAGCAGCAAACCGGGTTTCAGATGGTCCTCTCCTTCGACCGAACCAAAGAGTTCTTGGGCAAAGCGGTCAGGTTGCAGCGTTGCGCAGTTGATCGGCACAAAGGGGGCCTCGGCCCGGTTGGATGCATCATGCAAATGACGGGCGGCCAGTTCCTTACCCGTGCCGCTGGCCCCGGTGAACAGCACCGGCGTCGGCAAAGGGGCAAGACGGTTAAGCATAGTGCGTACCGTTTCCATCGGATCGGAGTTGCCCAGCAATTTGCCCCGCTGCGCGCCAGTCGACAGTTCACGGCGCAGCAGTGTGTTGTCCCGTTGCAGGTATTTGCGGTCCAGTGTCCGGGCCACAGCGCTCAGAATCTGGTTGGCGCGGAAGGGTTTGAGAACAAAATCACTGACCCCCGCTCGCAAGGCGGCAATGGCGGTTTCCAAATCCGCATAAGCGGTGATCATGATCACATCAGCAAAGAACCCTTTGCGCTGCTGCTCGTTCAGCCAATCAAGGCCAGTGCCACCGGGCATCAGGTTGTCGATAATCACCAAATCATATTGCGCCTCGTCCAGCGCCTTGGACGCTTGCGCAGGCGATCCGACAGCATGCACCCGCTTGACCCGCGCCTCAAACGTCTTGGTCAGAAAGTGGCGCATGCCCACTTCATCATCGATCACCAATATCGAAGCGCCGGCAAGCGATGTGCCGTACATGTCGGGCGTGGCCCGGGCCGTCTCGTTCATCGCCTAGTCCAGCCTGACCGCGTCACCCGAGTTGCGGGCTTCAACCGAGAAACCCATCTCTTGCAGCACGAAATACGATCCAATCGAAATCACAATTATCGCGGCAAAGCCCATTAACATGGCTCTCATGGTTCACTCCTTATTGGTGGCCGTGCGCAGAAATGCGATCAGGTCGGCCCGGTCTTGGGGTTGCGCGATCACCTGCATCGGCATCTTTGAGCCTGGAATATAGTGATCGGGGCCCTCGTCAAACAGGGCGTCGATGGTCGTTTCGTCCCAGACAATCGTCGACCCGTCCAGAATGGGTGAAAATCGATAGTCCGGCAATGTCCCTGCCCTGCGGCCAAATATCCCGTGCAGGGTCGGCCCGGCCTTGCGCGAAGGCCCCGCGTCAAGGCTGTGACAGATGGAGCATTTGCGCATGAACTGCCTTTCTCCATTGCTCATTGTGGCGGCGTCCCGCAGAAAACTGCGCCCTTCGCCACCCGCCGGATCATATGTGTCAAGCAGTGCCACAGGCCAAGCATAGATCACATCGTCGATGCCACCGGCATGGATAATTGTGCCGTCCTGCGAAAAGGCCAGCGCCCAGACCGGCCCCGCCCGCATGGCACGAAAATCGCGGCTGATCCGCCAGCTGTTTGTATCCACCATCATGATGTGGCCTTCGCCGTCCCCAATGGCCAGCTGACCCGTAGCTGCGTGATGCGTCAAGGCGAGGATCGGACGCCGATCAAGCGTGAAGTCGGCAATCTGCGCGCCGGTGTCGGCGTCCACCACCCTTGTGCCGCCGTCTACCGCGCCATAAGCCACCCAGCCGTCCCCGACATGTAACCTGTTGATCCCGAACCCATGCCGAACCACCGGACGCGGTGTATCCATAGTTTGCACGTCATAGCGCAGCAGATCACCTTTGGACGTAGCAGCAAACAGGGCCTTACCATCAGGTGTGTACGCCACTGCGTTCACCCCTGCTCCGGCATAAGGCAGGGTCACGGCCTGTCCCTGTGCCATGGGCCACAGGACAATATCTCCATCCCACGACCCGCTCGCAATGAACGTTCCATCAGGTGAGGCCGCCAATGAGGTGACCTTGCCCTTGTGCTGGCCAATCTTGCGCGGGGTGTCGCCCCAATGCCAAACAGCAAAGTCATCACCGCCTGAGATCAACGTCCCATCTGTGCCCTGCGCGATCGCAGTCACGGCCGCATCATGGCCTTCCAGCCAGCGGGGTTCGGGCCCATCCCAAACGCCGACAGAGTTGTCAAAACTGGCTGAGGCCAGTGTGCCATCCTCTGTCACAACCAGCCCCATAACGGGCCCACCATGGCCCTTATAGGTGTTGAAGTCCTGCGCCGCAGCGGGCAGCGCCAGACACAACATCAGACTACTCAGCAGGTGTCGCATCTTTGGGCGCAACCTTGCCTTTTGCCTCCAACTCTTCGAGCCAGAGCGAATGGTGTTGACGAGCCCAGGCCTCGTCCACCTCGCCCGATCCCATCGCGTCATAGGCACCTTCCATGCCAATCGACCCGATATAAATGTGGGCAATGATGATCGCCATCAGGACAAAAGCGACGATGGCGTGCCACGCTTGGGCGTATTGCATTTCTTCATGTGGGGCGAGACCAATGGGCAACGGCCCGTAGATGGGGAGCGTTTCAATGCCCACACTACGCATCAGATCAAAGGTCTTCATGAACATCGGCAGCTCGAAAGGAAAGAGTAGCGACACGCCAGAGAGCGAGATAGAACTCCCCAATAGAATGACGCTCCAGAAGATAATCTTTTGCCCGCCGTTGAACTTTTTAGCCGGCGGGTGTTTCGAGCCGATGATACCGCCCGCCTGAGCAAACCAAGTGATGTCTGTGCGGTTCGGAATGTTGTGCCAGACCCAAAGGAAGAACACCGCAATCAACGCCACAATGAAGGCCCACGCCACGTTGTTGTGGATGAACTTTGAGGCCAAAAGCAGCGTCGCATTGAACTCTTTGGAGATGTAGGGCGCGATGAACATGCGCCCGAACAAGGTCAAAAGGCCGGTGATCCCAAGCAGGATAAACGATCCGGCCAGCAGCCAGTGCGAGGCCCGCTCAAATGTTTTGAACCGGGTTACAGTGCGCCCAGTCTTTTCGTAATCCAGTTTGACCCGCCCGCGCAGGACAAAGAACACGAGCAGAAGCGCAATGGTGCCCAAAAGCAGATAGCCGCCGTATTTGGCCAGCGGCCCTTGGCGAAACTGTAACCACGACATGCCGCCATCCTGGATCAGGACAGAGGCGACTTCGCCCCCTGACGACACGGTGATGTCGGCCGATCCAAAACGCAACGCGCGCCACAGCTCGGGGTCAGAAGCACCGCCAAGCGTGCCCAATTGAGAGGCCATGCCGGCCGCACTGTCCGGGTCGCCTGTATTTTCACGGCGATAGGATTGGTCAACCTGTTCTCCCCGCTGTCGGGCCATGATGTCTTCGAGCGTTGTGGCACCGCCAGTGGCGGACCGGTCGGGTGCTGTTGCAGTGTCCTGTGCCATGGCCGGGAGGGCCAGAAACAGCGCTGTTATCACACTCAGAAGAATTCGCATGATTGTCCTCGATTAGATGCAGAGACCGCTTTCTTTGAAAGAAAGCCGGTCGGAAACTGTCAAAGGTCCCGGGAACAGATTTCAAAACCTGTTCCCGGTGTTCAAAGGCGCAATATGGTATCGCGCCTTTGGCTTTGCTTTTGCGGATCAGCCGCCTTGGTTGCCGTAGGCAGAACCCCAGCCCCAAGCGCCCGAGCCAAAGCCACGGGCCACGACGCGTTCGCGGTAGATGCCTGACACAACGTCGCCATCCCCCGCCAGCAACGCCTTGGTCGAACACATCTCGGCGCAGATGGGCAGCTTGCCCTCGGCGATCCGGTTGCGCCCGTACTTGGCGAATTCGGCGGTCGAGTGGGTTTCCTCCGGACCACCGGCGCAGAATGTACACTTGTCCATTTTGCCCCGGCTGCCAAAGTTGCCTGCTTGTGGGAATTGCGGCGCACCAAACGGGCACGCGTAAAAGCAATAACCGCAACCAATGCAGAGGTCTTTGGAGTGGAGAACCACCCCTTCCTCGTTTTGGTAAAAGCAGTCTACCGGGCAAACGGCCATACAAGGCGCGTCCGAACAGTGCATGCATGCCACAGAGATCGACCGTTCACCGGGGTCACCATCGTTGATGGTCACCACGCGGCGGCGGTTGATGCCCCATGGCACCTCATGCTCGTTTTTGCATGCGGTCACACAGGCGTTGCATTCAATGCAGCGCTCGGCGTCGCACAGGAACTTGGCGCGAGCCTGTCCTCCTAATGCCATGTCGTATCCTCCTTACGCTGTCCAGATTTTGCAAAGAGTGGCTTTCGTCTCTTGCATCTGGGTTACTGAATCATAGCCATAGGTTTGGGCCGTGTTGGTGGATTCACCAAGCACATAGGGGTCCGCCCCGTCGGGGTATTTGGACCTCTGGTCTTCGCCCTGGAAGTGCCCACCAAAGTGGAACGGCATAAAGGCTACGCCCGCGCCGACCCTGTTGGTGACCATTGCCATAACCTTGACCTTGCCGCCTTCGGGCCCTTCGACCCAGACCTGCTGACCATCACGCACACCAAGGTTATTGGCGTCCCGCGTGTTGATCTCGACGAACATGTCCTGCTGCAGCTCGGCCAGCCACGGGTTCGACCGTGTCTCGTCGCCGCCGCCCTCGTATTCGACCAGACGGCCGGACGTGAGGATGATCGGATAGTCCTTCGAAAAGTCCTGCTTTTGGATCGACGCATACAGCGTCGGCAGGCGGTAGGCATGACGGTCCTCGTAGGTGGGGTAATCCTCCACAAGGTCTCTGCGGTTTGTGTACAGAGGCTCGCGGTGGATAGGCACCGGATCAGGGAACGTCCACACGACGGTACGGGCCTTGGCATTGCCAAAGGGCGCACAGCCATGTGCAATGGCGACCCGCTGAATACCGCCCGACAGGTCGGTCTTCCAGTTGGTCTTGGCACCTGCAACGGCATCAATGGCAGCGCGTTCATCCGCTGTCAGATCACCGTCCCAACCCAGATCCATCAACATCTGCATCGTGAATTCGGGATATCCATCCTGAATTTCCGATCCAACGCTATAGACCCCTTCGGCCAAAAGGTTTTCGCCATCCCGCTCGACACCAAAGCGCGCACGGAAGGTCAAACCACCCTCAGCAACAGGCTTGGACATGTCGTAAAGGTTCGGCGTGCCCGGGTGGTTCATCTCGGGCGTGCCCCAGCTGGGCCATGGCAGACCGTAGTAATCGCCATCTGCGGGGCCACCAATGGCCTGCAAAGTGGTGCGATCAAACGTGTGCTGGTTCTCCATGTGCTTCTTGATCCGCTCAGGCGACTGACCAGTATAACCGACCGTCCACATGCCGCGATTGATCTCGCGCAGCGTGTCCTCAGGCTCGGGCGTCAGGCCATCTTCTTCCAGCTTGATGTTGCGGAAGAGACGCTCGTGGAACCCGAACTTTTGGGCGAGCAGAGCAATGATCTCTTCGTCCCGCTTGGATTCGAACAACGGATCAATGACCTGTTCGCGCCACTGGATGGACCGGTTCGACGCGGTGACAGAGCCACGCGTTTCGAACTGGGTACACGCAGGCAACAGATACACACCATCGGTGCGATCATGCAGCACGGCAGAGACTGTGGGGAACGGGTCGATGACGACCAGCATGTCCAGCTCTTCCATGGCCTTCTTCATCTCGACCATACGGGTCTGAGAGTTCGGCGCGTGGCCCCAGAACACCATGGCCCGGACTTTGTTCGGGTTGTCCATGTTGTCGGGATCTTCAAGGACACCGTCGATCCAGCGCGAGACGGGAATACCCGACAGGTTCTGAAGTGACTTTTCCTTGCCGTCGACACCGGTGGTGGTGGCAAACTGTCCACCCAGCCAATCGGCGTCTTCACCCCAAACGCGACCCCAGTGGGCCCAAGCGCCTGCGCTCAGACCATAGTAGCCTGGCAGTGTGTGGGACAAAACACCAAGGTCCGTGGCACCTTGCACGTTGTCGTGGCCGCGGAAGATATTGGTGCCGCCGCCTGCGGTGCCCATATTGCCAAGGGCCAGTTGCAGGATGCAGTAGGCACGGGTGTTGTTGTTGCCGTTGGTGTGCTGCGTACCACCCATACACCAGATCACGGTGCCGGGGCGGTTGTTGGCCAGTGTCCGGGCCACGCGACGCAGTTGCGAACCGGGCGCGCCGGTCACACGTTCGACTTCTTCAGGGGTCCACTTGGCGACCTCTTCCTTGATCTGGTCCATACCCCAGACACGGGTGCGGATGAACTCTTTGTCTTCCCAGCCGTTTTCAAAGATGTGGTACAGGATACCCCAAACCAAAGCCACGTCCGATCCGGGACGGAAACGAACGTACTCGTCCGCATGGGCGGCCGTGCGGGTAAAGCGCGGGTCACACACGATGACGGGGGCGTTGTTCTGTTCTTTGGCACGGAGCAAGTGGAGCAAGGACACAGGGTGCGCCTCGGCCGGGTTGCCGCCGATGATAAAGATCGACTTGGAATTGTGGATGTCGTTGTACGAGTTCGTCATCGCACCATAGCCCCAGGTGTTTGCAACACCGGCAACTGTGGTTGAGTGACAAATCCGGGCCTGGTGATCCACGTTGTTGGTGCCCCAGTAGGCAGCAAACTTGCGGAACAGATAGGCCTGTTCGTTGTTGTGCTTGGCCGAACCCAGCCAATAAACGCTGTCCGGGCCGCTTTCTTCCCGGATTTTCATCATGCCGCCGCCGATCTCGTCGATGGCCTGCTCCCATGAAACGCGCTTCCATTCCCCGTTTTCTTTTTTCATCGGGTACTTCAGACGACGCTCGCCGTGGGCGTGCTCGCGAACAGCGGCACCTTTGGCACAGTGGGCACCCAAGTTGAACGGGCTATCCCAGCCGGGTTCCTGCCCCGTCCAGACGCCGTTCTGCACTTCGGCAATGACCGTACAGCCGACCGAGCAGTGCGTGCACACTGACTTTTTAAGATCTACCTGCCCCGCGACAGCCGTCGCAGCGCTGGCCTGTGTGACGGTTCCGCCTGTGGCAGCAATCGCTGACAGACCCCCAATCACCAGTCCCGATCCGCGCAAAAACGCGCGGCGGTCCACCGAGGCACCTGCGGCCTCAGACAGGATACTTGTCCGCTGGGAGCGTCTCGCAACCCCGTTGGTCTTTTTCCTAAGCATTTCTCTCTCCCTTGCTTGCTCCCCCTTGGCGGGTTCGCTTGCTTGGCTTTATTCGGCTTCCAGCAGTCGGGCGTCACGCAACCAGTCGCTGTTCACCTGCCATGTCCGGGCTTATTCCCGGGCGCGGCCCTCCCTATTGGCTCGTTAGAACCGAGCGCTGTCAAAATACGCACGCGTGTGCGCGGTATCCTGCATTTTTTCCAGGCTCAGATCCGGCTCAGCCGCCTCTGCCCCTGTGGTCCCGGCTACTACCGCCGCCGCCGCTATGGGCGCCGTGGTCGTGGCCAGCTTCAGAAAGTCGCGGCGCGATGCACCCTCTTCTTTCTTGCTCATGCGAAAAGTCTCCTTTCGCTGTTTGAGGACGGTTGCCCGCCCCATTTGACGCGGATCACTCCGCCCCGCTCATCCGAAAGGCTTCCGCCTCTACAGACATGAAAATTTTACCGACCGTGCCCACGGGGCTGTAAAAGACCGAATTTTTGGCCTCTTCCAGATCGGTAAAGAAATGTGAGGCCCAAGGGGCCACATGGGTATTAAAGAACTGCTTTTGCGTGGTGATATCCGCCGGCTTGTCAAAGCGGCCCACAATCATCGCGCCCATCATTTCCATCAGGCTGGCAATGCTATCTTCGGGTTCAAACACGGTTTCGGATCGCTGCATGCCCTTGGCTGTCATCGCCTGACGCAGGGCGGCCAGCGGTTTTTCGTTCAGGAAACCGGTCAGGTAGTAGCTGGCGAAAGGCAACAATTCGCCCCGACCCAAACCAATGAACAGCTTGTTGAACTCGGATTCAGCGGCCTTGGGCTTGGTCACCTTTGCCAGCTTCGCCAGCGTGCCGATGGCCTGACCCAATTCGGTATCATCGCCAGACAGACCGGCAGTCTGGGTCAACAACATCTCTTCTGGCGGATTGGCCAAAAGGGCGCCGAGAAAGTTGTAAAGGTCCGCACGGGCGCGATCCATATCGCTGATCGTGGTATCGGGGGCGGCTGTCATATTGGTCTCATCCATCCTCAGGCAGTGTCAAAAGCAAACCGCATCCGGCGCTGGGGCATGGCCACTGGCGCGGGTTCGGGTTCTGGCAAAGAGTCAGGGGCGGCCGCCACGATCATAGGGGCCTCCTCCTCTTCGTCGGTCAGGGTTGGGGCTTGTGTCTTTTCGTCTTCATCCTCGGACGTCTCGTCCGTGATCTCTTCGTCTTCTTCTTCGTCATCGACAAAGGCGGTTAGCATACCTTTGCCTACCTGATACACGGTCTGCATATTCTCGATGACCATGGCCGCATCCGTGAAATCCTCGCCGTAATCCACCAACCCGTCGAGGTTTGCGAATATCGGGTTCAGCCGCCAAAGCCTGCGCAAAGCACGGGTCTTCAAACGCTGCGGCACCGCGGAATTCAAAAACTCGCGCACCTGATCAGGACTTTCCAACGCCTCAGGCTCCAGCAGGTCCAGCTCTGCCAAAATCTCTTCGTCCGACCGTTCGGCCAGCTTCGCGTCCTCTACCTCGGCCACACGCGCATGATCCAAAGCGTCTTCAACCTGCGCCTCAGCCTCAACATCAGCCCGGCGGCGAGACCAGAAATCGCGGGGTTTTTCATGTGCGCCGCTCAATGGATCCGCCTCCGCTGACGGGCGGGCGAGGCATAGATGTCGGCCACCGACTGAATACGCGGATCGCCAATGCCATCCTGCGTCAGATCAATGCGCTTCTTGTCGCGCTTGCGCTTGATGAACACCTCGTCCTGATGAAACGCGGTGACAAAATCCTGCACCCACGCCATCAGCCCTTCGGGCATTGGAACCTTCTCCACGATCTCTTCGCCGCTGTCGGTATAGTCCTGCGCTTCATAGGGCGAGGCCGTGACCAAGAGCACGTCAAGCGGTTCGGCGCCCTCATCCTCGCTTTCGCGCATCACCACATAGATCGATGGCACCTCGGCCGAGAGGCCATGCAGGTAGGCTTCGGTTTCGGCGCCGTGCAGATCAAGGGACAAGGTGGCGGCGTGGTACTCAATCGCTTCGCCTTCGCGGCGCAGTTCTTGCCAGTGGGCAATGCCCGCACCGGGCAGCACCGCAACCGCTTTCCAGCTGTAGGAGGCCCAGCGTGTCACGCCAGGAAGGCGCCGTAATACGACGCCCAAAGTCATGGACCGATGCTGGTCTGGGTTTCGGATCACCCTACGTCCTCCCGTTAATCTTATTAAACTGCCGGATTTTTCATCAGAGAAGAGCTTTCTGTCTCCCGAAGCGCCCCGAGGGCATGTTTTTGCAATTTGGCCAGCCTGTCCAAGGTCGTGACCCACCAAAGGACGAAATGTCTAACTCGACTGATTAAGTCGGGAATGCCGCCGCATACGAATTCGCGAATCACTACAGCCTTCTGGCATTGAATCGCTGCGTGCCATGCGACGAATTCGGTTTGTGAAGTCACGCGAATCATGTCTAGGCTGGCGACAACAGGCAGGCAAAAACGGGGCAAAAAATGCCCTTGCCGAGGGGGAGAATTACGTGGTCAAATCATTGATAACATGCGATTGTTTGGGCACTCAAACCATCGATGCAACGGCCTTGTCCGAGGCCACCGGCCTAGACGTCCGCCCCCCCTGTTCTGCCCTGTGCACCACGCAACTTGAACGCGCCCAAGCCGCCCTAGAGGGGGGTGACGCGGTTTTTTGTTGCACCCAGGAGGCCCGCGTTTTCGAAGAGCTGGCAGAGGGTCTTGATCGCCCTGCCCCCCATACGCTCGACCTGCGCGACCGCGCCGGTTGGAGCGCGGATGACACCCCAAAACTGCCCAAAATGTCCGCACTGATTGCCGAGGCGATGCTGCCAGAAGCCCAAGAAAAGACCGTTGATGTGATCAGCGAGGGGCTCTGCCTGATCCTTGGCCCCGCTGATGTGGCTCTGGCGGCCGCGGACCAGCTCAAGGATCATCTGGGCGTTACCGTATTGATCGACGAGCCCAGCGAAGTGCCTGACACCCGCGCCTTTGACGTTGTGCTGGGCAAATTGCGCCGCGCATCGGGTTCTTTTGCGGCCTTTGAGGTTGTCATTGACGCATTGCAACAAGTGGACCCGGGCGGGCGCGGTGCTTTTTCTTTGACCGATCCTCGCGATGGCGCCATTTCGCAATGCGACATTATTCTGGACTTGCGCGGGCAAACGCCCTTGTTCCCCGCACCGGAAAAGCGGGATGGATACTTGCGCGCCGATCCCACGCATGCGCTGGGCGTTGCCGCCGCCGTGATGGCCGCCTCGCACATGACGGGCACCTTCGAAAAAACGCTCTACGTCCAAACAGCCCCCCTGCTCTGTGCGCACAGCCGGGCCGAGCAAACCGGGTGCACCAATTGCCTTGATCTATGCCCCACCGGAGCGATCACATCGGCTGGCGACCACGTGGCAATTGACCCTATGATCTGCGCTGGCTGCGGCGCCTGTTCTGCCGCCTGCCCGTCCGGTGCAATCACCTATGATGCGCCACCAGTCGATCACACGATGCAGCGGGTTCAGACGCTGGCCAAGGCCTATCTCGCCGCTGGCGGCCACGCACCGCGCCTGCTTGTGCACGACGCCCATGGGGCCGAGATGATCCGTTTGTCGGCCCGCCATGGACGCGGACTGCCCGCCGATGTGATCCCGATGGAGATGTCGGCCATCGGAGCCTTCGGTCATGCCGAGGCGGTCGCGGGCCTTGCCGCGGGGTTTGCCACAGTCACGCTGTTGCCCGGCCCTAACGCTGATCTGCCAGCGTTGGAAACACAGATTGCCTTGGCAAACGCAATTGCTGGCGCAGGCAAGGGCACGCTGCTGGACACGACAGACCCCGATGCAATGAGCGCCGCGCTCTATGACCAAACAGCCCCCGCCCCCATCGAACAACCGGTCCGTCCAATGGGCACACGCCGCCAGATCACGCGTCAGGCCGCGAGGGCCCTGCACCCTGACACCGATCAGGTGCCGCTGCCCGACGGCGCGCCCTATGGTGCGGTTCTGGTCGATACTGACGCCTGCACGCTCTGCCTTAGCTGCGTGTCGCTCTGCCCGTCCGGCGCGCTTGGCGACAACTCCGACAAACCGCAGCTCAGGTTTCAGGAAGACGCATGCCTGCAATGCGGCCTTTGCGCCAATATCTGCCCCGAAGACGCTATCACCTACGAACCGCGCCTCGACCTGACAGACGCGGCCCTGTCTCAGGAAGTCTTAAACGAAGAAGAGCCCTTTCCCTGCATCGAGTGCGGGTCCCTCTTTGGCTCAAAATCCGCAATCGACAGGATCACTGACAAGCTCAAGGATCACGCAATGTTTGCAGGCGACAAATTGCGGATGATCCAGATGTGCGACAACTGTCGGGTGACGGCCCAATTCCATTCGACCGACAACCCGTTTCAGGGCGGCGAAAAGCCCCGCGTGCGCACCACCGAAGACTATCTGTCAAAACGGCGCGATCACTGATGTTCGAGCGGTTTACCCAAATCGGCAGGTTCGACGATGGCCACATAGGCCAGAATGGCGTCGAGGTCGTCCAGCGTCATAACAATGGGCGAAATCGGCGACGGGCGATCCAACGGGAAAGGCTCGGTTACGCCCTCAATCTGGGTAAACGCCTCGTGCGGGTTCAACACGAAAAAGGCAGCAAAGCGTGCCTCCCAATCCTCAAAACCCCGCATCACTGCAAAGCTGGGGGTCGAGCCGATGCCAAAGATGCCTCTGCCCCGCTCGGTCACGTGACAGCGGCTGCATTTGACATACGACACCTCTTTTCCAGCAATCGCTTCGCGCGATATTTCAACCGCGACGGTGGCGGCGGTCTCTTCTGGCGGCGGTGCAAAAACCGGCGTACCGTCAGGGGCGAACGACAGAATTGTGCGCGTCCCGATCTCAGATACCAGCCACTCGGCAAAACGGTCCGCACCTTTGGTGTCGCGCCGCTGATCCAGATGCCACACCGCATCAAGGCCGGAAAACAGGGGTCTACCCTCGGCACCCAGAACAATATCAGCCGCATCGACGCTGCCCACAATATCGACCTTAACCTGCGTTTTCAGGGAAAATCGCGGCTTGATGTGCTGAACCAGCCCGCTTTCGATCAGCGCCGGCGGCGCGTAAAGCGAGACTTGTCGGTCATCTGCCCTTGCAAGGCCGGGCAACAACATCACTATCAAAACAACAAGGATGCGCATGAGGCCAGATTAGGCACCCCACCCGCATTCCGTCAACGACAAGGAGAGCAAAACCCATGAGCGACGACTTCAACATGTCCATGCGCAAATTCCTGAAACAGGTCGGCGTGACCTCGCAGCAGGCGATCGAAGAGGCGGTGCGCACGGGCGGCGCCAGTGGCAAAAGCTACGCGGTCAAGGCTGTGATCACCATCGAAGAGCTGGGGATGACCCACGAGGTCTCCGGCACAATTTCCGGGCAGGACTGACGCGTGAGCACAAGCAGGGAACAAGTACTCGACGTTCTCAAGGGCCTCGAGGCACCGGGCGGCGACATCGTGTCCAGCGGTGTGATGCGGGCGTTGAATGTGGCGGACGGCGCTGTGCGCTTTGTGATGGAAATCAACCCGGCAGACGCCGCGATCTATGAAGACATCAAAAGCAAGGCCGAGGCCGCTTTGGGCGCGATGGAGGGCATCAATCAGGTGTCCATCGTGCTGACCGGCCACACCGAAAAGGCCCCCCCACCTGACCTGCGCCCGTCCAAAGCGGCAGAGCCGAAAGGCCCGCAGAAAATCCCCGGTATCGACCGCATTCTGGCGATTGCATCGGGCAAGGGCGGCGTGGGCAAATCGACCGTGTCCGCCAATATCGCCTGCGCGCTTGCGCAACAGGGGCGGCGCGTTGGTCTTTTGGACGCTGATGTTTACGGCCCGTCGCAGCCACGCATGCTCGGCGTGTCCGGGCGCCCCGCTTCACCCGATGGCAAGACGATCCTGCCGATGCGCAACCATGGCGTGACGATGATGTCTATCGGCCTGATGACGAACGAGGATCAGGCGGTGGTCTGGCGTGGCCCCATGCTGATGGGCGCGTTGCAACAGATGATGACGCAGGTCCAATGGGGTGCACTCGATGTGCTGATCGTGGATCTGCCGCCGGGCACCGGCGACGTGCAGATGACGCTGGCACAAAAAGCCCCGGTGGATGGTGCGATCATAGTATCCACACCGCAGGATGTGGCCATGATTGACGCCCGCAAAGGCATCGACATGTTCAACCAGTTAAATGTGCCCATCGTCGGCATGATCGAGAATATGAGCACGCATATCTGTTCAAACTGCGGCCATGAAGAGCATGTGTTTGGCCACGGCGGCGTCGCGGCAGAAGCCGCAAAACTGGACATCCCTCTTTTGGCCGAGGTGCCGCTGGATCTGCAAATCCGCCTTGCCTCTGACGGGGGCGCACCGATCACTGTCAGTCAGCCAGACGGACCACAAGCCAAGGCGTTTCAGGACGTCGCGGCGGCCCTCATTGCAAAGGGTGTCGCATGAGTGACGCACCAGAGGTCACCTTTCCACCACTGATGTGGGGCGAAGCCGCACCCGACCACGCTTTTGACCATGCGGTGATGAAGGCGACGCTGGGGTGTGACGCCGGTCTTATCGCTTACAAATTGCGGGCCGATGCGCTGGAAGCAGCCTTGGTTTTCGCACCCGAGGTGCCATTGCAGACGGCCATGGCCATGCTGCCTCTGTGCGGTGTGGGTCTGCAAAACGCGTTGGGCGCGTTGGCTCCGCCCGAAGTTGCCGTGCATCTCGACTGGTACGGCGGCATTCGCGTGAACGGCGCGCGCTGCGGCGCATTTCGAGCGATGGCGTCAGACACTGATCCAAAGGCCGTACCTGATTGGCTGGTGGTGGGCTTTACTCTGCCGCTTGTCCCCCCCTTTGAAGACACCGGCCTGACCCCGGATGAAACCGCGCTGTTTGCCGAGGGGTGCGCCGATGTCTCACCGCCTCACCTGCTCGAGGCTTGGGCGCGCCATACCTTGAATTGGCTGAACCGATGGGAAACAGACGGCAGCGCCAGTCTGCATTCCGAGTGGCGCGGCATTGCGCATGGCATTGGCGAAGAGGCGACTAACCAGTCTCTGACCGGCACATTTCTTGGCATCGACGAAGAGTTTGGCATGCTCTTGCGTGACGCAGACTCAACCCATCTGATCCCTCTCACCACCGTCCTGGAGACCACGTGATGAAACTCGCCCGCGCGATCCACTTTGACGAAAGCGACATGAACGTCTTTGCCAGCCCGGCCCGCACCGGCGAATGGTGCATTTCCGGCGGCTTTGAGTTCTCCGACTGGGGCGAAGGCGATCTGACCGGCAAAGCGCGACAAGCCTTTGCAAACGGGTGGCTTGGTCTGGAAACCGGCGGGCGCGTGACATTCGTTGCTGTGACACAGCTGGAACAGCCCGAGTTGGAAACGCTAACCGCGCTTTTGGCCCAACACTTCGTTACCTATTACGGGGCACCTTCGGTTGAGGCGGCCACGCCTGTGGCGTCCGAAGAGTTGGCCCACATGGTCGAGCTTTGCGAAGATCATGGCCCCAACACTCTGCTGACCGTCGCCCGAGAGTTGACAGAGTCGGGGGTCCGCGAAGCGTTCCGCTCGATCCAGCCGCAGGATGCGGGGCTGGATCAGTTCGCCATTCATGGTGATATGGATCACTGACTATCGGACACGGCTTATTTCGCGTTGAACACAAAAAGTGTTTCGCCATCAATCATATAGCCATCGATCAAAGCAGCAGCGCGCGGTGACGTGAGCCACCCTTCCAGCTTGTTCACCAGTTCGGCTTTGACGTGCGGATGCCGGGCGGGATCTACAGGCAAAAAGGCATATTGGTTGAACAACACCGGGTCGCCTGCAAACAACAGCGCCAGATCACCCTTATTTCCGAAATTCAGCCAACTGGCCCGGTCCGATATGATGTAGGCGTCAAGGCCCGACGCGGTGTTCAGTGCAGCGCCCATTCCTGAGCCAACCGCGCGATACCACGGCCCAAAACTGTCCGGGTCAAGACCCGCGCCAGTCCACAAACTCACTTCTTTCTTATGAGTCCCGCTGTCGTCGCCACGGCTGACAAAACTGGCCTCTCCCGCCGCTATGGCAGACAGCGCATCCGTGACCTCAGCCGCGCCCTGAATGCGCGCAGGGTCCGCAGCAGGGCCTATCAGGACAAAGTCATTGTACATGATCTCGCGTCGGTGCGTGCCGTATCCGTCAGCAACAAACGCCTCTTCAGACGCCCGGGAATGGACAAGGATCGCATCGACATCCCCCGCCTGACCAAGCTTGAGCGCCTGCCCCGTGCCAACCACCAACAACTGCACCTCCAAACCCAAGTCATCCTTGATTTCGGGCAACAGAACTTCGGCCAGACCGGAGTTGTGAAAGGACGTTGTGACCGCCATGCGCAGCGCATCGGCATGGGCGATGCCAGTTGCAAAAATGGCAAGAATGGCCAATCCCAGTGTCTGTTTCATTCGACAATGTCTCCATTGATAAATGCCCGCGCCTCGGGCGTCGTTGCGGTGTCAAAGAATGCAGATGCGGGTGCGGTTTCGTGCACTTTGCCGCCCAACATGAACACAACCAGATCGCCGATGCGCCGGGCCTGACCCATGTCATGCGTCGACAGGATCAGGCGCGTTCCATCCGCCTTGGCTTGCTGCAGAATGCCCTCAATCTCGCGCGTGGCCCGCCCGTCAAGCGAGGCGGTTGGTTCGTCCAGAAACACCAATGCGGGGTTTGTGATCAAGGCCCGGGCGATGGCCAGCTTTTGTTGTTCACCACCTGACAAAACCCCTGCCCGATGGCCCAGCAATTGCGAAAGGCCAACCCGCTCTGCCCACTCCCGCGCCGCCGTGCGCGCCTCCGCTTTGGCCACACGCCGCAAACGCAACGGGTAGGTCAGGTTTTCTTCGACCGTACGACGCAAGACGATGGGTCGCTGAAAGACAAAGGCCTGATGGTGCCGCGCCTGATCCGTCGCACAAGCCCAATTGATACGCCCGCCGGTCAGCCGCGCAGTACCGTGCATCAACCGCAAAAGCGTGGTCTTGCCCGCCCCGTTCGGCCCAATCACCACGCACAACCCCTCACCGTCAAGCCGCAGATCAACCGGCCCGACAAGGCGCTTGCCACGACGCGAGGTCTCGGCGCCCTCAAGGGTCAAGGGAAACAGTTCGGTCACCATCGGCTGTCCCGTTCCGTTTGGCCCACCCAGTGGATCGCCAGATTTACGCTCAGTGCCAAAGCGATCAGGACAAATCCCAAAGCAAGCGCGAGCGCAAACTGACCCTTGCCGGTTTCCAGTGCGATGGCGGTGGTCAAAACGCGGGTCGCGTGGTCGATGTTGCCGCCCACGATCATGATGGCTCCAACCTCGCCGGTCCCACGGCCAAACCCAGCCAAGGCGGCCGTCAACAGCGCACGCCGTGCATCCCACAAAAGCGTGCGGATTTTTTGAAACTGCGAAACGTTAAGTGAAATGAGCAGGTCGTGATATTCCGCCCAGAGGTCGCGCAATGACTGGTGCGCGATTGAGGCGATGAGAGGCACAATGATGATCACCTGCGCCACGATCATTGCGGTTGGGGTGAACAGCAACCCAAGCGCGCCCAATGGTCCTGAACGGGACAGAAAAATATAGACGATCAATCCCACGACCACGGGCGGCAACCCCATAAGCGCGTTCAAAATGGCAATCACGGTGCGTCGCCAACGAAACCGGCGGACCGCCAGAAGTGCAGATAACGGGAGGGCGATCAGGCAGGCGATAACCAACGCGGTCAGGGTGACGCGAAGCGAGCGGAGCGCGATCTCTGCCAACTCTGCATCGAATGTGACGACCAGCCAAAAGGCTTGGTACAACCCTTCCCATAGATCGACGATGGCCGATCCTCCCTGCACTTTTCGACGCCAAATTTGACCGTTTTTGCGGGGTGTTACCAGCCCTGTTTGCGGGTTTCCCCAGCTTGTCCCAAGGGGCGCCATAAGCGCGCAGGCAGCGGGCCCTTTTGTCCAAAGGCTGCAAAATTCACGGCGGGCATTTGCGTTGGCGAGCGGGGCATCACCGCCATGATCCATACCAGATCGAAAAAGAGCGGCGCGGCTATGCCTAGAGCACCAAGCCCACCGCACGACCCCGGCCCTGTTTATCTGACCTTTCTGCGCAGCTTTGCGGAAACCAGCCCGCTTTGATAGCGTGATCTCATGAACTCTGTCCGCTTTCGCCTGATGATCCTTGCTCTGGCACCCATGGTGCTGCTGATGCCGCTGATGCTTTTTCTGGGCATGACGCGTTGGACTGCGGATTACGATCAGGTGCTGATTGCCAATGTAGAAAGCGATTTACGGATTGCCGAACAGTATCTGTCCCGCCTGATGGTTGGGACAGGCGAAGAGTTGCAGGCCGTGGCCGGGTCTGTGGAGTTCGCGCAAGCCTCACCAGAAGATTTCGACGCCTTCTTTGATGCCAAGCGTGGCGAACTTGGCTTGGATTTTCTCTACTACTTATCGATGCAAGACGTGGGCGATGTTCAAGCCAGTTGGCCTGTGATCGACATGGCCGCAACTGGCACCAGCCGAACCGAGATCGACATTTTTTCGGGCCCGGACCTCGAGGCGATATCGCCCGAACTTGCCGCCCGCGCGCGCCTGTCGCTGATCGAAACCGAGGCCGCTGTCCCGACTGACCGCACGGTCGAGGATCGCGGCATGGTGATCCATTCGGCCACGCCCGTGGCTTTACCAGACAGGGCCGGAGTGTTGGTGGGCGGCGTCTTGCTGAACCGCAATCTGGCGTTCATCGATACGATCAACGCGCTGGTTTATCTCGAAGAAGAAACAGGCGCGCTGCGTCAGGGCACGGCCACCTTGTTTCTGGACGATGTGCGCGTGTCGACCAATGTGCGCATGTTCGAAGATGTGCGTGCCCTTGGCACCCGCGTCTCGGCCGCGGTACGGGGCGAGGTGCTCGGCAACGGACGGACGTGGCTGGACCGGGCGTTTGTGGTGAATGACTGGTACATTTCAGGGTATCTGCCGCTCACCGATAGCTTTGGCACCTATGTTGGTATGCTATACGTCGGCTTTCTCGAAGAACCGTTTACCGCCGCCAAGCGCAATGCGTTCCTGTGGATCCTTGGTGCCTTTGCAGCTGTCCTCTTGCTGTCTGCGCCGCTGTTCCTACGGCTGGCCAAAGGCATTTTTGCCCCGCTTGAGCGGATGACACACACCATGTCACTGGTCCAAGGCGGTAACCTGTCTGCGAGGATCGACCTCGGTGAAGCGAACGACGAGGTGGGACAGGTGGCGGGCCACCTTGATGACCTTCTGGATCAGGTGCAACAGCGCGACCGCGAACTGCGCACGCTTAATCAGGACCTCAACGACCGGGTGGACAAGCGCACGGCCGAACTCAAACGCACCAATGAAAAGCTCGAAGAAACGTTTCGCCAATTGGTGATGAGCGAAAAACTTGCTTCGATCGGCGAGATTACGGCGGGCGTCGCACACGAAATCAACAACCCGGTTGCCGTCATTCAGGGCAATGTGGACGTGATCCGCGAAAGTCTTGGCGAGGGCAGCGCCGCGATCCAGACGGAACTGGGCCTCGTTGACCGTCAAGTGTCGCGGATTCAGACCATTGTTGGCAAGTTGCTGCAATTTGCCCGCCCCGGCGAGTTTGCCGACCTAGAACAGGCGGTGCCTGTGGCCCCAGTGGTCAAGGATTGTCTGGTGCTGGTCAACCATGTGTTGTCGCAGGGCAATATTGAGGTAAAGACGCAAACGGACACGACCCTGCAGGTGCGCATCGATCCCGGCGAATTGCAGCAGGTTCTGATCAATCTGATCATGAACGCGGTGCAGGCAATGGGCGGGCATGGGACCCTGACGTTGCGGGTAGAACCATCAGATCGCGACAGCATCGCGGGTGTCGCGGTGTCGGTTCAAGACACCGGGCCGGGCATTGATCCCGCGCTGATCGATCAGGTTTTTGCCCCGTTCTACAGCACCAAACAGGCCGAAGGGACTGGCCTTGGCTTGTCCATCTCGCAGACGCTGATCCAAAGGGCGGGCGGTTTGATCCGGGCACGCAACATGCCCGAAGGCGGCGCGTGTTTCGAAATCTGGCTACCGGTCCACGTGCCGGAACAGACCAAGGCAATCCCTGTGGCCGCCACCTAAAACGACGGCCTCAGCCCAGACCAAACAATCGAAAATTCGCCAAAGAAATGTTTCGAGGATTTCGAGGGGGTCAGATTCTGTAAACCTGTTGTCAGATAAAGGCCGCTGGAACAGGCGCGCCCTTTGGCTAAAACACTATTAAAATTAGGTAAATTCCTTGCACACCATCGCCATCACGTCGTTTGTTTCTACAAGTTTCCAATTCTTGACAGAACGCATGAGCGACGGGATTTTTCGACCAAAGCGTCTTTGGGTATGGACTGCGGGGAAACCCCACTTCCTGTCGCCGCTTTGCACCTGCTCGCAGCGAACACGCCGGGCGGACCATCAACGATGGTTTTTGCTCTGCGCACCAATAGATCCGCTAGCCTTGCCCAAGACGCGTGGTTTGGGATGGAAAATGCCGATGATGCCCTTACTTCACCACAGACAGTGTGTAACATTGGGCAACTGTGCCTGAGAAATACAATTAGCGATTTGGGGAGTACTGCCCGCTGTGATGGAAATTGAACCAAAGATCGGTATTTCACAGTGACGATTGAAACACCAATTGGCCTGCCCGAGTTGCGGGCTGCGCGCGCCCAAGGCTTGTGGCTTTTGTGGTCCGTTTTTCTGTTCAGCGTTTTTGTGAACATTCTGACGCTGACCGGTCCCTTGTTCATGTTGCAAGTCTATGACCGGGTGCTGGGATCACGATCCGAAGAAACGCTGGTCGCGTTGTTTATTCTCGTTGCGGCGCTTTATGCTTTGATGGGCTGTCTGGATTATGCGCGCGGTCGGGTTCTGGCGCGCTTCGGCGCTCGTTTTCAATCCAGTCTGGATGACCGGGTGTTTGATGCTGTGCTTCAGCGTGCCCTCTTACCCAAAGAACGTGGCGCGCCAGCAAGCGGTTTGCGCGATCTCGAGTCAGTTCAAACCCTCTTCACTTCACCTGTCATGCTGGCGTTGTTTGACGTGCCGTGGACGCCTTTCTTCATTGCTGCAATTTTCATTTTTCATCCTGTGCTGGGGTGGTTGGCCGTTTTTGGTGGGGCGTTGCTCATCGTCATCACCTTGCTGAACGCCCTTCTGACGCGGAACAAGACGCTGGACGCCCAAATAGCATCAGGTCAGGCCAACGCCTTTGCCGAACAGGTGCGACGCTCGGCCGAGGTTGTGCGCTCACAGGGGATGGGAACAGCGGTTTCTGCGCGCTGGCATTTGATGCGTGACAAGGCGCTAAGCGACACGATCAAATCAAGCGACTGGACAGGTCTGTTCACAGCGATGACCAAAACATTCCGGCTGTTTTTGCAATCGGCGATGCTGGGCGTCGGCGCTTATCTGGTGTTGCAAAGCGAAATGACGGCCGGGGCGATGATTGCGGGCTCAATTCTGTTGGGCCGCGCGCTGGCGCCGATCGAACAATCCATCGGTCAGTGGCCGATGGTCCAACGCGCACGCGCGGCATGGGCTGCATTGGCGGAGTTGCTGAAAACCACACCGCCCGAAGTGCAAACTCATGCCCTGCCCACACCGGCGCCTAACGTAATGTTCACTGGCGTTACTGTGATGTCGCAAGGTGCAAAGGCCCCGACCCTATCGGCCATAAACTTTTATCTGTCCGAGGGCGAAGTCCTGGGTGTCATCGGCAAAAGTGGATCAGGTAAATCTACGCTGGCAAAATCCATTATGGGCCTGACCCGTGTGGTGGCAGGCGAGGTCCGGTTTGGCGGGGCAACCGTAGATCAATACGGTGCCGATGCCTTGGGGGCCTACATCGGTTACCTGCCCCAGAATGTGGTCCTGTTTAACGGCACAATTGCCGAAAACATTGCACGCATGAGCACCGCTCCCGATGACGCAAAGATCGTCGAGGCCGCGAAACGGGCCAATGCCCACGAAATGATATTGTCTCTGCCGGATGGATACAAAACGGTTGTCCTAAGCGAAGATAGCCAGTTGTCAGGCGGTCAGAAACAACGGATCGCGCTGGCGCGGGCGTTCTACGGCGATCCTGTTTTGTTGGTGCTGGATGAACCGAACTCGGCACTCGACCATGAAGGGTCCGTCGCGCTCAACATTGCAGTGCGAGAGTTCAAGGCGAGCAACCGATCTGTCATTATTCTGACCCATCGTCCAACTGCCATCACCGAATGTGACCGATTGCTGGTCATCGAAGACGGACGCATCAAGGCCGATGGACCGCGCGACGAAGTGTTGAAATCGACGGTGAGCAACGTGCGTGACATTCAGCGCACGCTCACAAAGGTATCGCAGTCATGAGCGCCGAGAAAAAAGACGAACGTAAGTGGAAGGCCACTGGACCTCTCTTGGTCGGCGCAGGCGCCCTGATCGTCCTTGTGGGTGTTCTTGGCTATTGGAGTGTAAACGCTCGCATTGCGGGCGCCGTGATCGCATCGGGAATGATCCAAGTCGAATCCAACCGGCAGGTCCTGCAACATCCTCAGGGGGGGGTGGTCGGCGAACTCTTGGTCAAGGATGGCGACTTCGTCGCATCCGGCGACGTGGTGCTGCGCTTTGATGACAGACAGTTACGCTCAGAGCTGGCTATTCTCGAAGGGCAACTCTTTGAGTTGTTGGCACGTAAGGCGCGGTTGCAAGCAGAGCGCGACGGGCTGAATGCGTTGCCCGCCCCAGATGGACTTTTGGCAGAAGCAGTCACAGACCCTGCGGTGCAAGGTCTGATTGACGGACAGCAACGCCTGTTTGAGGCGCGCGCAGACACGTTGCGCCAAAGCGAAGAACAGATTGCCGAGCAAATTGCACAGGCCGAAAACCAGATCGATGGGGCCAGCGCGCAGCTTGCAGCACTTGCGACGCAACGGGGGTTGATCGAAACCGAGTTGGTCGACGCCCAAAGCTTGTTTGAAAAAGGTCTGACGCCTGCCGCGCGCGTTTCGGCATTGCAGCGCGAGCAGGCGCGCCTGCTGGGTGAAATCGGCAGCCTGACCGCCAATGTTGCGCAACTGCGTGGCCAGATCGCAGCTCTGAATATTGAGCGGATCGCTCTGACAACGCGGCTGCGCGAAGAGGCTATCTCGACCTTGCGCGACTTACAGTTTCAGGAAATCGAATTGGTGCAACGCCGCCTGAGCACGCTCGAAACACTGTCCCGCACCGAACTGCGCGCACCTGTCGGCGGCGTGATTTACGACTCCCGGGTCTTTGCATTGCAATCCGTGGTCTCACCCGCAGAACCGATCATGTTTATCATCCCGCAGGATCAACCGATGATTGTCTCCGCTCGGATTGACCCGATCCATGTGGATCAGGTGCATGTCGGGCAAGAGGCGTCACTGCGCTTTGCCGCCTTTGATCAGCGCATGACGCCCGAAGTGTTTGGCCGTGTCACCAAACTATCCGCCGACGTGTTTACCGACCAAGCGTCTGGTGTGTCCTATTATCAGGTTGAGCTTATTCCTTCTGAGGGCGAGATGGAAAAACTGGGTGGCCAGACTCTCCTGCCCGGCATGCCGGTCGAGGCGTTCATAAAAACCGCAGAACGCTCACCGCTCAACTATCTCGCCAAACCTTTGACCGACTACTTTGCCCGGGCCTTCCGCGAAAGCTAGGAACCTGGCAAGGATCGTGTTTTTGGCGCAGAACGCGATGGCAAAAAACGCATGTAGGCGACGATTTCAAAACGAATGAAGGTCGCACTCTCACGTGCCATTGCCAATACTCGGATCAGTCCAATCAAACAGTGCGTGATGGCCCGTCGCATCCTTGCAAGGCTCTTCGACCTCGCAGAGTTTTGCAAACTGCCCCCCCCTCGAAAGGTCAGTTTGAATAGCCGCAGTGACGACATAAGATGCGTCATTACGGAATGCGCATATGAACGTCCGCAAAGACCGCGTTTTCAATCCAACTGCTTTGGGCTCTGAGCGGTATGTTGGCGCCCTCAGCAACACTTCCTTGTTCGCTCGAAGCAGTGCTCTGACACCAAACTTAAACAAACGAGACAACCCCAAAGTCAGGCCATAGTCAGGCCAAGACACCCTTCCAAACACTCCGCCCGACAGATTAGGTGTGTGTGTGAAACAGTTTTCGTGCGAGCATTCGCAGCAATTGACTGCACTCACTGAGGTTAGGGGAAACATGATGAACGGCGCCCAATCGCTCGTAAAAACGCTTTTGAACAATGGCGTGGACACAGTCTTTGCAAATCCCGGCACCTCAGAAATGCATTTCGTGGCCGCCTTGGATCAGCACACCGACATGAATTGCGTTCTTTGCCTGTTCGAAGGTGGCACAACAGGCGCGGCAGACGGGTATTTTCGGATGAAACGGGATGTTGCAGGCACGCTCCTGCATCTCGCGCCGGGTTTTGGCAATGCATTCGCCAATCTGCACAACGCCCGCAAGGCAGGATCCGGAATCGTTAATGTCGTCGGGGATCACGCAACACATCACCAGCGATATGAAAGCCCCTTGAAGGGAGACATACTTGGTATCAGCCATGCCGTCAGCCACTGGACACGGGTGTCGTCCAGTGCCGCTGATGTCGCTTTGGATGGATCCGCCGCGGTTCAGGCGGCCCGCTCGCAAAACGGCCAGATTTCAACACTTGTCCTGCCAGCCGATACCGCATGGAACCCGGCCAGCGCCGCCGCAGAACGGTTGGGCGCCCAAGAAATCCTTCACCGGCCATCACCCGAGGATATCGAGGCCGCAGCGGTGCGACTGACGACGCCACATGCCGCGCTGATGATCGGCGGGTCAGCCCTGTTCGGGCCACTGCGTGAACTGGCCGGAAAAATTGCGTCCGCGACGGGGTGTCGCCTGTTGGCCGACACTCTGATACCGCGCATTTCCAAAGGTGCAGGGACAACTCGGTTGGACCAACTGGTGTATCCCGTAACGCCCAAAATCGCTCAGCTTAAAGATACGTCTTCGATTACCCTGCTTGGAACAGACCGGCCCGTCGCCTTCTTTGCCTATCCCGGAAAACCGAGCGTTCCCGAACCTTCGCATTGTCCGGTTATGGATCTATGCGCGCCAACAGATGACATTGAATGGACGATCCAATCGCTGGCCGATGCGGTCGGAGTAACCAACAAAACCGAAACACAAGCCGTTCCGCTTGATCTTCCTGCAATTCCCAGCGGTCAACTGAGCCTCGAAAAAGTTGGTTTGACGCTCGCTGCGCTGATCCCAGAAAACGCCATTGTCTGCAATGAATCCGTGACCTCAGGATTTCATGTCATACCGCCAACAGCCACCGCGCGCCCGCACGATCTGCTTGCAGGTACAGGCGGAGCAATCGGGCTGTGTCTACCTTGTGCCACGGGTGCCGCAATCGCTTGCCCGGACCGAAAGGTGATTGCCCTGACCGGGGATGGATCCGCTATGTATACGCTGCAATCCCTATGGACCATGGCACGCGAAAATCTGGACATCACCGTGATCGTGTTTGCAAATCGTGGTTATCAAATTCTGCGCGATGAACTCACGAACGTGGGGGTCGAGAGTTTTGGACAGAATGCTCAGGCCATGTTTGACGTCGAAAATCCAATGCTGGACTGGGTGTCTTTGGCCAAAGGTCACGGCGTACCAGGCACGCGCGCAGAGGATGCCGACGGTTTTGCAACAGCACTTTCCACCGCACTGTCCAGCAGCGGACCATCTCTGATCGAAGTTGTGTGCCCCCTGCCTGCATGAATATGCCAACGCAAAACCAATGGAACCAAGGTGACAATGGCAATCGACTTTCTGGAGCTTGGCCCCAATACCTCAAAAGCTACCGTGCTTCTGGCACACGGCGCGGGTGCCCCGATGGATTCCCCAGCAATGACAGCCATTTCCCAAGCGCTTGCCGCGCAAGACCTCAGGGTTGTTCGCTTTGAGTTTGCTTACATGGCAAACCGCCGGACGGATGGCACCAAGAGGCCCCCTCCCCGCGCAGACAAGTTGAACCACGAGTACTTGGCAGCAGTCGACGCGCTTCAGATCGACGGGCCTATGATCATCGGTGGCAAGTCGATGGGCGGCCGTGTCGCAAGTATGATTGCGGACGAACTGTTCAACGCCGATCGCATCGCGGGATTGCTCTGTGTGGGTTACCCGTTCCACCCTATTGGCAAACCGGAAAAGCTGCGCACTGAGCATCTGATGGGGCTGCAAACACCAACTCTGATCTGTCAGGGAACGCGCGACCCGTTTGGTTCTACAGATGAAGTCGCCGCATATGATCTGTCCTCGGCAATCCAGATGAGTTGGTTTGAAGACGGCGATCACGATCTGAAACCACGCAAACGCGTTTCAGGTTTTACCCACGCGGACCACTTAAAATCGATGGCAGCAACGGTTGCGGTGTGGGCCGATAGGATCGGCAGTTAAGTCGCCTGTGGCACGCAAAAACAGTTGTTCCCTCGTGCCAATACAGTGACGTTTGGTGCGCCAGTCACACCCCTGAGCAATGGACAGATCTACCAGAGTCTGCAGGCTTGCCAGCCTTTGTCGTGCCCTCCTGCCAGCTCCGCGTCAATTTAGCTTAGCAGTGCCTTCAGTTTTTAAACGCCAAACGCGACATGCACAGTCTTCCGCTCATAGCCAAAAAACTTCGGAGCAGCAATGTTTGAAGGGTATGGTCGTCCGGACACCGGCAGAATCTCTGCGCAATTTTCAGTGTCATTGCAGCGATTAATGGGAGGACACAATGTTAGACACCACGGTTTTAGATCAAACTCAGGCGTTCCTGGACAGCTTTGGCGACGCGCTCGCCAAGGGAGATATTTTACGCGCCTGCGACATGTTCGAGGATGATTGTTATTGGCGTGATTTGGTGAGTTTCACGTGGAATATCAAGACGGTCAAGGGAAAAGACCAGGTCGGCGATATGCTATCCCAACAACTGGCCACCACAAAGCCTCGCGATTGGAAAATCGCAGAGGGAGAGGCGCCAGCGGAGGACGGCGGCGTGACCACTGCATGGATCACATTCGAAACCGAAGTTGGCCGGGGATACGGATTGGTCCGCCTCAAGGGCGACAAAATCTGGACGCTTCTGACCACGCTGGTCGAACTGAAAGGGCATGAGGAACCAGCCGGCGAACTCCGGGCATTGGGGGCCAAGCACGGCGCTGGAAAAAACCGGACCACATGGGCCGAAGAACGCGCACGAGAAGAAGCTGAGCTTGGCTATGATACGCAACCGTATTGCGTCATTATCGGTGGCGGTCAGGGCGGCATCGCGATGGGCGCACGCCTGCGTCAGCTGGGCGTGCCAACGATCATCGTCGAACGGAACGAACGGCCCGGCGACAGTTGGCGCAACCGGTACAAGTCCCTGTGCCTGCACGATCCCGTCTGGTACGATCATTTGCCCTATCTAAAATTCCCGGACAACTGGCCCGTCTTTTCCCCCAAGGACAAGATCGGCGACTGGCTTGAGATGTACACCAAGGTCATGGAGCTCAACTACTGGACCAAGACCTCAGCCAAGTCCGCGACATTCGACGAAGCCTCGGGTGAATGGACCATTGTGGTCGACCGGGACGGCAAAGATGTCGTTCTAAAGCCCAAGCAACTTGTGATGGCGACAGGCATGTCAGGCAAGAAACGGATGCCAGAGTTCCCCGGCATGGACACCTTCAAAGGCGTCCAACAACATTCATCTGAACATGACGGTCCCGATCAGTGGACAGGCAAGAAGGTTGTCGTTGTTGGGTCAAACAATTCGGCCCATGACATTTGCGCAGCGCTTTGGGAGGCGGATGCAGATGTGACCATGGTGCAGCGGTCATCAACCCATATCGTGCGCTCCGATACCTTGATGGAATTCGGTTTGGGCGATCTCTATTCCGAACGCGCCGTTAAGGCGGGCGTGACAACCGAGAAAGCTGACCTGATCTTTGCGTCCCTACCCTATCGGATCCTGCACGAATTCCAGATCCCCGCCTATGCGGCGATGAAAGAGCAGGACAAGGATTTCTACGACGGGCTCGAAAAGGCCGGGTTCTGGCTCGACTGGGGCGATGACGACAGTGGTCTGTTCATGAAGTACCTGCGGCGTGGATCAGGCTACTACATTGATATCGGAGCAAGTCAGCTGATCATCGACGGCGAAATCAAACTCAAACGCGGTCAGGTCGTGGAACTTGATGAAACGGGCGTTGTCCTTGATGACGGCACCCATCTGGACGCGGACCTTGTGGTTTATGCGACAGGGTACAATTCGATGAATGGCTGGGTTGCTGACCTGATGGGGCAGGACATGGCTGACCAACTTGGTAAGTGCTGGGGCCTCGGTTCCGACACCACCAAAGACCCCGGTCCATGGGAAGGTGAACAACGCAATATGTGGAAGCCGACGCAGGTGCCAAACCTGTGGATGCATGGCGGCAACTTGCACCAGTAACGGCACTATTCGCAATTTCTAGCCTTGCAGATAAAGGCAAGGATGGAAGGTATCCCCACCCCGGTTTACGGGTTGCAAGAGGTTCATCATCTCGCCTAACCCGCGATCTTGCGAGCAGAACCGGTCCTTCGGCCTTTTATGGACGATGGGCCGGTTTGTCTTGCACATCGGGTACACGGCCAGCTGTACGCGATGTGCGCTCTGACCACTCCGGCCTTTCCTGCCACGCCCGCCACCAAAAGATCGCGCAGGCATAGGCTGCCGTAAGCCGAATGTGACTGTTGCTGCAACCTGAGCGAACAGCGGCGACAAACGGCCCCGCGGCAGTCATTCACTTCTTTGACGGTCTAAGCGGTCACATCACGCAGGGCGTCGCACTGAAAACAGTGCCAGGTCGCAAACGAACGGCGCATCAACGATGCTGCATTCATTGGCGAACAACAAACACCGACTGCGATGCATGACGCGCGACACGCGCAGCGTTGGGCCCGATAAGGTAATCCTTCAAAGTTGGACTATGCGCACCAACGACAATGCAATCGACAGCAAGCTTTTCAGCAGAGTGAATGATCTGATCGTAGATTGTACCGCGCGCAACATGAAGAACGGCTGAAACATCGTCGGGGATGTGGCTTTGGGCCCAGTTTTCGAGCCCCCTTTTCGCCGCTGCCTCCACCGTCTCGTTGTGATCAGGCGCCAGCGACGCACCAACAATGGCCATCCCTTGGTCAGGGACAACGTTCACGACGTGCAATGTCGCAGCCTCATGGCGTGCCAGTCCAACAGCGGCTTCAGCGCTGGCCAGCGTTCCTTCGGGGTCATTGATGTCGACTGCCAGTAGGAGTTTTTTGAACATGTTTTGAGCCCTAGAATGCTGGTTGAGTAGCGCGACGGCGCTGGATGAGCACGATGCCAAACAGAAGGAACAGCGCCGGTATGAAGAAAAGCTCCTTGGGCATACGATCATTTTCGACTTCAATCTTGGCGATCACGACCGGATCATCGAGGTAATAGTCGAACTCCTGACCGCTGATGGGCTGGATCGTTTCACTGCCACCAAACGGTTCATCGATGCGCAACTGGCCATCTTCTTCCATAACCAACAGCCCCTCGGCATCCAGCGTCCCCGCCCCGGCAGAGGGCAGCACGATGGTGACAGGCCTGACCTTGGCCGTGTCAAAATCCGGGCCTTCCACGGTGATGCGGATATCCTGTCCCTCAGGCGTTTGCTCCATCAATTCCATGACAGCAGGGCCCGTGGCTGTGGTGTATTTCTCGCTTACCTGATCAAGGAAGAAATCCGGTCGGAACAGCATGAACGCGATAAACAACAGCACAACGGTTTCCCACACTTTGCTCTTGGCTATGAAATAGCCTTGGGTCGCGGCGGCAAAGAGCAGCATCGCGATCAATGATATGAAGAAGACAAGCACCGCCTTGGCCAGTCCGACATCGATCAACAGCAGATCCGTGTTGAAGATGAACAGGAACGGAAGAAGCGCCGTTCTGATGTCATAAGCAAAGCCTTGGACACCGGTCTTGATCGGATCACCCCGCGATATGGCAGCAGCCGCATAGGCCGCAAGGCCCACAGGCGGCGTATCATCCGCCAGAATCCCAAAGTAGAAGACAAACAGATGGACCGCGATCAGCGGAAAGATGTACCCGGCCTGCGCGCCTACAGACAGGATCACAGGGGCCATCAGCGACGATACAACGATGTAGTTGGCCGTGGTGGGCAAACCCATGCCAAGGATCAAGGACATGATCGCAACAAGGATCAGCAGGATCCAGATATTGCCGCCCGCAATGACTTCTACCACTTGGCCGATCACCTGATGCGCGCCGGTCAGACTGATTGTACCGACGATGATACCAGCCGCACCCGTGGCGACACCAATCCCGATCATGTTGCGCGCGCCAAGGATCAGCCCCTCGATGAAATCGCGCCAGCCTTGGACGGTCGCACCGCCAAAACCCTCATCCCGAAAGAACGCCTTGAGCGGGCGGTGGGTGAGCGCGACGATGATCATGAATATGGTCGCCCAGAACGCCGATAAAGACGGCGAGAGCCTCTCAAGGCTGTCCGTGCGCACCATCAGGTTCCAAACAAGGATAAAGATCGGCAATGCGAAATACGCGCCCCCCAAAAGGGTCGGGGTCAAACGCGGCGCCTCAAGCGGACCGTCAGGATCGTCCATCGCCACATCAGGGTAACGCGCAGCAAAGTAGACAAGCACAAGGTACAGCACCGCGACAATGGCGAGGCCACCATAGACGCTTTCGGCCATGAACCCGTCCAGCAAGCTACGGATCAAAATCATGGCGTAGGTGCAAATGCCAAGGAAAAGAAAGCCAGAAAGGAACAGGATCAAAATCAGCACAGGGCCAATGTGACGACCGGCTTTCTTGAGGCCCTGCATCTGCATTTTCAGCGCTTCGAGGTGCACAATGTAAAGCAGCGCGATGTAGCTGATGACGGCTGGCAAAAAGGCGTGTTTGACCACGTCGATGTAGGGGATGTTGACATATTCGACCATCAGGAACGCAGCAGCACCCATAACAGGCGGGGTCAGCTGACCATTGGTCGAGGACGCCACCTCAACCGCGCCCGCTTTCTCTGCAGGGAAGCCGATACGCTTCATCAGCGGGATCGTGAAGGTCCCTGTCGTTACAGTGTTGGAAATAGAACTGCCCGAAATCATCCCCGTCAACATTGAGGACAAAACAGACGCTTTCGCCGGGCCACCTCTGAGCGCGCCCAGCATTGCAATGGCAACCTTGATGAACCAAGACCCGCCCCCTGCACGATCAAGTAGCGCGCCAAAAAGCACAAAGAGGAAGATCATCGATGTAGACACCCCAAGGGCGACGCCGAACACACCTTCGGTCTGCATCCAGTAATGGCCCAGCGCTTTGGACAGAGACGCGCCACCATAATTGGTGATGTTTCGAGCCCATTCGGAGTAGCCGCCGAAGAAGGCAAAGGCGACAAACGCGCCCGCGATAATGACAAGTGGAAGCCCAAGCGAGCGATAGACTGCGGTGAACAGCACAAACATCCCGATACAGGACATGGTGATGTCTGATGTGCTCCACAGACCCGGACGGTCGGCGATCTCAAATCGGAAGACGACGAGATACAAGCACGACGCAACGCCCAAGATAACAAGCGCCCAGTCGTAGGCCGGAATGCGATCTTTGGGTGAAGATTTGAATAGCGGGAAGGCGAGAGTCGCCAGCATGATGGCGAAGGCAAGGTGCACAAATCGGGCCTGCGCCACGATGTTGGCAAAGATGTTCATGCCCGTCGCTTGGGCTATGACACCGGGCACCTTGGAGGCGATGTACAGCTGGAACAGGGACCAGACGATGCAGGTGCCAATGATCAACTTGGCCTGCCATGCAGCGGATGGGTTGCGGGCGCCGGTATCGGCCTCTGCCACCAGGTCGTCGGCCGAGCGCGCGTCAGTATCTTGTGCCATCATGTCCCCTTGTCTCTTTGCGAGACGTGTTGTCATCGTTACTTTGGAGTGGGCCGCCCGGAACTCCGGACGGCCCGTTTTCAAAATAAAACGAGGTTAGTCGATCAAACCAAGTTCTTTGTAGGCTTTTGCAGCACCATCATGCAGTGGGGCGGACAGGCCATCTGCGACCATCTGCGATGGCTCGAGGTTTGCGAAAGCAGGGTGCAAACCGCGGAAGTCATCAATGTTCTCCATCACGGATTTCGCAACGATATAGACGGTTTCCTCAGGAACGCTTGCGGACGTCACAAAAGTTGCGCCAACGCCAAAAGTCGTGGTGTCGCCATCAGTGCCTTTGTACATGCCGCCCGGAATGGTCGCTACGCGGTAGAAGGGGTTGTCTGCGACCAGCTTGTCGATCGCCTCACCAGTCACGGACACCAGTTTGGCATCACACGTTGTTGTGGCTTCTTTGATCGCAGCCGCTGGGTGACCGATCGTGTAAATCATGGCGTCAATGTTGCCATCGCACAGTTGCTTGGCCATTTCCGAACCCTTGTACTCGGTCGCAAGCGCCAGATCGTCCATGCCGATGCCATATGCATCCATGACAACTTCCATTGTGGCGCGCTGGCCAGATCCGGGGTTGCCCACGTTCACACGCTTGCCGGCCAGATCTTCAAAGCCCGAGATGCCGCTGTCGCCACGAACGATCAACGTAAAGGGCTCTGGGTGCACCGACATCACAGCACGAATGTCTGGGAATGCGGCATCGCCTTCGAATTTGGAGGTGCCGTTATAGGCGTGGTGCTGCCAGTCAGACTGCGCAACGCCAAACTCAAGCTCACCCGCTTTGATAGTGTTGATGTTATAGACCGAACCACCCGTGGACTCGACTGCGCAGCGAATGCCGTGCTCTTTGCGGGACTTGTTCACAAGACGGCAGATCGCGCCGCCCGTTGGATAGTAAACGCCCGTGACACCGCCGGTGCCGATGGAAATGAATTCCTGTGCGACTGTCATCGACGCCGCTGTCATGACCCCGATCACTGTCGCGGTGCCTAGTTTGAGATGTTTCAACATGTGTTACTCCTGATTGACTAATCACCCGGCCCAATACTCGCCGAGCTGCTGGTTTTTTGCTTCGACCCTTTGGATCGCAGCGGTGGCATCTGCCCCAGACGCGGCAACGATCATGGCGATCAGAGTTTCGATCAGCACGAGCGTGACTACGTATGAAGAGAAGAACTGTGGGCTTTCGGTGGGAACAACGAAGCCGTGTGTGGCATGGGTCAACGCCGGACATTTTAACGCATCCGTCACAAGGACGACGTCAGCACCAGAACTGCGTGCAAGGCTGGCTGCTGCGACGACCCGCTTTGAATAGGGGCTCATTGTCACGATGAACACAACGTCGCCATCACCCAAGGTCGCCAGCTGTGATCCCACTGACGCACCCATTCGGCCCGCAAGGGACCAATTCGGAGCAAAAAACTGGGCGAGATAGGCCATGTATTCCGAGATTCCAGTCGACGCGAGCGCGCCCAGCAAAACCACGCGATCCGCCTGACGCATCAGCGTTGCCGCCTGCTCCAGCTTGCGATGATCCGCGCGCTCCAGAAAATGCTCAATGTTCCGGATACACGCGTCGCCCTGGCGCGACAGCATTGACTCGTTTGTCGGCGACCCAGACCGCAACAACTCTGCTTTTTCAGAAAGCGAAATCACCTTTTCCCCAACCGAGAGACGAGAGACGTCCTTCATCTCTTCAAAGCTTGCGTAGCCCAAAGCGCGGGACAGCCGGGAAAACGTTGAAGGTGACACGTGGCTGTCTGTCGAGATCGCCCTTAACGGTCGGCTGGCAACGTCCAGCGGGTTCGCCAAGACATAGTCAGCCGCCTTGCGGAGCTGGTCAGACAGCCCTGCGTAACGCTCTGCGACGCGGTCTTCGAGTGTGTTGCTGGGAATCGGCAGACCCTCCATTTCGCAAGAGACTTGCAAGCGTTTCACTAGTTGTCAATTGATGAAATGTATGTTTCAGATGGGAAACTAGGTTGCTTCTGATTGAAACACAGAGAACGTCATGGCTCTTGAAAGACACCCACCGCCCCTCATCATGGTGGCACCGACCGGGGCCAGAAAGGGCAAGGGCGACCACCCTCGACTGCCGCTTTCAATTCAAGAAATTCGTGATGAAACAGTGGCTTGCGCGTCTGCGGGCGCGGATGCGCTTCATCTGCATGTCAGGGATCAGACGGGCCGCCATTCTCTCGATCCCGGACGCTACAAAGAAGCGATTGCCGAGGTCCACGACGCGCTGCCAGACTTTCCAATTCAGATCACAACCGAAAGCGCTGGCGTCTTTGACGTCGAACAGCAGCTGACCTGTTTGCGTGATCTACGCCCCAAGGCCGCAAGCATCTCGATCCGGGAGGTCGCGCGCGATGCCGCACTGGCCGCGCGTATCTATGGCACCTGCTCAGACAACGGAACTTCCGTTCAACACATTCTTTATGATCTGGACGACTGGACCCAGCTCTTGGCTTGGCAAGAAAACGGCGTGGTCAAAGCAGACCAAGCCGACGTCATTTTCGTCCTCGGGCGCTACGCGCCTCCCACAGCGGCAAAGCCCAGTGATCTGGACAGCCTCACCCACCTCTTCCAGCAGCTCCCCGGGCGCGTCATGATCTGCGCCTTTGGAGCATCAGAACACGACGTACTCTGTGCAGCGTCTGCGTACGGGGCAGATCTGCGCGTCGGATTTGAAAACAATATCTATACCGAAGACGGAGAACGCGCTGAAAGCAACGCAACAAATGTTGCCGCCCTCAAAGCAGCTTTAGTTTTTCGAACACAAGGACTGCTCCAATGACATCTCATGTGTTTCCACGAAACTCAAAGGCCCCGCCCCCAAAAGTGTCTCATGGCAAAGGCGTGCATCTTTATGACAGTGAGGGTCGCGCCTATCTGAATTTCGGCGATGCGGCGGTGTCCTGTCTGGGTCATGGGGATGCCCATGTGGCCAACGCCATCAAAGAACAGGTGGATCGCGTGGCCTTCGCGCATACAGGTTTTTTCACCTCAGATCCCGCAGAAAACCTGGCCGACAAACTGATTTCGCTGGCGCCCGGTGATCTGGATCGGGTGTATTTCGTGTCCGGCGGGTCCGAAGCCATGGAAACCGCGCTGAAACTCGCGCGGCAATACTACCTTGAGATTGGTCAGCCAAAGCGCAAGCGGATCGTGGCGCGGCGACAAAGCTATCACGGCAACACATTGGGTGCGCTTGCCACAGGCGGCAATGAATGGCGGCGTGCGCAATTCGCGCCCATCCTGATCGACGTGACCCATGTTTCCCCCTGCTACGCCTATCGCGACCAAGAAGAGGGCGAGACGAATGACGCCTATGTTGACCGCCTGATCGAAGAGCTGGATGCCGAATTTCAGGCGCTCGGCCCGGATACGGTGATGGCCTTTGTGGCCGAGCCCGTGGTCGGCGCAACGCTTGGAGCCGTGCCGCCCGTCGGCGAATACTTCGCGCGGGTGCGCGCACTGTGCGACCGCTATGGCATTCTGTTGATCCTAGACGAAGTGATGTGCGGCATGGGGCGCACAGGCACCCTTTTTGCCTGCGAGCAACACGGCATAGCGCCAGACATCTGCGCCATCGCAAAAGGGCTTGGCGGCGGATACCAACCGATCGGAGCGACGTTGTGCACCAAAGAAATCCACGATGCCATTCTGGCGGGCTCGGGTTTCTTCCAACACGGGCATACCTATCTGGGCCACCCGGTTGCCTGCGCCGCAGGCCTTGCTGTCCTCGAGCGCCTGATTGATGACGATGTGCTATCCCGCGTCACACCATCAGGGCAGTTTTTCCGACAATCTCTGCGGGACCGTTTGGGCCAGCATCCGCATGTCGGCGACATCCGGGGTGTCGGTCTGTTCTGCGGCGTCGAACTGGTCTCGAACCGAGAATCAAAAGAGCCCTTCGCCCCAACCGACAAGGTGCACGCCAAGATCAAGTCCGCCGCGTTTTCCGAGGGACTGATTTGCTATCCTATGGGAGGAACGATTGACGGAAGAAACGGCGATCACGTCCTTTTGGCCCCACCGTTTGTTGCAAGCCATGCAGAACTCAGTTCCGCAGTTGAGCGTTTGGCCACAGCGATCGACTCTGTCGTCGGCTGATTGCTGGCCCTTTGCCCTTTGGGCCTTGCCACCTAGCGACCGCTTCAGCGGGCGCACAACGATTTTACGGTGGGATTTAACGGTGGGGACGCAATTAAACCGCCATATGCTGCGTTTCTTGAAAGATGTCTGTCGGATCACCGCCGAACCGCAAGGTTTTCGAAACGCGTGACACGGCCAGCAAAAGTGCTGATCAGGCTCGGCGCTTTCGCTTGCATATGTTCAAGCCAAAAAGCGACAAACCGCGCCCAACACCTTGTTCACAAAAGACCAAACTGCCGCCTTTGGGGTGTAAGCGTGACGCTCATGCCAACGCCTTGTTCATCACGGTAACGATCCCGGCGGCGGGATCGACTTGGACGTCATCCCCCGTCTCAATAAGCTGGGTGACATCTCCATCGGCGAAGCGGTCACACATTGCCATATCCGCAAGCGCCGCGCCTTGCGCGAGGATCGTGTTTGCCGAGTTAAACAGGATCGCCTTTGGCGCGATATTGCGCGCGGCCATTTCATGCAGCATCCAGGCCGTCGCAACCCCGCCCTTTGCGGTGTTCAAGACCAGAATAACATCGCGATAGCTTTGCCCCACCAACTTGTGTTGCGGCCTCGAAAAAACGCCTTTGATCCGGTCCAGATCATATCGTGCGGAAAAGTTGTCATCCGCAACCAAGGCTTTGCCGCGCACCGTTGGGCCGATACCAACATGGCATTTCAACTCTAATGGCATCAGACGATCCATCCTTTTTCAGCCGAGGCCACGCAGTCCTCCATGCTCGCAAGCGCGGGTTGATACCCGTACCCTCCAAGAATGTTTACGATTTTCGCAGAATTGCTGAGGAGACGTTTCCAGCCATTCGCCTCTCCGATCTCGCGGGCGTATTGCTGGTAGAAACACGTGCCCGTCAAAACTTTGCCACCAAAACCCTCAATCGCATCAATGAACCCCATACGCTTGGCATCGACATAGACTTGCGCCGGTGTGCAAACGATCAAGTCTGTCGTTTCTGACCTATGACGTCCTTTGCACAGTGCCGCGACCTGACCCATTTCGACCAGACTGAGTTGTGGTGCCGCGAACACGACGACATCCACCACTTCACCCTTTGCGCCGAAGGGTCGATACAGGTCGGCGATGTCTTCTTTCGACACGATTTCTGGCTCCAACCCCTCGCCTTTGACATCGGCCAGCGTGCTACATTCAGGCGTAATGCCAGCCACATGGAACAGCGGCGTCGATCCATAGCTCGCCATGGCTGCCCCCATGTGCTTGATTTCATCCGAGGTCGGCGGCTTTTCGATCCCTTCGATCACCGGCACTTCCCAATAGCTGCCAGACTTTCGCCCAATCGTGGCACCCAGCACACCCCAGTCCATCAGGTCCTTGGGCTGCGTCTGGACCACAAATCGCTTTGTTGCGCGGCGATGTTCGTCCAGATGCAAACCATATCGCGGCGTGCGCCCCGTCAATCCCGCAGCAAGGGCCGACGGCCCACCTTCAAAGTTTGAGCGGGCCCCGCACACCGAGTTCGAATAGATGACCACGCCAGTGTCGCCATAAGCCACATGATCCCCCCGAACGGGCGGCATGATGGTCTGATAATTGATACAGGTATCGGTCATCATGATCCCCATACTTGTACATGCCGCGATGAAGCGCCGTTCAAGATTGGCCATCTCTTCTGTCTGTCCAAGTGGGTCGTAATACGTCAAATCTACCCCACGCGGATCAGTGATCATGGGAATGGCGACCTTGGCACCATTCTGCGCGATCCCTTCTACGAAAGAGACACCTGCATCCCCAAGGCTTTCCGGATCAGCCATCATATGGGCTTGGCTGACCTCAACCATATCCTCGGCATCAAACATTCTGCCAACTTGCGTTTGATGATCAATTGCCCACTGACACGCCGGTCCAAACTCACCGGCCTGCATGGCCTTTTCTTTGTCTGAAAGCTTCATACTATCTCCCGAGGTGGGTTTCCCAAAAGGCTATCGCTTGGCCCTTCGTCGAACAAGCCTGCACTATGAACGCCTGCCGTCGAAACGCCGGTGTCTCCAGAGTCCGCAAAACCAAGTGTGATTGCGGGCTGCCCCGATGATGCTAGCCGAAAAACCGAAGCCTGTTGATGCAGAAAACGGATCGTCACCAACTATGGAAATGAACGCTTCATTCCGCGATGCCGTCACCGGCACAAATGCGGCAAGATATTCAGACACCACGCAGTGCCCAAGCAGTATCCCGGCAAAGTCTTCTCTCCTCACAGCGTCAGCTTGGCCCCCGACGCTGGATCCAACCATATCTTTTATCACCGTCGAGGTACTGCATCAGACCACGTGGCACATACTCTTCACCGCTTGAGTACCACGTGTCCATGTCGCCCAAGCCAGCATCGTAGCCGCGCTCAAAAGTGCGGTCCCCCTGCTTTGAAACAGCAAAAGCCACAAAAGAGGCAGCCGCCGAGTCATCACCCAGCATTTGGCCGATCGCGGCCAGCACGTATGCAGAGCCGTTGACGTCTTCGTTCTCGTCTTTTGCGTAGCGGCACGCCTGTTCCGCAAACCCAATGGCATAGCCAAGAGCGAAAGGCTCGTGCAAAAAAAGATGGGTAATCATACGATTGGTACTGCCCGACACGTCACTAAGCTGACCCATGGCAACCCGGGCAATTAAATGCGGATCGTGCAATACAGTCATTGCTTGTTCCAAATTAGGGGGTTTTCACTTTTATTCTATCCGAGCCCTATTACGCGGGCATTTATAATTGAACTGCCAATTGCATTTTAATGAAATTAAGTCCCGGGCTTTTCACACAACCGTCCTGCACGGCCCGGGACCGCGCAGGTGCACAAAATGTACAGGTTTACATATTACCACCAAACAAACGCGCGAATTCTGATTGCAGGACGTTTAGCAACCAGAAAACACACGCCTTCGCACTCACATGCGGATGATACGACTTAAAGAGGTCGGGTAATATTGGTATGTTCACCTAGGTAGAATTGCCTATAGTCAAACAGAGCACTGTTAAAAATCCAATTGAAGTGTCACAAGCAACTTACGGCTTTTCCAGTTAGTTTCGCCAAGAACGGCGTGGTGCAAGGATGTATGGGAGCGATTTCATATGAAGACCTCGTTAGGGTTGGTACTCGCATTTTGCCTTGCCGGCCTTCAATTCGTGGCGATCATTATCATCATGTGGTCGTCCTATGTGACGTCCGAGCGTGTTTTGCTGGACCACGCGCGAAACCTGTTACGAGATAGTGGCATCAATACAATTGCGCACTCAAAAGGGTTTCTAAATCCGGCGCAAGATGCAGCGGAATTGGCCGCACGAATCGCTGAAAATAAAATTGTCGCCAGCGACAACAGGCAGCTCCTTGAACAGTTATTATTTCAGCAATTGCTGACGGCCCCGCATTTGGCCGGTTTGTTTTATGGCGACGAACGCGGCAATTTCGTTTATGTCAAACGCAGCGACGTGACCGCGCCGTTCCGCTCAAAAATCATTTCTTACGAGGGCGGCAACCGCAACACAGAACTGATCTGGCGCGACCGAGACTACGTTGCAGTCGCTCAGCTTCCCGACCCAAAAGATACCTACGATCCCAGAAAGCGGCCTTGGTACACGCAAGCCCAACAGCAGCGAAGCACGATTTGGACCGACCCCTATATTTTCTTCAGCTCTCAGAATCCGGGGATTACAATCGCAGCTCCAGTGACCGCCAGCGATGGCAAAATACAGGGCGTGGTTGGCGTTGATATTGAGATTAGCGAGTTGTCAGAATTTCTTGCCCAGTTGAAAATTGGTGAAAACGGGACAGCCCTTATCGTCAACCAGAACGGAGACGTTATCGCGCACCCGAACCCCGCCCTGCTCAAGACCGTCGACACAGACGGATCGTTCCGTTTTGCCGGCATCGAGGAAATTGAAGACGGCATTGCGCAAACAGCCTTTGGAGGTCTGGCAAAATTGGACCCTGTCTTGGTTGAGACAGAAACATATGCAGAGTTCAGCTATGATGGCGCAGATTTCGTCTCAACAATCATGCCAACGATAAGTGCCGAGTTGCCCTGGACGATTGCGGTCTATGCACCAAAATCGGACTTTGTCGGCGCGATTGTTCAAAACCGGACAAAAAACATCTGGATCGCGGCGTTGGTGTCGGTCCTGACAGGCGCCGTCGGCTTGTTGCTGGCCAACTATATCAATCGTCCCGTACGTGCCTTTGCGGTGCGTGCCGCCCTCATTTCGCAGGGTGAAGTCGATCCTTCCGAGCCAATGCCAAGAACTTACAAAGAGCTTGAGCGAGCAAACTCCGCACTGACCGAAGAAATCATGCAACGCAAAACAGCAGAGCGTGAATACGGACAAACCTTTGAACTGTCATCTCGGGGGATGGTGCAGATTTCGTCCGAAACCGGGCGGTTCATTCGGGTCAATGCCAAGTTCGCCAGCATCACAGGATACGAGCCGGAAGAGCTGCTGCAAATGAAAGCGGTCGACTTTCTGGCGTCAGACGATCCGGCGGCCTTCAACCGGATATTGAGCGAGATGCTCGACAGCGGCGATGCCAGCGTTGTCCGAAAATGTCTACGCAAGGATGGCCAGACCGTTTGGCTCAGAGTGAACGCGATCTTGATCCGCGACAACGACGGTAAACCGTTGCATTTCGTGGCGACGATCAATGACATCACCAAGAGCTTGAATTCCCAAAAGCAGATTGAAAAGCTCAACCGGGACTTGTCGCATCTCGCACGCGGCGAACTGCTTGGCCAAATGGCGGCCGGGCTCGCACACGAACTCAATCAACCCCTGACCGCCATTACCCAGAACGCAGACGCCGCTCTTTTGACCGCGACAGAAAACGCGGGGCAAGACAGCGAACTGCAACAGATACTCGAAGAGTTGGATCAACAGGCCCACCGCGCAGCTGATATTATCAAGGCTCTGCGGAATTTCGCCAAAAAGGGGGAGGAATGGAAAACACCATTCGACCTTGACGCCCTGATCGGCCAGACTTTGCATCTGGTTAAGGCAGAGGCGACTGAACATGGCGTACGCATTGAATTCAACCCCGGAGATCTGCCCGAAGTGACAGGCATCCGCACCCAAATCGCGCAAGTGATTGTTAATCTGCTGCGCAACGCGATTGAAGCGATCGCAGGCACGGACGACGGCGATAACTCGATCCAGATAACATCAAGCGCCGACAAGGATTTCGTGACCGTTTCTGTCGAAGACAGCGGGCCTGGTGTAGATCCGGGCCTTGATCTGTTTTCACAATTTGAAACCACAAAAGCAGACGGAATGGGGCTTGGCCTGTCCATCTGCCGTTCCATCATCGAAACTGGCGGCGGACGAATGTGGCATGAACCCGGTCAGGCTGGGGGCGCGTGCTTCTGCTTTACCGTGCCGGTGGCCCAAAAGTGACTGGCAAAGGGGATACCATTTTTGTTGTCGATGACGACGAAGACATTCGCTCGTCGCTGAGCAGGTCCCTGAAAAAACGGGGTTTCTCAGTGGAAACCTTCGAATCCGCCCGGGCCTTTCTGGATGAATTCGAAGCGGGCCGGTCGGGGTGTATCGTTCTTGACTACGGCATGGAGGGAATGAATGGGCTCGAGCTGCAAAAAAAGCTTGTGACCGAAGGCTGCGCGCCTCCCATCATTTTCATCACAGGCCATGGGGGCATTCCCGAATCCGTTGAGGCGATGAAGGCCGGCGCAATCGACTTTCTGGAAAAGCCATTTCGCACAGAGGTTCTGGTCGACCGAATCAATCAGGCGCTGAGGATCAATGCCCTCGGCAATGAGTCTCGGGACAAAGCGCTGCGGGCAAGGATGATGCTGGACACGCTGACCACCCGTGAACGGGAAATTGTGGATATGGTCGTGTCAAACCCCTCAAACACCACCAGCAAAGAAATCGCGCGCGCGCTCGACATCAGCCCGCGTACAGTTGACCACCATCGCGCCCGGATTCTGGAAAAAATGCAGGCCAGCTCGATGGTTGAAATCATCGATCTGGCCATCGCCTCGCAACGGTTAAACACTTAGGCCACCGCTCAAAGCTCCTTGAGGGTACGGACGAGGCATAGGCAAATCTACCTAGGCAACTGCGCCGATTTGTAGCTTTGGGCCATAATGATAGTTTCAGGGCACGGAAACATTACTGATCCGCGGACGCTCTGGGGGCCAAAGTTTAGGCTGCTGAAATGGTACGAGTTAACCGGTGGTTATGCCGGGCCCCAGTGGACCATCGTGAGATGCTCTGCTGGCTGCATGCTGGTGTGTAAAGTGAGCGACCGGCACATCAGATGCAGATCAATATTGGTTTAAGCATATTTAGGGCGTGGCGGGAGTCTATCCCCAACTAATTACCGCCACGCCTTCATTTAATGCCTGCATCCCTAAGAAAATGAACTTCTTCACAATCCAAACGCACCCGTAACGCCATATCTCTGGGAATACGTCACAGATATCGGGCCCATAATAACCTTGCTCGTCATGTCTGTCGGATACTTTGCACTTTGAAGCAGCAAAAGAGCGGCATGGGCCTTGGCGCCGTCACAACGCAGGGCACGCGTTTCAGTCATTCAAAACCCCCTCTGGACAAAGCCACCCCCGCAGGGGCAAATGCATAACGTCCCACCACCCAAACAAAGACCCCCATGTTTTCGCTAATTCGCACGCCCATTCTGATCCTCTTCGCCTTCACGGCAGGCTTGCTGTTCGAACGCAGTCAGGCGGGCGAAGCGTGCACGCAAGCCGGTGGGCAAATGCGGGACGGAGTGTGCTGGAATGAGTGACGAGATGATCTGCGTGGGCGCGATCAGCGGCTCCTACGGGATCGTAGGCGAGACGCGCGTGAAATCCTTCTGCGCTGATCCCTATGACATCGAAAACTACAACCCGCTGACGACACAAGACGGCACGCGCAGCTTTACCCTCGCCCTGATCAGGCCCATGAAAAACGGCTTTGTCGCGCGGATCGCCGAGGTTGAGACCAAAGAGCAGGCCGACGCACTGAAAGGCACGCAACTGTTTGCGCGTCGCGACCAGTTACCGACCCTGCCGACTGACGAATTTTACTACTCCGATCTCACCGGGCTCGCCGTGTATGACACCGGCGGCGCAGAACTGGGTCGGGTCAAGTCCGTGCAAAACCATGGCGCAGGTGACCTGCTCGAAGTGCAACTGCCCGGACAAAGCGCGACAGTACTTGTCCCCTTCACGCAGGCCGTTGTGCCAACTGTGGATCTGGATGCAGGGCGCATTGTTGCCGACCCACCCGAGGGCCTGTTCTAGACGTCAGTGCACCGGCTGACCTCATGCACAGACCCGACACAAAGCCCTAAAAACAGGTCCCGCTTGAACTCTCACGCACAAACCGCGCATACCCCTTGCGTGCAACTGAGCGACGGTCCCATGACATCACCCACCAAATCCCACGGACGCAAAGCCATCCGCCCGACACTCCAACCGTCTTCACTGATGGACGAAGCGCCGGACCTCGTCGGTATCTGGCAAGCGCGGGTTGTGACACTGTTCCCTGACACGTTCCCCGGCGTGCTGGGCGCCTCGCTTACGGGCAAAGCACTGCAAGACGGCAAATGGCAGCTTCATACCCACGACCTGCGGACCCACGGGGTGGGCAAACACCGCAACGTCGATGACACGCCTGCGGGCGGCGGAGCAGGCATGGTGCTGCGCGCGGATGTTGTGAGCAAAGCACTGGCCGAGGCCCAAGGGCATGCGCGCGGGCGCTGGCCCATCCTCTATATGTCTCCGCGCGGGCGGCCCTTTGATCAGGCCATGGCGCGCGATCTGGCGCGCTGCGACGGGGTTACGATGCTGTGCGGCCGCTTCGAAGGGGTGGATGAACGGGTGTTGGAACATTGGGGTGTAACCGAAGTGTCGCTGGGCGATTTCGTGATGACAGGCGGAGAGATCGCAGCACAAGCGATGCTTGATGCGACCGTGCGGCTGCTACCGGGTGTGCTCGGGAATGCGGAAAGTGCGGTCGAGGAAAGCCATTCCACAGGCCTGCTTGAGCACCCCCAATACACCAAACCCAGCACATGGGAGGGCAGAGACATCCCAGAGATTTTGATGTCCGGCAATCACGGAAAAATCGCGGCCTGGCGGCAAGAGATGTCCGAAAAACTGACGCAAGAACGGCGTCCGGACCTTTGGCAGAAAAATCGCGATCGGCAATAATCCGCTCAAAAACCCACCGCTGTATGAATAATTTATCACAAACGACTAAGTTTCGCCCTATTCCTACGCCACCGTGGGTAGAAACCAGCAACGGGGTACTCGCGTGGGAAAACTATTTGGCGACTTGGGCACACAGCCTTCCGCACACACTGCGCAACTGAAACACAAGCGGTTCTCGCGATTTACCGAGGCCGTGGACGGGCTAAGCGCTGCACGGGATGCGGACAAAAAGTTTACGCGCTTTGCCGGGCAAAAAACCTGCCAAGCAGCTCCCCCACCTCAACGTGAAAGCTCCCCAGCGCTCCAACAGCCAATCCTCACCGCCGATCACCTGAACTCAGAGGCCCAGATCCCGGTTTCGATCCTAGAGCGCGCATTGCCACAACGTTTTGCAGACATGCATGATGACCGCAATGATGGTTTGTTGGCCTGAGCACGGCCACAATGTTGCTGTGAAACGGCAACGTTTACACCCTTGATTGCCACTCTGGCTGCCCCTATACGTCGCCCATTCCGACTCGGGGTTTGCCCGACCGGACCCGTTTTGCTGTGGAACCTTCTTCGGTCCGACAAATCAGTATGGCGGGAATGACATGAACGAATGATGACCTGACCTCTGGCGGGCGCGAACGCGGACCCGGTGAAGACCAAAGAGCTCTCAGATCGCACACAAACGCCGTGGCACGAACCACGCGCACATATAGGAGTTACGTCAATGGACGTGATCGCACAGATCGAGGCGGAGCAAATTGCCGCCCTGGGGAAAGACATCCCAGATTTCAAAGCCGGAGACACTATCCGCGTCGGCTTTAAAGTGACCGAGGGTACGCGCACCCGGGTTCAGAACTACGAAGGCGTCTGCATCGCACGCAACAACGGCCACGGCATCGCCGGCTCGTTCACCGTGCGCAAGATCTCCTTTGGCGAGGGCGTGGAACGTGTGTTCCCCCTCTACTCGACAAACATCGACAGCATCACCGTGGTTCGCCGCGGTCGCGTGCGTCGCGCCAAGCTTTACTACCTGCGTTCGCGCCGCGGTAAATCCGCCCGTATCGCAGAAGTGTCCAACTACAAACCCAAGTCCGAAGGAGCCAAGGCATGAAGGCCGATACGCATCCCGACTACCACATGATCAACGTCAAAATGACCGACGGTACGATTGTGGAAATGAAATCCACATGGGGCAAAGAAGGCGACCAACTGTCGCTCGACATCGACCCCTCCGTGCACCCCGCATGGACAGGCGGCACATCCCGCCTGATGGACACCGGCGGCCGTGTGTCCAAGTTCAAGAACAAGTACGCAGGTCTGGGCTTCTAAAGCCACTTGCCACGCAAGACCAAAAGGCCGCTCCAGATGGGGCGGCCTTTTTCGTGGCGGGAACCATTTCACGTGATGGCGGCGCCACCTACACGAAAAGTACAGTCAGTTACGCGGTCCGGCGACGCTCAATCTCGGTGCGAATGAGATCAATGTGCAATCGCGCATCATAAGCTTTTTGGCGGTAGGCCAGAGGCAGCTTCAAACTAGCCAAAGTCTCTGCAACTTCGTCCAGTTTCTTGGCGATGACGTCCACTTCATCAATGTCAGACGCATTGTGCATCTCAACTTCCAATGCAGATATCCGCTGGTAATGGCGCCACACCCGACGATTTTGAAACCACACATATCCCGACGGAACGACACGCAATAACGGGGCAAGGAACAACAAAGGCAAAAGAAGCAGCAAAACTCTGCCAAACTGGGCAGCAATCCAAAACGGAAAAAAGTCATGCAGCACGTTCGTGCCGGACGTGATCATGTGCCATGCCACGTCATTCATCGCGGCGGGGGGCGAATTCGTATTGGGGAATTCCTTGGCCTCCTGCAAAACGGTGCGATCCGCGTGCAGCTTGTTGGCAGCGTGCACCAATCGGTCAATGACGGCCGGGTGCAGATCGCTCGGGGCGATCATCGAAGCCGTCAGTGTCAGAATCTTCACATCCTGTGCAGGGACGGGCGGGTCCAATGTCGCCGCCCCGGCGGGCACCACGGCCGAATGGGCGCTGTTGAAATTAAAGGAAATCGCGTCCACCAACGCCAACTGGACCAGCTCCAACTCAGGGTCTAGCAATGCTTCTTTTAGGTATGGGGCATCAAGGGGCGCCACAAACAATGCCGCATCCGCCTGTCCTGCGCGCAATGCCGCGATCGAGTCAGAGCCGCCTTTTTCGACCAACTCAATCCCGGAATTTTGCATTCCAGCGGCCTTGATCAACGTAATCGCTGCGGCGCGCGTTCCTGACCCAACCTGCCCCGCCGCCAGTTTCAAGCCCTGCCATTCGCCCGGATAGCGGCTCACATTTGCCGAGACATGGCGAAAAATGACCAAAGGCTCCGGAAAAATCGCACCCAGCGATTGCAGGTCATGCCCGCCTGGCAGATCAAGCCCGCCCTGCACAAAGGCAACGTCGACATCACCATCAACCAACCTCTGGATATTCTCAATCGATCCGGCTGTCTCGACCAACTCCACCCTTATGTCATCACGCGCCAGTTTGGACTGATATCTGAGGCCGACCTGCCAATATCCCCCACCCTTTGACCCGGCGGCCAATCGGATGCTTTCGGGCGGCGTCAGGCTGTTGATTGAAATAATAACGAGCAGAACAATTAAAACCGGAACGACAAGAGCCAGAACGATGCGCATGGTTTTTTCTTCGCCCTTCGAAAATTCAATAACAACAATGACTTCTAAATCAGAGATTTGTCAATTTCAGATCGCAAACTGCGTGGTTAACGAACGGCACCACCAAAGTGGTGCCCTTGGGCCTTGTTCAGGTTCTGAAGTCGAGGGGTAAGCGCGGCGCAGGTCCGGTTTGAACCCAGAACCCAGCACAGTCAAAAAGGCGATGGGCGCTGCCCGTTCTCAGGCGGCCGCCACAGCGCCACCCAAATGTGAGAACTTTTCTCCCAGAGCTTTCATCTTGGCAATCCGGTTCTCTTTGTCCGGGGCGATAATCCCCTTCAGCTTTTTCTTTACCATTCCAGACATCAGCTTACCCATCAGTTTGGGTGACGTCGGTGTAGCAAAGCGGATCTTGACCATTGTGCCGTCACCGACTTGAACAAGTTCAGTCGTCTCCAACATGGTCAATCCCATAGGCAGGTTGTACTTCCCGGTTGCGTAGTCGCCGGGGTTCCAGTCCACAATCTGGAACGGGAAAATGTCTTCTCCGTGATAGCAGTGATACAATGTATCTGGTTCTATCTTGCCCTTATTGGTGTTGAAAAGTTCAACCTTGTTTGCTCCAAGCCATTCTGCGCGCAACTCTGGACGGGTGCATATTGTAAACGCCACGTCTGGCGAAACGGGCAACGGAATGATCCATTCCTCCAACAGAAGGTCGTCAGTTTTTTCGACAAACGTGCGTTCTGAACTACGGCGGCGCTCCCATGCGGCGCGCATATCGCGAACGACATACTCTACCTTGCCGATATGCTCGATCTCTTCTGTATAAAACTCAGAGTCGTCGAAATAGTCGCCCAATTCCATCGCTCTCAACGCATCACACGATATCAAAGTATACGCGCTCAGGCCGGTGCGTTCCTTGACGCTGTTTTTCAACAGGCGAAAAGCAGTGATGACATCCTGTCCCGCCAGTTCTTCGCGGTCGCCAGTTTTTTGAACAACGCAGTCTCCGAAGTGGACAACGATTTTCAACTCAAGCCCTTCAACAGTTGAACAGGCGTCACAGGGACATGAGGTGTTGATCAACATCTTCTCTTTGCTACGTGCAAACACGCAATAAAGCTGCTCCGCAAAATCGAGGATGAATTGCTGCGTCATCACTTCGCTTTGGACCGCGTAAGCAAAAACAGCGTCACCTTGCAAACCGGATATGGTCAGCGGCGATCTGATCGCGGGCAACAAGTTGCCAAACAAAGACTCAAGAATTCCCTTGGCATGTTCAATCGCTGTCTCAGACATGAATTTCGTGTAGCCAGATATATCTGCAATTACGAAGTACGCGGTTTTGACACCATTCTCGGCCTTGCTCATTTCTCTTCCCTTCTGTGCCATCGCCGGCAGTTTGCGCGTGGTTTATCAAAATCGACATTACCAATTGAGCGCGCTGCCCGGCATGTTGTGGTAGTTTGCAATTCCGATCAAGTGTGCCGGCCACTTCGGCCGAGTCAGTGATCTTTTTGTTTACAGCCATATTGGCCATCCACAGCCAAGCCGACATTCGTGTCCCGCCATCAATGCAGGGCAGTATCCGACGAGCAGACCTTAGTCCGGTGACGCAGCGATCCATTGCCAAAGCGCGGAGTGGCGATGCCACGCGACTGACCGGGCGGTTGATGGATCAAGGATATCGCAAAGCTTGCCTGTCGCACCACAGCCCAACAAATCGCCAGACTGCGGGGCGGTCCGGCCCTTCTCGGCGGACTTGGCAACGCCCAATCAGCTATCGGGCAATGACGGACCGGCGCGCTAGGCTTGTCTCCGATCCCGGTGCTCAGTTTCGGCGGAAACCGGGGGCGATTTCGTGCGGCATCAAGGCCCGTCAGATGAACGTACCAAAGCTCAAATCAAAGCCTCTGGGCAACCAATATATGTTCCAAAGATCCAGACAGCAGCATGTATTTGCCACCGTCCAAAAGTTAACAAAGGCCTAAACCGCCTCTGTAACCCTTTGATATTCCTAACCGAGGTTTCTGTCCCAGCGTGGGACACCCATTCCGGGGCCCATCCAGAAAATCACCGCGGCAGCGCCGCCGCCTCGCGGGCCAAGGCCTCGATTCCAGCCCAGTCACCGGCCTGAACCAGATCCTTGGGCGCCACCCAGGACCCCCCCGCACAGACCACATTTGGCAAGCTCAGATAACTGTTCGCATTGCCCATGCTCACCCCTCCAGTGGGGCAGAACGAAATCTGAGGCAACGGCGCCCCAATCGCCTTCAAAGCGGGCGCGCCCCCCGACGCCTCCGCCGGGAAAAACTTGAGCATGTCATAGCCCCGCTCAAGCAGCGCCATCGCCTCCGACGCCGTCGCCGCCCCCGGCAACAAGGGCAATCCTTCGGCCTCACAGGCCGCAATCAAAGCGTCCGTGGCACCGGGCGAGACCCCGAACTGCGCCCCCGCCTCCTTGGCCGCATAGACATCATCCGGCGTAACCAGCGTGCCCGCACCAACGACGCCACCCTCAACCTCAGCCATGGCCGCGATCACGTCCAAAGCGGCAGGCGTCCTCAAAGTCACCTCAAGCGCGGGCAACCCACCGGCGACCAACGCCTCCGCCAAGGGGCGCGCATGGGCGACATCCTCAACCACAAGAACCGGCACAATCGGGGCAAGGTTACAGATTTCCCAAGCGCGGGCGGAAGCGGCTTTGGCAGTAATCATATTCAAAAATCTCCAAAAACAGTCGCGCCAGTATTGGCAGAGCCGACGTTGGAACGGAAGGCCGTGAACATGTCACGCCCCACACCCCAGTGTGAATCCGTCAGATCAGCCGTCGCATGGGGGCGGTCCAACACGCCCTCAGTCAGCACCTCCAAAACGCCAGCAACCGCATCCACGCGGACAATATCGCCATCCTGCAACTGGCCGATCGGACCGCCATCAAGCGCTTCTGGACACACATGGATAGCTGATGGAATCTTGCCCGACGCTCCCGACATCCGTCCATCCGTGACCAAAGCCACCTTTTGACCACGCCCCTGCATGATCCCCAACGCAGGGGTCAGGCTGTGCAATTCCGGCATACCGTTGGCCTTTGGACCCTGAAAGCGGACGACGATGACGACATCGCCCTCAAACTCGCCCGCCTTGAAGGCCGCTTTGACTTCGTCCTGATCGTGGAACACGCGGCAGGGCGCCTCGACCACGCGGTGTTCAGGGGCCACAGCGGAAATCTTCATCACGCCTGTGCCGAGGGTTCCAACGAGACGGCTGAGGCCGCCAGTTTCCTGAAACGGCTCGGACGCGGGGCGCAGGATGCCTGTGTTCAGGCTCTCGCCACTACCCGGGGTCCACGTCAACTCTCCACTCTCCAGCTTGGGTTCGTGGGTATAGTTCTCAAGCCCTTCACCAGCGACAGTCTTGGTGTCGTCGTGCAAAAGGCCCGCATTCAACAGCTCACCAATCATAAAGCCCAAACCACCCGCGGCATGAAATTGGTTCACATCTGCCAGACCGTTTGGATAAACCCGCGCGATAAGCGGCGTGATTTCAGACAAATCGCAGAAGTCTTCCCAATCAAGGATGATCCCACCAGCCCGCGCCATGGCTATCAGGTGGATCAGCAGGTTCGTCGACCCTCCGGTCGCGTTCAGCCCGACAATCCCGTTCACAAACGCCTTTTCGTCCAGCACATCGCACACCGGGGTGTAGTGATTGCCAAGGGCCGACAACGACAGCGCGCGCTTGGCCCCCTCAATCGTCAAGGCATCGCGCAGATCCGTATTGGGGTTTACGAAGGACGAACCCGGCAGATGAAGCCCCATGAATTCCATCAGCATCTGGTTGGTATTGGCAGTGCCATAGAACGTGCAGGTGCCTGGACCATGATACGCGGCCATTTCGGCCTTCAAAAGCTCCTCGCGCGTCGCCTCACCTGCGGCAAAGCGTTGGCGTACCTTGGCCTTTTCGTCATTGGGCAAGCCGCTGGTCATTGGCCCGGCAGGCAGGAAGACTGCGGGCATATGCCCAAAGGATTGCGCTGCGATGATCAGGCCGGGCACAATCTTGTCACAGACGCCCAGATAAACGGCGGCATCAAACGTGTTGTGGCTAAGAGCCACACCAGCCGCCATGGCAATCACATCGCGCGAAAACAGGCTGAGCTCCATGCCCGCCTCGCCTTGGGTCACACCGTCGCACATGGCAGGCACGCCGCCCGCAACCTGCGCTGTCCCGCCAGAGGCGCGCACCGCATCGCGGATCAGCGTGGGATAACGCTCAAACGGCTGGTGGGCGGACAACATGTCATTGTAGGCGGTCACGATCCCAAGGTTCCCGCTGCTGGCCTCTGCCAGACGGCCCTGATCGTCGCCAGCGGCGGCAAAGGCGTGGGCCTGCCCGCTGCAGGACAGGTGCGCGCGCGCAGGCCCGTCCGATTTTGCCTTGGCCATCCGGTCGAGATAACGGCGACGGGTGGGGGCGCTGCGGTCAATCACGCGCTCAGTCACGCGGGTCATTACGGGGTGAAGGGGCATAGTGCTCTCCTGTGTCGGAATTCGGTTTGGCGCGTCTATAACACACACTTCCTGATAGCGCTAACAAAGAGGTGATTGAGTCTGCTGTGCCACGCTGACGCAGGAAAAGGGCGCACGCCGCTTTTCAACGCGCAACCCACAACATATAGTAGTGCAAAATCCGGCAAGCGGACACGGGGCAAGAGGGCAGAAATGGCGCATATCATCGTCGTGGGCAACGAAAAGGGCGGAGCAGGCAAATCCACCGTCTCCATGCATGTCGCAACGGCCCTTGCCAGATTGGGACACAAGGTCAACGCGCTTGACCTTGACCTGCGGCAACGCACCTTTGGGCGCTACGTGGAAAACCGCAAAGCGTTCCTTGCCTCTTCAGGACTCGACCTGCCGTCACCCGACGCACACGAATTGCCCGAAATTGATGCCGCGGCGCTCAAACCCGGCGAGAACATCTATGATCACCGGCTCAGCGCAGCGGTCGCAACACTGGAATCTGACAGCGATTTCATTCTGATCGACTGCCCAGGCTCGCACACACGCCTGTCTCAGGTCGCACACTCGCTTGCCGATACGCTGATCACACCGCTGAATGACAGCTTTGTCGATTTTGACCTGCTGGCACGGATCGATGCGTCAGGCGACAAAATCCTTGGGCCGTCGGTCTATTCCGAAATGGTCTGGAACGCCCGGCAATTGCGGGCGCAAGCGGGGCTTAAGCCGATCGACTGGGTCGTGGTGCGCAACCGCATGGGTGCCCAGCGCATGGTCAACAAGGAAAAGATGGAGCGTGCGCTCAAAATGCTGTCCAAGCGCGTCGGCTTTCGCATCGCGCCGGGGTTCTCCGAGCGGGTGATTTTCCGCGAGTTGTTCCCGCGCGGACTGACGTTGCTGGACCTCAAGGAAATCGGCGTCAAGCAACTCAACATCTCGAATGTGGCCGCGCGGCAAGAGTTGCGCGAGTTGCTCAAGACCCTCAATCTGCCTGGGGTCGAGGTGAATATCTAAGGCTCAGCCTGTCTGAGCCTCGAACCAATCGAGCATCCGACCGGACCACCCCTGCGGGGCACCGTGTCCGCCCTGGTGCAGCATCAGTTCAATCTTGCCAGCCTTGCAGTCGGTCCAATGACGGAACCAGAACGCGCCCTCATAACTGTTGCGCTCAGGTTGGCGCGCATCACATCCGTTGGTCTCTCTCAATACCTTGAGCGATGCCCAGACATCCCCCTGCACCACCTGACCATTTCGGAACGAACGGCCCTCCAAAGGAACGGTGCGGTCGTTCCAGCCGTGGGTGTGAAACAGCTTGACGGGGGCAGAGCATACTTCGGGCAAGTCGTTCCAAAATGCGCCCGCAAGCGGCGCATAAGCGGTGGCAAAACTAGGATCATGGCAGGCAATGTCCCAAACCATGGACCCGCCGCGTGAAAAGCCTGCCAGCATAACCGGCTCTTCGGTCAATCCTGTTTGCCGACGCACATCCGCCAAAACAGCGCGTAGAAACACAGCATCATCCCGTTCAAAAGACGACCCATTCGCACGCACCGACCAATTGCGCACAAAGCGCGAGTTGGGGTGATAGCCTTCTGGCGCAACGAAGACATAGCCGCGCGCGGCAGCCCCGCGCGCCAAACCGGATTTCAACAGTCCCGAGGCCCGTGCCCCTGCGCCGTGCAGATGGATGACAATGCCTTTGGCCACCTCCGCCCTGGGAATCGCCATGTGATAGGTCCCGCCTTCAACATCGCACGGGGTCTGGGCATCTCCACACCCTGAATACTGGGCGGAAAGGGTTGTAGCGGCCAGGCTGAACGCAGCGATCAGCGCAAAGAAACGTGGGCGCATTCAGTTTCCTCTCAGGACAAACTCTCGCGCGCACCCTGTGCTACGATCTGCGTGCAGACAAATCACTTACCCGCGACGCGCGGCCAGTGCGATCAGTTGCGTTCGCAGCCGGTTTGCATCCTCTTCAGACAAACCTTCAACAAGGGCAGTGTCATAATCACGTGCCGTGCTGCGCAGGTCAGAATAAACCTTTTGGCCCATCTTGGTCAGATCCAGATGCTCAACCCTTCGGTCTGCTTCGTCACGCGTACGCACCAGATACCTCCGCTCGGCCAGACGCTGAACGGCACGGCTGATCTTGGTCTTGTGCATTTGCGCCCGCGCGCCAATGTCGCTGGCTGTCATCCGCCCGTAAATCCCAAGGTGAAACAACACGCGCCATTCGTTGCGCAGCATCCCATAGCGATCCTTATAGACGTTCTGGAACTCAAGGCTTGCGGCTTCCGCCGCCTGATTGAGCAAGTAAGGAAGAAACATCCGCACATCAAAATCAGGATCGTCACGCATATCTCGCCCCTTGTTAGTTACAAATACAACTATTACCTCTGAGCTTCATCTGCAAGGGAGCGCACCCATGAACCGTCAAACCGATCCGCATGGCATGATTCAGGCCCCATCCGGCGCTGGCATCACGACCGGCTACATGCCCGGCTTTGGCAATGATTTCGAGACAGAGGCCCTGCCCGGCGCCCTGCCCGAGGGCATGAACTCTCCGCAGAAATGCAACTACGGCCTTTATGGCGAACAGCTAAGTGGCACGGCCTTCACCCATGAACGCCCTGAGCGGACGTGGTGTTACCGCATCCGCCCATCTGTCAAACACTCGGGCCGATATGAACGGATCACCCTGCCCCATTGGGCATCCGCGCCGCACGTGATCGAGGATGTAACCAGCCTTGGGCAATATCGCTGGGATCCGGTTCCCCACTCGGACGAGGCGCTTACATGGCTGACTGGCATGCGCACGATGACGACAGCGGGGGATGTGAACACCCAAGTGGGCATGGCCAGCCACATCTATCTTGTCACCCAGTCGATGAAAGACGCCTACTTCTTTTCTGCAGACAGCGAACTGCTCGTGGTCCCTCAGGAAGGACGGCTGAGGTTCTGCACGGAACTGGGCATCATCGACGTCGCACCACAGGAAATCGCGATCTTGCCGCGCGGCCTCGTCTACCGCGTCGAGGTGCTTGAAGGGCCGTGCCGCGGCTTTGTTTGCGAAAACTATGGGCAGAAATTCGTGCTGCCCGGGCGTGGGCCCATTGGCGCCAACTGCATGGCCAACCCAAGGGACTTCAAGGCCCCGGTGGCCGCTTTTGAGGATCGCGAAACACCTTCGACCCTGACCATCAAATGGTGCGGCCAGTTCCACGAAACCCAAATCGGGCACTCACCTCTGGACGTGGTAGCATGGCACGGCAACTATGCCCCCCTCAAATACGATCTGAAAACCTACTGTCCAGTGGGCGCGATCCTGTTTGACCACCCGGACCCCTCGATCTTTACCGTGCTCACTGCGCCCTCGGGTCAACCGGGCACTGCTAACATCGATTTTGTCCTGTTCCGCGAACGCTGGATGGTGGCCGAAGATACGTTCCGCCCGCCATGGTATCACAAGAACATCATGTCCGAACTGATGGGCAACATTTACGGGCAGTATGACGCAAAACCCAAAGGCTTCGTGCCGGGTGGGATGTCACTTCACAACATGATGCTGCCACACGGCCCAGACAAAAATGCGTTTGAGGGCGCGAGCAATGCGACCCTTGAAGCGGAGAAATTAGACAATACAATGTCGTTCATGTTCGAAACCCGGTTTCCCCAACACCTGACGCGCTTTGCGGCCCAAGAGGCCCCGCTGCAGGATGACTACATTGATTGCTGGTCGGACATCGAAAAGAAATTCGACGGCACTCCGGGTCGGAAATAAGATGCCCGATTACCTCGCTGACCTCCTGTCGTGGACGGTCTTTTTCATCCTGTTTTTTGTCGTGCTGCGTTGGTTCCAGAACAAGCGCAAGAATAAAGACGACGATGACACGCAATGATGCACACCACGTGACCAGCGGCGCTTGCTGGTAGTAAGACAAGTGAAAGGCCTTTATGCCCCTCAAACGTTCATGGATCAGCAGCGCCAATACCGCTGACACCGATTTCCCGCTCAACAATCTGCCCTATGGCGTGTTTTCCACGCCAGCCCTTGATGCCCGCTGCGGTGTGGCCATCGGGGATATGATCTTTGACATGCAGGCGGCCGAGGAACAGGGGGTGATCGACCTTACGGACGAGCCACTGTTTGACGTACCGTTCTGGAACGAGTTGATGGAACAGGGCCCAGCCGTCTGGACCGCCCTGCGCAACCGGCTAACCGACCTTCTGGCCGAAGGCGCGCGCGACCGCGCAATGGTCGAACCGCTGATGGTGCCTATGGGCGAGGCCACGCTGCACATGCCCCTCGTCGTGTCCGAATACACGGACTTTTATGCAGGTCGTCATCACGCCACCAATGTGGGCACGATGTTTCGGGGGCCTGAAAATGCGCTGCCGCCGAACTGGTTGCACATGCCCATCGGATACAACGGACGGGCCTCATCTGTTGTTGTGTCAGGCACCGATATCCGCCGACCCTGGGGGCAACTCAAATCACCGGATCACGACGTGCCTGCCTACCTTCCCTCTCGCCGCTTTGATCTCGAGCTTGAAATGGGCGCCATCGTTGGAACGTCTTCCAGTGGCCCGCTCACAGTCGATCAGGCGGATGCTGCGATCTTTGGATACGTGCTGCTGAACGATTGGTCAGCGCGCGACATTCAGGCGTGGGAATACCAGCCCTTGGGTCCGTTTCAGGCCAAGGCGACGGCCACCTCGATCAGCCCTTGGATCGTGACCAAAGCAGCCCTTGATCCGTTCCGCACCTCAACGCCACAGCGCGAGGTCCCATTGCTCGATCACCTCAAGGACACCGGCCCAATGCTCTACGACATCGACCTGAGCGTGACGCTTGCCCCGGCAGACAAACCTGCCACCATGATCGCGCAGACCAACTATAAAGAGATGTACTATTCCTCCGCCCAGCAACTGGCGCACCACGCCACGTCAGCCTGCCCGATGAACGCAGGTGACCTCTTAGGCTCCGGCACAATCTCAGGCCCCACCAAATCCGAACGAGGCAGTCTTCTAGAGCTCAGCTGGGGTGGCAAGGAACCCCTGTCGCTCGACTCCGGAGACACCCGCACCTTCCTAGAGGACGGTGACACGCTCACGCTCGCAGGGCACGCAAACGGAGACGGCTATAAAATCGGATTTGGCACCTGCACAGGGACAATCCTTCCCGCACTCAAAGCAACCTGAACCAACCCCGCTTCTCTGATTAAAAAAATCCCGGGGGAGTCCTGAAAGGACGGGGGCTGGCCCCCATCCGACGCCGCCCCATATTCCTCATCCATGAGCAATATACATGGCCCAACCGGCAGCGACCTGTCCTTTCGCCCCGGCTTTTCACTGATCGGTTTGGCTCTGGTCGGCGCAGCCCTGATGTATCTGCGGTTGCGGACTGGTCCCGGCGCATAGGAGGCAATCGGGATCGCCACGCTTTTCTTCGGGGACACCTATGGCTGAACGATCTGGGAGTTGTCGCGCAGCGATTACAGCTAGGGCGCTGCGGCCCACACTTCGACCTCAACAACAAACTCGGGCCGGGTAAAGCCCGACACGATCACAAGTGTGGAACTTGGCAAAACCGGCGCGTCGACCAAAAACGCATCCCGCGCCGCCATGTACCTGGGCATGTGGGCGCGGTCTGTGACGTACGCACTCACATGACATACATCACTTGCACCCATCCCCGCTTCGGCCAGAATGGCGGTGATGTTGGCAAAACATATCTCTGCCTGCGCCTGTGCCCCTTCGGGCACCGTGCCGTCCTGCGCCAATCCCAACTGTCCGGATGTGCGCACAATACGCGCACCCACAGGCAGTTCGACCCCGTGCGAATAGCGGGCAAAAGGCGGGGCGATGGCGGCAGGGGTCAGGCTTTTCATCTCTCAACACTTGCGCACGCAGTAAAAATTTGAAACCCTTCCCCGACATCTCTGGCACAGATTTAATATCTCAAGGGCCGCTGACATCCACTTTCCACTGAAAGGGAAAGACATGGAAAAGCGACTGCTATGCGTGCGCCACGGCGATGGTCCCATGGACGACCGGATTACGACGTGGTGCGCGGTGAACAACGTCCGTCTCGATGCGCGCCGCCCATGGCGAGGCGACACCTTGGGCGACGTTACGGACGATTTGGCCGGGGTCGTCATCTATGGTGGCATCTACAACGCCTATGACACAGACCTGCACCCGTTCCTGAACGAAGAATACCGCATGATCGACGCTGCAATGAAGGCGAATGTACCCCTTCTGGGTCTGTGCCAAGGTGCGCAAATGATCGCCCATCACATGGGGGCCTGGGCCGGGGCACCCGAACACGGCAACCATGAATTTGGCTGGTATGAAATCACACCAACAGAAGCCGGGCGCGATCTGTTCCCAGAACCCTTGCACTTTACCCAAGCGCATTTTCACACCTTCGACCTTCCCGACGGCGCAACGCATCTGGCCCGCAGCGCGTTGTTCGAAAACCAGGCCTTTGCGGTCGGCGACACCGTGGTCGGGCTTCAGTTCCATCCCGAACAGACCATGGCCGGTTTTCAACGCTGGCAAGACCGGGCCGAGGGCTGGGGGCGTTACAAAGAACCCGGAGTACAGTCACGCGAACAGTCCACAGCTCTGATGCTCGAACATGACGCAGCACAAGGGGCGTGGATGACGGGCTTTCTCAACTCTTTCTTTGGACGTGCAACATGATCCCGCTCTGGTCAGATCTCTCACGCGGCACGATCGATGCAAGCGGCGCCATCGCAATCCTGCCACTCGGCGCAACGGAACAGCACGGCCCCCACCTGCCCTTCTGCGTCGACACCACCCTGACCGAGGCCGTACTGGCACGGACAAAGACCACGGCAAACGCGCTCCAACTGCCCACGCTCAGCATCACCAAATCCGACGAACACATCGCACACGCGGGCACCCTCACACTTAGTGCAGAAACCCTGCTGGCCGTCCTGCGCGACATCACCGCCTCGGTCGCACGCGCTGGCGTCAAGCGGCTGATCTACTTCAACGGACACGGCGGAAACACCGCACTGCTCGAAGTCGCGGTGCGCGCAGCCCGCATTGATCACGGCCTGATCGCAGCGCACGCAAGTTGGTTCGCCTTTGCCGATCTTAGCGGCTTTGATCCCTCCGCCATGACCCATGATCTGCACGCAGGCGACACAGAAACCAGTGCCATGCTGGCGGCCCGGCCTAACCTTGTGAACATGGACCTTGCGCAAGATTTCCAAACAAAGATGCAAGATTGGGAGGCCGCAGGTCACCTTACCGGCCTCACCGGTCAACCCGCGCGCCCCGGCTGGACCATCGACGATCTGAACGCAGAAGGCGCACTTGGAAACGCCGCCGCCGCAACGGTCGAAAAAGGGGAAATCCTGCTCAACTCGGCAGCACAGGGGTTTGGGCGCTGGCTAGAAGACTTCGCAGGTTTTGAAATGGGTGCGCGCAAATGACAGACGTGTTGGTGCCCACTGCGTTCATCGCTGATCCCTCCTCCTTTGGCGGTGAGCCGGCAGGGGATTGCAGGCGCGGTGTGCCCTTTATCAAGGATGGACGGCTGCTTGGCCTTGCCCCGCCGACAGGCGGAGATGTGTGCACGCTCATCCCCTATTTGACCGAGGCCCACTGCCATCTCGACAAATGCCACACCATCCAGCGCATCGGGCAAGTTGGCGGGGACCTCGCCCATGCGATCACTCAACAACGCGCAGACAAGAACAACTGGGACGAAGACGACCTGCGCGCCCGCGCAATGCAGGGGCTGAATGAGGCGCACTCCAACGGGTGCCGCGCCATCCGCAGCCATGTCGATTGGGGCGACACAGCCGCACCGCCGCTCAGCTGGTCCGTGCTGCTGGAATGTGCAGAAGACTATCCGGACCTGCAACTCGCCGCACTCTGCGGCATCGGGCAATGGGCGGACCACGAATTTGCCGAGAAAGTAAGTGATCTGCTGGCCCTCACGGGCGGCGTGGCGGGCGCGTTTGTGCTTGGGCATGACACGACGCAGGCGGGTCTGGACAACATCTTTGCCGCTGCCACGCGGCATGGGCTGATGCTGGATTTTCACGTGGACGAGGGGCTTGGGGATTTCAACGGGCTTGAAGCTATAGCGGACACCGCCCTTGCCACCGGATTCGAGGGCCCGATCCTCTGTGGACACGCGGTCAGCCTGATGGACCGCACCCCAGACGATTTCACGCGCATCGCCGACAAATGCGCACGCGCGGGCATTACAATATGCGCGCTCCCCATCACCAACCTCTACCTGCAAGGACGCACAGACGGCACGCCGGACAGGCGCGGGATCACACGGTTGCACGAGTTGCGCGACGCCGGGGTCAAAGTCGTCGTGGCTTCGGACAACGTGGCCGACGCCTTTTGCCCGCTGGGCGCCCATGACCCACGCGCAGCGCTTGCGCTGGCCTGCGTTACGGCGCATCTCGACCCGCCATTGGGCGACTGGCTAACTGCAATCACCACCGATGCCGCAGCCGCCCTTGGGCGCAAACCCATAAAAGTCGAAGGCGCACATTTATCCGACCTGCTCACCTGCGACGCCGCGCACACCGCCACGCTCATTTCTGGGCGCACCGCCCTGCATCCCGCAACGGAAACGCTGACATGACCTCCATATCCGGCAAGACCAACATCGACTGGGCGGCCTTTGCAGACCAACTCGCCCCTGTCGAAGTCATAACGGAACCCGTTCTGATCAAGAAACGCAGCCGCGACTTCTTCTGGTACTCCCCGATTCTGAATGCCGAGTTGAAACGCTGTTTTGGTGATCTGGTGGCGAGGCCCAAAACAGCCGAAGAGATGGCGCATACCCTTGCCGTGGCCTTCGCTCATGATGCGCCAATAGTCCTGCGCGGGGGGGGCACCGGGAACTATGGGCAGTCCGTGCCAATGGACGGCGGCCTGATCATCGACACGACAGCGATGAACAAAGTGCTGGAGGTGGGTGAGGGCTATGTGAAGGCACAAGCCGGAGCGATGATGGCTGACATCAACACCGCCCTTGAGGCGTCAGGTCAGGAAATGGCCATGTTCCCCTCTACCAAAGACATCGCCACCGTCGGTGGGTTCGTGGCGGGCGGCAGCGCCGGGATCGGCTCCATCGCAAACGGCGCGCTGCGCGATCCGGGCAACATCGTCTCTCTGACCGCGATGAGCGTTGAAGAAACGCCAAAAGCCCACGTGTTCGAAGGCGCGGACGCCCTGCACATCCACCACGCATGGGGGCTGAACGGGGTGATCACAGACGTCACCCTGCGCACGGTGGCCAAACGGGATTGGGTCGGATGCATCGCCACTTTCGACACGTACGAGGCCGCCTACGCCGCCGGCCTCGCCCTTGCCGAGGCCACCGACATTGCCCGCAAACTTCTGACCACGGTCGACGCCCGAATCTGCGCCTACTTCCCCAAACTCGAAGGACGCATCCGGCCTGAAAAGCACTTGCTCGTGTCGATGATCCCGATCGAGGATCGCGATGCTTTTGGTACGCTGATCACAGCATCGGGCGGGCTTGTGGACCTAATGCTCACCGATAGCGAACGAGAGGCCGCAGGCCTGCCGCATGTCTACGACTTCAGCTACAACCACACGACGCTGCAAGTGCTCAAGGCAGACCGTTCAGCCACCTATCAACAAATTGGCTGCCCCATCCCACCTGATCCGAATGCCATCGCAGCCCTGCGTCCCAAAATTGGCGATGACGTCTGGATGCACCACGAATTTGCGCGCGTCGGGGGCGAGATCGTGACCTTCGATCTGCCCATCATCTGGTTCACCACACCTGAACGGCTCGCCGAGATCAACGCAACTTATGAGGCGAACGGCTTTGCGGTCTACGACGCCCACACGTGGAACGTCGAAGGCGGCGGGCTCAAGGCAGATTACAACCACTTGGCATGGAAAAAGCGGATGGACCCCAAGGGGCTGCTCAACGCGGCCAAGTCGCGATTTTGGGCAGATGTGGCACATCTCGACGCGGACGCGATCCAATCTCTCACTCAGACGGAGACCGAGACCTGATGAAAACAACACCACTGACAGCAACATTCGGGGTCGAAGTGCACGACGTCGAACTCGCCGAACTCGACACGCAGAGCTTTGCCGCCGTGCGCGACGCCTTCGAAACCCACTCGGCCCTGTTGTTTCGAAACCAAACCATCGACGATGCGGCGCATATGCGGCTTGCCCGAATGTTTGGACCCATCGAAGACCGCGATACCGAAACCCTCGAAGTGGGCGAGGATTTCAAAGTATCCCGCGTGAGCAATGTGTGCGAGGACGGGTCCGTCACAGCCGAAATGGACCTGCACACGCTCAACCTCAAAGCCAACATGCTTTGGCACGCCGATAGTACCTTTCTGCCCATACCTGCTCTGGTCAACATCCTTATCGGACGGGTCGTGACGCAAACGGGCGGGGCCACGGAACTGGCCTCGACCCGCGCCGGATGGGCGGACATGCCAGACAGCCTCAAGGACCGTATCCGGGATCGGGCCGCCTGGCACCGGCTATCCCATAGCCGGGCGCGGATCAGCCCTGAACTCGCCGCGTTGCCGATGTTTCACAAATGGCCCGACCAGCTTTGGAACGCCGTCTGGCGCAATCCGGTCAACGGGGCCGAGGCGCTGTACATCGCCAGCCATGCCTTTGCGATCGAAGGGATGGAAGCCGATGAGGGCACCAAACTGATCGACGATCTGATCGCCTGGGTAACCCAAGATCAGTATGTCTATAGCCACCAATGGCAGGTCGGAGACGTCCTAATTTGGGACCAAAGGGCGGTTTTGCACCGTGGGAGGGCGTGGAATTACAAAGAACCCCGAGTTTTATCGAGTATTTGTGTATCCGCGACAGCGACGGATGGGGTTGACGCCATGCGTCCTATCGTTTGAACTATTTGCGATCCCCCGGAAAGTGGGGTGTCGGAGTATAGCAGGTAAACTGCAACACCAACGGCTGGGGCACTCACCTTGGCTCATAAGGCGCGAACATGATTTCACGCCGCCAACAGAGAGGAAGAAAATGACATTTTTGACACGTACCGGCAAACCGTTGCCGCAATCCGTTGTGGATTCGGCCGGTAAAGTCGGCACTGATCCGGTCAACCGTCGCGAGTTTCTGGCACTGGCCAGCGCGTTCGGCGCCACGACTGCAACCGCCTATGCCATGCTTGGCATGGCCACGCCTGCACAAGCCGCAGCGCACCAGATGGGCGGCACCGTCCGCTGCCAGATGGAAGTCCGTGGCCTCAAAGACCCTCGTACCTACGACTGGTCGCAAATCGCGAACTTCTCACGCGGCTGGCAGGAATACCTCGTCCACTACGAAAACGACGGCACATTCTCCGGCAAACTGCTCGAAAGCTGGGAAATCAACGATGACGCGACAGAATACACTCTGAACGTCCGTAAAGGCGTCAAGTGGAACAACGGTGACGACTTCACAGCCGAAGACGTTGCACGCAATATCACAGGCTGGTGTGACAAGGCCGTTGAAGGCAACTCGATGGCGGGCCGCTTTGCGACGCTGATCGATCCGAACACCGACAAGGCCATCGAAGGCGGCATCGAAGTCGTCGATTCCCATACGGTAAAGCTGAACTTGCCAGCCTCCGATGTGTCACTGATCCCCGGCATGGCGGACTACCCAGCGGCCATCGTGCACCCCGACACTTCGCTCGACAGCATCGACAGCCCAATCGGCACAGGCCCCTACCTGCCTGAAATGCTCGAAGTGGGCGTAAAGGCCGTTCTGGTCCGCAACCCCGACCACACATGGTGGAACGAAGGCAACGGCGCCTATCTCGACCGGCTTGAGTACATCGACTACGGCACGGACCCATCGGCATTTGTGGCCGCAGCCGAAGCCGAAGAGATCGACATGACGTACTCGATCGAAGGCGAATTCATCGACATCTTCGACACACTCGATGGCTGGGTGAACAACGAAATCGTGACTGCTGCGACCATCGTTATCCGCCCCAACCAGTTGGCAGAAGTCGATGGCAAAAAGCCCTACGCGGATGCCCGCGTACGTCAGGCGATCAACATGGCCGTGGACAACTCGGTTCTGCTTGAACTCGGCTATGCCGGGCGCGGCGTACCGGCCGAAAACCACCACGTTGGTCCGATGCACCCCGAATATGCCGAGCTGCCAGCTCTTAAGGTCGACCCCGAAGGCGCGCGCGCGCTGATGGAAGAAGCCGGCATGATGGACTTCGAGCACGAGCTGTTCTCGATCGACGATGCATGGCGCAAGGACACCACCGACGCGGTGGCAGCCCAGCTGCGGGATGCAGGCTTCAACGTCAAACGGACAATCCTGCCCGGTTCGACCTTCTGGAACGACTGGACCAAGTATTCGTTCAGCTCGACCAACTGGAACCACCGTCCACTTGGCGTGCAGATCTGGGCGCTTGCCTACCGCACTGGCGAGGCATGGAACGAATTTGGGTACTCCAACCCTGAATTCGACGCCGTTCTGGAAAAAGCACTGGCAACAGCGGATATCGAGGCACGCCGTGCCCTGATGGCCGAAGGTCAGGCGATCCTGCAAGCCGATGCTGTAACCATCCAGCCTTACTGGCGGTCGCTGTACAACCACACCAAAGAAGGTCTGGTTGGCGGCAACCACCACATCTCGTTCGAAATTCGCCCCGAGCAAATCGCCTGGACCTGATCCAGACGACTGCGCGAACATGATCGGGGCCGCCTCTCTAGGGCGGCCCCTTTTTTATGGAAGGCGCACAATCAAAGGCAAATGCCATGGAAACCACAATTCTGGCCGCACAGGCCCTTGCCACATCCCTGATCGCCGCGTGGCTGACGCTTGGGGTGCGCGACAACATTCTGCACCCTTCGGTGAACGAAACCTACACTGCCGAAGTGATGGAAATGACGCGTCTCAAGGCCGAATACCCCGATGCCTACGCCCCTCTTGCGCACCGCGCCATCTCCGATCGACGCCTGCAACAACTGGCATTCCGTCTGGTCGTCGGCGTCGAACTGCTGGCAGCCGTCGTGCTCTGGATCGGGACTGTGGCGCTGCTCATGGGCATTGCAGGTACCGGCAGTGCCGAAACAGGACGCAGCATCGCGATTGTCGGAGCCATGCTCTTCACCGGCGTCTGGGCCGGATTCCTGATCGTGGGCAATCACTTTTGCTACTGGTTCTGTCACGAAGGGGCACAGAACACGCACTACCAGATGACGCTCTGGGGATTGGGCACGCTGATCATCCTGATGCAGGGCTAGACTGGCGCAACAACGCCTAGGCCCAAGACCCATTCGTCCCAACTGAACTTCAGGCCACCAAGCCGCGCTCACCGATGCTACCGCAAGCTGTAAACGTAACATCTATCTTGATTTTTCCTGACAGTTTGCAAAAATAATGCGGTATTTTGGGAGACTTAACTGTGAAGAAGTTTTTTACAGCCGCCGTTGCGGCAGTGATGATGGTCGCGGCGACAGGCGCGAGCGCGGCGACAGGCGCGAGCGCGGCGACGAAGACATTTAAGGCAACGGTCAGTGATGTAACTGGCCCTGATGAATTGCTGGAAGATCTATTTGGGACATCAACAGGCCGGACTCTGACGCTTCTTGTGACCTTTGACACCGATGTTTCCAGCGGTGCGACCTTAGTAAGCGGCGGCCGCCGTTTCGACTACGACGTTCTACGTAGCGGGTACGATGCTTTTTCACTCATCGCCCCAGAGAAAACACTTGATGCCGTGGCGAGCGATGGAGACGTTCGCACGCAGGATGGCATTGCAGATAGATCCTTGGACGTTAGCGATAAATTTATCCTCCGCAGCAGTGCGTTTTCCCCTGACCCGGCAATTTATCAAATTTTGGTTATCGCGTCTGATCTAGACGAAAGTAAATGGTCTCGCACTGACCCTATCTCAGCCAGTTTGTTGAATTCACTTTCAGTCCAGAGTTTTCAGCTTATCAAATCCGTGACGGTTAACGGCTCGTTCCAGGATCAAGACGTACGATCCAACAGTGTCACATGGGCCGAGGTTCCCGCTGTCCCACTCCCCGCTGGCCTACCGCTTCTTCTGGCTGGCCTCGGAGCCTTGGGCATAGCGAGCCGACGCCGCCGTAGCTAATACGCCCTGACAATTGACGAAGCGCCCTGCACCTGCGGGGCGTTTTGCTTTCGGGTGGTGGTGATTAATGGGTAGAGCCCAAGGGACGACGGCCGGGACGCCTTTGACACCGCAAGGTGGCAAACAACGTCCGCACGCCGCCTCAGATCAAATCAAATCAAATCAAACTTGTCGGACGGAAAATGCAGCAACGTAACAGCACCTTCCGCGTCCGAGCGCAGCATTGGCCCAACAAGAGAATGCAGGCGGGTCACCAGATCAGACCCTTCCAACTCCTGCCGCGCGCGTTTGGCAAAATGCGCCTCTTCAAGGATTAAATCCTCGATCAGCGGATCGATCACCGCACCACCACCGCCGGGATAACGGTAATACCCCCAACCACCCTTTTTGCCCAACCGACCTTCTGTGACCATGCGGGCAAGAATGGGGGAAGGCGTCGAACCGGACCGACCCGACAAAACCACATCCAACCCAACCAGATCCTGCGCCTCGCAAGGCCCAAGGCCATAGCCCCAATCGACAAGTGCTGCATCCAACTCCCAAGGGTTCGTGTGATCCATCAGCATCTGCTCACACGCTTGCCAGAACGCATCCTGTAGCGGAGCGACAGAGCCGTTCATGACTGCCCGATACGGTCCAGAAACTGGTTGGTTGCAATGGTCGCAAGCAACTCGTTCACCGACGTCTGCACCGGCTTGTTGCTTGTATCCACCTGAGCGTGCGCACGCTCATACAAAGGCGCGCGGATGGTCAGGAATGTCTTGAGCTGATCCATCGCTTCGGGGTTGCCTTCCATCGGGCGTAAATCGCCCTGTGCACGCACGCGGGCCATATGTTCAGCAGGGCTCGTGCGGACCCACACGGTGTGAAAGCGTTCCAGCACCTGCTCGTACGTGGCCGTTTGCGCCACGATCCCACCCGCAACGGCAAGGATCAACTTGTCATGGCTCTCAACCACACGCGCCAGCGCCTGCGCCTCCATGGCGCGGTAACGGTCCTGGCCATAAAGCGCCATCACCTCGCCCAGCGGCATGCCGGCATCCGCCTCGATCTCGTCCGTCAGTTCGATAAAGGGAATTTTCAACTTGCCCGCCGCCATGCGTCCCAGCGTTGATTTTCCGGCCCCACGCAATCCAACAAGGCATATGCGCTGTGCGCGCAATGTCTGCGGGTTTTCGGGCGCCAGCAACGCACGCACACGGCCCTGCACCGGCACAGGCGCTTGCTCATAAAGCCGCGCCACGCGGGCTACATCCTCGTCAAACGGGGTGGTTTCCGACAGCAAATCTTCGATCTGAACGTTCAGCGCCGTGGCCACCCTGTGCAGCAGCAAAACCGAAATGTTCCCCTCGCCCGCCTCAAGCTGCGCCAGATAACGCGGTGACACCCCAGAGCGTTCGGACAATTCGCGCCGAGGCAGCCCCAGTTGCACCCGCGCCGCCCGTACCCGGTCAGCCAGACGGCTGATCAGAGGGACAGAAACACAAGGGATAGGTTTGGGGGATGCCATATGCGAATTTCCGGTAATTTCAGTTAGTTCTAGCCCAGCCGAGGGCCGCTTCAAGAGATTTAAGAACTGCGCAGCAATGGTGCGATGATTTCGCGCAGATCTTTTGGGGCTGGCTGGCTTTTGAACTGATCGGCGATAATGAAAACGCAGGTGAACGTGCCTTCGAAACACACGTCGCCCGCCTGTCGGCCCAGCATTGAAAAAGTGATCGACGAGGTTCCCAAACGACTGGGCCACACCTCGCACATCAATCGGTGGCGGGGCGTGACCGGAGCGCGAAAATCCATACTGAGATGCACAAACGGCGTGCCAATATTGCGATCCAGTTCCAACTGGTACCAGCCGTCACCACCTGTGTGGGCCTCCCACCACGCGTTGATGGCATCCAGCGCAAACCAAGGCAGCCGCCCGGTATAGGCAATGCCCGCCGGGTCGCAATCACCCCATGCAACGCGCACTTCGTGAACGAACGGGTCTTGCGTTTCAGTGTCCGGAACCTCAGGCAGCTTTTGCAGCCTCCAGATGCTCCATGATCCCGTTGACCCAAGGCAGGGCGACGTCCTCGGGCATGTCAAAACCAGACGCATCATGCAGCCCCCGTTCGCCCACCATCTCGGCCTTGGCGTCCAGCAACATCTGGGACAGCTTGAGCGATCCGTGATTGAACGTTTCCGAAAACACCTGATCGCCCAGACCGAATATGGCAAAGCGCACGCCGCTCAGGTCCGGTTTCTGAGCCTGCATCGCCTCTTCGAACGGCAACGCGGTCGACGGCAGATCACCGTTCCCATACGTAGAGGTCACAAAGATATAAAACGTCTCCTTGGCCAGCGTCGCGGGGTCTACATCGGCAAGGCTGAGAATACGGCAGTCATAGTCCGCCCCCAGTTCCGCCTCCATGTCCTCACACAGCATCTCTGAATTGCCGGTCTCAGACCCGTAATACAGTCCAATCTTCATCACGTTTCCCTTCGTTCAGTGCCGCGTAACTGGGGCCGCGCCCTGTCGGTACTGGCGACACATCGCATCCTGCTCGTCCCGCGTTAACATCATGTAGAGCGCCAGGCACATTCCAGTACACCCATCACACTCCAAAGCGCAATAAGCGCGGGACTGTTGCGAGCTTTTCAAAGTCGAACGGTTAATCTGCATCGCGCTTCCTCTCAGGCCATGTGCAGTTTGACGTATTCGAAATCACCCGGTTTGTTGTCGATACCAACGCGGGGCGGGGCGATCCAACTGGCGTACTTTCCGGGTTCAAAACAGGGCTTCATCAGCGACTGAATGAAATCGCCATCCGCCTTCGTCGGTAGCCATTCCGCCTCGCGCGCAGCCCAGTCTTCGGCGCTGATAAACGTGCCCTCTGGCGTGATGGGCTGGTTGGCAAACACCCCGATCTTGCGATGGAACCCCTCGTGGGGCAGCTTCAGTTCAAACTCGATCCCGGTGCGCTGGATCTGCTTGTTCCAGCGGCGCAAACCACCCGAGGCGTCACGCACATAGTCATCGCGCAGACGCATGTTGATCGCGGTCAGGGCGGGCACATCCTCGGTGACGATCTGACCATTTTGGATGCTGGCCACCTTGTAAGTGTCTCCTTGCAACATGTGATCATCCTCGATCCGCTGCTCCAGATAACGCCCCTTGATACCAGCGTTAAAGGCATTGGCCGCATTGGTGCTGACCTCTTGTCCGAACAGATCAAGAGACAGGGTATAGTGCAGGTTCAGCTTTTTCTGGATCGTGGGCAGATCGATAACACCCAGCGCGCGGATCTTGTCGATATCATAGGGATCATCAATGCCATTGGCCTGCATCGCCTCGATGGTGGCCTGAATTGTGCGGCCAACGCCGGTTTCACCCACAAACATGTGGTGCGCCTCTTCGGTCAGCATGAAACGGCAGGTGCGCGACAGCGGGTCAAAGCCCGACTGCGCCAGGGACTCAAGCTGCATCTTGCCATCCCGGTCGGTGAAGTATGTGAACATGAAGAAGGACAGCCAATCGGGTGTCTCCTCATTAAAGGCACCCAACATACGCGGGGCTTCTTCGCTGCCGGACGAGCGGACCAGCATATCATCCGCCTCTTCGCGCCCGTCCTTGCCAAAGTACTTTTGCAGCAAATAGACCATCGCCCACAGGTGACGCCCTTCTTCAACGTTCACCTGAAACAGGTTGCGCATATCGTAAAGCGACGGCGCGGTCAGGCCGAGGAACTTTTGCTGTTCCACAGATCCCGGCTCTGTATCGCCTTGGATCACGATCAAACGCTTGAGCATATTACGATACTCACCGGGCACTTCTTGCCAAGCGAGTTCGCCCTTGTGCTCACCCATCGGAATGCGGCGATCTTCGACGGCCGGCGCCAACAGAACACCCCAGCGGTATTCGGGCATCTTCACATAATCGAACTTGGCCCAGCCTTTAGGGTCCACACTTACAGCCGTGCGCAGATAGACCATGCTTTCCTGAAAGTTCTGGGGGATCAGGTGGTTCCACCAGTTGATATAACCGGGGTGCCATTTTTCCAGCGCTTTCAGCACCTTGCGATCCTGTGACAGACCCACATTGTTGGGGATCTGTGAATCATAGCTGACGTTAACCAAGTCCATCTTTTGTCTCCTCTCTGGGTGGGGCGCAAAATGAGGTCATTCTGCGATCCAGATTTTCTTTGAAAATCCGGTCCCTCACACACGTTTCATGTCAAAATTTCCGCGCACGCCAGTGCCATAGCGTTGCAAGGCACCGTCTTCGCCAACCGCGTTGGGGCGGTTAAATATCCAGTTCTGCCAGGCCGTCAGACGACCAAAAATGCGGGTCTCCATCGTCTCCGGACCAGCAAAGCGCAGGTTCGCCTCCATCCCCGTCATCGCATCGGGGCTGAAACTTGCACGCTCTTCCATAAAGATGCGGATTTCATCTTCCCAATCGATGTCATCCAAAATCACGGTGACCAGACCCAGGTCATCCGCCTCCTCTGCCTCCAGCGGCTCACCTATTTGGCCCTGAACATCGTCCAGACCATCAACGCCATAAAACCTTGTCTGCAAACGGGTCAGGTCATTGCCCATCGGAAAGGCGCCGAAATTGCCCGCGCTCAGCGTGACCGTCGCAATGGGGCGATTGTCACCTTCAAAGGCGTCTTCCATCATGTAACTGCGATCCACGGCCCACAGCAGTTCGGCCAGGACGCCCGCGAAACAACTGCCATGCTCAACCAGCGCAACCATCGACCGCGAAGTCACATCGACCCGCTTCAACACCCGCTTCCAATAGGCCAGCACCTCATTGGAAAGCCAGTGACCCCGGTCGCCCAATAAAACCGCCTCGTGGGCCAGCACCTGTTCAGGATCGCCTTGGGTGCGGAACACAAGCAAACCCAGTTCAACCTCGTTCAAGCGCAAATGCAGGATCGCATCATCCAATTCGCGCGCCAAGCGCAGCATATAGGCCCGATCGCCCTCAGCCTGAAACGCAGCCATGTCCGTCGGTGCGGGCGCATCCGGTCCGCTCAACGTTATCGTCGCGGATCGCCCGGCCCGGTCTACTGCCACATCGACAAGGGAATAGGCCACCGACCCATCCGCACCAATGGATTTGTCCAGCGGTCCAAGGTGGATGCCCTGCGCCACGTCCGGCTTGGCCGAGGAGGATGCAAATTCCTGCGCACGGGTGACGACAACCTCGTCAAACTTCGAATTCGGGATCGCCTCGTCCACCAGCCGCCACTTCACCGCACGTTTGCCCTTCACCCCCTCTTCGGTCGAGCAAAACACATCCGCCAGATCGCGGCGCACACAGCGCTTGTCCGTCACACGGGTCAACCCGCCGGTGCCCGGCAAAACGGCCAGCAAAGGAACCTCGGGCAAGGAAACGGACGACGATGAATCGTCGGTCAGCATGATGTGGTTGCACGCCAGAGCTAATTCATAACCCCCACCCGCACAGGCCCCTTTGACAGCGGCGATATACTTCTGGCCACTGTCAGCCTCTGCAGCCTCAAAGGTGTTGCGCGTTTCATTGGTAAACTTGCAAAAGTTGACCTTGTGGGCATGGGCCGCGCCACCCAGCATGCGGATGTTTGCACCCGCACAAAACACCTTGTCCTTAGCCGATTGCATGACAACAACTTTGACCTCCGGATGCTCAAACCGCATCCGCTGCACAACGTCAGCCAGCTCAATATCCACGCCCAGATCGTAAGAGTTCAGCTTGAGCTGATAGCCATCAAACAACCCACCATCCTCGTCCACATCCATGAACAGATTGGCCACAGGGCCATCATATTCGACGCGCCAATGACGGTACTTCGAAGGATCGGTCTGAAAATCGACGATATTTGACATGGGTTGGGGCGGCTCTTTGTTCGGCTAATGTGGCACTATCGTACAACGCACCATACCCAAAGTGCACTCCACCAGCGCAACTGAGTGACTTTTATGCACTTTCTTGCATTTTACGTGAACTCAGGTATCTCAACGTCGGATGTCTCAAAGGCCTGCAACCGCGCACAGAATGCGGCAATCTCCGCAGTGACCTCTTCTTGGCGCTCTTTATGCGGTGCGTGCCCACATCCCTCCAGAATCAGCGTTTCGACCGGAGCATAGGCGCGTTCTTCCACTTCATGCACCTGCGCAAGCGTTCCATAAGGGTCCGCCGCGCCCTGAATAACCAAAGACGGGACGCGCCAATGATCAATCGCGTCCGCCACATTCCAATCGACAAAGCCCGGGTCCATCCACGCATCATGCCACCCATAAAACGCGATATCAGGGTGGTCGTGATGGCGGGTCAGTTTTTCCTTGAGGTCCCCGCCGGCATAGGCACCGCCCGCCGCCCTAATGGCCGCCAAGCCCTCGGGCTCTGTAAAGAAATGCGGCGCCATAAGGATCAGACCGCGCACGCGCATATCAGACACCGACCCCGCATATATTCCTGCAATCGTAGCTCCATCAGAATGGCCCAGCAGCAGGCAAGCCCGCACGCCCGCCGCATCCAGAACGGGGCGTAACACCTCAGTTGCCTCCAGCGTCATGTAATCCAGCGGGCGCGGCAGATTCACAGGGGTTGAACGACCATACCCCGCACGCGAAAACGCCAGCACACCCTTCCCTGTACGCTCAGCCAGTTGGGCCGGCCAATCGCGCCACAGCCCAAGGGACCCCAATCCTTCATGCAACAGAACCAGCGTTGGCGCTTCTGCCGGGGATGGACCCCAAGTTGCATACTCAAGCCTATGTTGACCAACCGCGAACGTCCCCGAACCCCAATCCATCATGCGTCCTCCCGCAACTTGAAACGCTGAATTTTCCCAGTCGCTGTCTTGGGCAAGCTCTCTACACATTCAATCCAACGCGGATACTTCCACTTGCCAATCCGTTCCTTCACGTGATCCTTCAACACCTCTTCAAGGTTGTCAGGGCGGTCGCCTTTCATGACGACAAAGGCTTTGGGCTTGTCCAAATCCTCCTCATCCCGTGCGGCGACAACTGCGCATTCCAAAACTGTGGGATGGCTGGCAATTGCTTGTTCAACCTCGAACGGACTGACCCAGATGCCCGACACTTTGAACATGTCATCGGTGCGTCCGCAGTAAACGTACCGCCCATCTTCGCGGCGTTCATACTTGTCGCCAGTTCTTGTCCATACCCCTTCGAATGTTGCGCGTGTCTTTTCCCGCTTATTCCAATACCCCGCCGCCGCAGATGCGCCGTTCACAAGCAGCTCGCCCACTTCCCCAAAACCAACATCAGCACCCGTTTCGTCAACCAAGCGCATGTCGTACCCCGGCACCGGAATACCAGAGGTGCCATAGACCACATCGCCCGGTGCGTTGCTGAGAAAAATGTGGAGCATCTCAGTCGAACCCACCCCGTCCATAATGTCGACACCCGTCAGCGCCAACCATTTCGCGCCAACCGATTCAGGCAGTGCCTCACCCGCTGAAATACAGACACGCAGCGGCGCTTTCGGCACGCCTTCACTTTCCATATGCGCAACCATGGCCGCATAAAGCGTTGGCACCCCACAGAAAATGGTGGGTTGTTCTGTCCCAATAATGTCCACCACCCCTGCCGGTGTAGGCCGCCCGCCAAAGATCACGGTGGTCGCCCCAACGGACATGGGGAACGTCATAGAGTTGCCCAGACCGTATGCAAAAAAGAACTTAGCGGCTGAGAATACGACGTCGTCTTCACGCACCCCCAGCACCTGCGCCCCATAAGTGTCAGCAGTTGCGCGCATTGCTGAATGGACGTGGTGCACACCCTTTGGTTGCCCGGTTGATCCAGACGAATAAAGCCAAAATGCGGTCTCATCTTCGCTCGCATCAAACGCAACCAAAGAGGATTGCCCCAAGGACATAAAATTTCCATACATTACCGTATTTTCAGGTGCGTTTCCTATCACAACAACGCTGCGCAAATACGGGTTTTCGGTCAGCACAGGCGCGACAACCTCATACAGCGCCTCAGACACAACCAGCATTGTCGCACGGCTGTCGCGCAGGATAGAATCGTATACCGGCGTTGCCAAAAGCGTGTTCAACGGCACCGGGATCACACCCGCTTTGATCGCCCCCCAAAACAGGATGGGAAATTCGATCTGGTCCAGCACAAGCATCGCCATGCGCTCTTCGCGCGCGATACCATTGGCCAAGATCGCAGCAGCCGCCCGACCAGATGCCTCTGCCAGTTCACCATAGGTCAGCGTGCGCCCGGTCTCTGCCTCACGAAAGGCCACCTTGTCGGCCCGCCCCTCATCCACATGGCGGTCCACGAAATAGCTGGCTGCGTTGCTCATGCGGCCCCTCCCCAAGGCGCTTGAATATTGCGCTATTCTGCGCCCTGCGTCACCTCGCCGCAACGCCGATGCAGAAGATGCGCATTTTACTGCAACCCCAGCAAGCGCGCCGCGTTGTTTTTCAAGATATCCGGGCGCACCGCATCTTTGATGTCGATTTGATCAAAGTCATTCAGCCACCTTTCCGGCGCGATCATCGGCCAATCGGACCCGAACAGTACCTTTTTCTTGAGGATCGAATTGCAATAACGCACCAGAATGTCCGGAAAGTACTTCGGCGACCATCCCGACAGATCAATGTAAACGTTGGGCTTGTGTTGCGCGACGGCCAGCGCCTCTTCCTGCCAAGGGAAACTGGGATGGGCCAGGATGATTTTGAGATCAGGAAAGTCCACCGCCACATCATCCATGTACATCGGGTTGGAATATTTCAACCGCATCCCATTACCACCCGGCATGCCTGATCCAACACCAGTCTGCCCCGTATGGAACAAAGCGATCCCGCCCTCAGCCTCTATCGCCTCATAAAGCGCATATGCGATCCGGTCGTTGGGATAGAACCCTTGCATCGTTGGGTGAAACTTGAACCCTTTGATCCCAAAGTCGCGGATCAACCGACGCGCCTCACGTACCCCCATTTTGCCCTTCCACGGATCAATACTGGCGAAAGGGATCAACACATCACTGTTTTCCGCAGCAATTTCAGCAACTTCTTCATTGGCATAGCGACGATAACCGGTCTCACGCTCTGCATCGACCGGGAAAATCACGGCCGCGACGTTCTGTTCACGGTAGTGCGCTGCCGTCTCTGGCACGGTCGGCGGGTGCTTCCACGGCGCGCGAAAATACTCCGCCATCGTCGATTGCAAATGGTCATAGCCATCGTCGGAATGGCACCCGCACGGTTCTTCAGCGTGCGTGTGAATGTCGATCGCCCGCACGTTCTCCAAGTCAATCATGTCAGAATACTCGCTGCGTCATTGTCGTCATAAAGGCGCTCCACAAGGTTCGCGCGCCGCTCAAGCAGCCGGGCAAAGTTGATGTTGCCTTTGGCTGTAATCTCCCCCGCTCCAATGTCGGGCGGGTCTGCCAGAACAAGGGCACGCACGACCCGACGGGCAGAGCCAACAGTGACAGAAGAGATATCATGCATACGCTCTCGTATGTCCCTCGATGCGTCACTTAGCAATGCACCACCATCCGCCTGTCCACCCCGTGCCTCCGGCCCCGGGACAATCAAAATCCCAATCTCATCGCGACCGTGCCCACAGACCACCACATCCTGCGCAAACGGCCCCAGACATGCGATCATCTCCAACCGGATTTTCGCTGCCTGAACCCATGTCCCAGTGCTCAGCTTAAAGTCTTCGGACATGCGTCCGTCAAACTGCAACCCGCGGTTCATGTCTTCAGGATCGACAAAGCGCATGGCATCACCTGTTTTGAAAAACCCCTCTTCATCAAAGGCTTTCGTCGTTTGTTGCGAATTGTCGCTGTACCGTTCAAAGATGTTCGGCCCTTTGACCCGCACCTCCATCCGGCCAGTTCCATCGTCGATCAACTTGGTGACGACGCCGGGCAATGGAACGCCCACAATGCCTGCGCCTTGGGCAGGTTCATGCTGCAACAGCGTGGCGGGCGCCGTTTCTGTCAGCCCCCAACTGGACGTGATCAAAGGCATGCGCCCCGCAGTGTCTAGCGCCATACGCTCTAGTTTGGCCCAAACATCCTGCGGCAGTGAAGCACCCGCATAAAAGATCATGTCGAGAGATTTAAAGTATGTTTTGCGCAAGGCATCATCTGCCTCCAACACCTTAGTGAGTTGCGCAAAACCTACAGGCACATTGAACGAAATCGTTCCCGGAACATGGCCCAGATTTTCGACAGTGCGTGGAAACAGTGCGGGCAATGGCTTGCCGTCATCTATGTACAACGACCCACCATTGCTAAGCACAAGGTTGAAATTGTGAGACCCGCCAAAGACATGGTTCCACGGCAGCCAATCCACCAATACAGGCGGGCGGGCCTGCACAAACGGCAGTGAATCGCGGATCTGCGCCTGATTGGTCGTCAGCATGCCGTGCGTCGTTTCAACCGCCTTGGGGTCCGATGTCGATCCAGAGGTCAGCAAAAGCTTGGCAAGCGTGCCCGGGCCGACGGCCTTGTGGGCTTGCGCCACATCTTCCTTGCCTTGCTTCAACAGCTCGAACGGAATGGCCCCACTGCTCCCCACGTTCGAACACACAGCAGGGCAGCCAAGCAGTTTCAATGCGGCAGCGTATGCTTCACCGTCAGCCGCATAGACCAACGCGGGTTTGACCAGGTCGGCGACGTATTTCAATCGCCCGTGGGCGGCCGGGATCAGGCTGTATTGCTCTGCAACAGGCACCGTAACCAACCCGACATACTGGGTCGCAAGAGACAGCAACGCGTGATCAATCGAATTGCCCGACAGGATCAGAATGGGGCCGTCTATACCCCGCCCCAACAACCCAGCGGCCAACGCATGAACCTGTTCACGCGCCTCGCTGTAACTAAGCGTGCGCCATCCGGCCCCGGACCGTTCCGCCAGAAATAACGCGTCAGGGGTCGCATTCGCCCAGCGATCCAGCCACACGCCGGTTGAACGATCCACGGGCCCCAGATCATAGCCAGAATATAGCAAAATACTGCCATCAGCACGGTCTTCACGGCGCACCGCATGGGGGCGCAGGCCCAGATGTTCAGTCATGTTCGTTGCTCCATCTGTGCCAGCGCTTTGCGTACAATGGCCGCCTCGTCCGCAGAAAGCCCGCTCAACAGCCGGTAATCATGGGCCTGCACCGCCTTTTGAGCGCGCGCATAAAGCCGCCGCCCCGCCAGCGTGCATCGCAACGCATAGGCGCGCCGATCCCCCGGCGCAGGCGCGCGGGTCACCCATCCCGCTTCTTCCAGCTGATCCACGTAAACCACCACATTTGCCCGCTCGACCGCCAGCGCTTGCGCCAGTTGGCTTGGCCGCAAACCTGGGTTTTCTACAATCAACGCCAGCGCAGAATATGTCAGCATGCGCAGACCAAAAGGCTCCAACGTGCGACCAAGATCAGCCTGCACCGCATTGAACGCCCGTTTCATCTGGTACCCGACAAATGCGCGCAGCGGGGCGTCAGACACTGCATCAGGCGTTGGGTGTGGAACAGGGCGCACCATCAGCGGAACTGCGGAGCGCGTTTCTCCAAGAAGGCCGCGAGCCCCTCAACAGCATCCGGGCTGGTCTGCGCAAGAGCCGCGCAAAGGCTCTCAACAAACAGCCCATCACTGCGCGCCATATCATGGATACGTGCGATGCCTTGGATCATCATGTAATTGCTCAGCGGCGCATTCCCGGCGATCTGCGCGGCAATCTCCATGGCGCGGGGCAGCGCTTCACCCGCACCCACAGCATAGTGCGCAAGGCCCATGCTCACCGCATCATCAGTGCCGTATTTGCGCCCGGTCAGCATCATCTCGGTCATCCGGTCCGCGCCAAGAATGCGGCCGACGCGCACAGTCGCCCCCCCACCGACAAAGATGCCGCGCCGCCCTTCGGGCAGTTGAAAGATGCAATCGGGTTCAGCCACGCGCACATGGGTCGAGGTGGCCAGTTCCAAGCCGCCCCCAATCACCGCACCCGTCAGCGCGGACACCACAGGCAGGCCACTGCCCTGCACGCGGTCCATCACGTCGTGCCATCCGCGCGAATGGTGCAGCGTCCCTTCAGCGTCGCGGGCAACGTGTTCGCTCAGGTCCAAACCTGCACAGAAATGTCCGCCCGCTCCGTGCAGCACGGCGACCCGCACACCGTCCTTCGGCGCGCGAAAGAATGCGTCGATTTCGGCCAACAGCCCGTCCGACATGGCATTGCGCTTGTCGGGCCGGTTCATGGTCAGGACCGCAATCGCGCCATCCACTTCGATGTTTAAACTATCACCCATGCCCACGCCTTTAATTATGCAACATAACTATCAACGCCGATTCGGGAGGCCCGCGCAAGCGCGCCGGATCCCTCAGGCCGGGATCAGGAACAAGGTTATGGCTGGGAACGCCACCAACAAAACCACCCGCACGATGTCCGATCCAACAAAGAACATGACGGCCTTATAGGTCTCGGTCATCGGGGTTTCGCGGTCCATCGCATTGATGATGAACAGGTTCATGCCCACGGGCGGCGTAATAAGGCCGACCTCTACGACGATCAGCACAAGAATGCCAAACCAGATCGCCACATGCTCCGGCGACATCCCGAACTCGAGCGCCGAAATGACCGGGAAAAAGATCGGAACCGTCAGCAGGATCATCGAAAGGCTGTCCATGACGCAGCCAAAGATCAGGTAGAACAGCAAGATCACAGACAGCACGAAAAACGGACTGAACTCCTGTCCCAGAACGAGGTCCGCAAGGAATTGCGGCGCGCCCGACAACGCGAGGAAGTTGTTATAAAGAGCGGCCCCCAGCACAATGAAAAAGATCATAGCCGTGGTCTTGGCCGTCCCGATCAGCGCCTCGCCCAATACCCGCCAACTCAGGTTTCCACCCACCAGAGCCACCAATCCCGTCCCTGCAGCACCAATCGCGGCCCCCTCGGTCGGCGTAAACCAACCGGCATAAATGCCCCCAACAACGACGCTGAAAATCACCAGAACAGGCCAGGTTTCGGCCAGCGCCTTCCACCGTTCAGCCATAGGCACAGCAGGCCGCGTGCCTGCCGATCCGGGGTACAGGCGCACATAGATCGAAATGGTGATCACGTACCCAAGGGCCGCCAGAATACCGGGAATGAACGCGGCCAAGAACAGTTTGGCGATGTTCTGTTCCGTGATGATCGCATAGATCACAAGGATCACCGAAGGCGGGATGAGAATGCCCAGCGTGCCGCCCGCTGCAAGGGTGGCGGTCGAAAAACCACCCGAATACCCGTACCTTTTCAGCTCTGGCAGCGCCACGCGGCTCATCGTGGCAGCGGTGGCAAGGGACGACCCACAGATCGCTCCAAACCCCGCGCAGGCACCAACAGACGCCATCGCAACACCGCCCCGCCGATGGCCCAGAAAACTCTCTGCCGCCTTGAACAAGGCCGATGACATCCCCGACAGCGTCGCAAACTGCCCCATAAGCAGGAACATCGGAATGATGGTCAGCGAGTAGTTGGAAAACGTCGTGTAGGTCTCGGATTTCAGCTTGGCGAGGATCGGGGTCGGATTGCCGTTCATCGCAAAAATCCAGCCCAACAATCCGCACAAAAACATCGCCAGACCAATGGGCGCACGCAGGAAAATCAGGCCCAACAGAATAGGAAAGGACCAGAACCCCAGTTCCAAACGGCTCAGGCCCACAAACTGGACGATATCGCGAATCCACTCCATCGCCCTACCCCTCCGGCAGGATTGCGTGGCCAGTCGCGGCCTCCGCAATCCGCGCCCATGCGCAATAAAGGGCGGTCAGACTGGCAATCGCAGCGGCGCCAACGCTGGCCGCATAAGCCCACCAAACCGGAAACTGCAAAAACAGGGTCGTCTCGCCATTGCCGAGATAGCGCAACATACCCTCGTAAAGGCGCAGTGAAATAAAGATGATGACGGCCGTCAAAACGACCTCCCAAAAGGCGCGCAACCACCCAAGGACGCGGCGCGGCAAGGCCGAGGTGAACACATCCACCGTCGCGTGCTGGCCGTAAAACTGACAGACGGGAAAGAAGGCAAAAATGGCAAAGGCAACACCCGCTTCGGTCAGCTCATAGCTGCCATTGATCTCATCAATGCCACTGTTGATCAGCGCCTGACCCAGACCCGGAAACCAGCCATCTGCCCACGTGTGCCCCAGCTTGGACAGCTCCCGCCCCACAATGGACAGCGTGGTCAGAATGATCAGACCAACCAGCACAAGCCCGCCAATGATGGCCGATGCGCGGGCCAGCCATTTCACCAAACGGTGCATAAACGCCTCATTTTAAGAAGAAAAATGGGGTCGCAATGCGACACTGCGACCCCGGTTGTGCCTTAGCCCTCATAGGCATCCATCAAGGCGCGGGCTTCGTCGATCAGGGCCTGACCGTCGATGCCCTTGCTTTCCATATCGGCAACCCATTCTTCAAAAATGGGCTGCGACACCTCTTTCCATGCGTCCAGATCACTGCCCGACACGGTCACGATGTTGTTGCCGTTGTCTACGGCCAGCGCGCGCGCAGGGCCATCGGAATCGGCCTGTGTGCCACCGGCAAAGATGCTGAACTCAAGGCCCGAATTGTCATCGATGACCTTTTGCAGATCAGCAGGCAGACCCTCATAGCGGTCCTTGTTCATCGCCAGCACAAAGGTCAGCGTATAAAGAGCGTTGCCCTCAAACTCGGTGTGGTTGTTAACCAGCTCCGGAACTTTCAGCGCCGCCGTCACTTCCCACGGGATCGTTGTGCCGTCGATGACACCCTTGCTCAGACCCTCAGGCACGGCTGGCACAGGCATCCCAACAGGTGTCGCGCCCATCTTTTCCAGCAGAATGTTCACGGTGCGCGAACCACCGCGAATTTTCATGCCTTCCATGTCAGCAGGCGTGTTCACTTCCTTGTTCACGTGCAACATGCCAGGGCCGTGGACCCATGTGCCAAGGATATGGACGTCCTTGAATTCGGTGTCCTTCATGTGCTTTTCGAACATCTGCCAATAGGCCGACGACATCGCGCGTGCATCGGTCATCATAAAGGGCAATTCGAACACTTCGGTGCTGGGATAGCGGCCAGGCGTATAGCCAACGACAGTCCAGACAATGTCCGCAACACCGTCAATCGCCTGGTCCATCAGTTCAGGCGGGCGGCCACCCAACTGCATCGATGGGAAACGGTCAATCTTGATCCGGCCATCGCTGGCGGCCTCAACGTTGTCAGCCCAAACATCCAAAATCAGCTTGGGCACGTTGGCCTGCGCGGGCAAGAACTGGTGCAGCGACAGCGTAACTTCCTGAGCCTGCGCGGCCCCTCCAGCCCCAATAGCAAAGGCAGCAGCCCCGACCAAATTCAGGAACGACTTGCGTGTAAGTGTCATGTGGTTTCCTCCCTAGGTGCGGTCAGGCATTACGCGCCTGACTCGTTCATCTCAGAAGAATTGTTATGCAACGAGGGCTGAACTGTCACCCGCCTTTGTAACTTTCACCGCGCAGGAACTATCCCCGCGGTAGGCGCGTTTCAGGATCATAGGGGCCGGGGGTGATCACTTCGGCGTCCACCAGCTGCCCCAATATATCGATCTGAGTGCGTGTTCCGGGGGTGGCAAGGTCAGGGCGCACAAAAGCATAGGCGATGTTCATTCCCAAACGATGGCCCCAATCGCCAGACGTCACAGTGCCAACCACCTCACCACCTTGCATGAGGGACGCGCCAGGATGGGCAGGTGCAGTGTCGATATCAACTTTGAGGCTGACCAGTTTCGCGCCCACCCCCTTGGCCTGACGCGCCTCAAGCGCTGCTTTCCCGACAAAATCCTTGTCCATTTTCACAAACCGATCCAGCGCCGTCTCAAACGGGTCAAATTCGGTAATCAGGTCGGATTTCCAATGCAGATACCCCTTTTCCATGCGCATTGATTCCACCGCACGCGCCCCAAACAGACGCAACCCGTGGGCCTCTCCAGCACCGCGCAAGGCATGGTAGGCCGAATAAAGATTCGCATTGGGCACGTGGATTTCATAAGCTAGTTCGCCCGAAAAGCTGACAGACATCACCACGGCGGGTGCAATCCCGATGTAGGCACGGCGCACCGACAGCCACGGAAAGGCGCTCGCCGACCAATCAGCCCGGCTCACCGCGCTCAGCACATCGCGGGCCTTGGGGCCTGCAAGCACAAGGATCGTGTAGTCGTTGGTCAGCGAACGCAGCGACACGTCAAAACCATCCGCATGGGCACTCAGCCAGTCCATGTCATGCCACTCAGATGCCGCCGCAGACCCATACCAGACAGGACCGTCCGGGATATTGGCCACAGTGGCTTCGGCCTTCACACAACCATGATCATTCAGCAAATAACCCAAGCCCACGCGGCCGGCCTTCTTCGTCACGCGCCCACAGATCACGTGATCAAGGAACGCGTGGGCATCCGGCCCCGCAATCTCGATCCGGTTGAACCCGTTCACCTCGGCCAGACCAACGGCGTTCTGAACGGCCGCAACCTCACCGGCGACAACCTCAAACGCTTCGTCAAAATGGAACCCATGGGTGACCTCAAAGTCAGGGGTGGGTTTGAAATATTCCGCCCGCTCCCAGCCATTGATCACAGTAAACTCGGCGCCCTCAGCAGCCAGCACAGGGGTCAAAGCGGTCGTTTTCGCAAACCGTCCCGCAGGGCGGTGTTCATTGGGAAAATGAAACCGAAACTCGTTCTGATAGTCTTCAATGGCCTTGAGCGCCGTCAGTTCAACAGTGGCGTGCCCGGTGAACCGACGCGGATCAATAACCCACGTGTCATAGCACGCCTCGCCATGCACAATCTGCTGGGCCAGCAACCAGCCGTGGCCGCCGCCCTCGCCCAGACCCGCGCGCAACCCTATGATACAAAACGCATTTCGCTTACCCGGGATCGGCCCAACCAGAGGTGCCCCATCGATCGTGTAGGTGATCGGCCCGTTCACCACGTTCTTGATGCCCACTTCCATCAGCGCAGGCATCCGCTCAAACGCGCCTTCCAGAACGTCTGTGATGCGGTCCAGATCATCCGGGCACAGATCGTTCGAGAAATCCGGCGAAATCCCGTCCATGCCCCACGTTTTGCAGTCCTGCTCATAAAACCCAAGCAGCAAACCGTTCTTTTCCTGCCGACAGTAATAGTCGCTGATCGGACAGCGCAGCAGCGGCATCCGATGGCCCGCCTCGACAATGCCGGGGATCTCGTCTGTTACAAAGTATTGGTGCTCCATCGAGGTCACAGGATGCTCCACCCCCATCATCGCACCAACCTCGTTCACACGGTAGCCACAGGCATTGACCACGACTTCGCAGGCGATATCGCCTTTGTTGGTGTGCACAATCCAACTGTCGTGCTTCAGTTGGGTCAGCCCAGTCACGTCAGTCTGACGGTACACCTCGGCCCCAGCCTTGCGCGCGCGGCGTGCCAAGGCCTGACATAAGGACGCCGGATCAATGTCGCCATCATTCCCGTCCCACAATCCACCCAGCAGGTTGTCCGTCGAAATCAGCGGATGGCGGCGCGCGCACTCGGCCGCATCCAGCACTTCAAATTCTACGCCCATGCCACGCGCCATTGAGGCAAAATGGCGGTACCCGTCCATCTGCGCTTCGGTATTGGCCAGCCGAATGCCGCCATCCCCGTGATTGTACTGCACCGGATAATCCGGATCGTCGCGCAACTCTTGATACAGATTGATGGAATGGGTCTTAAGGCCGACCATCGTCTGGTTCATCCCGAAATTCGTGACCTGAGCCGCCGAATGCCACGTTGTCCCGCTGGTCAACTCGTCCCGCTCGACCAACACAACGTCTGTCCAACCCTCTTGGGTCAGGTGATACAGGGTCGAACAACCGGCAATGCCGCCGCCGATGACAACGGCGCGTGTCTGGGTTTTCATAGGGGCATCCTCCGGGCTGACTTGGATTGCGGTATCAAGGATATCTGACCTCACTCGGTCAATCAGGCTTTTCTATCTTTGCCGTTCTGAAAACATGCATTCAGAAACACTGAAATAAACATACGGGGCTTGTGCGGTGCACCCGCCATGGGCCCCATTGCACCATGTCTGATACCCGCCCCAAACGCGCAGGACGCAAGGCCCGAACCGCCGCCCGCGCCGCTGGCCCACCGTCCAACCCGGCCCCGCCGGGACAACAGGGCGGAACATACAAACCGCTGAATAGCCAAGAAGTCCAAGACATCTACGACACAGCCCTCCGCCTGCTGTCCGACCTTGGGATGGGCGAAGTGCCCGACCGATTGCGCCAAAGCCTCGAGGCCGCAGGTGCGAGCTCAACAGCCTCGGGGCGCGTCACATTCCCCCGCAGCCTCGTCGAAGACGCCATCGCAACCGCACCCAAAACCTTCCCCCTGCACGCCCGCGACCCTGCGCGCAGTATCGAGGTTGGCGGAAATGCAGTCCACTTCGGCACCGGCGGCGCGGCGGTACAAACGCTCGACCGCCGAACCCGCCAGTACCGCGCCTCAACCCTCGCCGATCTGCACGACTTTACGCGGCTACAGGACAGCCTGACCAATGTCAGCTGGTTCACGCGCTGCTGCATCGCCACCGATCTGCCGGATGAATGGACGCTGGACGTCAACACCGCCTACGCCCTTCTGCGGAACACAACGAAACCCGTTGCAACCGCCTTCACACTCGCGGAGCACGTCGCCCCCATCGTCGCCATGTTTGATATGGCGGCTGGGGGCGACGGCGCGTTTGCGCACCGCCCCTTTGTCAAAGCGCATATCAGCCCGGTGATTTCACCGATGCGGTTCGGCGCGGATGCGGTCGACACAACCTACGCCTGCCTTGAACACAACATTCCCGTCTCATGCATCACAGCAGCGCAGGCCGGGGCCACTGCTCCGGCAACACTCGCCGGGTTCCTTGCCCAATCGCTCGCCGAAACACTGGCCAGCCTCGTCATGGTCCACGCGATCAAGCCCGGTCACCCCATGGTCTTTTCCAACTGGCCCCTCGTGATTGACCTGCGCACCGGTGCCTTTTCGGGCGGCGGTGGCGAGATTGCGGTGATGAACGCAGCCTCGGCGCAGATCATCAACTGGCTGGGCCTCGTGTCAGGCGTGGCTGCGTCCATGACCGATGCGAAGGCGCTGGATGCGCAATACGGCGCAGAAAAGGGGCTGACGTCACTGGCGGCAGCCCTCGCCGGTGGCAACCTAATCTACGAAAGCTCAGGTATGACCTCGGCGCTTCTTGGCGCCAGTTTCGAGGGGTTCGTGCTGGATGATGAAATGCACGGCCACACCTACCGCATCCTACGCGGGGTCGAGGTCAGCGAAAGCACTCTGGATTATGACGGCATCTGTGCGGCTGTGCTGGGCGAAGGACATTTTCTGGGTGGTGCTGCCACCATCGCTGCGATGGAACGGGACTACGTGTACCCCCAACTCGCCGATCGCGAAACACCACGTGCATGGGCAGAAGCAGGCGCACTGACGGCATGGGACCGTGCGAGCAAGAGGGTGGACGAGATACTGGCCGCTCAGGCGCCGGACTACATAGACCCGGCCACAGATGCGAAGATCCGCGCAACGTTTGACATCCAAGATCCCTGAAATGAGCGGCGGCGCACTACGGCTCAATTCTTCAGTCGGCGGCGCGCTCAGGTTTCCGTTGCCGTCGCTTGGTCCTCAGCATCGACCTTTTCGGCCAGTAGAACGGCCAGAAACCTCGTCTCTTTGAAACTGCCTAGAATAATGGCCAAAACGGATGTCATCGGCACCGCCAGAATGGCTCCGGGTATGCCCCACAGCGCGGTCCAGACCGACAGAGCGACAAGCACGACTATTGGGCTAAGGTTCACTTGCCGTCCGACAAGGCGTGGTTCCAAAACGTTGCCAACGATAACCTGTGCCAGAACCAGAAATCCAGTGAGCGACAGTGTCACATATAACGATCCGAACTGAGCCACAGACAATGCCACCGGAAAGAAAACACCGAAATATGAGCCGATGTAAGGGATGTAGTTCAGCAGCCCGATCAGGACGGCCCAAAACAACGCAAAATCCGTTCCATGCGCCCAAAGCACCACGAATGAGAACGCCGCGAGCACCAGATTGATCAGGGTTTTCACTGCGAGATAGTCACTGATCCGGCTGTTGATCGCTTTGATAAACTCCAGAACTTTTTCCGACTGTTCCTCAGTGTCAAAAGCCGCCTTGATTTTGGAATCAAACGCGTCGCGCTCGCTCATAAGAAAAGCCGCGTAAATCACGACAAGAAATACCGTTGCCCCGACACTGGAAAAGCCGCCCAAAGCCCCAAGAAACACGGCACGCAAGTCGAAGGCATCGATTGTGACGGTACGCAATTCTTCCCAAATCTCTTGGCGATCAAGCTCAAACCGCGTCGCGATGCCTTCCAGTATGGTGTCGATATTTGCCTCATAGACCGTCGCCTGAGACGCGATTTCCCGGATCGTTGCAGCGGTCAGAAAGGCCAGCGCCAGGACAATAATGGCAAACACAGATAAAAGCGAAAACCGCAGAACCGGAGCAGGCAAAACACGCAACAGCGGTTGTCGATGCAATAGATTTGACGCCGACACCATCACGTAAACGGTGATCAGCGCCATCACCAATGGCAGAATAATCGGGCGCCCGATATAAAGCAGCCACCCAACGGCGAGCATGACAAAAAGCGCAAGCGCCAGATTGAGCAATCGGAAGTCTTTCATATGCTCACGTTTCTCCCCGATCTAAGCACTGCGTCTGGTTGAAAAAGTCACTAACACCGGCTTGGCAAAACCGCATAACAAAATCCACCCATCGCTGAACTTGCCGGGCGGTCCGTCTTGGATCTCGGCTGCTATTTGGAGTTTTCCGAATTTGACTTTCAGCCCGCTTACCCATTGGATTGTCCCATGACCGTCAAAGATACACATCTTATGATCGCTGGCATGACCCCGGTTCTGACGGAGGGCACGTGGGTTTACTGCTGCGAAACGGACTTGGCAAAGGCAGCAGGTCTTGTGTCCAAAGCTTTTGCGGTCATGCGAGAAGCCGAAGGGGTGACGTTGATCCTGCCCCAAGCGGTTGCCGCAGAGCAGGGCTATGACACGACCCTCACGATGCGACTGATCACGTTGAACGTGTTTTCCGATCTCGAAGGCGTCGGGCTGACGGCGGCTGTGGCGGGCGCACTCACAGAGGTCGACATATCTTGCAACGTTGTCGCCGCGTATCACCACGACCACATTTTCGTCCCGCAGGCAGACGCAGAACGGGCGATAAAGGCTTTGGTGTCGGCCCAGGCCAAAGCGGCCAAAGTGTAAACAGATCCTTACCTCGCCTCTGTAACCCATTGATTTATAGCACCCGACCGCCTGTCCCAGCGTGGGACACGCCGGGTGAGACCAGTACATTTGTTCGATCTGAAGGACTGGTGGCGTGGGGGAGACTTGAACTCCCGACGCAGAGTGGCCGCGACAGCGGACGCGCGTACGTCGGGCCAACCGCCAGGCCGGACGTCGACAAGTAAAACTCTGGTTGGAATGTGGTGGCGTGGGGGAGACTTGAACTCCCGAAGCAGAGTGGCCGCGACAGCGGACGCGCGTACGTCGGGCCAACCGCTAGGCCGGACGTCGACAAGTAAATCTCTGGTTGGAATGTGGTGGCGCGGGGGAAACTTGAACTCCCGAAGCAGAGTGGCCGCGACAGCGGACGCGCGTACGTCGGGCCAACCGCTAGACCGGACGTCGACAAGTAAGTCTCTGGTTGGGATGTGGTGGCGTGGGGGAGACTTGAACTCCCGACCTCTCGATTATGAGTCGAGCGCTCTAACCAGCTGAGCTACCGCGCCATGGAGGCGTCACCTATGCCAGCCCCTCCGACTCGTCAAGACCGAAAACCAGTGGTTCAGCCCGCGCGCACCGTCTCAATCATCAGCCTCACATTTTCGGGGTCCGCATCGGGTGTAATTCCGTGGCCAAGATTGAAGATATGCGGGCCGTTCGACAGGGCCTTCACGATTGCCCGCGTCTCATCCACCAGCGCCTGTCCTCCCGTCACCATGTGGGACGAAGCCAGATTTCCTTGCACACAGCCATCGACCTGAACCTTGGCTGCCGCCCACTCCGCCGAAACGGAATTGTCCAGCGCAACACAGTCGACACCGGTTTTGCTATGGAACCCGATATACCCGTCTCCAGCCTCACGTGGGAAACCGATGATCGGAATGTCCGGATGGCGCGCTTTGATGGCGGCTGTGATCTCAGCGCAGGGGGCAACCGCATATTTCTGAAACGCCTCACCCTTGAGCGATCCCGCCCAGCTGTCGAAAATCTTGACGACCTCCGCACCGGCATCGATTTGGGCGGAAAGGTATTCAATTGTCGCCGCCGTAATCCGGGCCAGCAAAGCTTCGAACAACGCAACATTGCCTTGCATCAAAGCATGTGCGGGTCCCTGATCAGGCGTACCCTGCCCCGCAATCATATAGGTGGCGACGGTCCACGGAGCCCCTGCAAATCCAATCAGTGTCGTCTCTTCGGGCAGTTCCTTGCGCAGGATTCGCACGGTCTCATAGATCGGGTTCAACGTGTCGTGGATGGCACTCACCGGTTTCAGCACATCGAAATCTGACTGAGCGGTTATGGTGGAAAGCCGCGGCCCCTCGCCAGTCACAAACCACAAATCAGCGCCCAGCGCTTGCGGCACCAAAAGGATGTCGGCAAACAGAATCGCCGCGTCAAACCCATAACGCCGGATGGGTTGAAGGGTGACCTCGGCGGCCAGCTCAGGATTGTAACACAACGACAGAAAGTCCCCAGCCTGCGCACGCGTCGCCTTGTACTCGGGCAGATATCGACCGGCCTGACGCATCATCCAGATGGGCGGGGTCGGCAATGTCTCACCTGCAAGCGCCCTCAGTATGGTCTTGGTTTGAACCGCATCTTTCATCGCGCACTGCCTTTGACTCGTCGTTTCCAGTTGTCAGGATAAGTTGACACACCTAAAAGATAAACCCATGACAATGCGACTTCCAAACACAACTGCGCCACTGAAAATCGGCACGCGCGGCTCTCCTCTGGCGATGGCCCAAGCGTATGAAACCCGCCGGCGGTTGGCTGCGGCTTTTGACCTCCCTTTTGAGGCGTTCGAGATCATCGTGATCAAGGTCATGGGCGATGACCGCGCTATGGTGGCCGCTGACCGCCCGCTAAAGGAAATCGGCAACAAGGGGCTCTTCACCCGAGAGATTGAAGAGGACTTGCTGGCAGGTAAAATTGATGTCGCCGTGCACTCGATGAAGGACATGCCAACCGTACAGCCCGCCGGTCTGATCCTTGATACATACCTGCCGCGCGAGGACGTGCGCGATGCATTTGTCTCGCCAAGTGCCAAGCACATCACAGACCTGAGCGAAGGTGCTACAGTCGGCACATCCTCTCTGCGCCGCCGTGCGCAATTGCTCAACAAACGGCCCGACCTAAATGTGGTGGAGTTTCGCGGGAACGTACAAACCCGGCTGAAAAAGCTGCAAGACGGAGTTGCGGCCTGCACGTTCCTCGCCTGTGCCGGTCTCAACCGGCTTGAGATGACTGATGTGCCCGCCACTCCGGTTGATCCAACCGACATGCTGCCCGCCATTGCCCAAGGTGCGATCGGGATCGAACGGCGCACGGATGACAGCAATACCGCAGATATGCTGGCAGCTATTCATCACACAGAAACCGGTCAACGTCTCGCCGCCGAGCGGCAGTTTTTGTTCACGCTTGATGGATCCTGCGAGACCCCAATTGCCGGTCTGGCGACACTCAACGGCTCGACACTGAAACTGACCGGCGAAGTACTGCGCCCGGATGGGTCAGACGCGATGTCTGATACAGTGTCCGGCGACATCGCGGATGGACCCGACATGGGTACGGCGCTTGCGCAAACATTGCTGAAACGCGCCGGCCCTAGCTTTTTCGACTGGCACTGAGCCATCAATCTTTCCTTGCGCAGAATCGGCACAAACCCTGTAAGATGTGTGCATTATTTTGACAAAAAGGATAGCTGACCATGACAGACTATTTTGATCTGGGCACATATTCGCGCCCCGCAAGTTCCATCCCCGATGCGCAAATGTGGTTTGATCGGGGCCTTATCTGGCTGTTCGGCTACAACCACGAAGAAGCGATTGTATGCTTTGATCACGCGTTGGCAGCTGACCCGGATTGTACGCTTGCCTACTGGGGCATCGCCTATGCAATCGGGCCGAATTATAACAAACCTTGGGAGGTTTTTTCGCCCGAAGAAAAGGCCCCCGCCCTTGCCCGTGCACACGAGGCTTTAAGCACAGGCATTGCATCATCAACCGCAACTCCGCCTGAAAAAGCACTGCTTGAAGCGCTCGCCCTACGCTACCCGGACGATCCTGCCATCGAAGACTACCAGCCCTTCAATGACGGGTTCGCCGCCGCGATGAAGCCTGTCTACGACGCCTTTCCCGACGATCTGGACGTGACCTTTGTCTATGCCGAGGCGCTGATGAACCGCACGCCATGGAAGCTATGGGACTTCTGGAAAGGCATACCAAACCCCGAGGCATCAACCGTCGAGGCACAGGCCGTTTTGGAACGCGCCTTCGAGCGCCCGGATGCGTGGGATCACCCCGGCTTGCTGCACATGTACATCCACCTGATGGAGATGTCGCCGCACCCTGAGTTGGCGCTACGGCATGGAGACCGCCTGAACGGACTGGTACCTGATGCCGGGCATCTGGTGCACATGGCCACGCATATCGACGTGCTGTGCGGGGACTATCAGAACGTACTGTCGCGCAATCTGGCCGCAGCGGAAGTTGATGAGAAGTATAAAGCCCATGCGGGGGCTGCAAATTTCTACGCGCTTTATCGCATCCACAACCTGCACTTTGCGCTCTATGGGGCGATGTTTTTGGGCCAGAAGGCCGCGGCCATCGACACCGCCCACCGTTTGCGTGCCGAGGTGCCGGACGAAGTTGTCCGCGTCTACCCCGACCTGTTTGAAACCTTCGTCGCAGCCGAACCGCACGTCTATGTGCGCTTTGGGATGTGGTCAGACATCCTTGATCTGGACCTGCCCGAGGACAAAGAACTCTACACGACGACAAATGCGCTGATCCTCTACGCGCGCGCCGTCGCACTGGCCAATCTGGGCCGCCACGAAGAAGCTGAGACCGCTGGCGCCGCCTTCGATGCCGCCTATGCAGCCGTGCCAGAGGACCGTTACCTGTTCCAGAACGCCGCGCGCGATGTGCTAGGTGTGGCCGAACAGATGATGCGCGGCGAAATAGCGTTCAAAGCCGGGCGCAAGGCCGAAGGGCTAGACCATCTGCGTGCAGCCGTCGCATGCGACGACAACCTGCTTTACGAAGAACCATGGTCATGGCCGCAGCCGACGCGCCACGCGTTGGGCGCACTTCTGATGGAGGCGGGAGAGCACGAAGAGGCCGAGGCCGTTTACCGTGCGGATCTTGGACTGGATGGCAAACTACCACGCCCAAGCCAACATCCCCGCAACGTCTGGGCCTTGCATGGGTTGCACGAATGTCTGCAGAGGCGCGGTGAGACGGTGGAGATCACGCATATCAAGGGGCTCTTGGATCAGGCGACAGCGCGCGCAGATATCGCGATCCGCGCAAGCTGTCTGTGTCGCGCAAAGGCGGCTTAGACCCCGGTCAAACCCACTTTGCCAAAGGCGGCAGGCTCATCAACACGGCGTTGGCGTCGTGGCCTGTCTCCAGACCAAACTTGGTGCCCCGGTCGTAGACAAGGTTGTATTCTGCATAAAGACCGCGATGCACCAGCTGCGCATCCTTGTCCGCGTCGTCCCAAGGCTGCACCCGACGCTTTTCGACCAGCGGCAGGTACGCAGGCAAAAACGCGCGGCCAATGTCCTGCGTCAGGGCAAAATCGGCCTCCCAGTCTCCGGTGCAGAGGTCGTCCATAAAAATCCCACCAACACCGCGGGCGCGGCCACGATGCGGGACATAAAAATACTCGTCCGCCCATTCTTTGAGCTTGGGGTACAGATCCGCACCATGCGGGTCGAGGTGCACCCGCTGCTGGTCATGGAAACGACCCGTATCCTCATCATACTCGATGCAAGGATTCAAATCAGACCCGCCGCCGAACCACCACGCATGGGGCGTCCAGAACATGCGCGTGTTCATATGCACCGCAGGCACATGCGGGTTCTGCATATGCGCAACGAGGCTGATGCCCGAGGCCCAAAAGCGCGGATCGTCTTTCATGCCCGGAATGCCCTTGCGCGCGGCCATGGCGTTCTGTGCGCGCTCGCCCAAGGTGCCATAAACGGTCGAAATGTTGACGCCGACCTTCTCAAACACACGCCCGCCCCGCATCACGCTCATCAAACCACCGCCAGCATCTGACCCGTCATCAGATGTGCGCTTGGTCTCACTCACATCAAACGCGCCAGGGGCTGCGTCTGACATCGGACCAGTGTCGTGGCTTGCCTCTAAACCCTCAAAAGCCGCAACAATATCGTCGCGCAATTGGCGGAACCAAGCAGCGGCGCGGGTTTTCTGGGTGTCGAACTGTTCGGTCATGGGCGCCGTCCTGTAAAGTTGACACTTTTCTAGCCCAAGGGCCGCTCGGGGGCCAAGAGCAAAAGCACCTTAGTGCGCAGGCGACTCGACTGCATCCAGCAGGCTGCGTCCGCCATCCACTGTCATGACATCCCCGGTAACAAAGCCTGATCCGTCCGACGCAAGGAACTGCACGGCATCTACCAACTCAGTCGGACTGGCGATCCGATGGAGCGGCGTGCGTTGCTCGATCTCTTCGCGCCAATCCGGATTTCTGCTGATCGAGGATTTAAGCGACGCAGACATGACCGACCCAAACGCCACGGCATTTACGCGAATGCCCGACGGCGCCAACGCCAAGGCCATGGAACGTGTCATCTGTTCCAGCCCCGCCGAAGCAATGGAATATCCCAGCAACTCAGGTCGCGTCTGGTGCGCAGCGATTGAGCTGAGGTTGATAATCGAGCCTCTGCCACCATCCCCTTCACGCCCCTCGTTCTGTTTGATCATCCGACGGGCGACTTGCTGGGTCAGCCGCAGTGCGGTCATGACATTCTGCTGAAACAGATCGTCCACAGACATGTCTTCGGGGTTGAGCGCATCGGTTTCCATGACCTGACGCGAGGCATTCACAAGAATGTCGATCTCATCAAAGGCATCAATGGTTGCCGAAATCAGGTTGGCGATGGTCAGCCGTTGCCGCAGATCGCCTGCGAAATAACGAATGCTGGCATCGTCCGCTACATCACCCAACTCATCCGCAAGGCGCTTTTCATCCATATCCGCGCACATCACGTTTGCTCCGCGATCTGCAAAATGTCGGGCAATGGCCAGACCAATGCCGTTTGCGGCACCGGTCACAATCGCGGTCTTGCCGCTGATGGAAAATGACATGGTTATCCCCGTTTTCGCTTGGGCCGTTCGGCCCGCACCAGTTTGAACCGCGCATCGCCTTCCAAATCAACCACTTTGACAAAGGCGTCTGTCAGCGCTTCTTCGTAAGGCAGGTGGCGGTTGGCGACCATCCACAGCGCCCCGTGCGGCTTCAGAATGCGGGCGGCAGTCGCGATAAATGCACGGCCCAATGACGGATCAGCGGCGCGGCCAGTGTGAAAGGGCGCGTTCATGACGACCGCATCGACCAGTTCGGGCGGCGTCCATGTTGTGGCATCCGCCCAGTGGAACACTGCGCGCGGGTCCGTGACATTGTGGCGCGCGCATTGCAACGCCATGTCATGGGCTTCGACCAGATGCACCGCTTTGACGTCGCGGGTCAGAACGTGCGCCGACAAGTACCCCCACCCAGCTCCCAGATCAGCAACCGTGCCGACCATGACCTCGGGCAGTGCTTGCACCAACAACTCCGACGCAGGATCCACGCCGTCTGCAGAGAACACGCCCGGCGCAGTCCAAAAGCCTCCCGGTTGCAACTCCGGCCCCTTGGCCCATTCCGAAAAGTCGGCGCCACCATCTGCCCAGTAAATCTTGCCATGCGCCTTTGAGATCGGCGCACTGACATCCCCCCGCGCGCGCATCGCCTTCAGCATCGAATCCGCGCCGTCGGTCTTTTGCCCGTCTACAATCACCAGACCGTCTGTGCGCGCCATGGCTCCGGCGATCAACGCCTGCGCTTCGACTCGTGCACGGGTCAGGCATACCACGCTTGTGGCAAAGCGCGTGTCAGCAGGAAGTTCGGGGGCCACTTCATAGCCCCGCGCGGCAAACCCTGCACACACCGTCGCCATCGGCGACACAACAAGTACTCGTTCACGCGGCAAAGCGGACAGGTCTGCTCCGTTGGCGGGGTGCAAAACAGCAATCGGTCCATCGCTCGGCAGCGTCACCGCATCGAGCGCCAAAGGCAGGCGATCAGAAATCACCTACTCTTCTTTCTCCATGGTGCATTGTAGCGGATGCTGATGACGGCGGGCATAGTCCATGACCTGCGCCACTTTCGTCTCGGCAATCTCGTGGCTGAACACGCCGACAACGGCGAGGCCCTTTTTGTGCACGGTCAGCATGATCTCAAAGGCTTGTGCGTGATTGAGGCCAAAGAACCGTTCCAGCACATGGACCACAAATTCCATCGGCGTATAGTCATCATTGAGCAGCAGCACCTTATACAGCGGCGGGCGCTTGGTCTTGGGCTTGACGTCAGTGATGACGGACGTATCGCCGTCTTCGTCCTGCGGACCTGCCATCATATGCACGTCTGGCTGCATGCGCGCCCTCATCAAACCTAGAATCCAGTGGTGGTGTTGTGAGTGGTCTATATAACGTAAGATGCGCGTTAGAAAAGAGGGGCCTTGGATATGTCTGACATGAATAGGCACAGCAAGGCCCGGTCGTCGCCCGTCAAATGCATCGGATTTGATGCTGATGATACCCTTTGGCACAACGAACGCTTCTTCAAACTGACGCAAGAGCGGTTTGCCGATTTGCTTGCCCCGCACACTGATACGCCTGATCTGGACGCGGTTTTGATGGCGGCAGAGCGGCGCAACCTCGGGCACTATGGATTTGGGATCAAAGGGTTCGTTCTGTCGATGATCGAAACGGCCCTAGAAGTCACAGACAACCGTGTCCCGGGCCACGTGATCGCTGACCTGATCGCGACGGGACAGGACATGTTGCAACACCCCATCGATCTGTTGCCGTACGCAGCCGAGGCCGTACAGGCCGCCAAATCCTACGGACCTGTCTTGCTGATCACCAAAGGCGACTTGCTGCATCAGGAGCAAAAAGTGGCTCAATCGGGCCTTGGAGACATGTTTGACGGTGTGGAAATCGTCTCTGACAAACATCCGCAGGTCTACACCCGCATCTTTGACCGCTTTGGTGGGGCACAGACGGGCATGATGATCGGCAACTCCATGAAATCTGACGTTAGGCCAATGATTGATGCGGGTGGGTATGGCGTTTTTGTACCCCATGATCTGGCATGGGCGCTTGAGGCCGCAGAGGCCCCCGTGGGCCATCCGCGCTTCGGTGAATTGCCAGACCTTGGCGCCCTGCCCGATTTTCTGAGCGCCCTGAGATAGCGCCACATTCTTGCCACAATTGCCGGTATTGGGGTGCAAATGCGCGACACCCCCAGATGTTGCGATGTTGCAGTGCATAAAAATCAACGGGTTATCGGTATCAACACTTTATCGAGAATCTGACCTGTGCTAGAATTGCTTCAATCAAAATAAGGCCAGTCGAATAATCGGCGGCCAGAGGCAGACATAGGCAGGTTCATCGTGAAGGTTCGGCACACAACGCCGGCCCGTTTAGGGCTTTTCGTATTCTTGGCAGTCTGGATGTTGGTCATTGCACCAATATCAGCAATGGCCGCTCCATATGCAGCGATGGTAATCGATGCGCGCACAGGCGAGGTTTTGCATTCACGCAACGCCGACACCCGACTGCACCCAGCATCGCTGACCAAGATGATGACGCTCTACATAGCGTTCCAAGCGGTCGAGGCGGGCGAAATCTCGATGGACACCGTGGTGACCATTTCCAAGAACGCAGCTGCTGAACCCCCATCCAAACTTGGATTGCGCTCCGGGCAAAAGATCAAGCTGCGCTTTCTGGTACGTGCAGCCGCGGTCAAATCCGCAAATGACGCCGCCACCGCGATTGGCGAAGCCATCTCAGGTTCCGAGGCCGCCTTTGCCCGCCGGATGACGCGCACCGCCAAATCGCTGGGCATGACACGCACGACATTCAAGAACGCCCACGGTCTGACAGAAAGCGGGCATTTGTCCACCGCGCGCGACATGACGACCATGGGGCGGCACATGATCTACGACTTCCCACAATATTATAACCTGTTCTCGCGCATTTCGACCCATGCAGGGATGCGCGAAGTTGCCAACACCAACCGCCGCTTTCTTGGCGCCTACAAAGGCGCAGACGGGATCAAAACCGGCTACACCCGCGCCGCCGGGTTCAACCTCGTTTCATCCGCAGAGCGCGGACAAGAACGGATCATTGCAACGGTTTTCGGAGGCACATCTACAGCAAATCGCAACGCCAAAGTTGCTGAACTGCTCGACCTCGGCTTTCGCCGTGCGCCCAGCCGCGCGCCCCTGCGCCGCCCGAACAAGCCAGCATTTGTGCCTGGCGACGACGCCGTCGTGGTGGCGGGCAACGATTCTGGGGGCCAAGCCGCAGGCAAAATCATCCGCCTGAGCGGAGCCGTAAAAACTTCGTTGCGTCCAAAGTCCCGGCCCGGATCAGACGCGCCGGTCCTGATGGCGTCGGCATCTTTGAAAGCAAGCGTGCTGCCCGGAGATATCAAAGCCGCACTTGAAGAGGCACAGACAACAACCGCAACCGCACCAAAGGCTACGGCACCTACAGTCAAGCGACCCAGCGCACGTCCAACGGACGTGGTTCTTGCCAGCACCGAACCCGAGGTGGTCACACGTGTATCAACCTCCGGTGGGCGACACTGGGGTGTGAACATCGGGCGCTATCCCAGCCGCTACAAGGCCGAAAAGGTCCTGCTGAAAACTGCATTGGCTGAAATGTCGACGCTGGATGGATCGCTTCGCAAAGTCGTGCGGCGGCCAGCCGGGTTTGACGCCAACTTCATGGGTATGACGCGCGAAGGGGCTGATCTTGCCTGCCGTCGTCTGCAAGCGCGCAACGTGACCTGCTTTATGATCGGGCCGTCCTAGGCCGCCCGACGCCCTACCAATTCACAAGCGTGAAGTTCACCATCACGCCTTTGTCTTTCTTCTCGAATTCACGCGGGTCTGCCCAGACCTTGATGGAAAACTTACCCTTCACGTCGTGTTTTGGGTCGAGAACAAGTTCTGTGATGGGAATGGTCAGGGACGGCACCCCCGATCCCGGCGGTTTCGGCACCCATTTCTTGTCGATCTTCGGAATGGTCGCTTCGCCATCCACTTTCTTGTTCTTCTTGGCCAACTCTTTCTTCAACTGTTCGGCAAAGAATTTGACGACCGTCTTGTCGATCGATTTGATCTCTTTTTTGCACTTTTCGTTAATCGCTTTTTCGATCTTGGCCTTGTCATCGATTGGCTTGACGGCCTTGCCGACTTTCTTGGCTACTTTTTTGCACGCCCCTTCCATCTTTTTCTTGGCGGCGGCCGGAATTAGATCTGGCATGATGGAACTCCTTTCAACGTATCGGATAAATTGGAATTCTGCATAATACTGCCACTATAGCACGAAAGGCCGCGACTGTCTCACGTGCGACGTCTCCAATCAAAACAGAACATCGTTCAGGATCGCGCCGCTTTCCTGATCCAACTCACAAACGCCTTGAGCGGTGGGCGCTGCACACCTGGGCGGGTCACCAGATGGTACCCGACCCCGGCCGCCGCATCTTCATGCAAGACGCACAGGCGGTTTGACTGGATATCTGCCTCAACAAAGTGACGAACGGTCACCGCGACGCCCTGCCCGTCCCGAGCACCGTCCAAAAGCAAGTTGCCCGGCACTTGGGTCAAACTGCCCCGCATCGCTCGCCCGACGCCACGCGCATCCAACCAACGGGTGCTTTCGGTTGTGCCAACCTCTTCGAGCCACGGCAGCGCACTCAGGTTCGCCGGGTCAGACGTGTCCACCCCCTCGATCAACGCCGGGGCCGCCACGACGACCATCGCAGTTTCCAGCAGCAGTTCAGCCTGCAGGCCAGGCCAGTCACCATCCCCATATCGGATCGAAACATCGACGCCGCCAGGCGCTAATTTGACCAATTCGGGTGTGGGATCCAGCACGATGGACAGCCCCGGATGTGCCGCACGGAACTCGGGCAGGCGTGGCATCAACCAGGCGGCGGCAAAGCTGGGCGTGGGCGAGACATGCAATGGACGCGACGCCTCGGCACCACTGACCAGCGCGATGGCACGCGCGATCTGTTCGAACCCTTCGGCGCAGCCATGGGCCAGAATTTCGCCGTCCGCCGTTAGTTTTAGCGCACGGCCCGACCGGTCCAGCAGGCTGACGCCCAGATGGTTTTCGAGGGCGCGCAACTGCTGGCTGACGGCAGCATGGCTGACGGACAATGCCGCCCCCGCCGCCACCACGCTGCCTGTCTCAACAAAGGCCGCAAAGGCGCGCAAGGCCGCCAAAGGAGGAAGTTCTCGCCATTTCATATGTTATCTCAACTTACATAATAGAATTCTCTTTGACTCGCACAGATGTACGCGATGATCAATATTGAATGCATCAAACAACACAAACCCAAGAGGTGACCCATGTTAAACATCTACGCTCAGTCTTTCATGACCGCCACAGGCCACAAGCCCCACTGCACGCCAGTTACTCATGTCGGGAAACGCAAATGGTGGCAGGCGACCCGGACCACCTGTGTCGATCTGAACCGGCTATGATTGCCGCCAAGCGTACCGTCGGATCGACCGACGTGATCAAGTGGGGTGCGTCCATTGCCCAGATCTTCGGCTACGGAGCAACGGCAATGGGCGCGCACCCCGCGAACCTCTACTTCTTTGCTTTTGGGCTGGTGGGGTGGTTCATCGTCGGTCTGCATTGGAACGATCGTGCGATCATGCTGATCCATGTGGTGGCCGCAGCCGCCATGCTGATCGGCCTCATAAACAGTTAACACATTGTTAATAAAGGGAAGTTGACAGCTGTCAACTTCCCTTAATGCGTCGCCTGCAACAGAGTCCGGGTATATTCGGACTGAGGACGCTCAAACAGATCATCCGCACTGCCCTGTTCGACCACATCGCCCTGCTTCATCACCAGCACCTTGTGGCTCATGGCACGCACCACCTTGAGGTCGTGACTGATGAACAAAAAAGCCAACCCGTATTTCTGCTGAAGCCCACGCAGCAATTCCACAATCTGCACCTGCACCGTCATATCAAGGGCCGAGGTCGGCTCATCGAGAACCACCAGTTTGGGGCGCAACACCATCGCGCGCGCAATTGCGATCCGCTGGCGCTGACCGCCGGAAAACTCATGCGGGTAGCGGTCCATTGTCGCCGGATCAAGGCCGACTTCGGACATCACTTCAGCAACAACTTCGCGCTGTCCGCGCCCCCCTTCCACGCCGTGGATGGTAAGGCCCTCGGCGATGATCTGCTCTGCCGTCATGCGGGGCGAGAGCGAGCCGTAGGGGTCTTGAAACACGATCTGCATATCTTTGCGCAAGGCGCGTAGTTCGCGCACTTTCCAGCCGCGAATGTCCTGCCCCATATAGACAATCCCACCTTCGGACGAGATCAGGCGCATGATCGCCAGTGCCAATGTGGTCTTGCCAGAACCAGACTCTCCGACAATGCCAACGGTTTCACCGGCATGGACCTGTAGCGTGGCATCGTTGACCGCCTTCACGTGGCCAACCGTGCGACGCAGCAGCCCGGCGGTGATCGGGAACCACACTTTCAGGTTTTGTGTTTCAGCAATCATCGGCGCATCGGCAGGCACCGGCGCGGGCTGGCCCGTGGGTTCGGCCGACAACAGCTTTTGGGTGTAGGGATGTTGCGGGTTTGCAAAAATCTCTGCTGTCGGGCCAGTTTCCACAATCTCGCCTTGCTGCATGACACAGACGCGATCCGCGATCCGGCGCACGATTCCAAGATCATGGGTGATGAACAACAGCCCCATGTTCTCGGTCTTTTTCAGTTCAGCCAGCAGATCAAGGATTTGCGCCTGAATGGTCACGTCGAGCGCCGTTGTAGGTTCATCAGCGATCAGCACATCCGGTTGGTTGGCAAGCGCCATGGCAATCATCACCCGCTGCCGCTGCCCACCGGACAATTGGTGGGGATAGGCGCCAAGACGGCTTTCGGCGTCGCGAATGCCAACCTTGTCCATCAGTTCGAGGATACGGGCCCGCGCGTTCTCTCCCACTAACCCCTGGTGCAAGGCCAGGCTCTCGCCCAATTGCTTTTCGATGGTGTGCAGCGGGTTAAGCGAGGTCATCGGCTCTTGGAAAATGAAGGAGATGTCGTTGCCCCGCACTTTGCGCAGCAGGTTCTCGCTGGCCCCGATCATCTCTTGCCCGTCATAGGTGACAGAGCCTGACACCTCTGCGCTGTCGCCCAACAGAGACACGGTAGAGAGGGCAGAGACGGACTTGCCCGAGCCGGATTCGCCCACGAGCGCGACGGTCTCGCCCCTGTCGACAGAGAACGAGACATGGCGCACGGCTTTTGTCAGATGACCATCCTGACGGAAACCCACCGACAGATCTGTTACATTCAGGAGTGCAGTCACGAGAACGTCTTTCTGGGATCGAACGCATCGCGGATGCCTTCAAAGATGAAAATCAGTAGGCTGAGCATGATCGCGAATACTGTAAACGCGGTGAACGCGAGCCATGGCGCTTGCAGGTTCTGTTTGGCTTGCAGCGTCAGTTCGCCCAGCGAGGGCGCGGAGGACGGCAGGCCAAAGCCGAGGAAATCGAGCACTGCCAGTGACGAAATCGTGCCGGTAATGATGAACGGCAGCATCGTTAGCGTCGCAACCATCGCGTTGGGCAACATATGGCGGAACATGATGGTGAGATTGCTGACACCCAATGCCCGGGCCGCTCGGACGTATTCAAGGTTGCGAGCGCGCAGGAATTCGGCGCGCACCACACCGACAAGGCCGGTCCAGCCGAAGAGGACGAGTAGGAACACCAATAGCCAGAAACTTCGCCCTAGAATCGCGAACATGATGATGATCACATAAAGGCTGGGCGTGGATGACCAAATCTCGATAATACGCTGGAAAATCAGGTCTGTACGGCCGCCGAAATAGCCCTGAACCGCGCCCGCGATCACCCCGATCACAGCCGATGCACCCGTGACCAGAAGCGTGAACAACACCGACAATCGGAAGCCGTGTATGACCCGCGCCATCACGTCGCGTTTCGTCCCGTCTGTCCCAAGCAGGTTCTCACGATTAGGCGGCAGCGGCGCTGCTCCGGGGCGATCCACAGCCGTGTCGAAACTGTAAGGGATCAGCGGCCAGATGGTCCAACCCTTGCTGATTGCCTCGCCGTTCACTTCACCGTCTTGCGCGTCTTCGATCACGCCTTCGGGGTCGTCGAAACACGCGTCCAAACCGCCAGAGACGATCAGGCATTCAACTTCCGGGTCGCGGTAACTTGCCTCGGTCTGAAAGTCGCCGCCAAAGTCAGTTTCAGCATAGAAGTTCCAAATCGGAGTGTAGAACGCACCATCGTAGCGCACGAGGATCGGTTTGTCGTAGGCGATGAATTCGGCGCAGAGCGACAGGCCGAACAGGATCGAAAAGACCCATAGTGACCAGTAAGCGCGGCGGTTTTTCTTGAAGTTACGCCAGCGCCGTTGGTTAAGCGGGGACAATTCGAACAGACTGCGCTTGCGCGGCGGGACAACAATCGACGCGTCCAGTTCTGCGTATTTGGCAGCCATCAACCTTCCCTCCGCTCAAAGTCGATGCGGGGGTCAACGAGGACATACATCAAGTCAGAAATGATGCCGACGAGCAGGCCCATGAGGCCAAAAATATATAGCGTCCCGAACACAATTGGATAATCACGCGCCACCGCTGCCTCGAACCCAAGGCGGCCCAGACCGTCGAGGGAAAAGATCGTTTCAATGATCAACGACCCACCAAAGAACACCCCGATGAACACGGCCGGAAAGCCTGCAATCACGATCAGCATCGCGTTGCGGAAAACGTGACCATAAAGCACGCGTTTTTCCGACAATCCCTTGGCGCGGGCGGTCATGACGTACAGCTTTTTGATTTCGTCCAGAAAGCTGTTCTTGGTCAGCAAGGTCAGCGTGGCGAACGCCCCGATTGTCCCGGCGAGAACCGGCAAAGTGATGTGCCAGAAGTAGTCTGCAATCTTGGCGAAGGTGCCAAGGTCGTCCCAATTGTCAGAGGTAAGCCCCCTCAGCGGGAAAATCTGCCAGTAACTGCCCCCTGCGAAAAGCACGAGCAGCAGGATCGCAAAAAGAAACCCCGGGATGGCGTAGGCGGCGATAATGGCGCCGGAGGTCCATGTGTCAAAGGGCGTCCCATCGCGCACCGCCTTGGCAATGCCCAGCGGGATCGACACAAGATAGGCAATGACCGTAGACCACAGCCCCAACGTGATCGACACGGGAAGCTTTTCGATCACGAGGTCAATGACCCCGATACTTCGGAAGTAGCTTTCGCCAAAGTCAAAGCGGGCATAGTTCCACACCATATTCAGGAACCGCTGAACTGGGGGTTTGTCGAACCCAAATTCCTTTTCCAATTCGGCAATGAACTCGGGCGGCAGACCACGCGCGCCCACATAGGTGCTGTCAGAGGCGGTGTTCAGCTCATCCGCGCCCGCATCGTTGTTGCCCCCGGCAAAGCCGCCAAAGACGTCCCCGCCCCCTTGGGCGCGGGCGATGGCCTGTTCGACCGGGCCACCCGGCACAAACTGGGTAAGAGTGAAGTTGACCAGCAGGATGCCCAGCAAGGTCGGGATGACCAGCAGCAGCCTGCGCAGGATATAGGGGCCCATGCGATTACCTTAGCGCGCCAGAAGCTTTCAGAGCGGCAGCTTTTTCTTCGTTGTACCACCAGAAATCCAGTTGCCCGAGCGCGTAAGGCGGGATCGTTTCAGGGTATTCATACATATCGTAGTGCGCGACCCAATGCGTGGGCTTGTACCAGACGGGGATCATGATGAACTCGTAACGCAATGCACGATCGAGCGCCGTCAACGAGGCCTCTTCCGCCTCGCGCGTTTCCGCGTTCAGGGACGCTTCGATGATCGCGTCCACCATTGGGCTGGCAAGTCCGGCGGGGTTGAACAGCGAAAACTCTGCCGCCTCAGATCCGTAGCGTTGCATCAGACCTGTGCCGGTGCCGAGGAAGGGCGCGTAGGCGTCATAGACCAGATCATAGTCCCGATCGCGTTCGCGCGACGTGTATTGGGACGAGTCGACCTTTTCAAAAGTGATGTCGATGCCAAGCTTTTGTACGTTAGACACGAAGTTTTCCATCGCACCCGACAGCGTGTCGGCAGAGGACGAGTTGAACAGGTAGTTGAGTTCAAGCACCTTCCCATCCTTGCGGCGTATGCCGTCATCGCCGACCAGCCACCCGGCGTCATCCAGCAGTGCCATCGCCTTGCGTGCATTGCGCCGGTCAAACAGCCGCTCCTCGTTCGAGGTGTGGGGCATGCGGGCCTCTGTGGTCAGCATGTCGGCGGGAACGACATCGCCCAGTGTTTCCAAGAACGCGAGCTCTGCACCTTCTGGCAGGCCTGTCGCCATCAGCGGCGTATCTTGAGTAAACGATGCCCGCTGTTGGAACAGCCCATACTGCAACGATGCATTGGTCCACTCAAAGTTATACGCAAGCGAGATCGCCTCGCGCACACGCTTGTCCTTGAGTACTTCGGAGCCGAGGTTGAACACAATCCCGGATGGGGTTGGGGGTGAACCATCGGGCAGCTCAGTCTTTACGATGGCGCCGCTGCGCACCTTGGGCGCGTCATAGCCGGTTGCCCATTTCTTGCTGTCGTTTTCGGTACGGTAGGTGAATTCACCCGCCAAAAACGCCTGAAACGCTGCCTCGGCATCCCCGAAATACTCAATCCGGATGCTGTCAAAGTTGTTGCGCCCCACGTTGAACGGCAGGTCCGCGGCCCAGTAGTCAGGGTTGCGTTTGTAGACAATCCGGCGGTTCACATCGACGGTATTAACGACATACGGGCCGGAACCCGGCGATATCTCCAGACGGCTTTCATCAAGACGGGCGCCGGTTTCTTCGTACCATTTTTTAGACCACGCGGGTACGAAGCCGACCTGATCAATCAGGCTGCGACGCGAGATGCCTTCGGTGAAGTAGAATTTGATCGTGTGATCATCGAGCACTTCGACTTTGGGAATGCGTTTGCGGACGGCATCGGCATAAGATTTCAGCCCCTCGTCCAGCAACAGATTATGGCTGAACGCAATGTCATGGGCCGTGACAGGTGAGCCGTCGGAAAACCGCGCCTCGGGGCGCATGTAGAAGGTGACCCAGTTCTTGCCTTCGTCATATTCAAGCCGCTCTGCCAGCAGACCGTAGTATTCGCCGTAAACATCTGCGGGTGCCGAAGTCCCGTTGACCCCTTCGCCGAGCAGGCTTTCGTAGATTGAGGAGGACAGCGCGCCGGCACGGCCCTTGCGGGTATAGGGGTGCATGGAATCAAACGTGCCCACAGTGCCAAGCGAGATTTCACCGCCCTTGGGTGCATCCGGGTTCACATAGTCAAAATGCGGAAAGTCCTCGGGGTACTTCAAGTCGCCGTAAAAGGAATAGCCATGGCTGCTTACGATCGTCTCATGCCCGTCCGCGCGCACAAAGCTGGCCAGCGCAAAAGTAATGATCAGCCCCAAAATCCCCAAACCCCACCGGGTGTTTCTTGCATGAACTGTTTTCGTTCGTGCCTGTGCTTGGTGTTGGTCTTGGATTTTACGCATTGCTGATCCTCCGTCTGGTGGCATTCTGGGCCGTCTTGTTCTGTGACATAAGCTAATGACGCCCGCTGCCAATATGCAACTTGAGAATATGTGATCTGGCGCGCTTGAGCGTGAGAGAGGCCTAACTGGGCACAAAAAAAGCCGCCCGCGCTATGCGAACGGCTGTTTTACGGCCAACAAGGCAATTTTATTTAGCCATCCAGGCTGTCGAGATACGCGATCACGTCCGCGCGGTCTTGAACTTTGGGCAGGCCGTTGAAGCCCATAGATGTGCCGGGGGCATATTTCTTGGGGTTTTCAAGGAAACCGTTAAGGGCTTCGGCAGTCCAAACATCGACGACAGCCTCAAGCGAACCGGAATATGATCCGTACCCGCTGGCAGAATCTACGTCGCGGCCAACAACGCCATAAAGATATGGTCCAGTGCCGTTCGCGCCCTCTTCCACTTTGTGGCACGCGCTACACTTGCGGAAGACTTTCGCACCGTTGCCGATGTCAGCAGAGGCAAGAATTGTTTCAAAAGGCACTTCTTCGACGACTTCGGCCGTTTCATCGGCGCCCGTGTCGATCACATAGGATTGCTCACCATGTCCGCCTGCGTGATAAAGTTCCTCAGCAGCCCATTTACCCAACAGTAAAATAAGCAGAGCACCACATAGGCTTGCTGCAATCTTGGTGAAGGTCATCGTGTCGAACATTTGGAATCGTGTCCCCGTGTCGCCTATTGTTGTCCGCGGGTATCTACGGCTTCCCCTTGCAACTGGCAAGGTGTAGTAAGCGCGACCAATCGCCCTGCCCGTTGTTGTGCGCGATGTGGGGCCGTGCACGAAGGACGAACAAAGATGGCAGATCGGATCGCGTTTCAGGGGGAATTGGGCGCCTACAGCCACGAGGCCGTGGTCAAAGCGCGCCCTGATGCCATAGCCGTGCCGTGCACCACGTTTGAGGACGTGTTCGCAACGGTACGCGACGGGCGCGCGGACATGGCCATGTTGCCAGTCGAAAACACCACCTACGGACGCGTTGCAGACATTCACCGGCTGTTGCCCGAAAGTGGTATGCATATCGTGGATGAGGCATTTATTCGTGTGCGCATCGCCCTGATGGCGGTGCCGGGACAGACGCTAGCAGACATAAAACACGTCCGCGCACATCTGGTTCTGATCCCACAGGCCCGCGCCTTTCTTGATGCCCACGGAATCACGTCGGAGGCCGCCGCCGACAGTGCTGGTGCCGCCGCCGCCATTGCGCAAGCTGGCGAGATGGGCGTGGGCGCTCTTGCCTCAGCCGTTGCGGCCGATATCCACGGTCTGGAAATTCTGGCGCGCGACATAGAGGATCAGGGGCACAACACCACCCGCTTCCTCCTGATGTCGCCAAAGGCAGATATGTCCCGGCGGGGCGAGACGATCATCACCACCTTCGTCTTTGAAGTACGCAACATTCCAGCCGCGCTTTACAAAGCTATGGGCGGGTTTGCGACAAACGGGGTGAACATGACCAAGCTGGAAAGCTACATGGTCGGTGGCGCATTCACAGCGACGCAGTTCTACGCAGATGTCGAAGGGCATCCAGAAGATCCGCCCGTTGCGCGTGCGCTGGAAGAGTTGTCGTTCTTTACCAACCGCCTCGATATCCTCGGGGTTTATCCGGCAGCGGCCAAGCGGGACTGACAACCCGGGTCGTCGGGCGGGCGCATTTGGCCTGTTTGGGCCAAACAGTCCTGCACGCGACCCACCTATCAGGATGTGCTCTGTAGCCGCTCGCCGAGGTTTTTAGCGTAGTCCGCCACGCGGTCTTTGAACTTCTTGGTCAGGTTCGACTTGGCAAGCTTTAGCGACTGGATCAGCAGGCGCGCAGACAAGTTTAGCGGCTTCATTTCCAGTGCCACCGCCAAGCGCGTCTTGTTGCGCGACAGGGCCAACAGGTCGACCGTGAATGTGGCGTCTAATCCACTAGATTTAGCAGCAAACAGCATCTGATTTGTTGGATCGAACTGTGTCAATTCCAGATCAAAGTCGCGCTTGCGTCCGCGTGTGGTGTATTTCACCTTCCAGCGCATACCAACGCCCACTTGGGCAGACGGATCAACCCGCTGCAACTCCGCACCCCGGCGCATGGCCTGACGCTCAAACATTTCAAAATCGCACAGGGCTTCAAACACCTGGTCGATTGGGGCTGAAACGTCCTCTTGAGCTGAGAATTTCATAGATGGGCCTGCCTGATCACTGTGCCTCCAGTGTCGGACTAATCCAAAGTGTCCGCAAGCCAGTTTTCAATCAAAAAGTGTGCGATGGCCCCTTTGCGCGCTGGCAGGACAGTGGGGTGCTCTCCGGCGAAAATAGTCATCATTTCTTCGCGGCTGACCCACATCGCCGCCTCGATCTCTTCCGGGTCGATCGTAATCTCTTCGGAAGTGGCGTGGCCATGGCATCCAAACATCAAAGAGGCGGGAAACGGCCATGGCTGGCTGGAAAGATAGTCCACATGCCCCACGCGCACACCGGATTCCTCAAACACTTCGCGGCGCACGGCAGCCTCGAGCGTCTCGCCCGGCTCCACAAAGCCGGCAAGCAGTGAAAACATCCCCTCTGGCCACCCCGGAGAGCGGCCCATAAGCACCGAATTTCCATGTGTGATCAGCATAATCACCACCGGGTCGGTGCGTGGAAAGTGATGGGCGTTGCAGGCAGGGCATGTTCGCTGCCATCCGCCCATCGTCACGTCAGAAGGTTCCCCACATTTTGCACAAAAACGGTGACTTGCGTGCCAGCCAAAGACGGCCTTGGCTGTTGCCGCCAATTCTGCGTCACGCGGGTTCAGCCATGTCATCACACGCCTGAGTTCCAGAAACACTTCATCAGCGCTGAATTCGGGATGATGCTGTTCGCTGGGGTCGAGAAATCCACCCAGTTGGCTGGCATCAAGGTCTTCGGGCTCCCATCCGGACAGACTATGCGCAAAGCGGGGTGCCCCGTCTTCGCGCCCCAACAGGATGGGCGTCGGATCAGCAGACGCCAAGACTGGATGGTCCATCGGCAAACGCACCAGTTTGGCCGGGCGGGACTGATCAATCAATGGTTTGCCTCGCCACAACAGGATCGTGCGCGCAGCCGGGTCAGTGGCTGCTGCGGCCAAAGCCGTCGCGTCTCCGCGCACTTCGCCAGCACGGTCCAGTGCCGACCCTCCAAAAGTGACTGTTTCGGCGTGACGCATGCCTTAATGCCTCCATTTTCAGCATCTCAAATCTGCGTGCAGGCTTGGCACGGGCATCGAGCGGGTGCAATGCCGGCATACAATCCACACCCAGGCACGGATTGCGCCATACCTGTGTGTCCGGGGTTGCATTCGCTCAACCTATGGGGGGATTTGAGGTATGAACTCGCCTTATGCCTTGGCTGATTTGCGTATACTTGCAACCAGCGATGTCCACATGCACCTGACCAGATGGGACGCATTGCACCAGCGCAATGAGAAGGGGCGCGGGTTTGATGTTTTGGCAAGTACGATTCAAAGGGCGCGGGCAACAGCCAAGGGGGCTTGCATCCTTTTTGACAACGGAGATGCTTTGCAGGGCACACCTGTCGGCGCAGATTGCGCGGCACAACCAAGCCAGGAACGCCATCCTTGGCCCGACCTTCTCAATGCGCTGGACTATGACGCCGTAGGCCTTGGAAACCACGATTTTGATTTCGGTGTGCCGTTTCTGGAACGGATCGTCAGATACACAAATGCACCCACGCTTTGCGCAAGCTTTTCGCATGGCGCCGTAGCCGGAGTCGCGCCGACCGTAATGCTGACGCGCACCATCACGTGCTCGGACGGGCAAGCGCGCACCATCAAGATCGGCGTGACATCCGTGTTGCCGCCGGAAACGGCGATCTGGAACCAACGATTCTTGGCAGGATTGATCGAATTTGATGACGGTGTCCCAGCGGCTCGACGCGCTGTGGCTGCCCTGCAAGAGGGTGGGGCCGACATTGTTGTGATGCTGTGCCACAGTGGCATTGGCACCCGCGAGTCGACGGATGGTGAAAATTTTGGCGCCTCTCTCGCCCATGAAGTCGAGGGCGTTGACGCCCTCGTTCTGGGCCACACGCACCAGCTGTTCCCGGGCGTCGACGGGCAAACGGATTTGAATGGGATTCCAGCTGTGATGCCCGGCTTTGCGGCTGAAGCACTTGGCCAGATCGACCTGTCATTGGGCTGGACCGAAACTGGCTGGCATGTCGCGAGCCATGACGTGAAGCTGCTGACGCCTTGCGAAGATGACGTTCCGCCCCCGGACATAGCCACTCTGATTGCGCCAGCAATCGAGCGAACTCAAACCATATTGGATCGGACACTGGCACACACCAATTCCGGGCTGCACAGCTATTTCGGGATGTTAATGTCTGGACCGTCTGACGCGTTGATTGCCCGAACCATGGTGGATGTCATCAAAGAGCAGGTCGCGGGCTCGGATCTGGCTGATCTGCCGCTGCTTGCCTCGGTTGCGCCCATAACGATGGGCGGCGTCGCGGGGCCCCGCAACTATGTGCATATCCCCGCCGGGCCTGTACAGGCGCGCCATGTCTCAATGCTGAACCCGTTTTCGAATGCCATCTGGGCGCTCGTTCTGACAGGTGCCGAACTGGTACGATGGGTTGAGCGGGCCGCCGTTTTTTTCGCCCCGACTGCGAGCGGAACAGGTCGATTGGTGGACCCCGACGTACCCTCTTTCAACTTTGACATGCTCCACGGCCTAAACGCCGAAATCGACCCCTTTCGCCCCGCAATGTTTGACACCTCGGGACAAATCATGAGCCCAAACGCACGGCGGGTGCGGCGGCTTAGCTACCGCGATGCTCCTGTGGATGAGGACGCAAAATTCCTTGTCGCTACGACCAGCTTTCGGGCTGCGGGTGGCGGGAATTTTCCCGGCATTACCCAAGACACTCAAGTTGTCCGGACAAACTATGATCTATGCGACGCAGTTCACCGCATGGTGGCGCGCGGGGCTATGCCGCCTGACCATTGCCCAACCGTTTGGCGTTTTGCGTCTGAGCATCCGAGACGCGTGTTCATCGAAACTTCACCCCATGCCGAAGCACATCTTGACGAGATCGCTGCGTTTGAGCCGCAGTTGATCGGCGAGAACGAGGCCGGTTTTCTTGAGGTGAGTGTGTTGATCTGATCAGACGCTTGCGCCCGTGAGACGTCAGGACTATATCACTCGTCGAGAGGTTGGCGCGGGCAGGCGCCTCGCCAACCCGGTCAGATCCGGAAGGAAGCAGCCGTAACGAGCCCCGCTTGGGTCGTTGTCAATCTCTCACCTCAGCGTGTCTTGCTACGCAAGACGCGCGTAGGCCCGGCAGCGGTTCGAAAGAACCGCGAGAGGGCCACGGCACTTCGGGACAGGACTCGCGCCTGAGACAGTGCTGGCGCCGAACAGGTCGCTCCCCCTACCCATCCAGAAACAGCGGCCACAGCGCCCGATTGCGTCGCGAAAACGCGCTCAGATGTCCGACGCTGTCCAGCCCGTGCTTTTTCGGATCAATCAGTACAACCTCTGCCTTGCCGGCATAGTTCTCAGCCAGACGATCCACACAGTGTGATGGGATCAAATCATCGTCGGTGAACGCGTGCAGGCGCACCTTGGCGTCACTCCCCCAGTTTGGCGCTGGCAGCCTTGGGCCAATGTCGCCAGCATTAAACCCGCGTGCGGTACACCACTTGCGCCACTGCCAGAACACGTCACTGGGCAAGTCTTCTCCGAACCCCAACCGTTTGCCCGGCAGGTATCCACAAATTGCGGTCGCCAAAGGCCCGATGGTGAACCAGAAATTCATCGCCAAGGCACGATATGGCCAGGGGTGATCGCTGTAGTGCACCATCCCAGAGGCGACCCCGATGACGCGTTCAATGGTCTCTGTTTCGGGTTGGTTGGGCAGCAACATCGCACCCAGAGAATGCCCCACGATCCAGAGGGGCGCATTGGGCATGGCCCGCGACATCGCGCGGCGTGCGGCCACCTGATCGCGAATCCCCCAATCGGACATGTCAGCCGTTGAGGCCCGCAAAGGCCCCGACCACGACCGCCCGACATCCCGGTAGTCATAGGTCAGGCAGGCGATCCCCCGCTCGGCCGCGAGCCAGCGGGCAAAGTGAGTGTAGAACGTTTGAAACACGCCCGTGGCACTGTTCAGCACAACCGCAGCGACCGGATCAGTGTCGGGTCGATAAAACCGTCCAACCAGTTCTGCCCCGTCATCCGTCTTGAAGGTAAGAGAGGTTTCGGACACCGGGTAGAGGGTTGAGCTTTGATCAAACATCACGCGCCTCCGGGCAATGGACAGGACTAGACCAATCGGTCTATTTCGGACACTGGACCAATTGGTCTAGTCCTGTCAAGATAGCGATAATGACCGATACCGCACGCCCGACAAAAGACCGCCTGATCCTTGCCGCTGCCACGCTGTTCCGCACGCGGGGCTATCACGGTGTTGGTCTTGCGGATTTGCTTGCTGAGGCGAAGGCCCCCAAAGGGTCGCTTTACCACCACTTTCCCAACGGGAAATCCGACCTTGCCATTGCTGCTGCAACATGGGCGTCTGATGAGATGCTGCGGCTGATCGCTGCCAGTTTTGACGGCGCCGACACGTTCAAGGCCGGGGCGACGACCCTATGCTACAAACTGGCAAAGCTGTTTGACAAAACCGGATGGGACACGTGCCCGATCGCTGCCACCCTGTTTGAGGGACCGGACAACACCGAGATGCGCGCCCATGCCGCCCATATATATGACGGGTGGATCGCTGAGGTGTTGGACCACGCCGAGCGGCTGGGGCTGTCAGAAACGGAGGCCAAGTCAAAGGCGGAACACCTATTTGTCTTGATTCAGGGCGGTTGGATGCTGGCAAGGGCACGGCGCAATTCAGATGTATTGCGGACGCTTGCCGAGCAACTGTAGCGGTGGACGTCACCCGGCGCGCCCCGTAGTCTTGGCAGGTCACAACGAATCCAAGTCCGAGGCCCCTGAACACCGATGACAGACGCACAGCCCAAATATCAGGTCCTTGCCCGCAAATACCGCCCCGAAACCTTTGCCGATCTGGTCGGACAGGACGCCATGGTGCGGACGCTCAAGAACGCGTTCGATGCTGACCGTATTGCGCAGGCTTTTGTGATGACTGGCATTCGTGGCACGGGCAAGACGACCACGGCCCGCATCATCGCCAAGGGCATGAACTGTGTCGGGCCGGACGGAAACGGCGGCCCCACAACTGAGCCATGCGGGGCGTGCGAACCTTGCCGCGCGATCATGGAAGGGCGGCACGTGGACGTTTTGGAAATGGACGCCGCCTCGAACACCTCGGTCAACGACATCCGCGAAATCATCGACTCGGTGCACTACCGCGCGGCGTCCGCCCGTTACAAGATTTACATCATCGACGAAGTGCACATGCTATCGACCAGCGCCTTTAACGCGCTGCTCAAGACGCTTGAGGAACCGCCCGAGCACGTCAAATTTATCTTTGCGACAACCGAGATCCGCAAAGTGCCCGTGACGGTTCTGTCGCGTTGTCAGCGGTTTGATCTGCGCCGGATCGAGCCCGAAGTGATGATTGCGCTTTTGCGCAAGATCGCAGGCGGTGAAGAGGCGCAAATTACAGATGACGCGCTTGCGCTGATCACCCGCGCAGCCGAAGGGTCAGCGCGTGATGCCACGTCGCTGCTTGATCAGGCCATCAGCCATGGTGCCGGTGAAACGACAGCGGATCAAGTCCGCGCTATGCTGGGGCTGGCGGACCGTGGCCGCGTGCTTGATCTGTTTGACATGGTGCTCAAGGGCGATGCGAATGGTGCGCTGACCGAGTTGGGCGCGCAATATGCCGACGGGGCCGACCCGATGGCGGTGCTGCGCGATCTGGCCGAGATCACCCATTGGGTGTCTGTGGTCAAGATCACGCCGGAAGCTGCCGAAGATCCCACGATCTCACCAGATGAACGCAGTCGTGGTTTGGCCATGGCCGAAACGCTGCCGATGCGGGTTTTATCGCGGTTGTGGCAGATGCTGCTTAAGGCGCTGGACGAAGTTGGAATGGCCCCGAATGCGATGATGGCCGCCGAAATGGCGATCATTCGTCTGACACATGTGGCGGACCTGCCCAGCCCGGACGAGTTGGTGCGCAAGTTGCAAAACGCGACACCCCCTGCCCCGGCAGCACAGCCCGGTCCCGGCGGAACGCCTTCGGGCGCGCAGGCCGTGGTACAGGCGCAAACCAGGATGGCGGCCAATCCGAACGCGGCGGGCCAGACCACCGCCCTTGCGCAAGACACCGCTGCCGCCCTCGCCCGGTTTCCGACGTTCGAACACGTTCTGGAAATGATCCGCGCCAATCGCGACGTCAAACTGCTGGTCGAGGTCGAGACCGGTCTGCGCCTTGCGGCTTACCAACCCGGCAGGATCGAATTTGTCCCCACCGACAACGCGCCGAGGGACCTTGCGCAACGGCTTGGGCAACGTTTGCAGTTGTGGACTGGCAACCGCTGGGCCGTTTCGGTCGTGAACGAGGGTGGTGCTCCGACGGTGGCCGAAGTGCGCGATGCCGCCGATCTGGCGTTGAAAGAAGCGGCCAACGCACACCCGCTGGTGCAGGCTGTAATGGCGAGCTTTCCCAAGGCCAGCATTACATCCATCCGGACCGCACAAGAGATTGCCAATGCCGCCGAAGCCGAGGCGCTGCCAGAAGTGGACGACGAATGGGACCCTTTCGAAGAGGATTGATCCTGGCGCTATGGCCGCTGCCCGCATGGGCCGGGGTTTGTGACAAGGTTCGCCCTTTCTGGACTCCTGGCGCGCAGGCGACTGGCTGGGATGAACTCATTGGGTTGATGGGAACACCCCCATCGCTCATTCTTTTGGTCCTGTCCGCATTGGCGGTGCGCTTTCGTCACCAGTGGGGGGCACTGGTCGTGGTCTTGCTGTGGACCGGGTGGGTGTCGCTTGTCGCGCTGGTCGGGTTGGACGGCGAAACGCAAGCTTTGGCCATCGCCGAGGGCTGTATCGGCTCGCCCGTCTTGTTCATCGCGGTTGTGGCTGCGATATGTGGTGGCATGATCCTTTATACTGCGCCGCGCGAAACGCGGCTCTGAACTCAACGGAGACCTCAAAATGCTCAAAGGCCTAGGCGGGCTCGGCGATATGGCCGGGATGATGAAAAAAGCCCAAGAAATGCAGACCAAGATGGCGCAGATGCAGGACGATCTGCACGGGATCACTGTCACGGGTGAAAGCGGTGCAGGCCTTGTGAAGGCGACAGCCACCGCCAAGGGCGAGTTGACGAGCCTCGACATCGACCCATCGATCTTTAACGGCGATGACAAGGAAGTGGTCGAAGACCTAATCCTTGCCGCGATCAAAGACGCCCAAGCCAAAGCCGGTGAACGGGCGCAAGAAGAAATGGGCAAACTGACCGAAGGCATGGGCCTGCCCGCCGGGATGAAACTGCCGTTTTAAGAGTCGCGCAGTTTTTGCGTACGATCCTTGGCCATGGCGGTGGCCAAAGGAATTGAGGCGTCATTGCCGTCGGGGTTTTCAGAGCCAATGCGGCGGTGATAGAACTGCCAAAAGGTGAACAAAATCACCAAGAACACGGCATAAAGCGTGAAGATAATGATGAGGCGGGCCATGCCTTCTTCAAAGGTTAGACCGCTTCCGGCGCCGCCGTTTTTGCGTGCACCACCCGTCTCAACACCCGTTGCCTCGCCGGTACCACTGGCGCCGTGCGCGCCTTTGGAACACTCTGCTTCGACCGCTTCGTTGAGGCGACTGGTGTCCGCGCGCAAGTCGGGATCAACCTTGAGGCCGCGGCCATCCGCAAGAGCATCCGCCGCCGCGAGCACGCGCCGCGCTGCACGCAGATCCCCGCGCCTGATGTCACCCGACATCGACGTCAGCATCGCGTCCGGCGGCATGTGGTCAAGAGCACACCGCAAGGTCGAACGCACATATGCACCAACCTCACCCCCGCGATCCAGTTGTTCGATGATAGTGTTGTTAACAATGCGAAACGAATGAGGATACGCGCAAGCGATCGCCGCACCGGACATCACAGTCCAGACGGTCAACGTGCAATGCAGGAGCAAAATTTGCCGCATATCCCCTCAACACAAAGGTCAGTTTGTCGGCACATTGCATCGAACCTGTTGAGATTAAATGAATCAGGACCAAGCAATCTGCGCTTTCTGTCCTGAACAATCGGCAATAGAGTCCTGCCCATGAGCAGTACCAAGGACATAGACGCCCTGATCGAAATGATGGCCAAGCTGCCCGGGCTTGGTCCGCGTTCGGCCCGGCGCGCGGTTCTGCACCTGATCCGAAAACGCGCGCTGTTGCTGACACCGCTTGCTGACGTGATGCAGATCGTCGCCGCAACCGCGCGCGAATGCATGAACTGCGGCAATGTTGGCACCACGGACGTGTGCGATATCTGCACCTCTGAAAAGCGCGCCACAGGCGAGCTATGTGTGGTTGAAGACGTCGCTGACTTGTGGGCGATGGAACGCTCGGGCGTCTTCAAGGGCCGCTATCATGTGCTGGGCGGCACCTTGTCTGCGCTGGATGCAGTCGGCCCGGACGAGTTGCGTATTCCCCGCCTAATGGACCGTGTCGAGACAGAGGGCATCTCCGAAGTGATCTTGGCGCTCAATGCCACAATCGACGGACAAACCACGGCCCACTACATCGCTGACCAGCTTGATGGGCGGGTGCGTCTGACCTCTCTGGCGCAAGGTGTGCCGATTGGCGGCGAGTTGGACTATCTGGACGATGGGACGATCACGGCGGCGATGCGCGCGCGCAAAGATTTGTAGTGCGTGAAACACACGTGAACGCCACCAACACACGCATGTTTGGCCTCAAATCGTCGCCTGTTAAAAGCGGAAAAATCAGCCGACGTAGGTTTCAAATCCCGAAATCGCAGCCTGCAACCCCGCGTCGGTGATATCCTTGTGCAGCACCAGCCGGGTCGTGCCTGTCGCTCCGCTCAGACGCACACCATTGATCGCCATATGTTGTTGCAAGCCAGGCGTCACACCGCCTTTTGGCGTAAAAAAGACCATGTTGGTCGCTTGGCTCACGTCGCCATAGGCGGACAATGCCTGCCCCAGACGTTCCGCCCGCATCCGGTCTTCGGCAAGGCGTTCAACGTTGTTCGAAAGCGCGTGCAGGCCAGCAGCTGCCAGAACTCCGGCCTGTCGTGTTCCGCCGCCAAGCATCTTGCGCCAGCGACGTGCACGGTCGATCAGATCACGCGGACCTACGAGGACCGAGCCGACTGGCGCGCCAAGCCCTTTGGAGAGGCAGATCGAAACGGTGTCGAAGATCCCCGCCAGATCCGTCTCAGTGCAGCCCAGCGCCTCGACAGCATTGAAAAACCGGGCTCCGTCCAGATGGACGGACAACCCGGCATCTCGAGCAGCCTCTGCCGCAGCCTGACAACGCTCAAGAGGGACGGCCATACCATTGTGGGTGTTTTCAAGCGTCAGTAGCCGCGAGATGGCATGATGCGAGTCGTCTTCTTTGACGGCCGCCCGGACGATGTCCGGTTCCAATGCTCCGTCCTGCGCGACCGGCTGCGGGTCCAGAGCAATCCCGCCTAACACGGACGCACCCGCCGCCTCATATTTCCAGATGTGATAATCGCGCCCTGTAATAATCTCTTCGCCCCGCGCGCAGTGACCGAGCAGACCGACAAGATTGCTTTGGGTTCCCGAGGTCAGAAACAGCCCCGCCTCTTTGCCCAGCCGTTCGGCGAGAGTTGCTTCGAGCCGATTGACTGTCGCGTCCTCTCCGTAGACGTCATCGCCCACCTCAGCGTCCGCCATAACGGCGCGCATAGCGGCATCCGGGGCCGTGACTGTATCGCTGCGCAGATCGCAGATGATCGGAACAGTCGGGGCCTCTTTCAGAGCGGCATATTGGTTCATCGGGCAACCCTTTTGATGAAACGAAAACGGACGCGCCTAACTTAGGCGCGCCCGTTCAAATGATAAAGCGTGGGTTTGCGATCAGGGCTGTTCGTCTTCGTCCGGCCCATCCCCTTTGGGCAGGTTGAACAGGCTGTCTGCATCCACAAGGGTGGATTTATCCTCATCGTCCTCGTCCGAATCCACGTCCATGGAGAGCGAGAATGTCTCAAGCCCCTCGATGGCGGTTGGGATCTTGGGCTCGGCTTCCATGCCCAGAGACTGTTCTGTGCTGACCAGCTTGCGGCGCTCATCATCAGACATCACAGGGCTGTCGGCGGCCTTCTTCGCGGCGGCTTTTTGTACGGCGGCGTCCAGTTCAGATTGCTTGGTCAGGCCAAGGGCAACCGGGTCTACGGGTTGAATATTTGAGATGTTCCAATGGCTGCGGTCACGAATCGATTGGATCGTCGGCTTGGTTGTGCCCACCAGTTTGGAGATCTGACCGTCGGTCAGTTCGGGGTGGAATTTCACCAGCCAATAAATCGCGGCAGGGCGGTCCTGACGCTTGGACAGTGGGGTATAGCGAGGGCCACGGCGCTTTTCCTCGCCGGCAGCGGCGGCATAGAATTTCAGAGCCAGCTTGTGGAGCGGGTTCTTTTCGCCAGCGTCGATTTCTTCTTGCGTCAGCTGGTTGTTGGTAATGGGGTCAAACCCTTTGACGCCCGCAGCGACATCGCCATCAGCGATGCCCTGAACTTCCAACTCGTGCATCTCAACAAAGTCAGCGATCTGTTTGAAGCTGAGGGTTGTGTTGTCCACCAGCCAGACGGCGGTGGCGCGTGCCATGATCGGTTTTGCCATTTCTAGTGCTCCTTCGCGCATATCTTTCCCGTCGCCTGAAATAGGCGGCCTTGCTTGGCAAGGCGGGTTTCCGTTGTGGGGGAACTTGGACGCCGTATAAGTGGCAGCGCGGAAAAAGGAAAGCCCAATGCGTATTCTGTTGATCTGGCTGTGTATGGCCCTGCCCGTGATTGCCGACGGGGAAAAGGCGGGAACGTTCGACTACTACGTCCTCAGCCTTAGCTGGTCGCCGAACTGGTGCGCCTATGAAGGGGACGCGCGCGGATCAGATCAATGTGACGCACGCCACGATCACGGGTGGATCATGCACGGGCTTTGGCCGCAGTTCCATCGCGGGTATCCGTCCTATTGCCCGACCTCTGAACGCGCGCCATCGCGGGGGATGACGGCGGAAATGGCAGACATCATGGGCACGTCCGGACTGGCCTGGCATCAATGGAAAAAGCATGGCGTGTGCTCGGGCCTGTCCGCGCGCGACTACTACGCTGTATCGCGCGAGGCTTATGGCCGTGTCGTGCGTCCTGAGGTGTTTCGTAATCTTGACCGCGAAGTCAAACTGCCCGCCTCCGTTGTGGAAGAGGCGTTCCTGAAGGCCAATCCCGACATGGAACCAGACGGGATCACGATCACTTGTCGGCAAGGGTTTATTCAGGAGGCCAGAATTTGTCTCTCTCGAGACCTGAAACCGGTGCCGTGTGGTCAGGATGTGGTGCGTGACTGCAAAGCGCGGGATGCGCGGTTTACACCGATGCGCTAGAACGCCTTGCGAAGCGCCTTTTGCTGATGCCGGAGCCTCCGGCGGTGGTATTTTCAGTCAGAAGAAACGAATTGTTAAGGTTAACTATGTTTGGTCGGCCCACGGTACAGGCTGTGGAGCCGATGGCCGTGTCAGGAGAAGCTATTGCTTTCTTCCTTGTGTCCACGGTGCTCACAGGATGAGTGGCGTGGACGCTTTCGCTTCTTTTGACCGAAAATACCACGGGGGTGAGGCCGACAGGCCGAGGGGGCTGGCCCCCTACCCGCCCGCCACTTCCAGTACGATCTTGCCGATGTGGCCGGAGCTTTCCATGCGCGCATGGGCTGCGGAGGCCTGTTCCATAGGGAATTCGGAATCCATCACCGGGCCGATGCGCCCTGCCGCCAAAAGAGGCCAGACCGCTTCGCGCAAATCCTGAGCAATCCGGGCTTTGGCCAGATCGCTTTGTGGACGCAGGGTGCTGCCCGTCATGGTGAGGCGACGCGTCATAAGCTGGACCATGTTCAGCTCGACCTTGGGGCCTTGCAGAAAGGCAATCTGGACGAGGCGACCGTCGTCGGCCAAAGCGTTCAGGTTCCGTTGTATGTATGGACCACCAACCATGTCGAGGATCAGGTCCGCACCCCCTTGCGCCTTCATAACCTCGACAAAGTCTGCATCCTTGTAATTAATCGCAACTTCGGCCCCCAAATCCCGGCAAGCTGCGCATTTTTCCTCTGACCCGGCGGTGACGAAGACCCGCGCTCCAAAATGGTTGGCAAGTTGGATCGCCGTCGTTCCAATGCCACTCGACCCGCCGTGAATCAGAAAACGCTCTCCTGCTTGCAGGCCCCCACGGGTGAACACATTGGACCAGACCGTGAAATAGGTCTCTGGCAGGCAGGCGGCTTCTTTCAGGCCCATTCCGTCAGGCACGGGCAAGCAATGGGCGGCCGGCGTTGCCACGTATTCCGCATAACCACCTCCGGGCAGCAACGCGCAAACCGGATCTCCCACGGACCACCCGCTGACCCCCGAGCCAGTCGCCACAATCGTGCCGCTGGCTTCGAGGCCGGGCAAGTCGCTCGCTGTTGGGGGCGGGTTATACAGCCCGGCGCGTTGCAACGCATCGGGGCGATTCACACCAGCCCAGGCGACTTTGATCACGACTTGACCGTGTTCCGGCACAGGCATTGGCCGCGCGGCCACTTGCAAAACTTCTGGCCCACCGTGGGCGCTGATTTCCACTGCTCGCATCTGTTCGGCCATCTGATCCGCTCCTTTTTGCTCAACGTACCCCTATTCAGATCGGGAAAGGAACCCAATTGCTGATTGCAGCGCTGATCCTAAACATCGCCGTCCTCGCGCCAGTGATCCGGCCGCTTAGCACCGGGTCGCTTGGTATGGATGCGGCCATTGACCCAGACACCGAAGCTTGGTGCATATAGACCTGCGTCTAAGGAGTGATTGCGCTGGCCAGCGCTGCACTAACCGCCCTAGTACAGCGTTGGGCACACGTGGGCTGTTCCAATGCCGATGGCCCTATTTGGCGTACAGATAAGCGGAACACTGGCCAGTGCCTGCGTGGTCGGCCTGTTAAATCCAATGGTGACGATAAACGACCTTGTCATTGTGGTACAGATCATGGCCGTGCTTGTCGCGCTGCACGTCAGATCACTTGCCCCGTGATCCCCACATGCCGGGCAAGTCCGAGTTGGGCGTCCTCGATGGCGCCTTGATTTGACCCAACAGCCAGTTGGGGCCTGCAAGCAGACTGCTCAACGCTTTGTTGTCGCGCACTTGGGCCTTAATCTTTTCGATCTGCATCACGTCTTCGATACGGCGATCAAGGAAAGCCCACGTCGCCTTATTATCGGCGCTGTCATCACCCAGCCAATACAGTACAGTTGCACTGTAAACGCCCGCGAGTGTTGCGCGTTTTGTGTACCAGTTCACATCATCTGACGTATCGCCCAGCGTATCCCAGATTTTGTCCGCCGTGCCCCAGATGGCCTTGGCCCCATCAGCGGCATGCATTGGCAGGGCAAAGAGCGTGGTGCCGCGTCGCACAGCCTCTTTGTCGCTGACAGCCTCAATGCGGAACCGAACCCCGGCCGCAATCTTTTCACTAAACCGCTGCGGCAGTTCGTCTGACTTCAGACGCGCCACCATCTCGGCATCCCCGCGCGCATGATAAGCGAGCGCCAGATCGATTGCGCCGCGTGGGCACACCGCCCGCGCCATCGCCCATTCTACACCAGCATCCGTTGCCGCGGCCTTGAACGTCGTCTCTGACCAGCCGTCAAAAGGGACATGCATCAATGCGGCATCCAAAAGCGCATCTTTGGTGGTCTCGTAAGGCGTTGTCATGGTAATCTCCTGCTTAACGGGTACTAGACAAACTAGGGCACACTTGCTATGTGCCCACTTCCTGCAAATCCTTGCAACTCGAAACTAGAAAGGTGGTGACAACCACATGCAGGTTAGTGTTCGCGACAACAATGTCGATCAGGCTCTCCGGGCTCTGAAGAAAAAGCTCCAGCGCGAAGGCGTTTTCCGTGAAATGAAGCTCAAGCAACATTTCGAGAAACCGTCCGAGAAAAAAGCGCGCGAAAAAGCTGAAGCGATCCGCCGTGCCCGCAAGCTGGCACGCAAAAAAGCGCAACGCGAAGGTATGATGTAAGTCAGACCAACAGCGACGCTGAAAGAACTTCAAAAACCCCGGAGCCGCGCGGCTGCCGGGGTTTTTCATTGGCCGGGGCATTGCGCGCCCTTGCCTGACGCCCCGGCCTTTTGCGACACCCAACTTTGATGCAGGACGGTCACATGTTCATTATTTGCCGCACCATGAACGTAATTCCGCCACCTCAGACGAAGAAATTCGGATGTTAAGGTGTTTGTGTCATAGAAGCGTCAGAAGCAGCCTGCGGTCCTTTAGATATGGTGTGACGCCGCGATGCGCGAGGAGGGAAAAATGCTGGCACGTGTGATCTTGTTGATTTGCGGGTTTTGCCTTTGGGGGCTGAGCGCCGTGGCGCAAAGCGATCGTGTGGTGGCCCTTGTGGTTGCCGGTGACGACGGCATGAACCGGGCCGACGCGTTTCAGGCGCAACTGCAAACCATGGGGGCGGAAACCTTGCGCGCCCAATCCGCAAACAGCACGCAATTGCGCTCTCTGCTCAAGCGGTTTGCCCGCGAGGCCGCCGATTCCCGCGCCACACTGGTCTACATCGATCTCCCCATCGTGACATTCGAAGGGCGCGCCTTTGTGCTGCCAACGGGGTCTGACCTGACAAAGGCCACCGATTTGTTCACCCGGTCCATTCCATTGCAGGCCTTTGCGCGATCCTCTGCGCAGGCCGCGCAGGGCGGTTCGGTTGTGGCAACTGTCGCGGCAATTCGGGATGGGCTGCCAGCCGATCTGTCGCTTGCGACCGCGGCACCTCAGCCCGCCGCGGGATCAAGCCCGATCCTTTTGGCGACACCGGATGCCTTTGGGCCAGTGCTGGACGTTTTGGCCACTGCGGCAACGCTGGACACGGTTGAACTTGGCGCGCTTTTAAATGCGATGGATCGCGTTGATGGTACGACGTTATCGGATGTACAACCGCGCCCCGTTTTTCTCAAACAACCTGCCGTAACCGAGGGCAACGCGGAGGTCGCAGCGGTAACGCCAGTTCTGACAGAAGACGCAAGCCCATCGGACGGCACCCAATCCCGCGAAGAACTCGAAGCGCTGGAACAGTCCCTGTCACGATCAGCCAAGCGGTCCGTCCAGCAAAATTTGCGCACGCGTGGCCATTATCGCGGGTTGGTTGACGGTAGGTTCGGCCCACAAACCCGCGCCGCCATCAGCGCTTATCAGGACAGCCGCTCTGAAGAACCAACCGGCATTCTTACACGCCGCCAACTGCTCGACCTGAGCACCTGACCATATCCGGCGGCACACCGACCGCAACACTGCACATGTTAAGGACACCGACCCATGGGCCTGCGTTTTAAATACAACCTTGTACTGCTTCTTGCCTGTCTTCTGGGCCTCGCGGGGGCTGCGGGCATTTCCTATACAATCGTCCAGCGTTTCGCGATCGAAGAGATCAAGCATTCCATCAACATCGTGCATGCCAACGCCAACGCCGTGCGCTTCCACACAGTCCAGAGTGTCACGCCCCTCTTGTCCGAAGACAATGACATCCTGTTCCTGCCCGAGACTGTGGCCTCGTTCGCGGCGCAGTCCGTGTTTGCCCACATGCAAAAGGACTTCCCCGAGTACAGCTACAAGGAAGCTGCACTGAACCCGACCAATCCAGCAGATCTGGCCAACCCGCTCGAAGCGTCGATGATCGAGGACTTTCGCGCCGATGCGTCGCTCACCGAAATCTCCACCGTGGTCGAGAACGAAAACGGCAGCTTTCTGACCATGGCCTACCCGATCACCATCACCCAGGAAGGCTGTCTTCGCTGCCACTCCACCCCGGAGGCGGCGCCGCCCGCCATGGTCGACCTTTATGGGTCTGACAACGGCTTTGGCTGGGAACTGGGCGAAACCGTAGGCGCACAGATCATCTCGGCCCCGATGTCGCTGGTCCAACAGCGGACGTGGGAAACCGGTGTGGTCCTGATCGCGGGGCTGTCGACTGTGTTCCTGTTTGTGTTTGCCATGACCAACCTGATGCTGGGCCGGATTGTCCTGAAACCCGTACGGCAGATGTCGCAAGTTGCCGAACAGGTCAGCATGGGCGACTTTTCGGTGCCTGAATACCAAAAGCCGGGCAACGACGAGATCAGCTCGCTCACCACATCCTTCAACCGGATGCGCCGCAGCCTCGAACAAGCGATGCGAATGATCGATGACTGAAGTTACGATACTCGCCCCGAATGGCGGCCGCCGGTTCATCGGCAAGTACATGGTCGAAAGTGTCCTTGGTGAAGGGGCCATGGGCGTGGTCTATGCTGGCGTCGATCCCGACATTCAGCGCCCAGTCGCGATCAAGACGATCCACGGCCACCTTTTGGGCACCTCCGCCGGAGACGATCTGCTGGAACGGTTCAGCCGCGAGGCGCGCGCGGCGGGCCGTGTTCTGCACGCCAATCTCGTAACGATCTTCGATTTCTTGCTGGAGGATGGCGTGCCCTACCTCGTGATGGAACGGGTGCGTTCGGTCACGCTCAAGGATCATTGCAAGGCATCCTCGTTGCTGTCGCTGGACGACATCCACAGCATTCTGAAACAAATGCTGGCAGGTTTGACGGCGATCCATGCCGCAGGAATCGTGCACCGCGACATGAAACCCGCCAACGTGATGCTGGCGGAGGATGACACCGTCAAGTTGACCGATTTCGGGATCGCGCAACTGACCTCGATGGAGGCCACGAATGCCGGCATGATCGGTACTCCGTCATACATGTCGCCCGAACAGATGATGGGCCACCCCGTCGACGCCCGTGCGGACATCTATGCAACCGGCGTGATGCTGTATGAATTGCTGACCGGGCGCAAACCCTATCCGGGCGGCGGTATGGAGGCGATGTTCAACGCTGTGCAGAACGAAACGCCGGTGCCGCCAAGTACCTTGGTTCCCGAGCTGCCGCCTACACTGGACAAAGTCGTGATGAAAGCGATGCAGATCGACGCCGACAAGCGGTTCTCAGATGCCGCCCAGATGCGCGCAGCGATCGACGCCGCCTTGTCCGGCGCGGACCCGACCACCATGATCAGAGTGATGCCACAGGTCCCTACTTCGGGCAGTGAGGCAACATCCGGCACAATGCTGACTCAACTGAGCGGACAGACATTGCGCGAGGTCGAACAGCACCTGACGTCCAGCATGGGGCCGATGGGAAAGATCATCGCACGGCGCGTGGCCGGCAGTGCCCGCAATGCCGAGGAAATGATCGATGCCGTATTGCAGGACATTCCGACCCAAGCCGAAAAAGACGCGTTGCGCCTCAAAATTCAATCGGCCCTCAAGACGGGTGGATCGGTGTCGTCTGCCGAGTCTGTTTCATCTGCCGTATCCAGCACCCTGCCACCGGAGAGAGTCGCGGCCCTCGTCAAATTGCTGACGCCCCATCTGGGGCCCATCGCGCCGGTGCTTGCAAAACGACATGCAAAGACGGCAGCAACCCTGGCCGCGCTGGCCGATCAGTTGGCCGAACAAATCGGCGACCCTGACGAACGGCGCAGCTTTCTGAACGCCGCGGCCCCCATCGTGCGATGAAATAGCCGCGGCGTAGAGGCTTTTGTTAGCCTTGCTTGGCCAGCGAGTCGCGGATTTCCTTTAGGATATCCAGCTCGCTGGGACCTGCAGGTGCCGCTTCTGCAGCTTCTTCTTCCTTGGCGGCGGCATCTTTGATCTTGTTCACGTTGCGCACCAGCATGAAGACCACAAATGCGATGATCAAAAAGTTGATGATCGCCATGATGAACGACCCATAAGCGAACACAGCCGCCCCTGCTTCGCGCGCCGCCTCAAGCGAGGTACCCGCCGCGACATCGCCTGCCAGCACGACATACATGTTGGTAAAGTCGATACCACCCATGAACAAACCGATGAACGGATTGATCAGATCTGCGACCAGTGACGCGACAATCGCCGTGAACGCCGCCCCGATGATGATACCCACAGCCATGTCCATGACATTGCCCTTGGCGATAAAGTCTTTGAATTCATTCAGCATTTTTTGTTCCTTATTCATACTGTCCCACCACGAATTTGCTTATCCGTGCGCTGATGAACACTGGATAGCACACAGGCGGACACCACAAAGGGTACTTTGGCGCTACTTTTCCCCTATGTGAGAAAGGTACAATCAGGAGACACCTCAATGGCTGACCTCAGCGCTTTTCCGATCACCCAAAAATGGACACCGCAGAACCCAGATGTTTTGCAACTCTTTTCCTTTCCCACACCGAACGGGGTAAAAGCCTCGATCGCCCTGGAGGAAATGGAAATACCTTACGAGGCCCACTTGGTTACGCTGTCGGATGCGGATGTCAAAAGCCCAGAATTTCTGTCTCTGAACCCAAACAACAAAATCCCAGCGATCATTGACCCAAATGGGCCCGATGGGACGCCGATTGGCCTGTTTGAATCTGGTGCGATCCTGATCTATCTGGCGGAAAAGTCCGGCAAACTGATGGGCCAGACGGCCTCAGAGAAGGCGAAGACCATCCAATGGCTCATGTTCCAGATGGGCGGGTTGGGTCCAATGCTGGGTCAGATGGGCTTTTTCGTCAAATTCGCAGGCAGCCAGTGGGAGGATAAACGCCCACAACAACGCTATGTGGCCGAGGCCAAGCGCCTGCTCGCCGTTCTGGAAAAGCAGCTAGACGGACAAGACTGGGTAACCGGGCAGTACTCCATTGCCGACATTGCAATCGCCCCTTGGCTCAATGCGCTCAACTTTTACGAATCCAGAGACATGGTTGGCTGGGACGATCACAAGAACCTTGTCGCCTATCTGGACCGGTTCATGGCGCGCCCAGCAGTGGAAAAAGCGAAAAACATCCCGCCGCGCCCCTGATAGATCGCGTGGTGCAACCTTGATCAGGCTGCGCCACGCATCCCGGCCGAAATCTTCTCGGCCATCATGATGGTCGGCGCGTTGGTGTTCCCACCCAAAAGGCGGGGCATCAGTGACGCATCCACCACACGCAAACCTTCTACGCCATGTACACGACCCGCAGGGTCGGTGACCGCCATATCATCATGCCCCATCCGACATGTTCCGACAGGGTGGTAAATGGTGTCAGCGCGCGCCCGGATATCAGCCTCCAAAGCCGCATCACTGCCATCATGCGCATATAGCTTTTTGCCTCGCCAGGGATCGAGCGGCGGCGCGTCCAGTATACGCTCCATACTGCGCGCGCCTTTCATCAGGAGGTCCAGATCGCGTGAGTCATCCAGATAATTCGGATCAATGCGCGGTGGGCGCGTCGGATCAGAAGACTGCAACCCCACCTGCCCGCGACTGAAGGGACGCAAAACGCAAACATGGCAGGAATAGCCAAAGCGCAGGTGAATCTTGCGCATGTGCTGATCCACGATCCCCACCACGAAGTGCAGTTGCAGATCCGGACGGGTAACGCTCGGGTCGGATTTCAGGAATGCGCCACCTTCGGCAAAGGGGGACGCAAATAGGCCAGACCCATCCTTGCGCCAGCGCAAACCGGCTCGGGCCAGATCCATGAGGCCCTTGGGGCCAAGTCCAACAACGTCATCGCGCTTGGAATGATAGCTGATGGTGTAGTCGAGGTGATCCTGCAGGTTTTGTCCTACACCCGGCAATTCGTGGACGACCTCGATGCCATGGGCCGCAAGCTCGTCGCGCGGCCCAATCCCCGACAGCAGCAACAGTTGAGGCGAGCCAAAGGCCCCGCCCGACAGAATGACTTCGCGCTCTGCCTCCACCAGCTTGATCTTTCCGCCATGTCGCATGCGCACGCCAACAGCGCGCCCGTCTTGCATTTCGACCTTTTGCACAACCGCACGGGTCAGAACCGTAAGATTGGATCGCGCCATCACCGAAGTCATCAAATAGGCCGCCGCCGCCGAACAGCGTTCGCCCTTGGCCGTTCCGGAATGGGCCTGTGTCACCTGATAAAGGCCAATGCCTTCCTGTTCCGGCCCATTGAAATCCTCGCGCAAGGGCACCTGTACCTGTTCGCCAGCTTCGACAAACGCATGGCTGATCGCGCGCGGTTCAGACTGGTCTGAGACCTGCAGCGGTCCTTCTGTTCCGTGAAGATCATCCGCGCCCCGCACGTTGCCTTCGGATATCTTGAAATAGGGAAGAACCGAGTCCCAGTCCCAGCCCGTCGCGCCCAAGTCCGCCCATTCGTCATAATCGCGCGCATGCCCGCGCACATAGAGCATGGCATTGATTGCACTGGACCCGCCAAGACCTTTTCCACGCGGCTGAAACCCACGCCGCCCGTTCAGACCGGATTGAGGTTCGGTGTGAAAGGCCCAGTTGTTGATCTTGGGTCGCCCGGAAATCATGCCCGCAACAAGCGCAGGGGCGCGCACAAACAGGCCGCGACCGTCGCCGCCTGCTTCGATCAGGCATACGGAAACATTGGCGTCTTCGCTGAGCCGCGCGGCCATCACGCACCCGGCAGAACCGCCGCCGACAATGACGTAGTCATACTTCATGCTGTCCCCCCGAAATGGTCTTTAACATGAAAAACCGGAGACCAGACCGGTACCTACTTTGGAAGCGCGCTTGTCAAAACATAGCGCAAGATATCGACAACCTGCGCAGGTTCCTGAGCAACGGCAAGGGCTGCGGCGTCTACCTCTTTCAAAGCATGGGCATGGTCAGGTCCATGCAAAATGATCAGCGACTTGCCCAATGCAGCGGCATAGCCCGCATCAAAGGCCGCATTCCATTGCTTGTACTTCTCACCAAAACGCACAACGACCACATCGGCATCCGCGATCCCCTTGCGGGTGCGAATGGCATTCACCATCGCGCCCTTGTGGTCATGCCAGTACTTGTTGGGTTCCTCACCCAGAATGGCCACACCACAATCATCGCTCGCCGCATGATCCGTGACAGGCGCGTTGAACGTCACATCCAGCCCTTGCGCCCCATCGATGATCTGTTCGCGCCAGTCTGTGTGGATTTCCCCTGAAAGATATACGTTCAACATCCGCTCGTTCCCTTCGTTTGCAGTCAATTACCTGAATGTACCAGACGCCATGCATATCAAACCATAGCCCTCACACGTCCAGTTGCTTTTTTAATGTGACGGCTTAATCATGCTGGGGCGTATTTGAACGTATGTCCCGTAATGGGAGACCGTGCAGCAAAGGCCTGATGTGATCCAGATTGGTGCCATAGGAAGAGCCAAATGATAAAAGTACACCCAACTGGCAGGGCCTTTGCCCAGCTGCTTTCTGTGCTTCTTCTGTTTGGCGCAACCGCTGCTTCCGCCCAAGGTTTGGAAGACCGGGCCAAAGACGTTTGTCGTGCCGAAATGACCGAGGAACGTGCCGCCAGCAACCTGCGGGACATGAAAGTGCGCTGGCGAAACCAGATCCCCTTTGTGTATGGCGCCGCGGATTTTGACGATATCAAGAACGTCAAATTCTTTTGCCAGATCAACAAAAACACAGTGGGCATGGTCCGCTATCTTGTCAGGGCCCCACGCGCGGCAAGTGGCAGGGCCTGGGTCGCGGCCAGACCGCAGGGTTCCCAAACAGAAGAATTAGAACTTGATGCTGCCGCAACCACGCCTCCACCTGCTGACGTACCTGACCCCAAATTCATAACCGTGCCGCAAAGTGATGGGCAGGATGGGTTGGACACGGACTCAACCGCAACCACGCCGTCGAATAAAGATTCGACTGGTGCGCACTTTATCCGCGTGCCGGAATCTGACTAAGGTCAGCAGGCAAGCCATCCACCCTGCCCGGCATCGTTCGGATCGAAATCTTCAGACCCGTTTGGCAACGACGAAATGGTTGGGCGGACGCACCGGGTAATTTCCAGTCTCAACGATGTCAAAACCGGCCCGCGCGATGTCTGCTTCTAGGTTTGCGATCGTTTCAAATCGGACAAACGGCGCTTTGCCCATCCATTGCATTAGCGGAATGGCGCGCTTCATCAGCCCAAATTTGAAGCCCAAAGACCCCTCACCCAGACACGGACTCTTTGAGATAAACAGGCCGTCCGGGGCCAACAGATCATGGATGCGAGCGTAGGCGCGGGGCGCATCCTCAACGAGATGAAACAGATTGAATCCCATCACAACGTCAAATGACCCGTCCTTGAAGGATGGATCGAACACGTCGGTGCAGACGAATTCCACGTTCGGTTTGCCGTCGCGCGCTTTGGCCTGCTCAATCATACCTTCCGCGAAATCCGTGGCGACGATGCTGTGGGCATGCTCTGCCAGACGCAGGGCGGTGCCTCCGGTCCCGCATCCCAGTTCAAGCACCCGGGCGCCCTTTGGCATGTGTGCCTGCACGCGGTCCAGCGTTGCCTCATAGGCATCCATGTTGGAAATGGGCGACGCCGCATACTTTTTGGCGATCTTGCTCCAGAAGTCTCGATTGGGTTTCATGGGTCATCTCCTTTCCAAGCGCATATAAATCTGTCGCCTTGCCAGCGGAATTGCCAATTTTTGCAAATTAAGTATACGTATTTGCATGGATAAGGGATTTGACTGGAACCGCATGCGTGCCTTTCTTGCGACCGCAGAGGCGGGATCGCTGTCTGCCGCAGCACGTCAGCTGGGGCAAACCCAACCGACGCTTGGCCGACAAGTTACTGCGTTGGAAGAAGAACTCGGGATTGCTCTGTTTGAGCGGACCGCACGCAGCATGACGCTCACTGATGCAGGGCGCGACCTGCTTGTGGCAGCGCAAGCGATGGGCAGTGCGGCAGATCGGATCACGCTGCTGGCCCAGGGGCGCGCGCACGCCTTGGATGGCACAATCCGCATCACCGCCAGCGACATGATGAGCGCTTATGTTCTGCCCGAGACCTTGCTGAAGTTGCGCGATCTTGCGCCGCGTCTGCGGGTGGATGTGATCGCCTCAAATGACATCCGCGATATTCTCAAACGCGAGGCTGACATCGCCATCCGCCACGTGCGTCCGGAACAACCCGATCTGATCGCGCGCCGGATCGGGGATGCAACAGCCTGCCTTTATGCCTCCAAAGGGTATCTGGAGGCGCGCGGTGTGCCCGAGGATATCCCGGCGCTTGTCGATCATGATTTCATCAGCATGGGCGATGATGCACGCTATCTCGAAGAGATGCAGCGGCGGGGCATTCCAATCACCAAAGCCAACCTGTGCGCAGGCTCAACCAGTGGCATCACGATCTGGGAACTGGTGCGCAAAGGGTTCGGAATCTTCCCGATGGCCCGTGATATCGCGCAGCGCTTTGACGATGTGGTCCCGGTCCTTGCGGAGGACACCAACTTGTCTTTCCCGGTCTGGCTGGTGACGCATCGAGATTTGCACACCAGCCGCCGCATCCGGCTGGTGTTTGACCTACTGGCCGAGATGCTATCTCGAAAATAGGTTAGCCGCGCAGGGTGCCGCCTGTAGCCTTGGTCACCTTTTCGACCACCTTCTGGCCGACGGCCTCGATATCCGCATCCTTCAGCGTGGCATCCTTGGGCTGCAATCGCACGGTGATGGCCAAGGATTTCTTGTCCTCACCCAATGCGCCGCCGATGAATTCGTCAAAGACGCGCACGTCCGCGATCAACGCCTTGTCCGCACCAAGAGCCGCGTTGACCAAGGTCAGCGCCTCGACGTCAGCATCCACCACAAATGCAAAGTCACGCTCGACCGCTTGCAAATCGCTGATCTCAAGCGCACCACGATTGGCACCAGCTTTGCGCGGCATCGGCACTTCGGCCGGCCACAGAGTAAAGGCCATCGCAGGCCCCTTGATGTCCATCGCCTCGATCACCCGCGGGTGCAATTCGCCGTAAACGCCCAGTACTTTCTTGGGGCCAAGGCAGATCATGCCGTGCCGCCCCGGGTGCCACCATTCGGATGCCCCACGCATGATCTGCACACGAGCAGGCGCGCCCATGGCAGACAAAACAGCTTCGGCATCAGCCTTCACGTCATAAAGATCAACCGCACGCGACGCGCCATGCACGTCCTTGGGACCCGTCCGACCAACCAGCAGGCCAGAGACCAGCAAATGCTGCTCTCCCGGCTCTCCGCCGTGAAAGGCCGGGCCCACTTCGAATAAGGCCACATCCATATTCCCGCGTGCCTGATTGCGCGCAGCGGCCTGCAACAACCCCGGCAACAAGGCGGGGCGCATATGGCTCATGTCCGACGAGATCGGGTTTTCCAGCATCGTGGCGTCGTCGCCACCACCAAACAGTGCGGCAGAGCGTTGATCGATAAAGCTGTAAGTCACGCATTCGTTGTAGCCCAGCGCCGCAGTCGTGCGCCGCGCGATCTGTTCGCGCCGCTGCATCGGGGTCATCACAGGCTTGGGCACACCCTCGCCTATCCGAGGCAAGGGACGCCCCTGAAGCTTGGTGAGTGAGGCAACACGCGCCACCTCTTCGACCAGATCGGCCTCTCCCATCACATCAGGACGCCAGCTGGGAACTTGCGCCATGTCGCCTTCAAGCCGGAAGCCAAGGGCAGTCAGTGTCTGGCGCTGTTCGGACTCGGGAATGTCCATGCCAACAAGGCTTTGCACGCGCGCGGCATTCAGACGGTAGGCGCGGGACGTATCCGGCACATCGCCTGCCTGCACACGGCTCGAAACTTCGCCGCCCGCGTTTTCGGCAATCATCTCACAGGCCAGATCAAGGCCAATGGGCGTGAACGCCGGGTCGATACCGCGTTCAAAGCGATAGCGGGCGTCCGAATTAATCTTGAGCGCGCGGCCCGTATAGGCGGTGCGGACTGGATCAAAGTATGCCGCCTCGACAAACACGTTCACCGTCTCTTCGGTGCAGCCGGTGCGCAGTCCCCCCATGACGCCGCCAATGCTTTCAACACCGCTCGCATCCGAAATCAGGGTCATGTCGGGACCGAATGTGTACTCTTTGTCGTCCAGCCCCATCAGCGTCTCACCGCCAGCGGCGCGGTGCACGCGCAACGCTCCGCCTTCGATCTTGTCCGCGTCAAAGACGTGCAAGGGACGATTGAGGTCAAAGGTGAAATAGTTGGTCACATCCACAAGGAAGGAGATTGGTCGCAGACCAATCGCGCGCAGGCGGTCCTGCAACCAGACGGGGCTGGGGCCATTTTTTACGCCGCGAATGTGACGGCCAAAGAACACAGGGCACTGGCCCAATGTGTCGTCATCGATTGTGACGGCAACAGGCGACGGGTACGCGCCCTCAACACTGGGGTCGCGCATGGGTTTCAAAGTGCCGAGGCCGCGCGCGGCCAGATCACGTGCAATCCCGCGCACGCCAAGTGCGTCGGGGCGGTTGGGGGTGATTGCAATTTCGATCACCGGGTCAACCTTGGCCGGGTCATTGGCGGCAAGCCAGTCTACGAACCGATCGCCCACCTCGCCCGAAGGCAGTTCGATGATGCCATCATGCTCTTCTGACAGCTCCATCTCGCGTTCAGAGGCCATCATGCCAAAGCTTTCGATGCCACGGATCTTACCAACGCCGATGGTTGTGTCGATGCCCGGCACATAGACGCCGGGCTTGGCGATCACGACAGTGATGCCTTCGCGCGCGTTGGGCGCACCACAAATGATCTGCTTGGTGCCCTCGTCCGTGGCCACCTGACACACGCGCAGGCGGTCCGCATCGGGATGCTTTTCCGCGCTGATCACATGGCCGATGGTAAAGTCAGCCAGTTTCGCCCCACGATCCTCAACGCCTTCGACCTCAAGACCGAGGTCCGTCAGCGCATAAGTGATCTCGTCCACTGTTGCAGTGGTATCGAGGTGTTGTTTCAGCCAGGAAAGCGTGAATTTCATGTCGTTTCGCCCTTGGGTCTGCGGTGGCCCTGCAATGGCAAAGATCGCGCCAAGGTGCAAGCGTGGCGCAGGACACCTGTGCCGTACCGAAACAATAGGGGCACGTTATGTACCCGCCGTCACGGATAGGTGGGTGGGCGGCCCAGCAGTTCATCCAGTTGCCGCCCAATCCAGCCATGCGGGATAAAGTGACCGCCGGGATGGGTATCCAGCGCGACCTGCGCATCGCCTGCGCAATCAGACCATGAGGTGCGGGTGAGGGTCAGGAATTCGACAACCGACCAGTCCTCGGGCGTGCTGGCCGTATCGGAACAGCCCAAAGCGTCGCGCCACAGTTTAACCGGATAAGTCGTGTCGCCCCCCGGTCCATAAGGGAAGTCGAGCACATTATCTTTCAACCCATGCACATGGCGCGCCTCTTTGGGGGCCTCTGCGCAGTCTTCGTCCAACCGTAACGTTCCGGAAATGCCCAGCAGCGCACGGATGTTCATCGCCTCGCCCCGATCACAGGCCACCCGCCACGCCATGATGGAGCCATAGGAGTAGCCGGAGACAAAAATGTTGTCCGGATCGACCGGGTAGCGGTTGATGACATCCTTTAGTACGTCGGCCGCAAATTGCACGTCCTCGGTTTCTGGCGACCACATGTTCCACGTCTTGCGCAAACCGTTAGGCGCGATCAGCAACACACCACGCAGACGGGTCGCACCCGAGATCCGCTGATGTTGCACTGGCAGCGCCCCGGTGCGTTGCCAGCCGTGAAAGTGAATAAGAACGGGCAGCGGGCTTGTGCCGTCCCAGCCATCCGGCTCTTTCACGTGATAGGACCGGTCGCCAATGGCACACGGCACGTCCAGCTGGCACCGGGAAGAGGCCGCATGGCCAAACGTGGGCGACACAACGCACAGCATCAAAAGACAGAACAGATATCTCATGACGCGCACGCTACGCCCGAGCGCGGCCATGTCACGTCACATCTTTGTGGGCGGTGTGCTATGTGCCGCCCTCACCTTTGGCCAGAGCATCAACATCGCCGTGCGCAGCCAGTTGCAACTCGCGGATCAGGCGCACAGTGGGTTTGCACGCAAAGAGGATGGAGCCCACCAGAAACAGCCATGTGCCCGGGGTCAGCCACTCTTCGGAAAAGAACATGATCGAGCCGATGATAAAGCAAAGTGCGGCGCCAAAGTCGATCAGCGTGTGCACGATCTCAAAGACAGCATAGCGGCGTTTCCACGCTTCGCTTCGATTGGAATGGGGCGGTTCAAAGATCATCATGTTTGTCCACGTTGCGAGATTTAGTTGCGTCAAGCCAGCGGTTGATCAGCATGATCGGAGCCAGCACAATTGTCCAACCCATAGCGTTCAAAATCGTGAACGTCAGTTTCAAATGACGCGGCATGCCGGAGCGCCACAGGAAAATGTGAGCAATGATGGGAGGGGCGACCAAGGTGAGGACGAGGCACACGCGCTTGACTGACTGCGTGGCGACCCTGCCCGATCAGGCAATTACACCTGGCCCTAGAAGTCCGACCACCCGGTGTATTGCGCCAATACGTCGGCGAGAATGTCCGCGAGTACGGGAAACTACCGAGCAGACGTGCCTATGCACCAACTGCGCTAAGTGATCGAGGAAGTCGTGAAGTTGGGACCGAAACTCCAGATCCATCCGGGTCGCTCTAGCGGCTCAACCCGCCATGCAGCGTTGGAACGTCCAGAGCTGCGAACCCATAGTGGCGCAGCCAGCGCAGATCGCTGTCAAAGAACGCGCGCAGATCAGGGATGCCGTATTTCAGCATCGCAATCCGGTCGATGCCCATGCCAAAGGCAAAACCCTGCCATTCTTCGGGATCGATACCGCCGGCCTGCAAGACCTTTGGGTGCACCATGCCGGAGCCCAGAATTTCGAGCCAATCATCGCCCTCGCCGACTTTCAGCGTACCACCTTCCCATGAACACCGGATATCGACTTCGGCCGACGGCTCGGTGAATGGGAAGTGCGACGCGCGGAAGCGCAGATCGACCCCGTCGACTTCGAAATAGGATTTCACGAACTCTTCGAGCACCCATTTGAGGTTCGCCATGGAAATGTCGCGGTCGATGGCCAGACCTTCGACCTGATGGAACATGGGCGTGTGGGTCTGGTCATAGTCGGCGCGATATACGCCACCGGGACAGATGATACGGGTTGGCGCACCGGATTTCTCCATCGACCGGATCTGAACGGGCGACGTGTGTGTGCGCAGCACGTGCGGCGGGCGATTGTCGCCGTCCGCGCGGTGCATATAGAACGTGTCCATCTCGGCCCGTGCGGGGTGGTGGCCGGGGATGTTGAGGGCGTCAAAGTTGTACCAGTCGGTGTCAATGCGCGGCCCTTCGGCAACCGAGAAGCCCATTTCGGCAAAGATCGCGGTGACCTCTTCGCTGACCTGACTGATTGGGTGAATGGTACCAACACGGCGATGACGTGTGGGCAGCGTGACGTCGAGCCATTCACTGCGCAACCGCTCATCCAAAGCAGCATCAGCCAGCCCAGCCTTCTTGGCGCTGAGCGCGCTGTTGATCTCGTCCTTGAGCGCATTCAGCGCCGGGCCCGCCACCTGGCGTTCCTCTGGCGTCATGCGGCCAAGCTCTCGCATTTTCAGAGCCACCTCACCCTTCTTGCCGACTGCGGCAAGACGGATCGCCTCCAAAGCGGCTTCATCGCCCGCTTGCGCGATCTGAGTGAGGTATTTCGCTTTGAGATCATCCATGGTTTCGGCTCCGCTCCCGCTTGCGAGGCGGAGTAGTCTTTCGGCCACTACAGTGCAAGTCATGACCGCTATTCAAGCCACAGAACACGCAATATGGGAATTGCGCAACAAACAGGCCCGAAAAGCAAAACACCGAATATAGAGACTATTGAGAAAACACCCGCGATATGCTTGGGTCCACCGCAATTATTAGATGATCGCGTCCGCTGTGCTGCCACATGTGCGGGTGACATACGGGCTAAGCCTGTCACAGCGAAGATCTTAGTCAATACATTGATCTGGCTTGGGGGACGGGCAGTGGCAAAGTTAACGATGAATACACCCGGCAGTAGCACGCCACGGGAAGCGGTGTTTGTACCGCCAAAGCAGCAAGGAATATCGAAATGGATACTGGCCGCAGGCGCGGCAGTGTTTCTTGCAATGTTCACAGGGCTGGTGGTGACCACCACCCTGTTGCTCTCGCAACAAAACCAGACAGTCGTTGAGGTTGCCGAAACCGCCACAGCGCTCGAAGAGCCATCGCTGCCGGACCTGACAAATGCGGTCACCCGTCAGGAAATGAGCCTGTTGAAATCCGAAACGGAGGAGGCGATCCCCGCGATCGCCGCGCCGGTTCTGCCCCAGTCAGCCGAAGTCGAACCAGAGGCACCTGCGCCAATCGCGGTCGCTGCGGCGACACGGACGCCGCTGCGATTGGGGGTCGCCCATCGCTACCGCGTGCCCAGTTGCGTCGATTACCTTGATACGTTGGTCAAGATTACAACGGTCAACTTTCCTTTGGGCAGTGACATCCCGGTTGCCGCCGACATGATCCGCGCACGCAACATCGCAACAGCGGTCAAGACCTGCGACGAGGTCAAGGTGGTCGTTGAAGGGCATTCGGACCGTCGCGGCACCGCGCAACTGAACATGGATCTCAGCTGGTTCCGCGCTCAGTCAGTGATCGACCAGTTGCAGCGTGAAGGTTACGATATTTCGGCCCTGCAGCCCCGCGGATTTGGCGCAACACGGCCTGTCAACTTTGCAGGCACCATTTCGGGTGAAGCGGAAAACCGCAGGGTCCAGTTCACGCTTGCACCGCGTAGCGCACCGACGACGGTCAGTCTCAGCGGCAACTGAACCACAGCGGTTGTGGCAGACAAGAAAAAGGCCCCGCCGATTAGATCGACGGGGCCCTAAATTTGTTTCGACAGCGCTTAGGCCAGTTGCGCTTTGGCCTGATCCACGATCGCAGCAAACGCGTCGGGCTCATTTACTGCCAGATCGGCCAGAACCTTACGGTCAACTTCGATACCAGCCAGCGACAGACCGTTGATGAAACGGCTGTATGTCAGCGCTTCGTCATGGGCGCGCACAGCGGCGTTGATCCGCTGGATCCACAGCGCGCGGAAGTTGCGCTTGCGGTTATGGCGGTCACGTGTTGCGTATTGGTTCGCCTTGTCGACGGCCTGGCGCGCGACCTTGAAGGTGCTCTTGCGACGGCCGTAGTAGCCTTTCGCAGCCTTGATGACCTTCTTGTGACGGGCGTGGGCGATTGTTCCACCTTTGGTACGGGACATATCAGATACCTCCTATCAGCGGTCGTAGGGCATAAAGCCCTTGACGATTTTAGCGTCGGGAGCCGACAGGGTCGTGGTGCCACGGGCGTCACGGATGAATTTGCGGGTGCGTTTGATCATGCCGTGGCGTTTGCCGGCCTGACCTCCCATGACCTTACCGGTCGCGGTCACTTTAAAGCGCTTCTTAGCGCTCGACTTGGTCTTCATCTTGGGCATTTCCGTCTCCATAGTTCGAGTTCGGTAAACGTGCGACTCGGCATGCCACTTGGGCCGGACGCACAGGAACGAACCCGCCAGATAAGGCGGTGCTGCACCAAGTGCAAGCCATTTCTGAATTGAAAGACGCAAAGAGCCATCAGGCCTTTAACGATCTGTTGGCCGCGCGTCAGGAAATGAAGGGTGCAATCACCCGGACGAACACATCCGGGATCTCAGGCAGCGTATATCCGCCGGGTTGGGTTTGGATTGCCAGCAGGATCAGACCCCCGGCAATCAGAATGGTGATGGCAGATGCACGCGGCGCGCGCCCGTCGGCGACGGCCGACAAAATCGACGGGATTGAAAACGCTGCAATCAGAATGCCTAGCACCAAATACATATCCGGCGTCATGACTTCACCTCACCTGTACATGTTTACATGCTTACATGCTTACATGCGGCAAGATTTACTCCGGATCGGTCGCGAAAATCAAACGTTCATCGCATGGGGCGACGCGCAAGATGTTGGTGGTGCCGGTGACATTGAAAGGCACCCCAGCAGTCACAACAATTTGGTCTTCAACCGTGCCAAACCCACCTTCCAACGCTGCTTTGGCCGCGCTGACGACAGCGCCCTTAAAGCGTTCCATGGCGGGCGTGATGACACAGTTACATCCCCAGCTTAAGGCCAGACGACGGGCTGTTCCATGCAAAGGGGTCAGTGCGATGATCGGCACGCGCGGGCGTTCCCGCGACACCAGCAAGGCTGTGGTACCGCTTTGAGTGAAACAGCAGATCGCCTTGATGTTGGTTGTTTCCGCAATCTCTCGGGCGGCCGCAACAATACCGTCAGCAATCGATCCACGATTGGCCTGACGGCTGGCCTCGATGATTTGGGTGTAGGTGGGATCTAATTCGACTTCAGCCGCAACTCGGTCCATCGTCGTAACAGCTTCGATCGGATAGCTGCCCGCAGCACTTTCCGCACTCAGCATGACAGCATCTGCGCCTTCATAGATGGCTGTAGCCACGTCAGACACTTCGGCACGGGTGGGCATTGGGCTTTCGATCATGCTTTCCAGCATCTGGGTGGCGACAATCACGGGTTTGCCAGCATAGCGGCACTTGCGCACCAGACGCTTCTGGATCGGCGGCACGGCTTGAACAGGAAGTTCCACGCCCAGATCGCCTCGGGCGACCATGATGCCGTCGCTTGCCGCCAGAATGGCGTCAAAACGTTCCACGGCATTGGGTTTTTCAATTTTGGATAGGATGGCGGCGCGGCCTTTGACCAACGCGCGGGCCTCTTCCACGTCAGCGGGACGCTGAACAAAGCTCAATGCCATCCAGTCCACGCCCAGCTTGGCGGTAAATTCCAGATCAGCACGGTCCTTTTCGGACAACGCGGCAAGGGGCAGTTCCACATCCGGCACGTTCACGCCCTTGCGGTTGGAAATCACGCCGCCTGCGATCACGACGCAATCGGCAAAATCTGGGCCGCAGTCTTCCACTTGAAGACGGATCTTGCCGTCATTGACCAGCAACGTCTTGCCCGGCTCAAGTGCTGCAAAAATCTCTGGGTGAGGGAGGCAAACGCGGGCGTTGTCTCCGTCTGCGGTGTCGAGATCCAGACGGAACTTGGCGCCGTCTTCCAGCATTTCGCCATCTTCATTGGCAAACACACCCACCCGCAGTTTGGGGCCCTGAAGGTCTGCCAAAATAGCGATGGACGACCCTGTGTCCACTTCGACCTGCCGGATGATTGCATGTTTCTTTGCAATCTCGTCATGGCTGCCATGGGACATATTCAGGCGAAAAACGTCCGCGCCCGCTTCGTGCAGTGCCCGGATCGTCTCGTAATCTTCCGATGCAGGGCCCAAAGTGGCCACGATTTTTACGTTGCGCATGCGTTTCATCGACCAAAGCCCTTTTGTGGTACCGCTAACAGAGGCGCTTATTGCTCAATTCACTTTCCGAAGCAACTGGCCTACATGTGCCACCGATATGGTGACACCTCTATGACATATTCCCCGTTTTCCATCCATGGTCCAGACCGACAGGGCCCTTGGGTGATCACATGCGACCACGCAACAAACACAGTGCCTGATTTTATCGCAGGCGGAACATTGGGCCTGCCAGACGCCGATATGGGCCGTCATATCGCATATGACATCGGAGCAATGGGCACGGCGCTGGCTTTGGGAGAAGCATTGAATGCACCCGTCATCTGCTCAAACTATTCGCGGCTGGTGATCGACCCCAACCGCGGCGCAGACGACCCGACGTTGATCCCCCAGCTTTACGATGGGACCATCATCGACGGGAACAGAAGGGTCGACGCGCAAGAGCGCGCGCGACGAATCGAAGCGCTGTACCAGCCCTATCATGACGCCATTGCAAGGCTGGCACATGGGCGCGATATCGCCTTCCTCTCCATCCACAGCTTCACGCCTCAATTGGTCGGACGTGCACCAAGGCCTTGGGAAATCGGCGTGCTCTCTGCTGAAGACAGGCGGATTGCCAACCCGCTGATCGGGAACCTGAGCAACCACCTGACAAGCCCGGTTGGAGACAACGCGCCCTATGCAGGGTTCTTTCCGGGTGATGCGCTCAGCCAGCATGCCCACGGACCGGGTCGGCCCAATGTGATACTGGAAATCCGCCAGGATCTCATCGAGAGCCCCACCGGCCAGCAACGTTGGGCCAGCACCCTCGCACCACACCTTGAAGCGGCCCACAAAAAGGCCAATCTTTAGACAAACGTTCTTCTGACGGAAAATACCGCGGGATCTGGGGTATCGCACCGGTCCAACGCCCAAACCAAGGAAAACCACCATGGACGCACAAACCCAACTCGAACTCGAAGCTGCAGCATTCCGCCGCCTGCGCCAACACCTGATGCAAGACCGCACGGACGTGCAAAACATCGACATGATGAACCTCACCGGGTTCTGCCGGAACTGTCTTAGTCGCTGGTACCAAGAGGCTGCCGCCGAAAAGGGCATCGAGATGAGCAAGGACGAAGGGCGTGAGGCGTTCTACGGCATGACCATGGATGAGTGGAAAGCTAACTATCAGACGGATGCGTCAGACGCGAAAAAGGCGGCCTTCGAGACCGCCTTTGAACAAAACGTTGAGAAAAAAGGTTAGGCTGAAGACCGCGTCATTCGTTAATGTCGCGGTCCCATTTTTTGACCTGTCCCCGGCGCACGCCGATCACAGAGCGCAGAACCAGCGCCGCAACCACCGAGGCTGATGCAAAGATCAGGAACAGGACAGGCGGCGTTGCGATCCAACCGAGCAGGCCAAAGGCCAACCCTACGCCGACGACCACTGCACCGACCGCCATGCCCAGAAAGACAAAGGCCGGTACAAAGACCTCGATGATGCTCAGCACTAGCGCAGCGACGATCCAGACCCACCAAAGGCTCCAAAGCTCGCTCATTTGCGTACCTTCCCGGTCAGCATGCCAAACGCTTCCCCGAAGGCATCCATCGCGCTAGAGGGCAGAACGATTGTCTGCTGCCCTTCACCGCGCGCGATTTCGGTAACTGCTTCGACCTGTTTCAACGCCACTTGAAATTGCGCGGATTCGATACCGTGGGTGTTGATGGCTTCGGCCACCACCTGCGTTGCATAGGCCTCAGCATCGGCCGTCACCCGGCGGGCCTTGGCGGCTTGCTCAGCAGCATAAAGCTCGGCATCGGCGTTCAACTCGGTGGCCCTTTTGTGGCCTTCAGCCTCGGTGACCGATGCACGGCGCGCACGTTCCGCGTTTAACTGCTGCAACATTGCCTCACGAGTCGCCGCATCAAGGTTCACGTCCAGAATCTCGGCGCGCGTTACCTCAATACCCCAATCATCCACCGCCTCTTCGACCAGTATCTTGATCTGGCTGATCAGTTGCGTGCGGTTGGACTGCACTTCATCCAGCTCCATCTTGCCGATTTCTGAGCGTACAATGCCTGCAATTGTCGTCTGTACCGCACCATCCACATCGCGGATGCGGTATACGGTACGCTCCGGTTCGGTCACGCGATAAAACACGCTGGTTTCGACCTGTACGAGGGCATTGTCGGACGTGATGGCATCCTGACTTTCGTTGGGCAACTGGCGTTCAAGCACAGACACCTTGTGGCGGACGACATCCATGAACGGGACAATAAAATTGATCCCCGGCCCAAGCACCGCGCGCAGACGACCAAAACGCTCGACCACATATTTCTCGCTTTGCGGTACAATCCGCACGCCCAGAAAAAGGCACAGCAGCAAGAACAGCGCGGCCAGAATTGGGATCAGGTTTTCGTTTAGCAGGCTTAAGATCAAATCTTCATTCACATAACCATCCCTCAAAGTTAATCGTATTTACATACTGTAACTGGACACGAATCAACTGAATTTCAAGGCTAAGCGAATTTGAAATGACGCGTGTTGCCCCCGATATGGGTACGGCGAGGGCCCTAGTTACACAGCTGCTTTGCGGCTTTCGTCCAGATAAATTTCGCGCAGGCGCGGCGCGACATGGCCCGGGGTTCCATCCCCAAGCGCTACGCCGTCAATCTCAACCACCGGCATCACAAAAGTCGACGCTGAGGTGATAAATGCCTCGTCGGCTTCACGTGCTTCCTCGATGGTAAAGTTGCGTTCCTCGACCTCCATCTGCGCCTCTTGGGCAAAGCGGAGCACGGCTGTCCGGGTGATCCCTTTGAGGATATCGGGCGACGCTTCACGGGTAATGATCTTGTTGCCCTTCACGATGTAGGCGTTGTTCGATGTACCTTCGGTCACGAACCCGTCCTGCACCATCCATGCATCGTCCACGCCCGCCTTCTTGGCCATCATTTTCCCCATCGAAGGATAGAGCAATTGCACCGTCTTGATATCGCGACGACCCCAGCGGATGTCTTCGATGCTGATGACCTTCATGCCCTTCTTGGCGGCAGGGTTGTCAGCAAGGCCGGGCTTGTTCTGGGTAAACAAAACGATTGTTTGCGGCGTTTCAGGGTCGGGAAAGGCAAAGTCGCGATCGCTTGGCGCGCCGCGCGTGATCTGAAGGTAAATCATCCCTTCCTCAATGCCGTTCAAGCGGACGAGTTCGCGATGCACCTCCAACAGGTCTTCTTTCGAAATCGGGTTGGCCATGTCCAACTCATCAAGCGAGCGCTGCAACCGCACTGCATGACCGTCAAAATCAATCAGCTTGCCATCCAGAACGGACGTTACCTCATAGACCCCGTCGGCCATCAGGAAACCACGGTCAAAGATCGACACCTTCGCCTCAGTTTCAGGCAGGTAGTCTCCGTTTACGTAAACAGTGCGCATCTTTATCCCCATAGCTCTGCGCGAGGCGGATGCACCCCGGCGTCATCAAAAATCAACGGTGTATCACGGTCTTCGGCCAACAAGAGCGGCCCGTCAAGGTCCACCACCGCCGCACCCTGCGCCACCAACGTTGCAGGTGCCATGGCAAGGGACGACCCGACCATGCAGCCGACCATCACGCCGTACCCATCTGCCAATGCGGCATCGCGCAGGGCCAGCGCCTCGGTCAGGCCACCCGTCTTGTCGAGCTTGATGTTCACCACGTCATACTTGCCCTTCAAACCGGGCAGGCTGTCGCGGTCATGGCAGGATTCATCCGCGCAGACTGGCACGGGTCGTTCCATCCCAATCAGCGCGTCATCTTCCCCGGCGGGCAATGGCTGCTCTACCAGTTCCACGCCCAACCGAACCAGATGTGGGGCCAGATCGGCATAGACTTCCGCCGACCACCCCTCATTGGCATCCACAATGATGCGGGCCTTGGGCGCACCGGCACGCACCGCCTCAAGGCGGGGCATGTCATCTGGCGTTCCCAGCTTGATCTTGAGCAGTGGGCGATGCGCATTCTGCGCCGCCTGTGCCTGCATGGCCTCAGGCGAAGCAAGGGACAGCGTATAAGTAGTAATTTCCGGGCCCGGTGCGGCCAGCCCGGCCAGTTCCCACACCCGTTTTCCCAACCGTTTTGCTTCCAGATCCCACAACGCACAATCCACTGCGTTGCGCGCCGCACCAGCAGGTAACAAATCATAAAGCGCCTGACGCGTGAGCCCATCAGGCAACGCTTCGATCTGCGCGGTCACGGACTCCAGCGTCTCACCATAGCGCGCATAGGGCACACACTCACCCCAGCCACGCGCGTCCCCATCGGTGATGACCGCGCTCAGTACCTTTGCCTCGGTGCGCGACCCGCGCGAGATCGTGAAAACTTGCGCCAGCTGAAACACATCGTGGCTTACATCAATGCGCATGATTCACCTTCATCTCGCGGGACAAACTCTTCTCAAAAAGCCGGTCAGACGACCAGCCTTCACAGATCAACAAGCGCATCGACCAACTTGCCCGCCCCAAAACGATAAGGGTCGGTTGCCGGCAGGTTCATGCGATCTTCGATCTCCTGCAAACAGGCCTTGGCTGCCGCCTCATCCAGCGCCTTGGTGTTCACCGACACGCCGGTAACCTGACAGGCCGGGTTGGCCAGTCGGGCCAAAGGCAAGGCCGTGTCGCGCAATGTTTCAAGCGTCGGCAAACCGAAGTGGGGCAGACCGCGCATGTGGGTACGCGTCGGTTCATGACACAGAACCAGCGCATCAGGCTGGCCACCATGAATCAGCGCCATCGTGACACCGGAATAGGACACGTGAAACAGGCTGCCCTGCCCCTCGATATGGTCCCAGTGATCCGCATCATTGTCCGGGGTCAAATATTCCACTGCACCAGCCATGAAATCGGCGATGACCGCATCCAGTGGCACGCCCTTGCCTGTGATCAGAATGCCGGTCTGACCAGTGGCGCGAAAATCTGACTTCATGCCCCGCTTCTGCATTTCTGCGTCCATCGACATGGCTGTGTACATCTTGCCGCAGGAACAATCAGTACCGATGGCCAGCACACGCTTGCCCGACCGCTTGACCCCATTGGCAATGGGATAGGCGACAGTGGGCACGCGCACATCATGGAGCGTGCCGCCATTCACCTTGGCCGCAGACTGCAGCTCGTTTTCGTCGCGCAAAAGGTTATGCAAACCCGCAGCAAGGTCATACCCCATCTGCAGGGCCGTCACCAAAACCACCTTCCATGCGTCCGAGATGGTACCACCCCGGTTGGCCACGCCAATGACCAGAGTTTTGGCACCAGCTGCCAAACCTTCTTCTAAGGTCATATCTGCCAAACCCATATCCGCTCCACATCCGGGCAGACGGAACTGGCCAACGGCATTTTCCGGACGCCAGTCCGTGATGCCCTGGGCCACTTTAGCGGCAAGCTGATCCGGGGCGTCGCCCAGAAACAAAAGGTAAGGTGTCTGAATCATCTCATGGTCTTTCTATGCAGAAGTCTTGGCGCAAAATGGCCTATTTATGAGCCGCGTACATCGCAAAATCGTCACTCCGGAGGTCAAACAGGACGTATTGGTGCGCCGATCCGCTCTAAAACGGGCATTCCGTGCCATTTCGCAGCGCAAAGGCACATATGCTGCACCTGCACAATGCGGGTTGTGGACCGTCGCGTAATTTAATAACTGACAAGGCAGAAACAACGCAACATTCTTGCCGAAAGGGCGCGCTATGTCATTCAGTCTCCAACCAACACCGCCTGCCCGCCCCAACCGCTGCCAGCTGTTCGGACCGGGCTCGCGCCCGGCGATCTTTGAAAAGATGGCAGCGTCAGCGGCCGATGTGATCAACCTCGACCTCGAAGATTCGGTTGCGCCATCAGACAAAGACAGCGCGCGCGCCAATATCATTCAGGCGACGCACGACATCGACTGGGGCACAAAAACGCTATCGGTGCGCATCAACGGGCTCGACACCCCTTACTGGTACCGCGACGTTGTCGACCTGCTGGAACAGGCAAGCGACCGCCTTGACCAGATCATGATTCCGAAAGTGGGCAATGCGTCTGACATCTATGCTGTCGACGCACTCGCCACTTCGATCGAGGCCGCCAAGGGACGCAAAAAACCTATCCAGTTCGAGGTGATCATCGAATCCGCCGCCGGCGTCTCCCATGTCGAAGAGATCGCCGCCGCTTCACCCCGTATGGCCGCCATGTCGCTTGGGGCGGCAGACTTTGCGGCCTCCATGGGCATGCAGACGACCGGCATCGGGGGCACGCAGGAAAACTATTACATGTTGCACGAGGGCCAGAAACATTGGTCTGACCCATGGCACTGGGCACAGGCAGCGATTGTTGCTGCCTGCCGCACACACGGAGTACTTCCAGTCGACGGACCGTTCGGTGACTTTTCCGACGATGACGGTTTCCGCGCTCAGGCCCGCCGGTCAGCCACCCTTGGCATGGTCGGCAAATGGGCGATCCACCCCAAACAGGTGGCCATCGCGAACGAAGTCTTTACCCCCTCAGACGAAGCCGTCGCCGAGGCCCGCGAAATCCTCGCTGCAATGGATGAAGCAAAGGCCAAAGGCGAAGGCGCAACGGTTTACAAAGGACGGCTTGTCGACATCGCCTCAATCAAACAGGCCGAAGTGATCGTGAAGCAATCAGAAATGATCGCAAAAGCCTAAAGCACCAGCCAGGAGGTGGGGTGCCTTTGGCACGCCACCCCTAGTCCGGCCAAACCCTCTGCCCATCTACACCCGTTTCGGCGACCAGTCCACGACGTTTGGCCTCAAAATAATAGCCACGCGCATACCACATGACGGCTGTGTCCATGTCCCCATCGGACACCAACCACGCGCCGCGCAAATAGCGTGTCGCGTAACGCAAGTTGGTCTCGGCATCCAAGAGGTCATTGGGTACGCCACTAAACCCCATGCTGCGAGCCGTGGCGGGCAGAATTTGCATCAATCCATAATAGGGCCCGTTACGCGCGCTGGGACGGTGCGTGCTTTCGCGAATAACAACCTTCTGGACGAGAGCGACGGGAACGTCGTTCTCGGCTGCAGCCGCCTCGATCAGCATACGCAGTTCCGGTGTTTCGTTCGGGTACAACTCAACAGCTTTGATCGGCTCTGGCTGCGGCGAAGAACAGGCCGCCAAGGCAAGGACAAAGGCAAGAACAAGAAATCGCATTGGCAAGGGCCTCGCGGTGGTTTCGGGTGGCATCCACGTACACCGGACGCATGGACGCGACCAGTCACAGATGTGTTGGCTGGCCAACACCGGCGAACCTGTGCGCACACAGACGTGATTGGGCAAGGCCACGTGCGCCGTGCATTGGTTGCCCAAACTGTAGGAGCCAACCCATGCGCCACCTCTTTGCAGCATTCCTTTTGATCCTAACGGCCTCACTCGCCCACGCTGAAATGACGGCGCGGGACGGCTGGTCTGTAACCCGCACGACCAAGCCGTTCGGGCAACTGGTCGATGACGTCAAATCCGCCGCCAAAGCCAACAAGATGGGTGTCGTTACCCAAGCCGGTCCAACCGGGGCCGCGAAAAAGCGGGGGATCACTATCCCCGGCAATCGGGTGATCGGGCTGTTCAACAACGTCTACGCCGTCAACATACTGAACCTATCGACTGCGGCCATGATCGAAGCGCCTATTCGGATGTACGTCACTGAAAACGAGGACGGCACAGCGACGCTCAGCTACAAACTGCCATCCACGGTCTTTGCACCTTACGCAGATGATGCAGGGCCCGAACTGACAAAACTGGCAAGCGAGCTCGACACGATCTTCGCCGCTATCAGCACAGAAGCGGCGAACTGATCCCACTTCTTTTGGCTAGAAATACCGTGCACGCGAGGGGTTGGTGCCTCGTTCCCGCTCGCTCCGATATCAGGCGCGCTCGTCCTTGGGCGATCCCAGCACCACATAGGACGTGATAGAATTCACATCTGGCAACGCCCCCAGCATCTCGGTGTGAAACAGCTTGTAGCTGGCAATGTCGGCACATTCGACGCGCAGCAAGTATTCGATGGTGCCGGTGATGTTATGGCACTCACGCACTTCCGGCGCGCGCGCAATAGCACGCTCAAACGCTTCCTGGCTGGCCTTGGAATGAGCGCTTAGGCCAACCCCAATGTAGGCGACAAATCCGCCGCCCAGTTTGGAGCGATCAAGTATGGCGCGGTATCCGGTGATGACCCCACGCCGCTCAAGATCCTGCACACGGCGCAGACAGGCCGAAGGCGACAGACCCACGCGATCCGCGAGTGCAATATTGCTCAACCGACCATCGCGACTCAGTTCTTGCACAATTCGTTCGGATATTTGGTCGATATTAGTCATTAATTGCACAGGCTAGACAAATTTCGGCGTTTTTGCAATTTCATATCGCTCGTTTATGTCCATTTATTGCCCATGACATTTGATCTCGTTCCAGCGCTTGCCGCCTTTGCCTTTGTCAGCTCGATCACCCCGGGCCCGAACAACCTGATGCTTATGGCGTCGGGGGCCAATTTCGGATTCCGGCGCACCGTGCCGCACATGCTCGGCATCGGAATCGGGTTTTCTCTGATGCTTTTGCTGGTCGGAGCCGGGTTGGTGCAGATCTTTGACGCCTATCCGATCAGCCACCAGATTCTGAAAATTGGCTCGGCTGTATACCTGCTCTATCTGGCGTGGAAAATCGCGAACGCCGCCCCTGTGCGCAAAGGCGAGGACACCGGCACTCCGATGACGTTCCTTCAGGCTGCGGCCTTCCAGTGGGTGAACCCAAAGGCTTGGAGCATGGCTCTGACGGCTGTCTCCGTCTACACGCCAGACACCACATTCGCGGCCATCGCGTTGGTGGCACTGGTATTCGGCGCAATCAATCTGCCGGCTGTCAGCACATGGACGATCGTGGGTCAACAAATGGCCCGGTTCTTGACCAACCCGGTACGGCTGCGCACCTTCAACTGGACCATGGCGGCTCTACTGGTCGCCTCGCTCTACCCCGTGCTCTTTCCCTGAACATTGCAAATGGTTCCGCACCCGGCCATATAACGCCAAAGACCGCAGCAGGAGTGTGCGCGCGTGACGCAATATCTGGAATTCGAAAAGCCACTGGCAGAGATTGAAGGCAAGGCAGAAGAACTGCGAGCCTTGGGTCGGCAAAACGAGGACATGGATGTCGCAGACGAGGCAGCGGCGCTGGATGGCAAAGCCGCAGCACTGCTCGAGGATCTTTACAAGAACCTCTCACCGTGGCGCAAATGTCAGGTCGCCCGCCATCCTGATCGCCCCCACTGCGTCGACTACATCAACGCGCTTTTCACCGAATACACACCGCTGGCCGGGGACCGCAATTTTGCGGATGACCATTCGGTCATGGGGGGGCTGGCCCGGTTCGACGACCGGCCCGTCGTCGTTCTTGGCCATGAGAAAGGCAACGACACCAAATCCCGGATCGCGCGGAATTTCGGCATGGCCCGGCCCGAAGGGTATCGCAAGGCGATCCGGCTGATGGACTTAGCGGACCGCTTTGGTCTGCCGCTGATCACGCTGGTGGATACGCCCGGTGCTTACCCCGGCAAAGGGGCAGAGGAACGCGGTCAATCCGAGGCCATCGCACGCTCAACCGAAAAATGCCTGCAAATCGGTGTTCCCATCGCCTCCGTGATCATAGGCGAAGGTGGATCAGGTGGCGCTGTCGCCTTTGCCACGGCCAACAAGATCGCGATGCTCGAAAACTCCGTCTATTCGGTGATCAGCCCGGAAGGGTGCGCCTCGATTCTGTGGAAGGACTCCGAGAAAATGCGCGAAGCCGCCGAAGCGCTGCGCCTGACCGCACAAGACCTCAAGCAACTGGGCGTCATTGACCGCATCATCCCAGAAGCCTTGGGAGGCGCACATCGCTTTGCAGACGAAACCATGGCCGCTGTGGGCAAGACGCTGAAAGCGATGCTGGGCGATATGGACAAGATGGACTCCAAAGCGCTGATCACGCAACGGCGTGAAAAGTTCCTAAACTTGGGGCAGTCCGGCCTCGCAGCATAACGCAAGCCAGTCAGAAGATCCGATCAACGCCTTGTCCAAGGTCGTGCCGGTCAGGTCGATCAGGTCGCCAACATGCGCAAGCCCTGGGTGACATCGGACCGCACCGCAATGCGCAGGCTTGGCTCGTCCCCTGCACGCAGAGCAGCAATGATATGGCGGTGATATTGCGGCGGCTCGGTGCGCCGCAAACGGCCATATAGGGCGCGCATCGTCGGCCCCATCTGCAACCAAACCGTTTCGGCCATGGCCAGCATGGCAGGGGCCTGTGCCCGCAGATAGAGTGTGCGGTGGAATTCAAGGTTTGTGCGGATATAGCTGACCGCATCCCGATGCGCGACGGCCTCGGCCACGGCCCCGTTGATGGTTTGCAGCCGTTCTATCAAGGCCAAATGCGCACGCGGAAGGGCGCGGGTCGCAAGCTCCACTTCGATCAGGGCGCGCAGGGCAGCCAATTCTTCTATGCGCTCATTGGAGAGTTCAGGTGTCGATACCCGCCCTGACTGAGACAGGGTCAGCGCGCCTTCAGCCACCAAACGACGCACCGCCTCGCGCGCTGGGGTCATAGACACATCAAACTGCTTGCCGATCCCGCGCAATGTCAGGGCCGTCCCCGGCAGGATATCACCATGCATAATCCGCGTTCGCAAACGGCGATAGACCTGATCATGGGCGGCGGTCGAGGCTTCTTTTGCGGGTATAACAGGTTGCATGTGGATTTGTGATCACATGCCGCTCGCGCGGTCAATCACCAAAACGGAAGCGATGCAGATCATTGCCCTCGCGGCGCAACCAGGCACGGGCTGGGGCGTAGGGGCCGTAAATGCGCTCCACCTCGGCCCAAAACGCGGGTGAGTGGTTCATTTGCGCCAGATGAGCGACCTCGTGGGCGGCCACATAATCCAGCACTGCAGGCGGGGCCATGATCAGACGCCAAGAATACATCAAACGCCCCGCGCTCGAACACGACCCCCATCGGGACCGTGTGTCGCGTATGGAAATGCCAGAATAGGATCGGCCCAAACGAGCGGCATAATGATCACTCGCCCCTGCCAGACGATCGCGTGCACGGGTTTTCAGGTAGCCAAGAACGCGGGCGGGCACTCTCTCTTCTGCGCCCGGCACATAGAGCACACCATCCTCGAACAAAACGCGCCGGCCTGTGCCCGTGGCGATTTCGCACAGCGCGCCTTCCACAGGTATGCGAGCACCCAAAACAGCCACCACGTGGCCCATAGACGCTTGCAGATGCTTGCGAATCCATGCCTGTTTTGTCTCAGCAAAAGCCAGCGCTTCGCGTTCGCTGGCGCGTGTTGGGAGGGTCAGAGTGACCCGCCCGTCGATCTGGTTGATGCGCAAGGTCATGCGGCGCGCACGGGCCGAGCGGCGCAAGGTCAGCGCGATATCCGGATCCCCTTGCAGGACACGCGTCGACATCCCATTTCCCCTATCTGGCCATAAGGCTTTGACTCCGTGCTGGCCTTATGGCACTTGCCCAGAATCGCTTCAATAAGAGATGGCCCAAACGCACCCGCGCCCGAGGCCTTCAGACACACAAGGATACCCGATGCCAAAGGAAGAATGGGGCACCAAACGCCTCTGCCCAACCACGGGCAAACGGTTTTACGACATGAACCGTTCGCCCATCGTCAGCCCCTATACTGGTGATGTGGTGGAGCTGGACAGCTCTAAAACTCGCATGATCGCAGCAGACGCCGAAGATGCCGTCACAGCCAAGGCCAAGGCCGCCACAGCCTCCGAGGACGAGGATCAGGTGGTTGATGATGATGACGTCGACGTGGATCTGGATGATGATCTGCTGGATGACGACGACGCGGACGAAGATACTGTTCCGCTCGAAGAGATCGCTGACGTCGCAACCAACGACGACGACAGCTAAAGACACGAGCCGGACGGGGTCGATTAGTACTTGATCCCGTCTCTCAAAGCGCCTAATCAGCGGCGCACGGCTGGCAACAGCCGCCCAAGGAATGGGGCATTAGCTCAGCTGGGAGAGCGCCTGCATGGCATGCAGGAGGTCAGCGGTTCGATCCCGCTATGCTCCACCATTCCTCTACCAATCCACGCATGACCAGTGGTCCCGATGACCACCGTGGGCGCTGACTTACGGGCAACGGCTCACGCCGTCACCCTGAGTGCAGCGGTTCGATCCCGCTATGCTCCACCATTCCTCTACCAATCCACGCATGACCAGTGGTCCCGATGACCACCGTGGGCGCTGACTTACGGGCAACGGCTCACGCCGTCACCCTGAGTGCAGCGGTTCGATCCCGCTATGCTCCACCATTCCCCTGCCAATCCACGCATGACCAGTGGTCCCGATGACCACCGTGGACGCTGACTTACGGGCAACGGCTCACGCCGTTGCTTTGTCGGTGCGATTTGCGCGTCTACTGGCGGTACGTTGGCTTAGCCCATACAGACCGGGCACCCCTGATGCGGCTTCACACCCAAAATGTCGGCCAAAACGTTTTTCAACGCATTGAGAGCCATCAGTGGCGACAGGATCGGCACGCGCGGCGGGCTCAGGGAATAGGTTTGGTTAAAGGTCTGCACGTTCAGGCTGGCGATCCGCGCTCCTGCCTCCACGGCAGGAAGTGGGGGCAACATGTCTAGCTTGGGCTGTAGCCCCAGTGCCATCGGCGGGATCGGAGGCATCGGCAACCTGCTCATGTAGTTCAGCATCGCCTGCACTTTGCCCACACCCGTTGTGGTCATCGCGCCTTCGCCAAAGGCCGCCTGAATGGCGGCCAGATCAGTAAGTCGCGCCAATTCGGACAACAGCTTGCTCGCGTCAATCGGCAAGGGTGGGATGCGTGCAAGCTGCGCCAGCATCGCCATCGCCGCACCGCCAAATTTGCTCGAGCTGATGGGCGGCATGGACAGAGACGTCGGAATTGTCTCGAGTGGGGCAAGGCTGGCCAAGGTCATGGCCATGGATTGCATCGGAATGGGAAGTGCAAAGCGCGGGATCGGACCCATACCGCGCACGGCACTCATGGTCGCGTTCATTTTGCCCGGGTGGGGCGGCAACCCCTCGGCCTGAGCAAAGGTGCTATCAAGGCCTGACAGATCCATCGGGCAAAGGCCCTGGGCGCGCATGGACAATGTCATGCGGGCCGCCATGACCATGTTGAGCATGGGTTTCTTGGGCATGTAGGCCGCTTGACTGAGGACGGGTTGCACATTCTGGGCCAGTTCTGAAACCAGCTGCTGTAGCTCGGCCATCAGTGCCGCAATATCCGTCAGCGGCAGAAAGGCGGCCAAAGAGGACAGCGACGCCATCCTCCCCATCAACGCCGGTGGTTTGGGTGGCACCCACGACTGACCAACCATGGGGGCCATCACAGCGGCCATTTTCATATCAATCCGAGGCGCGGGAGCGGAATCAGGCATCGGCAGACCCAGCGCAGCAATCATTTTTGGCATCTGCGGCGGCACCGGCCGAACAGCCAGGCTGGCTTTGGGGGCAGTCAGAGCCCCAAGAGGCGCCACGCGGGGAGGGCAAAAACAGGTCATGTAGGCTCCGTAAATGCGGAAGTCGGGTCATTCGTCAATATAGCAGGTTGCCAAAACACCTACGCGTCAAAGCACCCTAGCAGATAACAAGTTATACAGGAATTTTATTCATTGCACGGGGCCGGGCACAAGTGGGATTGAGGCTCAGCTTTCAGTAAGGACCCGAAACACCTCGACCGGCGCGTGAATTCCCTTGAGGGTCAAATCTCCCACCGGTTCGGCATCAAAATCATCCTCCACCGCAGTATAGGCGCGCGGGCTCAAAAATATCTCACCATCCTTGGCCTGATCACACAAGCGCGCCGCAAGGTTCACGGCCGTCCCACTGGCCGTGTAATCAAAACGACCGGCCGAACCGACCATACCCACCGTGGCATAACCCAGCGATATCCCAACGCCAAATCCCAAGCGGTGTCCATGACGGCGCCACTTCTTGGACAGCTCGGCCATGCGTTCGCGCATCGCAAGACCAAGGCGCAAGGCATCCCCCGCCGGGTCGTCACAGGGCAGCGGATCATTGAATAACACCATGATCCCGTCGCCCGCGCGGGTATCAACGCCGGCCCCGTGCGCCGCAATCAGCGCACCCATCTCTTCGTGGTAGGATTGGAGAACCTCGATGGTTTCCTCGGGCTCGGCAGTCTCACAAAAGGCGGTAAAACCGCGGATGTCACAGAACAGAACGCCCAGCAGAGCGCGATGGCTCTTGAGCAGATTGTCCGAGCCCTGTGACACCACCGTGTCTGCGACTGCAGCGGGCAGGAACCGCTTGAGACGGCCCATCCGTTCAATCTCGCCGACCTGCTCTTCGACCCGCTCACCCAGTTCGGCATTTAGCCGCTCTAGTGCCTTGAATTGGCGGACGTTCTCGATGGCGATTACGGCTTGAGCGGCGAAAGTTTCGGCAAGCTTGATCTCAGACGCTGCAAACGCACGGACTTCGCGACGGCTCATTGCAATGGCACCGATCGCAACCCCATCTCGCAACAATGGAACAACCAGCCGCGTACGGATTCCTTCGTTCTCAACCATTTGAACGGCTTCTTCTTCACGGCTTTTGTAGCGCTCAGTTTCTGCGAAGTCCAAAATATGCTGCACCAGTGTCGAGCGGATCGCCTCCGTCGCCGACATCGCGGCCTCAAGGGGCCATGACCGACCGATACTAAATTCGGTGCGAGAATGTCCCCAATGAGCGGCCAAGTACATCGATGTGCGCTCGGCATTTATCAAAAATAAAACAGACTGATCCGCCTGGCACAGGATCACCGACTTTTCCAGGATGATATCAAAAACCTGCGCCTCGTCTTCTTGGCTTTGACTGATCACTCTTAGGATTTCGCTGGTCGCCGCCTCTCGCTCCAGCCGCTCTTGCACTTCTCGGAATTGGCGCACGTTCTCAATGGCGATCACGGCCTGGGCGGCAAAGGTTTCGACCAGAGCAATTTCAAATTCGTTGAATGATTTGACTTCGCGGCGACTGAGCGCGATGGCACCAATCGCTTGTTTGTCTTTCATCAACGGAACGATGAGCCATGAACGAATCCCTTCGATGTCGACCACATGCGTAATGATCGGATCTTCTTGAAGGTAATGGTCCGACTGACTCAAGTCCTTGATGTTCGTGGAGCATCCGGTGCTTATGACCTGTGGAATTGGGCGCCCACTGTCCAGTGGAGCGGACCCACCAACTTGAAATGCGGTCTCCTCGAACCCCCAATAGGCGGCAACTCCAAAGTGCGTCCGCTCAGCGTTGGCAAGCTGCAATGAGGCTTGGTTGGCACTGCAAAGTTCCGCTGCCTTCTTGAGGATGGTGTCAAACACGGGCCGTTCGTCATCACGAGATTGGCTAATGATCGATAGAACCTCGGATGTTGCAGCCTCCCGCTTCAACCGCTCCTGCACTTCGCGGAACTGGCCGACATTCTCGATGGCAATGACGGCCTGTGCGGCAAAAGTCTCGACCAGTGCGATTTCGTCTTCGGTGTAGGGGCGCACCTCCTTGCGGAAGAGGATCAAAACGCCAATTCCACCGGTGGGCGTCAGAAGCGGTACCAGCAGATTGGTGCGAATGCCCGTGTCCTGCACCACCGACTGAAAGATCGACACGCCACTACGATATTGTTCGGTGTCTGACATGTCCCGCACATGGACGGGTTTTCCGCTCAGGATTGCCTTGGCTCCCACGGATGTCTCGGGGTCCATCGGCACGTGGCCGCTATCGTACATCTCTTGCGTTGCCGGCGCGATGCCGTAGGAAGCGGGCATGGTCTGGTAGGTGTCCCCCTTCGTGCCGAGGGCAAGCGCTGCGGCATCTGCATTGCACAACTCCGCAGCCTTTCTCAGCATCAGGTCGAACACCGGGGTTTCATCGTCACGCGACTCGGAAATGACCTTGAGGATTTCGCTGGTGGCGCGTTCGCGTTCAAGCTGCGTTTGCACCTTGCGGAACTGGCGCACGTTTTCAATGGCGATGACGGCCTGAGCAGCGAAGGTCTCGACCAAAAGCAGGTCTTCTGGGGCGAAATGCCCAACCTCTCTTCGGAGAAGAACCAGATTGCCAAGAGATTTGCCGCCCGAAACGAGTGGTACGAAAACACGTGACCGGATGCCGTCCTCATCGACCAGTTTTATCGCGTCCGGATGCCGTGATTTGTAGAAATCCGTCTCGCGCACATCAGGTTCTTCGACAATCCGACGCGTCTTGATGCTTTGGTAAGGCGCAAATTCCTGCCCGACGTCAAAGACGTTACCGACCTGCATCATGCTCGTTGCATCACCCGTGGCAGCGGCCACCTTCCACTGCGAATGGTCTTCATTGATCAAGACCAGAAAAGTCATTGGCGCGTTACACAAGCGTGCAGCATTTTCCACGATCGTCTTGAAAACTGGCGTATCGTCGTCGCGGCTCTGACTGATCACCTGCAATATTTCGGAAGATGCGCGTTCACGTTCCAGCCGTTCCTGCACTTCACGGAACTGGCGCACGTTTTCGATGGCAATCACGGCTTGGGCGGCAAAGGTTTCGACCAGAGCAATCTCATCTTCGGAGAACGGCTTGACCTCGCGGCGCCACAATCCAATGGCACCAATACTCTGCTGCTCCCAGATCAGAGGAACAAACAGAACAGTGCGGATACCTTCCAATTGCGTTGTTCTGATACGATGCTTGTCATCCGCACCGTAAAGGTTTGGCGAGGCAAGATCGTCGACATGGACGATGCGCTGTTCGACGATGGCGCGCGCGGCGGCAAAACGTTCTGGATCCAGGGCAGGAGGATTTTTCTCGAGCGCCTCCACAAATTCGGGTTTCGCGCCTCTTGATGCCCGAAGCCCGTATGTTTTTCGCTCATCATCGACCATGACCAGCCCAGCGATCGGTGCGTGACAAAGATGCGAAGCGTTGCTGAGTATCGCATCAAAGACGGGACCCTCGTCATCCCTACTCTGGCTGATGACCTCGAGGATTTCCGAAGATGCGCGCTCACGCTCCAGCCGGGTCTGGACCTCGCGGAACTGACGCACGTTTCCAATGGCGATGACAGCCTGAGTGGCAAAACTTTTGATCAGTGAGATCTCACTTTCACTGAACAAACCGGCGGTTTTCCGGTGCAGATTGATCGCACCGATCGGCCCGGTTGCATCCATGAGCGGCACACTGAGGGTGGAACGTTGTCCCATTTCCTCCACCATGATCTTGAATGACGGAATGCCCGCTTTGTAGCTGTCGGTCTCCGCCAGATCAGCAATGTGAACCACGCTTCCCTCACAAATGGCGCGGGCAGAAACATGTACCGCCGGGTCCATGTCCATGGGTGGGGTATTGGCGCGTACAATCCGGTCGGCGCTGGCATCATTCTCCGTGTCGTCGGTGTGTTGCAGCGCTGCCAGCTTCAGATGCTTGTCATTTGGGCGCCCCAGAAGCAGGCCTGCCGTACTCGCTCCGCATAGCCGGTTGGCCGCCCGCAAAAGCGTATCAAAAACGGGGCGCTCGTCGTCGCGACTGTTTTTAATGACGTCCAGAATTTCCCGCAAGGCATCCAGATGAACCTGAGCGTCTGCGGAGCCGTCTCGTGCTTGTGTGTCGTCCTGCCTGTCCGTCACCGCGTTATCCAAATTCCTTATCGAATTCCGTTAGGTTAGAGCGACGGGGCCAACTTTTCCAGCCACATGAGCATGCAATAGGCGGCAGCCAGAGCCCGGCCACATTGGCGAATTCGCGGTCGCGCAAGCAGGCCAATCATCCTCCCTGCATGATGGCCATCACGAGAAATGCAAAACGGCGCCCGAAGGCGCCGCTTTCCTGTGCTTTCTCAAAGGGTCTAGATCAGGACTTGCCTTTCCATGGGATCAGCCAGTTTTCCAAAGCCCGCATGCCAACTTCAATGGCAAAGCCAATCACACCGATGATGATAATCCCGACGATGATGATGTCGGTCAGCTGGAACTTGGACGCCGTCACGATCATCTTGCCAAGGCCCACGTTCGCCGCGACGAGTTCCGCCGCAACAACCGTGCCCCAACACACACCCATAGCAACGCGGGCACCGGTAAAGATGTCCGGGAGGGAGTTTGGAACGATGACCTTGGACAGGATTTGCCATTTGGATGCGCCAAGCGAATAGGCGGCATGGACCTTGGAAATGGCCACCCCCGACACCCCGGATCGTGCCGCAATGATCATAATCCACAACGCGGCAAGGAAGAGCAGGACAACCTTGCCGATCTCACCAATCCCGAACCAGATGATGATCAGCGGGATCAGCGCCAATGGCGGAACGGGGCGCATGAATTCGACAATCGGGTCAAACCACCCGCGCGCCCAGCCCGTCAGGCCCATGGCATAGCCAATCGGCACACCAACTACAGCACCGATCAGAAAGCCAAGGAGAACGCGTTTTAGTGAATACCAAGTGTGCTCCAGCAACGTATAGCCCTGATAGCCCTCTTTATTGAGCCAGATAAATCGCTGAAACACGACCTCTGGAGCTGGCAGGTACAAGCGCGCCATACGCAGACCAACCGCCGGCTCAAAAGTGGGAGTGCCCTTGTCAGTCAAACCAACCTTTCCCTCAGGTATGCTGATCTTTTCCCCGGCAGCAATCGGTTGCCCGTTGATCGCGACAACGGTCGAACCATCTTTCTTGGACACCTCGTCGTTGGACCAGACGTTGATCACCTTGAAGGAATAGCGCGCCACCGTCAGAGTGTCGTTCTTGGCAAACCCTTCGCCAGGTTCGACCTCTGCCGCTTCAGGTTCCCGGCCCGGATTACCTTCGGCATCAAGGGTCTGCTGAATATCCTCACGGTAGACGCGAACAGACACGGTGGCATCGTCCGTCGTGCCGTCTTCAAGTTCCGCGGTGTAGGTAAAGGTCATATCGCCCGAGAACGGTCCGGGAAACTTGGGCAGTGGAATGGCCGAGTTCGTGAAGGCCACCCACAGCCAGAATACCGTAATCACGGAGATAACAGAGGCGACCCGGTTCGCCGTAATCGCGCTTTCGTCGCCAAAGGTGACGGTCTTTAGTTTGTTAAAACCCTTTTTCTCAAAGGCGCTTTTGAAAATGATACGCGCCAGAAAGAACGATCCAAAGAATGCGCCCACATAGAGCGCAAGAACAAGTACCCCGGTCATGCGCTTTCCTCCGTGCGACCCATAATTTCTTCTTCCATGTTCCAGATCATTTCGAGGATCTCTTCACGCGTCGGCCCGTATTTGGGATCCTTTTTGACTTCGCGCAGATCGTTGCCAACGCCCATGTCGGCAAAGGGCAAACGATATTCTTTGTGCACCCGGCCGGGGCGCGGCGCCATCACGAGCAACCTCTCGCCCAGCAATAACGCCTCTTCGACCGAGTGGGTGATCAGGATGATTGTCTTGCCGGTCTCTTTCCACAGATCCAGAACAAGGCTTTGCATCTTTTCGCGGGTCAGCGCGTCCAGCGCGCCCAGCGGTTCATCCATCAGAATCACGTCCGGGTCATTGGCCAGACAGCGGGCCAGTGCGACACGCTGCTGCATACCGCCAGACAGCTCGTAAACGGCCTTTTCCTTAAAATCCTGCAAACCAACAACGTCGAGAAGGTGTTCAACGTTCTCTTTGCTTTCGGCACGGCTCATGCCCTTCATGTCGGGGCCAAAGCTCACGTTGTCACGCACGCTCATCCACTCAAACAGAGCGCCCTGCTGGAACACCATCCCGCGTTCGGGGCCGGGGCCAATCTTTTCTTCGTCGTTCAGTACGATCTGACCCTCAGTTGGGGCCAGAAAACCTGCCACGATATTCAGCAGTGTCGTCTTACCGCAGCCCGAAGGCCCCAGCACGCTCATCAGTTCGCCGGATTTGATATCCAGAGACACATTTTTCAACGCCTGAACGTGCCCGCCATTTGGCAGGTCGAACCGCATCGAAACATCATTGATCAAAAGCCCACTCACGGGTGTTCCCCTCTTGCCAGGTTGCTTTGCTGTGCGTGTCGCTGCGGCGCACTTTAAAGGAAAACGGGCGCCCGATGGGCGCCCGTTCAAAGTCTTGGGTTATTGGCTCAGTGGCCCGATGTTGACGTTGTCGTCATACGAAGCTTTTGCCGCGTCGATCGACCCGGATGCAACGAAGACGTCCGCAACACCTTTCATGTGCGCAACCGCAGCACCTTCGAGCCATGCTTCAGACAGCTGCTCTTCGACGGTTGGGAAAACGAAACCCGCCAGTGTGGCCTTGGCGTCATCTTCGGACATACCAGCGTCTTTAGCGATCACAGGCAGCATCTTGGCGTGGTTGGCTTCATCCGCCCACATCGCGTTGGCTGCGGCCGTCACAGCAAGGAATGCCGCAACTTCGTCGGAGTTTTCCGCGACGTAGCCGGTGGGTGCGGATGTGACGTCAAAGGTCAGGATGCCCAGTTCAGTCTTTTCCGCGCCTGTCAGCAGAACGTTGCCGCTGCCCAGCATACGACGCAGGGCGCCGCCCCAGCCGCAAGCCATGTCAACAGAACCCTGGCTCAGGGCTGCTTCGCCTTCGGCAGGGGCCATGTCGACCACTTCAAGGCCGCCAACGTCGATGCCGAAGTGGTCCATCTGACGCAGGAAACCGTAGTGAGCAGCAGTACCCAGTGGCACGGCGACTTTCTTGCCGGCCATTTCACCAGCGCTCGAACCGTCGATTTCAAGATCGGCGCGCACAACGCAGTTGTCATTGTCAGCATAGGACACGGCCACGTCTACGACCTGAAGGTCCTGACCGGCAGATGTTGCAACAACGAAGGGTGGCACACCCTGAGAGACGGACATCTGAACGTCGCCAGACGCCATCGCCGCGGACATTGCTGTCCCTGTGTCAAAGCTGACCCAGTTGACTTTGGTGCCCATGGCTTCTTCGTACATGCCAGTCTCTTTGGCGAACTGGAACGGCATTGGCCACTCCAGGAAGTACCCGACTGTGATTTCAGCCGTCGCGCTTTGTGCACCGGCCAGCATTGCAGTGGCTGCAACAGCACCCATCAGCTTGGATTTGAAGGTCATATGTTAAACTCCCGTGTTTCATGCAGCCTTGTGGCAGCATGTTGGATTAGGTTTCGGGCGGTATCTCCGCCTCTGGTGGCACGCAAAAACTTACGGCGCTGGCCTGATCCGAGCCGATAATGCTCGGAGGATCAATGTTTATTCAAAGAATCTGTTACAATGCGGATGCTTTGATCTGCACCCTTGATATTTCGAAAATCATAGCATCTGCCTGAAAATAAGGCGAATTGCACCGCCCTGCTTCAAAACAGGCACCTCTGCGGCGCACAACTGGCTTTATTTACGCCCCCAAACTGGCCCTATTGCTATGACTAGATTCTCAGCGATTATCTCCACACGCTCGGCCGATCTGCCTTTTAAACACAGGCCCCGCGTCTCATCGAAAGGTTTTGAGCCAATGGACGGAACGTTCAACGAAAACGACATCAGCCGTGTGGTCGAAGCTGACCGCGCTAATGTGTGGCACCACCTGATTCAGCACCAGCCCTTCTTTAACGGCGCGGACCCCAAGATCATTGTCGAGGGTAAAGGAATCAAAGTCTGGGACCAAAAAGGAATCGAACACATCGACGCCGTGTCTGGTGGGGTGTGGACGGTGAACGTGGGCTACGGCCGCGAAACCATTGGCGACGCAGTGCGCGATGCCATTGTAAAAATGAACTTCTTCGGCGGCACCGTGGGCTCGGTCCCCGGCGCCCTCTTTGCCGAAAAGCTGCTGACCAAGATGCCCGGCCTTGATCGGGTCTACTATTGCAACTCTGGATCCGAGGCGAACGAGAAAGCCTTCAAAATGGTCCGCCAGATCGCGCACAAGCGTTACGGCGGCAAAAAGCACAAGATCCTCTACCGCGACCGCGATTACCACGGCACCACCATCGCGTGCCTGTCGGCGGGTGGTCAGGACGAACGCAACGCACAGTACGGGCCCTACACCCCCGGCTTCGTGCGCGTCCCTCACTGCCTTGAGTACCGCAAACACGAACAGGACGGCGCACCAGAACAGAACTACGGCGAATGGGCCGCCAACCAGATCGAAGAAGTCATCCTGCGCGAAGGCCCCGACACCGTCGGCGCACTCTGCCTTGAGCCAGTAACAGCAGGCGGCGGCGTGATTGAAGCGCCAGATGGCTACTGGCCCCGCGTGCAAGAGATCTGCAAGAAGTACGACATCCTGCTGCATATCGACGAGGTTGTATGTGGCGTCGGCCGGACAGGCGAGTGGTTTGGTTACCAGCACTACGGGATCAAACCTGACTTCGTGACAATGGCCAAAGGGGTTGCATCTGGTTACGCCGCCATCGCCTGCATGGTCACCACGAACGAAGTCTTTGACATGTTCAAAGACGACACCTCGGACCACCTCAACTACTTCCGCGACATCTCGACGTTCGGGGGCTGCACAGCTGGCCCCGCAGCGGCCATCGAAAACATGCGGATCATCGAGGACGAAGACCTGCTGGGCAAAACTGTCGCCATGGGCGACTACATGCTCGACCAGTTGAGCGCGCTCAAAGACAAGCACAAAGTGATTGGCGACGTGCGCGGCAAGGGCCTGTTCCTGGGTGCAGAACTGGTTGCGGACCGTGATAGCCGCGAGCCTGCGGACGAAAAGATGGTTCAAGCGGTGGTCGGCCACTGCATGAAGCAGGCAGTGATCATCGGTGCAACCAACCGGTCGCTTCCGGGGCGCAACAACACTCTGTGCTTCTCGCCTGCACTGATCGCAACGAAAGACAACATCGATCACATCGTAGGGGCCGTAGATACGGCACTGACGGACGTGTTCGGGTAAAACTGCGGCCGTCAGAGAACGCAGTAACACTCTGCGTTCTCTGACGGATTATGATGTAGTTTTATCACTTCCGAACATCTTTCCCCATCCGCGCCCTAGCATCTGTTGAGAAAAACCGGAGTCTCCAATTCTAATAATGAGGAGGCCCACGAAAATGCGACTGATACCGACCCTGGGATCTTTGCTTCTAATTTCGGCGACAGGTGCCGCAGCGGATGGCTTTACCTCGCTCAATGCAAAGGTGAGGTTCAACACCGGTGAAGTAGACCGCAACGGAACGGTCGCGTCCTTCGACAACGACGTTCAAACGTCTGCCCACGGTGTCTATGAACTTGGTGAATGGACCATCTTCGGGGGGCTCGAAACACAGCGCTCCGCTTTTACCGCCAATGGCGGCGACCCAGATGACAAATACAAAAATGTGTATTTTGACCTAGGCGGAGAACGCAGTTTTGGCGCATTCAGTTTTGGCGGGCAACTCGCCCACATCAGCTTTGAAAACGATTTTCTCGGCGTGAATGCATCCGTCGACGTTGTCTCTGCCTATGGACAGTACGAAGTGAACGGACTGGTGGCCGGTGCTGGTCTTTTGTACAGCAACACAAGCGATGCAGGCGTGGCAGATGTTGATGAAACGGGCGTTCTGGCCTTCATCTCAAACGATTTTGGCAACGGCCTGACGCTTGGAGCGCAAGCCACCGTACAAAGCGATTTCGAACTTTTGGAACTCTACGCAGACTACATATTCAAAAAGGGCGACGTCAGCTTTTCGCTGATCAATACCGACACCGGTCCATCCACAGTTCAGTTTTTCTCAATTGATGGCCGCTATAAAATCTACAAGCAGTTTAACCTGATCGGGGGGATCCTTAACTCTGACGACCCAACTGGGGACAGCACGACTGAACTTTCCACGGGCGTCGAGTATGTCTTTGGCGACGGCGCCGCCGCTCGGCTCGAGTACGTGGAATATGGTGCGTTCAATGGTTTTTCAGGGAACGGAATCAGCTTTGGTCTGACGTATGAAATCGGCAAAAAGCGCAAGTCGGGGTATCAACCCATTGGCAAAACATTTGCGGACAAAAACTCAGCAGTCTTCTTTACATTCTAGGCAACGCCTTCATCAGGCTATTTTAACGAACACTTGCCACCTCCGGCGGGGGCCTTTCTGTGTGTTGTTGTTAACCTAGAGCACCGTCTTCACTCAAATGTCTGTTCGCGTTGACGCTCGAATTGGATTTGGGTTGCCTCCCGAACCACAATTCATCGGGCGCGAAAACCGACGGGTTTACCTGTGTTTGGCCAGTATCGTAGCGCTGGCAAGCAAGGCATTAGACACCCGGCCCATCGGCGCCTAGTAACCCGAGCCTAGTTTGCAAAACCATTTCAGCATGGCGGTACCGACGCGCAGAGTCGCGCGTGTTTAGTGGTGATCCAGACCGGTCCACGTATCCGTCAGATTTTCGTCAAGCCGTTGGATCAACATATCTTCCTGATGGCGTTCCAGTTTGAACGTCATATCCATCTTGGGACTGGCGCGGGATAAGCAAGGCATTATGTGGTCCTGCCTTGTCAGTGCTGGCCTCTGGATGACTTGCACCGCAGACAAGGATAAAAAGCGCTGATGTGACCGAACGGTTCACAGATTGCGCGCACTCTGTGCATTTAATTTCGGCACAGGTCACTTGCCATATCCACCATTTTTGATACACAGGACTCCATTAATTCACGAAATGAATCTCCGCAGCGCACTCAGACCAGTGCGCCAATCGTGATATTCAGACAAAATTAATACCAGATTGAAATTCGCGTAAGGCCAGTTTATACTTCTATATGGCTCTTCCCATCGAAACCTTCTTTCTGTCGGCCAACCATCAAGGCACGCTACAAAGCCAAGTGCAGCAAATGATTGCGCACGGCATCCTGTCTGGCCGTTTCGGTTGTGGGGAAAAGCTGCCCTCGACTCGTAAACTGGCCACGCATCTGGGAATCAGCAGGATCACCGTAACCTTGGCCTACACCGAACTTGTGGCCTCCGATTATCTGACCGCACGAGGCCGTTCGGGCTATTATGTATCCGACAACGCGCCTGTCCCGCCGGTCTATCAGCCTCAGCCCCAAGGATCGGAATCAGTCGATTGGGGCCGTGCGATCGGGCAGCGGTTCTCTGGTGGCCAAACCCTCAGCAAGCCCAAGAACTGGGCGCAGTTTCGATACCCTTTCATCTACGGACAAACTGATCCGCAACTCTTTGACCACGCCAACTGGCGTCAATGCGCGCTGCAAGCGCTGGGGCAGCGTGACTTTTCTGCGCTGACTGAAGACTATTTTGACCGCGACGACCCGCAGCTGATCGAGTTCATTCAACGCAATAGCCTGCCCCGGCGCGGCATTGCAGCAAACGCGGACCAGATCCTGATCACCATGGGTGCGCAGAACGCGCTATGGCTCACCGCGCAAGTGCTCCTGACACAGCGACGCACGGCGGCTTTCGAGGATCCGTGCTATCCGGCATTGCGCGAAATTCTGACACAATCCCGGTGCCATATGGCCCCTGTTCGTGTCGATCACAAAGGATTGCCGCCCGATGCGATCCCGCCCCAGACGGATGCAATTTTTACAACACCCAGCCACCAATGCCCCACCACAACGACGATGCCGATGGAGCGCAGGCAGGCCCTTTTGGATCGCGCCCGCGACCTTGATGCGCTGATCATCGAGGACGACTATGAGTTTGAGATGTCCTTTCTCGCGCCTCCCTCGCCCGCCCTTAAATCCATGGATGCGGACGGGCGGGTGATCTATGTGGGCAGCTTCTCAAAATCGCTGTTTCCGGGATTGCGTCTTGGTTTTCTTGTGGGGTCCGAACCATTCATTCGCGAAGCCCGCGCCCTGCGCGCCAGCGTGCTCCGTCACCCGCCCGGACACATCCAGCGCACAGCCGCCTATTTCCTGTCGATGGGGCACTATGATGCCCAAATTCGACGCATGGGCGCGGCATTGCACGCCCGTCGCCTCGCGATGCAGGCCGCAATTGATGCGCACGGGCTTGAGGTTGCAGGCGTGGGTGGCTTTGGTGGCTCTTCTTTCTGGATGCGCGCGCCCGTGCACACGGATACTCGCCAACTGGCCACGCGCCTACAGGAAGATAGCGTTCTGATCGAACCCGGCCACGCCTTCTTTTCCGGAGAGGACACGCCGCGCAATTTTTACAGGCTCGGGTACTCTTCCATCCCGCCCGCTCGGATCACCGAAGGGATTGCCCGCATAGCGAACGTGGTCGCCGCGTAGTCTGGACCTAAACGGCGATTTCAACTGGCCCTAACCCCGCCACACGTCGCCGACTACCTTGGTGGCAACTTACACGGGGCGATTCGACGCCCCCTTTTCATTTGGGAGAGCGCCGCCATGAAAATGACCACCGAAGAAGCCTTTGTTAAAACGCTGCAAATGCATGGGATCGATAACGCATTCGGGATCATCGGATCGGCGATGATGCCGATTTCCGACATCTTCCCGGACGCAGGGATCAAATTCTGGGACTGCGCCCATGAAACATCCGGCGGCATGATGGCGGACGGGTTTACCCGCGCCACCGGCAAGATGTGCATGATGATTGCGCAAAACGGCCCCGGCATCACAAACTTTGTGACAGCCGTAAAAACAGCCTACTGGAACCACACGCCTCTGCTGCTGGTCACACCGCAGGCGGCGAACAAGACCATCGGTCAGGGCGGTTTCCAAGAGATGGAGCAGATGCACCTGTTCGCAGATTGCGTCGCCTACCAAGAAGAAGTGCGCGACCCCACTCGCATCGCGGAAACTCTGAACCGTGTGATCATGCAAGCCAAGCGTGCTTCGGCCCCAGCCCAGATCAACGTGCCGCGCGATTTCTGGACTCAGGTCATTGACGTGGACCTTCCTGTCATCGTCGACTTTGAATTGCCCCAAGGCGGCGACACCGCGGTTGCAGACGCTGCCAAGATGCTCAGCGAAGCCAAATTCCCCGTCATCCTGAACGGCGCCGGTGCTGTTTTGTCCAAGGGTGGCATCGAGGCCTCCCGCATTCTGGCCGAGAAACTCGATGCACCTGTCTGCGTCGGTTACCAGCACAACGACGCCTTCCCCGGCAACCACCCGCTGTTTGCAGGCCCCTTGGGCTACAACGGTTCCAAGGCTGGAATGCAGTTGATCAATCAGGCTGACGTCGTGCTGTGCCTTGGCACCCGCCTCAACCCGTTCTCGACTTTGCCCGGTTACGGCATGGATTACTGGCCCACAGACGCCAAGATCATTCAGGTTGACCTGAACCCAGACCGCATCGGTCTGACCAAGAAGGTCACCGTTGGAATCGTGGGTGACGCGGCCAAAGTGGCAAAGGGCATCACCGCCCAACTGGCCGACGATGCGGGCGACACAAACCGCGCCGAGCGTAAGAACACCATCGCCACCACCAAATCCGCATGGGCGCAGGAACTGACCTCGATGACCGAGGAACAGGACGATCCCGGAACCGATTGGAACCAGCGTGCCCGCGCGGCCAAGCCTGACTGGATGGCCCCCCGCATGGCATGGCGCGCGATTCAGGCGGCCCTGCCCGTCGAGGCGATCATTTCGTCGGACATCGGTAACAACTGCGCCATCGGCAACGCCTATCCTTCGTTCAACGAGAGCCGCAAGTATCTGGCCCCCGGCCTGTTTGGCCCTTGTGGCTACGGCCTGCCGTCCATTGTCGGCGCAAAAATTGGTCAGCCTGATGTGCCGGTTGTCGGCTTTGCCGGTGACGGCGCCTTTGGCATCTCGGTCAACGAACTCACGGCTATCGGACGCGGCGACTGGCCTGCCATCACGCAGATCGTCTTCCGCAACTACCAGTGGGGTGCGGAAAAGCGGAACTCGACCCTGTGGTTCGACGACAACTTTGTCGGCACCGAACTGGATGAGGAAGTGTCATACGCCGGTATCGCAAATGCTTGCGGCCTCAAGGGTGTAGTCTGCCGCACGCAGGATGAACTGACCCAAGCGCTTGCGACAGCCATCAAGGACCAGATGGAAAATGGCGTCACCACCCTGATCGAAGCGATGATCAACCAGGAACTTGGTGATCCCTTCCGCCGCGATGCGATGAAGAAACCAGTGCAAGTCGCAGGCATCAGCAAAGATGACATGCGCACGCAGGTCGTTTGATCTTCGTGGCAATCATAAAACCAACAGGCTGGGCCGCATGAGCGTGCTGGAAACCCTCCAGCGTCGCGCGGCGGCCCAGCCCGCGCATATCGTCCTAAGCGAGGGGTTCGACCCGCGCATTGTTTCGGCTGCGGTCCGTGCAGTCGATGCAGGCCTTGGGCAAGTCACTCTGGTCGGGGACACAGCAACCGTCACGGAACAACTCGCCGCCATCGGCGCCGCGCCTTCCGAGGCGTTGCACATCGCCGATCCGGCGACATCCCCCCTCACGACGGCTGTGGCTGATACGTATCTCGAACTGCGCAAGCACAAGGGCGTCACGCCTGAGACAGCTCAAAAGCAAGCACGCGACCCGATGGTCTTTGCCGCCATGCTGGTGCGTTTGGGCCATGCGGACGGAACCGTCGGCGGGGCCGTTGCCACCACGTCCGACACTGTACGTGCCGCACTGCAAGTGATCGGCAAGGCCAAGGACGCAGCCCTTGTTTCCAGTTTTTTCCTTATGGTTCTGCCGGAGGGGCACGCATCTGGGTGCGATGCCATGATTTTCTCTGACAGCGGGTTGGTCATCGACCCAAACAGCGAAGAACTGGCCGCCATAGCGGCTCAGTCCGCCGGATCGTTCGCCGCCCTGCTCGGCGCCACACCAAAGGTCGCGATGTTGTCCTTTTCAACGCAAGGCAGCGCGCGTCACCCAGCCGTAACCAAGGTGGCTGACGCCGCTAAGTTGCTACGTGAGCAACATCCCGACATAGCGTCAGACGGCGAACTCCAATTCGACGCCGCCTTTGACCCTGACGTGGGCGCCAGCAAGGCCAAGGGCTCGGATGTCGCGGGCCACGCCAACGTTATGATTTTTCCCAACCTCGACGCAGGCAACATCGGCTACAAAATCGCGCAACGCGTTGGCGGCTGTGCGGCAATCGGCCCGATCCTGCAAGGACTTGCCAAGCCTGCCAATGACCTGTCACGTGGGTGTACGGCGGATGACGTGGTACACATGATCGCCGTCACAGCACTGCAAGCCGCAGCCCTCAAGGAGCGCACATGAACCAGCCCAAACTTGATCTGTCGCCAAAAGTGTCTGACGAGGTGCGCAAAACCACCTGTTACATGTGCGCCTGCCGCTGTGGCATTAACGTGCACCTCAAATCTGGCAAAGTCGCCTATATCGAGGGCAACCGCGATCATCCCGTGAATAAGGGTGTGTTGTGCGCGAAAGGGTCTGCAGGCATCATGCAGGTCAACGCACCTTCGCGCCTCAAGGCACCCCTCAAACGGGTCGGGCCACGCGGCTCTGGCGCGTTTGAAGAGATCAGCTGGGACGAGGCATTGCAAATCGCCGCCGACTGGTTGGAGCCCATTCGTAAGGACAACCCGGAAAAGCTGGCCTTTTTCACAGGGCGCGACCAATCCCAGTCCTTTACCAGCCTTTGGGCTCAAAGCTTTGGCACCCCGAACTACGCCGCGCACGGTGGATTCTGCTCGGTCAACATGGCAGCGGCTGGCATCTACACCATGGGCGGCGCGTTCTGGGAATTCGGCCAACCCGATTGGGACCACACCAAACTGTTCATGCTGTTTGGTGTCGCCGAAGATCATGATTCGAACCCGATCAAGATGGGCATTGGCAAGATCAAGGCGCGCGGCGCTCGTGTTGTCGGCGTGAACCCAATCCGCACCGGCTACAACGCTGTGGCTGATGATTGGGTCGGGATCACACCCGGCACCGACGGGCTGTTCATCCTGTCTCTCGTGCATTGCCTGATGAAGGCGGGCAAGATCGACTTGAACTATCTGGCGCAATTCACCAACGCCCCCTGTTTGGTAAATGGCGATGAAAAGTCTTCGGATTTTGGTTTGCTGCTGCGCGATGACGACGGCAAGGAACTGGTGATCGACCGCGCCACAGGCAAACTGGCGCCCTTCGATCAAAAAGGGGTCAAACCCGATCTCGCCGCCACACACCGGCATGCTGGCATAAGCCACCGCACTGTTATGCAGCACATGGCAGAACGCTATCTCACAGACGAATACGCCCCTGAGACCGTGGCCGAAAAGGTTGGAATTTCTGCCAAACGCATCCGCACGCTTGCAGGTGAAATCGCCCGCGTCGCCTTTGACGAAGCGTTTGAACTCGATCAGGAGTGGACCGACTTCCGCGGTGAAACGCACAAAACCATGCAAGGTCGTCCGGTCTCTTTCCATGCGATGCGCGGAATCTCGGCCCACGCCAATGGGTTCCAGACGTGTCGCGCTCTGCACGTGCTTCAAATCATACTAGGTAGCGTCGAAGTGCCGGGCGGCTTCCGCTTCAAACCGCCCTACCCCAAACCGGCCACCGCACACCCAAAGCCGCACTGCAAAGTCACGCCCGACAGCCCGCTTGATGGCCCTCACCTTGGTTTCACCCATGGCCCCGACGATCTGGCGCTGAAAGAAGACGGAACGCCCGCCCGCATCGATAAGGCATTCAGCTGGGAAAACCCGATGTCGTCCCATGGCCTGATGCATATGGTGATCTCGAACGCCTACGCGGGTGATCCTTACAAGATCGACACGCTGTTCATGTACATGGCCAACATGTCGTGGAACTCGTCCATGAACACCGGCGGCGTCATGAAGATGCTGACGGACAAGACTGAGGATGGCGAATACGTCATCCCACGCATCATCTATTCGGATGCGTATAGTTCAGAAATGGTTGCCTATGCCGACCTGATCCTGCCCGACACGACGTACCTGGAACGGCACGATTGTATCTCGCTGCTCGATCGCCCCATTTGCGAGGCGGACGCTGCAGCCGACGCCATCCGCTGGCCGGTGATCGAACCAGACCGTGACGTGCGCGGGTTCCAGTCTGTTCTGTGCGAATTGGGTGCCAAGCTGGGTCTGCCCGCCTTTACGAACGACGACGGCAGCCAGAAATACGCTGATTACGCCGACTATATCGTCAACCATGAACGCAAACCCGGCATAGGCCCGCTCGCAGGTTGGCGCATGGGCGAAAAGGGCCTGACCAACGGGCGTGGTGGTGTGAACGAAGGCCAGCTTGACAGCTACATCAAGAATGGCGGCTTCTTTGTCGAACACATCCCAGAGGGCGCGAACTACTATAAGCCATGGAACGTCGACTATCAGGACTGGGCCGTCGGCATGGGCCTGTTTGATAGCCCGCAACCCTACCTGTTCTCGCTCTATGTCGAACCGATGCGCCGCTTCCAACTGGCCGCCGAAGGGCACGGAGACCGACAGCCCCCCGATCATCTGCGCGACCGTATCAAACACGCGATGGATCCACTGCCAATGTGGTACGACCCCGCCCCGGACAACAAGAGCGAGGAATACCCAATCACCGCGCTGACCCAGCGTCCGATGGCTATGTATCACTCTTGGGGCAGCCAAAATGCGTGGTTGCGCCAGTTGCACGGACACAATCCGCTCTATCTGCCGACCAAGCTTATGCGTGAAAATGATCTGGTCGACGGGGATTGGGCGCGGGTCACTTCTCCGCACGGTGAAATAACAGTGCCGGTGTTGGAAATGGCTGCGCTCAATGAAAACACGGTGTGGACCTGGAACGCGATCGGCAAACGAAAAGGCGCGTGGGCGCTTGATGAAAACGCGCCCGAAGCCACCAAAGGCTTCCTTCTCAACCACCTGATCCACGAATTGCTGCCGCCCAAAGGGGACGGGCTGCGGTGGGCCAACTCTGACCCGATCACAGGACAGGCGGCGTGGTTCGACCTGAAGGTGCGGATTGAAAAAGCCGATCCGCAATCCGAATCCCAACCCAGTCTGCCGCCAATCGAGTCGCCCGTGGGCAATGACCCCGGCGATCTTGTCTGGAAGGTCGGCAAATGACACCAATCCAACGCACACTGCTTGCCATCGCGGCTTTTGTGACGCTCGCCTTAGGCTCTTTCATCTACTTCATCGCCAATTGGGACAGCAGCAAAGCAGCACCGATCGGCGGCCTTACGGCGCAACCGACTCAACATGCGTCCCACTTCTCTGATTCAAAAAATCCCGGGGTCTGGGGCAGCGCCCCAGTCCTGTCCTCACCACACGCGGGGCGCATGACATGACAACACTTCCCACCTCCACCCAGAAGAAACTCGGGCTCGTCATCGACCTAGACACTTGCGTCGGCTGCCACGCCTGCGTGATCTCGTGCAAAGGCTGGAACACTGAAAACTATGGCGCGGCTCTGTCCGATACGGATGCCTACGGGGCCAACCCATCCGGCACTTTCCTCAACCGCGTGCACAGCTACGAAGTTCAGCCTGCGCAAGGCGAGGCGCAGTTGATCCACTTCCCCAAGTCTTGTCTTCATTGCGAAGACGCGCCTTGCGTCACGGTCTGTCCCACAGGGGCCAGCTACAAGCGGGTCGAAGATGGGATCGTTTTGGTCAATGAAAGCGACTGCATCGGTTGCGGCCTATGCGCTTGGGCCTGCCCTTACGGTGCACGTGAAATGGACGCCGTTGAAAAGGTGATGAAGAAATGCACGCTTTGCGTGGACCGCATCTATAACGAAAACCTGCCCGAGGAAGACCGTGAACCCGCTTGTGTGCGAACGTGTCCTTCTGGTGCACGCCACTTTGGCGACTTTGCCGACCCGGACAGTAACGTATCCAAGCTGTCAGCTGAGCGCGGCGGCATGAACCTGATGCCCGAGCAAGGGACCAAACCTGTGAACAAATACCTGCCACCTCGGCCTAAAGACACATTGGCAGTCCCAGAGGGCGATATCGATATTTTGGCCCCTTACCTCGAACCCGTCGCGCAAGAGGCCAAGGGCTTCCTCGGCTGGCTCGACAAAACGCTGGAGAAAATCTGATGCATCCGGCGCCTTCCGTCATATTCTTTACCGTGTTTTCAGGGGTCGGCTTTGGTTTGCTGACGTTCCTCGGCCTCGGTTATCCGGGCGTCACAGGCTTCACAGCCTTCGCGTTCTTCTTCATCGCTTATCTGGCGGCAGTGGGCGGTCTGATCTCGTCGACCTTCCACCTCGGCCATCCTGAGCGCGCACTGAAGGCGTTTACGCAATGGCGTTCATCGTGGCTTAGCCGCGAAGGATGGTGCGCGGTTATCGCGCTCCTCACCATGGCACTTTACGGTGCGGGCCTTGTATTCTTTGACCAACGTTGGGAGCTCTTGGGGCTGATCGGCGCGGCCTTTTCAGTGCTGACCGTGTTCACCACGTCGATGATCTACACACAGCTTAAAACCATCCCGCGCTGGAATTCCCCCCTGACACCGGTGATGTTCCTCAGCTACTCGCTCGCCGCCGGAGCTTTGCTGTCCGGGCAAGAACCATGGGCAATTATCCTGCTGCTGATTGCCAGTGCGACCCAGATTTCCCTTTGGATGCAGGGTGATGGCGCCTTTGCACGCTCTGGCACGACGTTGGCCACGGCAACCGGACTCGGACCGCGCGGCGACGTGCGCGCATTCGAACCGCCTCACACAGGCACGAACTACCTGCTCAAGGAGTTTGCATTCACGGTGGGGCGTAAACACAGCCAGAAAGTACGGATTATCTCCATCGTGTTGATGGCCGGGATACCGATCCTGTTCCTGCTTCCGCCGTTTTCGCATTTTCTGGCCGCGCTCGCCGTGGCAAGCCACGTGGCAGGTGCATTGGCATCAAGATGGCTGTTCTTTGCAGAAGCCGAACATGTGGTCGGGCTCTATTACGGGAAACGGTAGGGTAAGGCGGACCAGTGGTCCGCCTTGTTTTTAGAGCAAACCGGCGTGGGCCAGCCCTGCATCGACCAGCGCCTTGGTCTCATCCGTCAAGGTGGTCAATGGCAAACGCACTTCGTCTGAACACAGACCCAAGCGTGACATGGCGTATTTGACGCCACACAGACCGGGCTCAGTGAACACCGCCTTGTGCAGTGGCATCACCTTGTCCTGTATCTCCAGCGCAGTCGCGTAGTCACCGGCAAGGCAGGCCTCTTGCATCCGGCTCAGCAAATTCGGGGCCACGTTGCCTGTGACCGTGATACAGCCCGTCCCGCCTTGGGCGTTGAACCCGTGGGCAGTCGCATCCTCACCAGACAACTGGATGAAATCGGGGCCGCACGACATCCGCTGGTCACAGACCCGCGCCAGATCACCTGTCGCATCCTTTACACCCACGATATTGGGTAGCTTGGCCAACTGACCCATCGTGGCCGGGCTCATGTCAATCACAGAGCGTGGCGGAATGTTGTAGATAACAATCGGCAGGTCAGCACACTCATGCAATGCCGTATAGTGCGCAATCAATCCGCGCTGAGTAGGCTTGTTGTAGTATGGGGTCACGACCAAAGCCGCATCCGCCCCAACCTTTTTGGCGAACTGGACAAAGCGGATCGCTTCGGCGGTGTTGTTTGACCCCGCTCCGGCAACCACCGGAATCCGGCCCGCAACAGTTTGCACAACTGTTTCAATCACGGTTTCATGCTCTTCATGGCTTAACGTCGGGCTTTCGCCTGTGGTGCCAACGGGGGCCAACCCGTGGCTGCCCTGTTCGATATGCCACTCGACCAGCTTCTTGAGCGTCTCCAGATCCAAAGCGCCGTTACGAAACGGCGTGACGAGGGCAGGTATAGAACCTTTCAGCATGTCGACGCTCCTTTATTGTCGTTTGGCCGGCAAATGGCCCGGGATTAAATTCAGCCAATCCCGGAAAGTTCTGTTGAAACGTGACCAACCAAGGATAAGCTTACAGCCTCTAGCCATGCAGTTAAGGAAATTGCAAGAGATGAGCCGGATTGCAGGCACCCTGATCGCGCTTTTCCTAAGTGTTGCGGTCGCATCAGCTGAACGCCCACGCCCTCTGGGCTGGGCGATGGATGCGATGCGGAACGGAAATTGGGACGTCGCAGCGACGCTAGCCGCTCGTGACGGGCCGGTGGCCGCAGACGTGATCGAATGGCACAGGTTGCGCGCAGGGCGCGGAACATACGCTGAGGTCGAAGCCTTTCTTGCCCGCCGTCCTGACTGGCCGGGCATGCCGGCACTGCGCCGCCGCGCCGAACCCGCCGTAGCTGCTGCCGGGGCAGACGCAGTGCGCGCGTTTTATAGCGTGTCACCCCCCCAAAGCCCCCAAGGCATTCTTGATTACGCCGAAGCGCAAACTCAAGCCGGCAATTCGGGCGAGGCAGAGGCCAGTGTCGTTCTCGCCTGGCGCACCTTGTCGATGTCGGACAGCGTCCATGCGCGCTATCTGGCACGTTACGGCGATTTGTTGGCGCCACACCACAGTGCACGCGCCGCAGCGATGGTTTGGGACGGCCTGCGTGGCCCAGCCGAGCGCATGTACAATCTGATCCCCGAAGGAGAGGTCGCTTTGGCCCGCGCACGTTTCGCGCTTCAGGCCCGCTCGGGTGCCGTCGATGCGTTGATCGAGGCCGTGCCAAAGGCCCTCCAAAGTGATCCCGGCCTGACCCATGACCGTTTCGAATGGCGCGTTCGCAAGGGGCGGTGGGCGGATGCCAAGGCGCTGCTTCTGGAAAGCTCGGCCTCAGCCGAAACACTTGGCCGCCCCGAAAAATGGTCGAACCGTCGCCGTGCCCTTGCGCGCGACGAGATGCGGGACGGAGACGCGACCCTCGCCTATCAACTCGCATCACAGCACTTTCTGACCGAAGGATCGCACTTTGCTGATCTGGAATGGCTGTCTGGCTACATCGCCTTGCGCAAACTGAACGACCCGGAACTGGCCTTGGGCCATTTTCAGGCGCACAGCGATGCAACGAAATCACCAATTTCACAGGGCCGTGCCGGGTACTGGCTCGGGCGCGCTCATGAAGCGATGGGGAACGCCGATTCCGCCCTGTCTTCCTACGCAGACGGCGCCCTTTACCAAACGTCCTTTTACGGATTGCTCGCCGCCGAACGGGGCAAGCTGCCACAAGATCCGTATCTCGACGGGTCCGAAGCCTTCCCCGATTGGCGTAGCTCGGAGCTTGCGGCGCGCGATCTGTTTGAGGCAGGGCTGCTGCTGCAAGCCTCGGGCGAGATTACCCTGGCAGAGAGGTTCTGGACCCACCTTGCCGAAGACCTCGGTCGCGAACAGGCCGGACAGTTGGGTCAAGCGGCCATTGATGTGGGGCAGCCCCATATCGCTGTGATGATCGGCAAACGTGTGGCACGGACGGGACGCACCCTGCACGCGCCCTATTACCCCCTTCACCCACTGGCCGAGGCCGATCTGCCTATGGCCGCAGAAATGAATCTCGCGATCGCCCGGCGTGAAAGCGAATTTGACCCGGTCGTACAATCGGGGGTCGGCGCGCGCGGTCTCATGCAGATCATGCCCGCCACAGGACGCGAGGTCGCCGCGTCTCTGGGGCGCAGCGATGGACACTCCACGGACAGACTGACTTCAGATCCTGTTTACAACGCCGAACTTGGGGCCGCGTTCCTGTCGCAACTGGCCGCCCGTTTCGATGGCAACGTGATACTGATGTCCGCCGCTTACAATGCAGGGCCAAGCCGACCGATCAACTGGATCGAACGATTTGGCGACCCACGCATCGGAACCGAAGAATTCGACATGATCGACTGGATCGAACACATCCCATTTCGCGAAACGCGCAACTACGTGATGCGCGTCACCGAAAGCCTGCCGATCTACCGCGCACGGCTGGGTAAGGACGCGCTGCCGGTTCCCTTTAGCAAAGAGATCACCGGTTCAACTTTGCTTTCGTTCGCGCCAAAGGGTGAATAGGCCCGCGCCCACAACGATCAGCGCACCGATTAAGACGTTGATCTGCAACGCCTCACCGAACACCGTGATGCCTACGCCCGCGGCAAATACCATTTGGAAATAGGCGAATGGCTGCACCGCACTCGCTTCGGCCACTTCGTAACAGCGGATCAGCAACCAGTGGCCAAGCGAACCAGTGATACAAAGTGCCCCCATCCAAATCCAGTCAGTGCTCGTCATCGGCTCCCAAAACCACAGTCCTACGGCTGTCATACCCACAGCGCCCACCGTCCCCGTCCAGAAAAAGCTGGTGGCCGTCGTATCATCCCGGGCGACATAGCGGGTCAGCAGCCCGTAGGTGGCAAACATTATGGCCGCGACCAGAGGGATAATGGCCGCCGGATTGAACACGCCAAGGCCCGGTTTGATAATAAAGAGAACCCCAACAAAGCCGACCCCGATTGCCGCCCAACGCCTCCAGCCGACGCGTTCCCCAAGGATCGGGCCAGACAAAGCGGCCACCAAGAGCGGATAGGCGGCAAACACCGCGTGGCTCTCGACCAGCCCTAGAATGGTGAACCCTGTCACCATCACACAAATCTCTGCCGCCAGCAGCGCACCACGCGTCATCTGGATCACGGGCCGCTTGGTGCGGGCCGCCGCCACGATCCCCCCTGCCTTCCGGCTGGCTATGGTGATGACAAAGGCCGCAAAGAACCAATAGCGGATCATCACGACCATGTAGACGTTGTATTCCCCGGCCAAATGGCGCGAAATTCCGTCTTGCCCGGCAAAGACGATAGAGGTCGCGATCATGAAGGCGATGCCAAGGCGGGTGTTGTTGCCTGCGCTCATCTTAACACCGCGCGGGTCATGTGCCGCTTGCGACCAAAGCCGGGCGCGCGGGTCACATCAAAGCCCGCCGCCTCCAACCCCCGGCGGACGAACCCGGCTGCGGTATAGGTCGCCGCTGTGCCTTGTGGGCGGGTATGCCGGGCCACGTCTGCCATCAAATCAGGCCCCCACATCTCGGGGTTCTTGGCCGGGGAAAAGCCGTCCAGAAACCACGCATCTGCCTGCCCCTGCCAGCCGGGTAACGTCTCGCGGACATCGCCTCCAATCACCTCCAAGGTGGCATTTTCGAACGTCGCACGGCCATCCGCGCCCAGAGAGTCGACCAAAGCCAGAGCCAATGGGGCAAGATCAGGAAAGGCCGCATGAGCCGCAGCCATATCCGCAGGCGCCATCGGGTAGGCTTCAAAACTGGTGAAGTGGAAAGCGCCCGGCACCCCAGCAGCCCGCCACGCAGCCCATGTGGTCAAAAAGTTCAGACCCGTGCCGAACCCAAGCTCTGCGATGGCAAACCCGTCAACAAAGCGCGCAGGCAGATCGTTCCCGTCGACAAACACATGGCGTGTCTCTGCCAACCCGTTGTCCAGACTGAAATACGGATCGTCAAAGCGCACGGAAACAGGGACGCCACCGTCGCGCCATTCCAGTTCTGCCTGCTGGTCCTGCATTATAAGTCCTTGTAAGGAGGGCATTCAAAGCAGCGTGACATTGGCGGAAGGATCAGGCCTTGGCAACGGACAAGATCACAGTGCACGGGGCTGGGGTTTTTGGGCTCTCCATCGCGTGGGTTTTGACGCAGCGCGGGGCAAAGGTGCAGGTGATCGACCCGTATGGTATTGGGGCTGGGGCCAGCGGTGGCATCGTCGGGGCGCTTGCCCCGCACGTGCCAGAAAACTGGAACCCCAAAAAGCAATTCCAACTGGAAAGTCTTTTAATGGCGGCCGCCTTTTGGCAACAGGTCGAAGAGGCCGGAGGCCTGTCCGCGGGATACGCCCGCTCTGGCCGCGTGCAGCCCATCGCAGACGTAGCAGCCCTCGCATTGGCCAGTGCGCGCGAGGACACCGCCAAGACGTTGTGGGGAGAGGCCGCGCACTGGCAGGTGCGTCCAATTGAGAACCAGGAATGGTGCGCACCCAGCGCAACTGGTCTTGAAATTCACGACACGCTCAGCGGGCGCATTCACCCGAAACAAGCCTGTGCAGCCCTCGCCGCCGCCCTGCAAGAACGGGGTGTCGAGGTGGTAGAAGATGGACCTGAAACACCCCTTACCGTGCACGCGACTGGGGTCGCAGGACTTGAGGCGCTCAATGCCAACCATTCGCGACTGGTTGGTGCAGGGATCAAAGGGCAGGCCGCTCTGCTGGGCTTTGCCCGCCCAGACGCCCCCCAACTTTTTGCCGACACGCTGCACATCATCCCGCACGCGGATGGCACCACAGCCATCGGTTCCACGACCGAGCGGGACTATGGCGATCCTGCCAGAACGGACGCACAGCTTGACGACATCATTGCGCGGGCGCGGGCCGCCGTCCCTGCCTTGGCTGATGCCCCCGTGCTGGCCCGCTGGGCAGGGCTACGCCCCCGCAGCCGAAGCCGCGCGCCGATGTTGGGGGCATGGCCCGACCGCCCCGGGCATTTCATCGCCAACGGCGGGTTCAAGATAGGGTTTGGAATGGCCCCGAAAGTTGCACATGTGATGGCTGACCTGATCCTTGAAGGGCGAAATACGATACCGCAGGGGTTCGAAGTCGCCGCCTCGCTTTAGGCGCTGGCCGTCATACACAACCGACCATCAGGCCCCCGCACCCAAAATTCACGCCCCTTGCGACACAGAGTTGCAGTCTCGTGATGCATCAAAGGTGCCGTGGCTCGGAACGAAAAAGCACCCAGCGGTCCCAGGTCGCGCTCGGCCATCAGCATCAAATGTTGCGCCAACAAAGGCCCATGAACAACCAACCCGTCGTAACCCTCAACCTCGCGCGCATAGGGCTGATCATAGTGAATGCGGTGGCCATTGAACGTCAGCGCCGAATAGCGAAAGAGCAGGGTCGCATCGAAATGCACCGTCTCTGCCGCCTCTTCATCTACCTCGGCATCCCGGACAATCGGGCGCGGCGCATTTGGGTCCGGGTCTTTGCGATAGACGAGGTCCTGCCATTCGGTCAGGCAAAGCGTATCGGCCTGCCACACCTCATGGCGCAAGGTGACAAAGGCCAGCGGGCCGGTGCGCCCCTCCTTGCGGTTGGCGGCTTCACACACCGACACGCGGCGCGCCTCTGCCCCAAGGCGCAATGGTGCATCGAACTTCAACCGTCCCCCCGCCCACATCCGTCGCGGCAGGCCCATATCCGGAATCACCCCACCAACCTTGGGATGGCCATCCCGCCCAAACTGAGAGCTGGGCAAAGGTGTCCAGAAATAGAGTTGGTGAAAAAACGGTGGCAGAGCATCGCCAGCTACAAGTGTGGGCGCATGCCCCAAAGCCACCTGCATCGCCTGCGCACGCGCAGGGTCCATCACATCGCTTTGCGTCAGAGTATTATCCGGCTGCATCTTTCGATCATGGGCAATGGTGCGGGCAAGGAACAGTCAAATCTTGAACCGGGCCAAAGCAAAAGGATTAACGCACGATCTCTGCTTTGAGGTTCTCCATCAAGGCGGTCAGGTCCTTGATGTACATCTCTCCGGTCAACTGCCCGGCTTCGTCAAACTGGTTGCTTGCGGCGGCCAGATGAATCTCTGGCCCGGGCAACAGGCGAGGACGAAAGGGCACCATATAGGTGCGCAAGATCAGTTGGGCGCGCTCACCACCGGCCCGGCCGGCCGCCGAGGACATCACTGCAACCGGCTTGCCTGCCCAAGGACCGCCTTTGGTCCGGCTGACCCAATCCAGCGCATTCTTCAATACACCTGACGGACCTTTGTTATACTCGGGCGTGGACATTATCACCGCATCGGCCGTCGCAATCTGCTCCGACAATGTGACAGCGGCTTGGGGTATGCCTTCCGCCTCTTCCAGATCACCGTCATAGAGGGGCATCCGCAAATCCGCCTCAACATAGGTGCACGGACCAAACAAGCGTGCGGCCTCGCGGAGCAACTTTCGATTGGTCGCGTCTGCACGCAGTGAGCCGGATATGCCCAGCAGGGTCGGGGTGCTCATATTCTCTCTCCTATGCTTGCTCAAAAAGATGACCCGGCCACTTCGCAAAGCAAGAGGCCCGGTTCGGTTTACCGGGCCTCTCTAACTCACATCCGGATGAACGCTTAAGCGTTGGGCAGGATCACAATCTCGACCCGGCGGTTCTGTGCTTTCCCTTCGGGGGTAAAGTTCGACGCGATGGGCTGGCTTTCGCCACGCCCAAAAGTGCGCACGCGGTTGAACGGCACGCCCTGGTTCAGCAGGACATCTGCGACCGCATTTGCGCGCCGTTCGCTGAGTTGCTGGTTTGATGCCGCGTCGCCGTCAGAATCCGTATGACCCACAATCTGGATGGTGGATTGTGGATAGCGATCGAGGCTCTGACTGAGGGCATACATATCGTCATTCAGTCCCGGACGGACGGTAAAGCTTCCAGAGTCAAACAAGATCGCTTCGGGGAAAGACACGATAAGTCGGTCGCCTGTGTTGGTGATCGTCACGCCGCTGTCCAGATCACGGCGCAACTCTGCCTCTTGCTGATCAAGGTCATAGCCAATGGCACCGCCAACGAGACCGCCAACAACAGCGCCTGCAAGCGCGGTATCGGTGCCTCCGGCGATAGCGCCGATCACCGCGCCAGACGCTGCGCCAATGGCGGCCCCTGTGTTGCGCTTTTCGTTGATCGGCTCTCCGTTTGGGCCAACGGTTCCAAGAGCTGCGGGGTCGGTACACGCGCCCAGCGCAACAACGGCGCTCAGGGCGATGGAAAGGTGAATTCTGTTCATGGTTTTATCCTACTGCCTTCGAAGCGGGCCCCGTTCGGGCGGGGCACCTTATGATGGGCACAAGATAAGCATGGGGCGTTCCCACAAATAGGGGGAATTTCAAATAAGCGGCATCTCGCGCACCTATTTTTCGTGCAAATGCGCACACGAATAGGCCGATTACGCCTCTACGCGCGCAGATTCATAGGCGAGCAGCGCACGCTTGACCGGCAGGCCCCAATGGTAGCCACCAAGACCACCGGATTTGCGCAACGCCCGATGACAAGGGATCAACCAACTCACTGGATTTCGCCCAACCGCAGTGCCTACAGCACGAACAGCCCGCGGATTGCCAATGCTGTCTGCAATCTCGGAATAGGTGGTCACGTGCCCAGATGGGATTTGCAGCAACGCCTCCCATACCTTGATCTGAAACGGAGCCCCAATCAGGTACAAAGGCGCTTGCTTTAGTTCGGCATCTTCGGCCCCAAAAGCACCCAGAACCCAAGGGCGCAGACGCATCGGGTCTTCGACAAAATCGGCATGCGGCCAACGGCGCACAAGGTCATGCATGGCCCAATCTTCGCCCATCTCGGCGGCGAACCCGAGGCCACAAATCCCTTTGTCCGTGCCCATGACCAGCGCCAAACCAAAGGGGCTGTCAAACCACCCCCAATAGATGGTCAGGCCCGCGCCGCCCTTGGCAAACTCACCCGGGCTCATTGCCTCCCACCGTAAGAACAGATCGTGCAACCGCCCCGACCCGCTCAGACCCGCCTCATGTGCGGCCTCAAGCGTTGTAAAGCGTTCGGCCAACAGCGCCTTTGCATGACCGAGTGTCAGATACTGTTGATAACGCTTAGGCGAGACGCCCACCCAGCGGGAAAAGATGCGCTGAAAATGCGCGGGGCTCATGCCCATTTCACCCGCCAGTGCATCAAGGCTCAAACGATCATCCGCACCATCGATCAAGTCGATCGCACGGCGCATGACGTTGAAGTGGTAGCCAGTGTCGGCGTCGGAGATGTGTGTCTGTTCCATGGAGCGAAGATAGGCGAAGGTGATATCACACGCGACCCGTTTCCTGCTGTAATAGTCCGGGACGCAGATGACATGTGCATTGCGCCAGACCCGACCCTTTTCGGTCTTGAGAGGAATTTCGAACCTTCGGCGAGCCGGATCACGCAACGGTCGGTGGCCATTGCAGGGGCGCGCGAAACGAGGTGTTACGGCCATAAAAATAGGGGTTTGGGGCGTCACAACCTGTACACAACACATGCACAGCCTGTGCACCGCTCTGTTCACTTTTCGGCGAAATTACGTGGTTAACACAGCGGGCGGTTGTGTTTGTTCAGAAAGGTTGAAGAGCGGCTTTGCGGGACGGAGCAGTCTTTCATCGCGCGACCGATCAAGTGCAAATAATCAGATTCTGTTTATAGTCTTGGCAAGCGCAATTCAGAATCAGAAATTTGTTCCAGAAGGAGTTTCGTTATGGGCTGGAGGAAGAGTTTAGGTGCCATCAAGGCATTGGTTTTGGGGGTGATCGTCGCGACTGCCGGTCAGGCAGAGGATTTTGACCCATCGAACGCGAGCACTGCGGACCGCATGACCTATCATCGCGCAGTTGATGCTGCTGTCTGGGCCATGCCTTTGATGAACTTCAAATTCTACATCGATGCTCTCGCTCGGGCCGGTGTCGGACCGAATGACATTGGTTACAATTCGAAGGTTCAAGATTGGCGCTTCCAAACCGCTACGCCGAACAATACGACGCCCTATATTCATGCGTATTGGAACATCAAAGACGGGCCAGTTGTGTTCGAAATGCCTGCATCAATCGAAGGGATTGGCATCTTTGGTACCGTAATGGATGCATGGCAGCGCCCACTTGACGATGTGGGCTCAAAAGGGCGCGACAGAGGCCTTGGGGCAAAATACCTGTTGGTGCCGCCAAATTATGATGGTCCGCTGCTCAGGAATGCCTTGGTCTATGAGCAGGAAACCAACTTCGGCTTTGCTGTGCTCCGGCCGATTATCGCCGGAGGTCCGACCGAAGAAAACCTTGCGAGGGCCACTGCATTGACTAAACAAATCAAGGTGTATCCGCTGTCAGAGGCTGGAGAGGAGGCCGCAACAAAATATGTTGATGTCTACGGCGTGCCGCTGGAAATGACGCCTAAGATGGATGGTGAAATCTATGGTCACATCCACGAGATGATAGGCGAAGAAGTGGTGTTGGATCGCGATCTTGCCATGATGGGTGCGCTTGCACGTATCGGAATCAAGCGTAACGACCCTTTTGAACCCGATGCAAAATTGCAGGCTATTTATGATGTAGCTGGTCCTGAAGCACTCGAATACATGATTGACCAGTACCACCGTGTGCTCAATCCATTTGTGTTCGAAGGGAAGAAGTGGTCAGCGCTTGTTCCCGATGGATCGCGAGAAACAGAATGGAGCTATGAATACCCTTCATACTACGACTATGTGGCGCGCGGCGCGCTTTATTACGCGATCATAACAAGTGTTAAGAATTACGGGACTGCAACCTATTACCTCGATTTGGCCGAGACTCCAGATGGAGAGTGGCTCGATGGCAACCGCAACTACAAAATCACCGTACCTGCCAATGTTCCCGTTCGCGATTTCTGGTCGATCACGACATACGATCTGGAAACGGCCTCATACCTTCGAGACATTGAGCCAAGCACTATCGATTCTAACATGGCGAGTGTCGTTAAGAACGACGACGGGTCCGTTGATATTTTCTTCGGGCCAAAGGCACCGGAAGGAAAAGAAAGCAACTGGCTTCCAACCAATCCAGAACGTCGTTTTTTCCTTCTCGCGCGGTTTTATGGTCCGGAACCTAGTTTGCTTGACAGTAGTTTTGAACTGAATGACATGGAACGAACGGATTGAACGATTTTAGTGTCCGCTTCGGGCTTTTTGACCTCTGCTGCGTTCTACACATGTCTGCTTCGGCTCAGAGGCTGAGTTCGCCGCGCTGACGGGAAGTGCGAACCTAACAGGTCTAACCGCCCCGCAACCGAACCTTGCCCAAGCGGGTAAAAGTGCCCATACCTCGCACCATGGCCAAGCAACTCGACTACCACACGATCCGCGAAATCTTTACCCGGTTCCAGACCTCTGATCCCGAACCCAAGGGCGAGCTGGTGCATGTGAACGTCTACACCCTTGTCGTGGCGGTCGCCCTATCCGCTCAAGCCACAGATGCAGGCGTGAACAAGGCCACCCGCGCCCTGTTCCAAATCGCTGATACGCCGCAAAAAATGCTCGACCTCGGCCTTGAGGGGGTGACAGAGCATATCAAGACCATCGGCCTCTTCCGGCAAAAGGCAAAGAACGTGATCAAGCTGAGCCAGATCCTTGTGGACGATTACGGCGGTGTGGTTCCCAATTCCCGTGCCGCCTTGCAATCCCTGCCGGGAGTAGGCCGAAAGACAGCCAATGTGGTTCTGAACATGTGGTGGCATCACCCGGCCCAAGCCGTCGACACCCACATCTTCCGCCTTGGCAACCGCACCGGCATCGCGCCGGGTAAGACTGTAGACGCGGTCGAGCGTGCCATTGAAGACAATATCCCGGCCGACTTCCAGCTGCACGCGCATCACTGGATGATCCTGCACGGACGCTATACATGCGTGGCGCGCAAGCCCAAATGCGGGGCCTGCCTGATCCGCGATCTCTGCCCTTTTGAGGAAAAAACCGAATGACCAAATACACCCTGGCCGGTATCGGCAACGCTGTTGTCGATGTGATTGCCCACGCCGACGATTCCTTTCTGGACCTTATGGGGATCGAGAAAGGGATCATGCAGTTGATCGAACGCGAGCGTGGTGAAGTCTTGTACGGGGCAATGAATGACCGGTTGCAGACACCGGGTGGCGCTGTTGCCAACACGATTGCAGGCGTCGGCGCGCTCGGATTGCCCACGGCCTTTATCGGACGCGTGCATGACGATGCCTTGGGTCAGTTTTACGCAAAGTCTATGCAGGACAGCGGAACTGATTTCGTGAATGCGCCTGTTCCCGGCGGCGAACTGCCCACATCGCGTTCCATGATTTTTGTCTCGCCGGATGGTGAGCGTTCGATGAACACCTATCTGGGCATTTCGACCGAGCTTGGCCCCGAGGACGTTCCGGACGAAGTGGCCTCCCAATCTGAACTCATGTTTCTGGAAGGCTACCTCTTTGACAAGGACAAGGGCAAAGAGGCGTTCCGCCAAGCCTCCCGCCTGACCCGTGCAGCGGGTGGCAAATCCGGAATCGCCATTTCTGATCCGTTCTGCGTGGACCGGCACCGCGCCGACTTCCTCGACATGATTGGCAACGAGTTGGACTACGTCATCGGAAACGAACACGAGATCATGTCGCTGTTCGAAACGGACGATCTTGAGGCGGCAATGGCCAAAACCAAAGACATGATCGACCTTATGGTCTGCACACGATCAGGCGACGGTGTGACCATCATGGGACGGGGCGAACGACACGACATTCCGGTTGAAACGGTCACCCCTGTCGATGCAACAGGCGCAGGCGATCAGTTCGCCGCCGGGTTCATCTACGGCATCGCAACGGGGCGCGATCTGGCAACTTGTGGCCGCATGGGCAACCTGTGCGCCGCAGAAGTCATCAGTCATATCGGCCCACGTCCACAGATGGACATGAAACAACAATTCGCCGCGGCCGGATTGGAATAAATGCTGACGGACGGTTTTCACGACATCCCATCGGGCAAGGTGGCGATGGTAGTCACATATCTGGAAATGCGCACGCCGCACTTGCGCGGTGCTCAACTCCCAGACGGGCTTACCTTCGAAGAAATGAGCCCAAATGTTGCATCCTATCGCAAACTCTATCGACGCGTGGGTGATGATTGGCTGTGGTATGGGCGCAACCTGCTTCCGGATGCAGACCTCGTTACTATCCTCGACGATCCGGGCACTCGGTATTTCACCTTCATGAAGGACGGAGTGCCAGAAGCGCTGCTGGAACTGGATTTCCGCCAAGAGGGGGAATGCGAACTGGCCTATTTCGGCCTGACTTCCAACCTGATTGGCACAGGCGCCGGAGCGTACTTGATGGACCGCGCGGTCGAACATGCCTTTGCCGCGCCGATCACCCGTTTGCATGTGCACACCTGCACCATCGACAGCCAGCAAGCGTTGCCGTTTTATCGCCGGTCAGGTTTCACACCGATCATGCAAAAAATCGAAGTGGCCGAAGACCCGCGCATTTATCATGGCTACGACCGGGCGCTCGCCCCACATGTGCCCATTATCGAGCCCAAGGGCGACCCCAAAGCTTAGCGAGGGATCGAAGGTTGGCACTGCCGTCCGGCCAGACAATCTCTGACCTGTTTGACCTGCTCTTCGCTCGGATCCCCAAACAAGAAGCCGTTACACGCACCCACAACAAGCACATAGCTGTGTGAGGTCTTGCGTAAGAAGGCAAGGCTACGGCCCGGCGTCGGCGATGGGCACCACGGGCCAGCACATCCGATCTCAAGTACGACATCTGTCGAAAAGGGCTGCGCGACACCACGCACGTTCAGGGCATCGCCCTCAAAGGTCGCCGGGATCAGTGTTGTCTGAGGCACGTTGGCCTGATTGTTCCAGTCGACCTGCGGGACAAGCGCGGGATCAAAGCTGAGGTTGCCCAAAACCGGGACATAGCTTTCCTCGGCTGCGGCAGCTTCCAGATAAGCATCGCTTACTCCAAACGGCATACAAGACAGAGCAAAAGCAGGCAAAGGCAGTACGCCTAAAATAAGAACCAGAAACCGCATTCATAACCTCCCTTTGTCCCGGAGCCGGACTAGGCCCGCGCTTCCATGATCAGAAGTGCGGTCATGAGCCATGCTATGCAATACCACCGAGCACGTCAGCCCTCAGAGATGATCAGCAAAGACCTCAAGCACAGTAACATAGACGTCACGTTTGAACGGCACGATGGCGTCGGGTAGCTCGGCGGGCGGCATCCAACGCCACGCAGAAAACTCCGGGTGATCCGTTTCGATGTTCACCTGTGTGTCCGCACCGGCAAAGCGCAACAAGAACCACTTCTGCTCTTGCCCGCGATATCTACCCTTCCAAAGTTTTGGGATCAGGTCGTGGGGCAGTTCATAAGGAATATAACCGTCCGATTCAGCGACCACCTCGACCAGATCGGGCGTGATCCCTGTTTCTTCTTCCAACTCGCGCAAGGCGGCCGCGCGTGCGTCTTCGCCCTTGTCGATGCCCCCTTGGGGCATCTGCCAGGCATCTTTGTAGCGATCATTGCGCTGGCCAACCCAGACGTGACCGTCCCCGTTGATCACCATCACGCCAACATTGCGGCGATAGGGCAGTTTGGCGATCTCTTCGGGGGTCATGTCAGCACCTTTTCCATCTCTGCGCGGGCCAACGTCTGGTCGGCACGCATCACCGTTTCACGACGCGTAACATGAAAGCCGCGCGCGGCGAAAGCGGGCTCTGCCATCAGGCTGGCATGGGTCCAAAGGCGAGGGTGCTTGCGCGCCCGGGCTGTCTCCTCAAGCGCCACAAGCAGGGCCGAAAACACCCCTTGCCCTTGCGCCTCAGAACGGACGAAGGCGAGGTCGATGTACCCACCAGTCGCCAGCGTCACAAAACCCACGGGCGACGCGCCAACAACTGCCACCCAAACCTTCTGCGCTTCAAGCTTGCGAATCCATGCAGGCCCTTCGGACGGAGCGGCCAGCCATGCTTTTCGCTGCGCCTCGGAGTAAAGGCTCGCTTCTGAGTGGATTGCGTTCCACATCACATGGCCAAGCACTTTTTCCTCACCACTGTATATCTGCCTGATTTCAACCATCTCACACCCTCATGACGCCGCGTTGCACGTGACATTGCGCGTATCTTACAAGAGACCAAGACCTAACTCGTTTGGGAGGACGAAAATGAACCAGTATCCCCACCTGCTCGCCCCGCTCGACCTTGGCTTTACCACGCTGAAAAACCGCGTGTTGATGGGGTCGATGCACACCGGCCTTGAAGAAACCAAGGACTGGAACCGCGTGGCCGAATTTTATGCCGAACGCGCGCGCGGCGAGGTTGGGTTGATGGTCACGGGCGGCATCGGCCCCAACCTTGAAGGGTCCGTACTGCCCGGTGCGGCGATGATGACAACGGACGCAGACATCGAAAACCACTCTTTGGTCACGCAACGGGTACATGACGCAGGCGGCAAGATTGCGATGCAGATCCTGCATGCGGGCCGCTACGCCTATGGACCAAAATGTGTAGCCCCCTCAGCTGTGAAATCCCCGATCTCTCCCTTCCCACCGGCAGAACTTGACGAAGAAGGCATCGAAAAGCAGATCAGCGACATCGTGGCGACGGCTGTGCGCGCCAAGCAGGCGGGCTATGACGGGGTCGAGATCATGGGCTCCGAGGGATATTTCCTAAACCAGTTCCTTGTGACCCACACAAACAAGCGCACGGACCGCTGGGGCGGATCATATGAGAACCGGATGCGCCTGCCCGTCGAGGTGGTGCGCCGCGCCCGCGAAGCGGTCGGTTCAGATTTCATCATCGTTTACCGTCTGTCCATGATCGATCTGGTGCCGAACGGGTCGACCTTTGATGAGGTTGTCCAACTGGCCAAGGCTGTTGAGGCAGCAGGCGCGACGATCATTAACACCGGCATCGGATGGCACGAGGCCCGCATTCCAACAATCGCCACGTCCGTCCCACGTGCGGCCTTTGCATGGGTCACGAAAAAGCTGATGGGTCAGGTCAGCATCCCCGTGATCACCTCAAACCGCATCAACACACCTGACGTGGCCGAAGACGTGCTGGCCACGGGCTGTGCCGACATGGTGTCAATGGCCCGCCCAATGCTTGCCGATGCTCATTTCGTGGCCAAAGCGATGAACGGAAAAGCGGACCAGATCGCACCCTGCATTGCCTGCAATCAGGCATGCCTTGATCACACTTTTTCAGGTAAGTTGAGTTCGTGTCTTGTGAACCCGCGTGCCTGCGCAGAAACGGAGCTGGTGGTCACGCCAGCACAAGTCACCAAGTCCATTGCCATCGTTGGCGCGGGCCCTGCGGGCCTGTCAGCCGCCATGGCTGCCGCAGAACGTGGGCACAGCGTCACTCTCATTGACCGCTCAGATGAGATCGGCGGACAATTGAACATGGCCAAACAGGTGCCGGGCAAAGAAGAGTTCTGGGGTCTCGTCGACTGGTACCGCACCATGGTCGCAGAATTGGGCATCAAGGTGCTTCTCAACACCGAAGCTACACCGGACATGCTGAGCACCTTTGATGAGGTAATCATCGCCACAGGTGTCTTGCCACGCGACCCGGGCATCCCCGGCCAAGACAGCGCGAACGTGCACTCCTATATCGACGTGCTCAAAAAACGCAGCCAACCGGGAAAGCGCGTAGCTGTGATAGGTGCGGGCGGTATTGGGTTCGATGTCTCCGAATTCCTTGTGCACGAAGGCGACAGCCCGACCGAGAACCTGCCCGAGTGGATGGTTGAATGGGGGGTCAGTGATCCTGCCGTGAACCGTGGCGGCCTCGCCCCAGAGGGACCAAAGCCCGACGCACCCGCGCGGGCGGTCACGTTGCTGCAGCGCAAGGCAGAAAAGCACGGGCGGCGATTGGGCAAAACAACAGGTTGGATTCACCGCGCCGCACTCAACATGAAAGATGTGCAGTTCGTGGGCGGAGTGAACTATGAAAAGATCGACGAAGCAGGGCTGCACGTATCGTTTGGTGAGGCGCGCGAAAACCCAACCCTGATCGAGGCAGATGATATCATCCTCTGCGCAGGCCAAGTGCCAGATCGGACCCTTGCGGATGCCTTGGAAGCCGCAGGCATTTCTCATCACATTATTGGCGGCGCGGATGTTGCCGCTGAACTGGACGCAAAACGCGCAATCGATCAGGGTACGCGTTTGGCAGCGACCTTGTAGGCGACCGCCAGACAACTGTGGTTGGCAATGTGATACCCTATCAGAAGGGCATCACACCTGTATCATTCCACGGTTATAGTGATCACTTCGCTCGCCACAGGCGGCGAGTGCGGAATGTGGTTCAGGTCCCCAAGAACAAGCTGCATCGTGTGGGTGCCTGCGGGCAAATCTAATGTTGTTTGTGTTTGCCCACCGCCGAAGTGGATATGATTGTCATCGGCGGGCAGACCGTATTCCAACTCTTCCGCGCCTTCTTCACCCTCTCCAATCGGCGGACGGTTCAGCAACAGGTGGTGGTGGCCGGTGTTTTCTTTCTCAGTACCGGCAGGTGCGACGCCCATGCCTGCAAGACCGAAAACGACAGTCACGGGAGATGAAACCGTATCGCCATCCTCAAGGCCAATGAAATAGACCGTGGCATTTTCGGGTGCCAGCGTACCTTGCGCCCAAAGAGATGTCGACATGAGCAATCCCGCGCCGAGTGCTATCACTAAAGGTTTCATTGCTTTCCTCCTCCGCTTAATGATGTTGCTTAGAGTGTAGCGCGTTAAGGACTGAATTCATCTCCACTCATGCTCAACAAACCGTGCGTGATGGCATGGGCGCGATCTATCCGCGTCTGTGGCGCTATTCTGTTGCGCTGACCGGTCGGCGCGATTGGGGTGATGATCTGGCCCAGACAACCTGCTTGCGCGCGCTGGATAAGGCCGACCAATTCGAAGTAGGGACTCATCTGGACCGCTGGATGTTCCGTATGTGCCAACGCGTGTGGTTGAACGAGCTGCGCTCGCGCAAGGTGCGCACGGGCGGCGGCCTTATGCCGGTCGAGGAAATCGACCTTGCTGACAATTCTCCGGGCACCGAAGTGAATATTCTGGCGCGTCAGGTGTTATCCCATGTGAATGCCCTCCCCGAGGCCCAGCGGCAGTCCGTCCTGCTCGTCTATGTGGAGGGGTTCAGCTACAAGGAAGCGGCAGAGATAATGGAGATCCCCGTGGGTACCGTGATGAGCCGGCTGGCCGGCGCACGCAAAAAGCTGAACACCATCATGGCCGACCCTGAGGGAGGCCAGCAATGAGCACGCCCCGCGCCTTTAGTGACGAGGATCTGACCGCCTTTTTGGACGGCGAGGCGGATGATGCGCTGATGGCTGATATCTCCGCAGCGCTTGAAACAGATTCGGACCTTGCAGATCGGATGGCGGGTCTGGAAATACCAATGGATGCTATTGCAGGGGTCTTCGATCAGATGCTTGCCGATGCTCCGGCGATGCCAGTTTTACCAACACCGGAGGTCGCAAAACCGGAACCGGCCAACACCAATGCTCCCCTCAAGTGGGCGTGGGGTCTGGGAACCTTTGGCACCGGGATCGCCGCCGGGCTGGCCGTTGCGTTGTTCACGGGCTTTGGCGCTCCAGAACCTGCGCCGCGCGGCTGGGTCAGTTTCGTGGCCAGCTACCAGACGCTTTACACGACCGCCACGCTGACAGAGGTGAACCCGACTGCAGCAGAGGCTGCGCTGCAACTGGCGTCCGTGTCCGAGGGGATTGGCATTGATCTGGCCGCACTGCCAGAGGCCGAAGGATTGACGTTTAAACGGGCCCAGCTTTTGGGCTTCAACGGCAAGCCGCTTGTGCAGATTTCCTACCTTCGCGATGACGGCACACCCGTGGCTCTGTGCATCATCCCCGCGGGGCCGGATGCGAAAGGTGTCAGCATGGGGGCCGCCGAGGGCCTTGATGTCGCGCGCTGGAACACGCCCGGTTTCGGCTTCCTGCTGATCGGCGGGCAAGACGGCGAACCACTCGCTCAAGAGGCTGAAACCTTCCAGGAATGGGCGCAGGATATCGCCACCTGAGCGAACGTCGTCGTTTCCATGCCCGGAACGATTCCTGCAATTACCCCGATATTATCCCATCCCCGCCCTGATTGTGCCGTGATTGGCCACGATACCCGATCCTCGAAGAACTGAGAAGAAAGGGCCGGGCATGGACCGCCTTACCGAGATGGAAGCCTTCGCCATGGTCGTAGACCAAGGCGGGTTTACGGATGCTGCCAAGAAGATGGGGATTTCTAAATCCGCTGTCTCAAAACATGTTTCATCTCTGGAAGCCCGTTTAGGTGCCCGTCTTTTGAATCGCACGACACGGCGCGTGTCGCCGACTGAGATTGGGCTGGCCTATTACGACCGCGCCCGCCGGGTACTGAATGATGCAGGCGAAGCGGATTCGCTGGTGACGTCCATGCAATCGGCACCGTCTGGTCTGCTGCGTATCTCGGTTGCGACAGATTTTGGGGTCAATCACTTGTCCCCGCGACTGTCCGAATTCCTCGCGGACTTTCCGGACATCACGGTCAACATGGTCCTGAACAACCGCTATGTGGAACTGATTTCAGAAGGGTTCGACATGGCCGTGCGGATCGGTGAGCTGGAAGACAGCACCTTGCGTGCACGCAAGTTAACTGAGACGACCAAACGCATGATCGCGAGCCCCAAATATTTCGAACAATATGGCCGCCCCGAAAAGATCGACGATCTGAACGAGCACAAGCTGCTCCATTATTCCAACCAGTCCTCCGGCAACATGTGGAAACTGACCGCGCCATCAGGCGAAAAACGTCAGGTGCGCACGGCAGGCTGGTTATCTGTAAATGACGGGCAATCCCTTCTGAATGCCGCCGTTTCTGGCCTTGGCATCGCGTACCTGCCCAGCTTTCTTTATGCGGAGGCCCTCGAAAAGGGTCTGATCGAAGATGCGATCCCGGACCTGCCGCTTGAGACCCAAGGTATCTATGCTGTTTACCCTCCAGGCCGCTTTACGCAGCCGAAGGTGCGCGCGTTCATCGACTTTTTGGTGCACGCATTTGCGGACAAAGGCCCCGCAGACTGGTAACGATTTATTCCCTGGCCGATCGTTCGGTTTTTGCCTCGGTGTGAGAACACCGGGGCATTTTTTTGACGTGTCCCACGCTGGGACACGTTTGCACACCAGTAATTTCAATGGGTTACAGAGGCACGGTAACAATCCGTTAAGGTTTGCGAAAAACACAAATGTAACGCCAAGGGCGGCCGGACAGGGACAGACCGCACCCACGTTGCACTGTGCGCGCAGTCAGAACCGGCGACCAAGGCACAAAGTGCGCTCTAGCAGCCACGCTCAGCCGCAAGGGCTTCGATCGCTTCTTTCTCGGACGCGGGCGTGTCTGGGTTCAAACCAATGCGGGTGGCATATCCACACCATGGTCCGGGATTCTCCGGCTCGAACAGGGGAACAGGCTCGGGCTCGAACTCGGGTTCTTCTGGAACCGGAGGCGCGAGACACCCCGTCAGCCCGACAAGCGACAACATCACGCAAAAATACCGCATTTTTCTCCCTCACACATACACGCCAACAGCTTCACAAGCTGGGCGCGAATTGCAAGAAGAACTTTCGCCTGAACACCCGCGAGCGAAGAGACTGCTTAGCTCTCAGGCACGGGCGGTGTACCTTCCACAAGATCGACAGGAACGCCATTCAGATCTTTGGGAAACACTTCGCCCCCCGCAACATCTTCGGGCGGCAATACCTTTTTTACGGTAACGCGAATCCCGACCTCATCGGTCGGGACCCCGTCGATCCAGCGCCGTGCAACTTCGACCGAGATGACACCTTGGCGTGACATCCACGCGCTGCGCACGTCGTCAAGCGCCTCTGTCGCAGTCTTGACCTGTTCTGGATCTGACACTTTTACCTCCTGCTTAGTAGTCTTGACCGTAGTCATATTCGCCCGAATGACCACCACAGGAACAGCCACCGCCGCCACCGCCGCCGTGCTCTTCCGCTTCCATCATCTCAAGCAACTGGCGCAGAAACCTCAGATCATCAAACGGTCTGGGGTCCGGGCGCGGGCGGGGCGGATTAAAGATCGGAATGCGCCGGCGGATCAGCAGATCACAAATCTCTGGATAGCGCTGGCAAATGTTGAACACCGGTCTGGTCGGGATTGGCCGGGAGGGGCAGAAAATCGGCAGGAACGAAAAGTTCAGTGCAGACGCGACGGGTTTGATTGGGTTGGCCAGCGCGTTTTCCGCTGACGCTGGAGATGGGTTCCGTTCCCCTCCAAAGTGCAGGCCAATTGCGCGGTTTGTTCGCTCGTTCAACCAGATACTGCCAGAGTCACCCCCCAAGCTGATTTCAACATCCACGGCAGGCCATGGCGGGCGCGGAACGATGCGGATCTGGTTTGTGAATGCCACAACACCTGGATCGCCATAGTCAATCGAAACACTCATGCTGACCCCATCCACGATACCCTTGGTCAGACCCGTAGTGCGGCCGGATTTTTCGACCTCCATACCCAGTGTCGCGTCGTCCGTGCCGGTGACAGTTCCGATGTTCATGATGTCACGGCTGTGCGCGCGCGCGTTGTTGAGCGTCGCAACAGCGGCGTCCATGGACGAGTCGAGCCGCATCCGCGTGAGGGTTGCAACCGCCTCTGTTCCGCCATCGACCCGGCCCGGTTGAAGAATGTCTTCGCCCACAGCCGCAGCCGAACCGCCAGCCAGAACGTGCCAGTTCGACAGGATCATCGGTCGACAGCTCGACCGGTCAAAGACGATTGCGCCCAGCGTGCCTGCCGTAACCCTTGGGTTGCCACAGCTGATCCCGCCGACAAGTGGGTTGAAAGCGGTGGTGCGCTCAATACCGACCCCCACTTCGCCCATCAGGTCCTCAAGAGCGACACGGTCGGTGCTGACATCCGCTGGCGCGTAATCGCCTTCGATCACGTCGACCGGAAACCCACCTTGCTTTGTGAGCGACTTGCCGGTTGTGTTGAAAACTTCGCTGGAGGACAGGTCAGCGACGGGCTTTTTGCGCGCGACATGAACACGAAGTGCCACGTCGTCCGTCATGACTTTGTCTTTGATCTTAAAGCCTACATCCACAGCCGTGACCCCGGGGCGGCGCATCCATTCACGACGCACTTCGTTCAGTTTTTCGATCGCGCTGTCGACGGTCTTTTTGTTGGGTGTTTTTGGCATCTTAGTCTCCTCCTCAAAATGAATTTGCAGGACGCAGGGCGGCCAAAAGAGAAAAGTATTGTGCAAAATATGTTGGCATCCAGAATTGACGCCCAGCGTTCTAATTCTGAGATAATAGCATAAAAAGGCGTCATTGCGCAACTCAAGCTAGAAAAATGCGCCCAATACGGGAACCGCTCGCGCCAGTCGGGCCAACTTGTTTGAAAGACGCACACAATGTTACAACCGGCGTCTGCGACGGCCTGTGATCACGCCCTAGACAGGGCGTATGTCACGCAATCTGCATCTCGGCGACCAGCGCCGCCCATCCTGCACCATGCATATCTCGGTCTGAAATTGTGCCCTGAACCGACGGTCGGGGTACGGAAATCTTTACGACGTTCAGGCTTTGGATATCGAACCGTTTCAGGAGTTGTTCGGGTGTATCGAACCGTTCGGCAACGGCCTTGGTCGTCAGGCCGTTCTTGATACGCTCAAACGCCTCAGCCGAGCCGCAGAAAATGTCCACCGTCACCCAAAATGGCCCGGCATTCTTGGACCGCACCTTTTCGGCCAGATCGCGCACTTCAGGCATCGAGTACCTCAAGTGTGAAGGCGTCCATTGGATCATCCAGCCACATCACGTGGTTCAGGCAGAATTCATAGACGGGTCCGCGGTCGATCTCGGCCGGGGAGAAGGGAAAGGCGAATGTCGGTACTTCCTCTTCTCGTGTCAGCGGGTGGTGCAAAAGGTAGGGGTTCAAAAGTTTGCCAATCTCGTTGGCCAGTTCCGGCGTTTTTGCGGTCACCAGACCAAGCGCCCCGATCTCGACAGGATCAGCCACGCGGGTTTCTAAATCGCCCAGCACCGAGTTTTGCCCAATCAGCCTGATTTCGATGGTGAAATCATCCGCCGTGGCACTGGTGCGTTGCAGCGCCTTGTCGGTGCATTTGGCGATGATGTCCTTGGCCCATGTTGCCGCATTGGTCACGTAGTGTGGGTCGCGCACCACGGCGAGCACCACTGTTTGATACCCCGCCACGCGCGCGCCTTCGAGTTTGACGTTATAGCCGGTCGCCTTGCGCCAGACTGATCCTGTGACCCGCACGCGGGTGTCATCGAGCGCGTCATAGCGCGCTTCGGTCACGTCCAGCGTGCCGCCCGGTTCGTGCAACAAATACGGGTCCGCATTTTCATAGAGCATGTGGGCGGAGACTGTATGCGGGGTCGCACGCGCATCATCGGCCAATGGGGTAAGCGTAAACGCCGCGCCCTCCCAATCGATCTGGATCACGCCGGATTGCGGATTGGTGGCGCACAATGCGCCGCATTCCCCGATTTTGGCTGCGTGCCATGCCGGTCCGGGATCAATGCCTTTGGCAATCGGAAGGGCAGCGATGATCGCCGTGTCGGTCGTGCGCCCCGCAATCACGATGTCCGCCCCAGTGTCTAGCGCGCAGGTGATTTGTTCTACTCCGGCGAGCGCCACGATGTTGGTGCAGCTTTCCAGCATGGGCGCGTCAATGTCGGGTGCGGGCGTGAGCGGCGTGATCCGGTTTGCGCCAAGTGCATCAACGACACGGTTCGCGGGTTGGTCGGATTTCAGAACCGCAATCTTGGCCGTTTCGCCGCGTTCGGCCAGTATTTCTTGGGTGATTTCGACCAGCCAGTCCACCGCACGTCCTGCCCCGCAGGTGCCTGCTGTCCCAATCACCAGCGGGCAGCGCGCGCGGCGTGCGGCGTCCATCAGCCCGGCCCATTCCAGCTTGGTCGAGGAGCGCGCGTATTTGGACACGCCCCGCCCCAGATAGGACGGCCCGCTGTCCGTTGACCCCCCATCGATGGCGATCAGGTCCGGTTTGTTGGCGATCCCGCGTTCCAGTGCGTCGTGGTCATAGCCAAGCCCAAGCGCACCGGAAGGGATGAGCACCCGCACCATCGCTTAGTCGATTACCCGGTCAGGGCGCTTGAGGATCGGACGCAGGAACATTGGCGCGACAAACCCCACAATCGCCGCGACCCAGAGGCCAATGGCAATCGGAGACGACCACAGATAGCTGACATCGCCGTCCGACAGGATCATCGCGCGCCGCAGCGCGTCCTCCATGTGCTTGCCCAGCAGGATGCCAAGGATAATGGGCACCGTTGGTATCCCGATCTTGCGAAAGAGGTACCCCATCACGCCAAAGCCGGTCATCAGCAGCAGGTCAAAGTAGCTGCCTGTCAGCGAGAAGATCCCGACAAAGCTGATCATCATCACCCCCGGCAACAGCAGCGAGGGCGGCACGGCGAGGATGTACACGAACAGTTTCACCATCGGCACGTTCATCACCAGCAGCACGAAGTTGGCGATCAGAAGCGAGGCGATCAGACCCCAGACAACTTCAGGCCGGTCGGTAAACAGGGTCGGTCCCGGGGTGATGTTCAATGTCATCAAAAGCGCCAAGAGCACCGCCGTGGTGCCCGAGCCGGGAACACCCAAGGTCAGCATCGGGACCAAAGCCCCGCCAGCCGCCGCATTGTTCCCGGCCTCAGGGGCCGCGATCCCGCGTGCAACGCCAGTGCCAAAGCCACCTTTTTTGCCAGCAATGGATTTCTCGGACATGTATGCCAAGAAAGAACCCAGCGACGCCCCTGCCCCCGGCAGAACGCCCGCGACGAAGCCCACCAAACTGGCCCGCAGCATGGTAAAGAAGGACTGTCCAATTTCGCGAAACGGGATCGTCACTTTCTCAAGCTTGATCCCAAGCGAGGAATCCTTGCCCTGCTTTTCGATGTAGATCAGCACCTCGGAGACAGCGAAAAGCCCGACAAGCGGAACAAGAAAATCGACGCCGTCCATCAGGTGCAGGTTACCGCCGGTAAATCGGGGCATACCCGTCTGGTTGTCCAGCCCGATGGTCGCAATCGCGAGCCCCAACGCCGCCGCAAAGGCCGCCTTGGCCTGGTTCTTGGACGACAGGCCACCCAGTGTACAAAAGGCCAGCAGATAGAGCGCGAAATACTCGGCTGGACCAAACTGATAGGCCACCCGGCTGAGCAGCGGGGCGAGCAGCATCAACCCGATGGTGGCCAGAAGTGCGCCAACGAAAGAGGCCACGCCAGAGATCACCAGCGCATCGCCTGGGCGCCCGTTCTTGGCCATCGGATAGCCATCAAGGGTTGTCATCAGGGCCGGTTCGTCGCCCGGAATGTTCAAAAGGATCGAGCTGATCCGCCCGCCATACATCGCCCCGTAATAGACCGAGGTCAGCAGAACGAGCGCCGAGGTCGCATCCAGCCCCAGCGAAAAGGTCAGCGGAATAAGGATCGCCACACCGTTCGAGGGACCAAGCCCCGGCAACGCGCCGATGATTGTGCCCAAAAAACAGCCGATAACAGCAAGCATCAGGGTCCATGGGCTGAGCGCCACCGAGAAACCCAGCGCAAGGTTGGAAAGAATGTCCATGGCCTAACCCCCCCAGCCTTTGGGAATGGCTTGCAATGTCTCTAGGCCCAGCGCATAGCGGAAAAGCAGGTACAGGCCGATAGCCAGTCCAATGCCCACCATCACGTTAAACGTCAGGCGTGGGGTGATCAGGTAACTGAGAATCCCAGCCGCCAGAGTGGTTGGGATCAGAAAGCCCAACGGTTTCAGCGCGTAGGCGTAGGCCACCATGACAACCACTGAAATAAAGATTTTGAGGATGGCAACCGGCGCGGGCCATTCGGCCTCGTCCTCCGGTTTGAAAATCATCACGATCCCACAAAGGACCGCGACCGCACCTAACCCAATGGGAAAGGACTTTGACCCCATCGGGTCAGACAAAAAGCTGGTCTGAAGCTGAAGGGCGCTCGCGATATACGCGAGCGCCGCCAGAATCACGACCAGTCCGAAGACTCGGTCAGATCGAAGCATGTGTCAGCGCCTTACTGAATGACGCCGATTTCACGGCTCAGTTCTTCGGTATCAGCGATTACGCCGTCCACCCAGCTTTGGAAGTCGCCGCCGACTTTGGTGAATGGCGCCAGACCATTCGCAGCCATGGCTTCTTTCCACTCGGCGCTTTCAGCAACTGCGGCCAGCTTTTGGCCCCACTCGTTGAACCGGTCGTCCGAGATGCCCTTGGGCACATAAAGACCACGCCAGTTCACAGCGACCGTTTTATAGCCCTGTTCGACAGCCGTTGGGACGTCTTCAAAGCCCGGAACCCGCTCTTCGGTCAGAACGGCAAGCGCTTTGACTTCGCCGGACTTCAGGAAGCCTACGATTTCCGACATGTCACCGGTCATACCCGTGGTGAAGCCACCAATGGTCTGGGTGATCGCATCCGCGCCACCGTCCACACCGATATACTTGATCGAACGGATGTCAGAGATACCCGCCTCTTTGGCCAGCATCAGCACTTTGAGATGGTCAAAACCACCCGCTGCTGAACCGCCCGCAAAGGATACGTCGTCGCCAGCTTTGATGGCATTCATCAGGTCATCAAGGCTGTTCAGTGGGCTGTCAGCCGCCACCACGATCACGCCGGGATCGGCACCAATTGCGCCAACAAAACGCACCTGATCTGCGGTTGCTCCGCCATATGCATTCTGAGCAAGGCGTGTCGCTGTCGCTTGCGATGCAGCCACGATCAGATCGCCATCGTCATTGCGTTCGTTCACGACGCTTGCAAAGGCCAGACCACCGCCGCCGCCGGCCATGTTGGTCACCTGAACAGGTTTATCGACCTGGCCAATATCATACAGGATTTTGCCGATCTGGCGGCAGGTAAAGTCCCAGCCTCCGCCGGGGTTCGCAGGCGCAATGCATTCAGCGGCTTGGACCGCGCCAGCAGACAAAAGAAACGCGGTCGCAAGACCGGTCAAACGGGTTTTCATAGATATCCTCCCAATAGTCATTGTGCCCCCGGTTTCCGGGTGGCCTTTTTTGACTCGTCGAGAACACCAAATATACGGCTGCCTGTCCAGTGTTTAGCGCGTGTTCGGCTTTTCGTAGGTCCAGCGGTAGCTGGGCGGCGTCGGTCCCTTGTTTCGTCCGCCCTGCTGTTTCTGCTCCCATGCATGGGCGAGAATGCCGACCGAGCGGGACAGGCAGAACAGCCCCCGCGCAAGGGGCGCGTCGAACCCAAGTTCGGCGAAAACGACCGCCGTTGCGCCGTCGATATTCATCGGCACGGGCTTGCCTGCGCGTTCTGTCAGATGGGTCTCAACCGCCATGCTTATCTGGCCAAAGTGACCCTCGACCACCCCGTCTGACGCCGCATCTTGCACCAAGGCCATGAGCCGTGGCGCGCGCGGATCGACCGGTTTGTGAAAGCGATGCCCAAAGCCGGGAATGTATTTCCCATGTTCTTTGCGCCAGCCTGCGACCTCGCGTTCCAGATCACCGCTTTTGGCAATTCTGTGGTACAGTTCGACCGCCTGCTCGCCTGCGCCGCCATGCACATCGTCCAGCATGTTGACCGCGCTGGACATCGCCTGATTGAGCGATGCGCCGCACGTCACCGCCATCCGTGCTGTCGCAATCGAAGGCGCTTGTGGCCCGTGATCGACCGCGGCGACCAAAGCCGCCTCCAAAAGCTGGGCCTGTCCGTCGCTTGGCACATCGCCGCGCAACATGAGCCAGATCATCTGTGCAAAGCTTGTGTTTCCGATCAGGTCCGCGATGGGGCGTCCGCGAATGTCTATCCGCCCCGGTTCCATGTCGATGATCGAGGTGCGCCACCAGTCTGCCACGTCACTCATATTGTGCCCGCCTTTCGCAACTCGTTGATCTCGTTCGCATCCAGTCCGAGTTCCCCAAGAACCGCGTCGGTGTCTTGCCCCAGTTCGGGTGGCCCCGTGTCGACCGAAAGGGGTGCTCCGTCGATCCGCATGCCTGTTCGAAACACTTCGGCCTGACGCCCCCCTTGCAGTTCGAAATTCGCAATTTGACCCGCTGCGCGCGCTTGTTCCAACGCTTTGGGCAGGGACAGCACCCGTCCTGCTGGCACGCCGAGCGCGTTTAACTCGTCTTCCCAGACTTCTGCCGGGCGTGTGCCGAGCTTTGCTTGGATGGCTGCGTTTAGCGCTGTTCTGTTTGCCTTGCGATCCGCACGGGTTTCAAAGCGGGGATCGTCCAAGAGCGCCTCGAGACCCAGATGGCGGGCCAGCTTTTCCCATTGGTCCTGCTTGTTGGCCGCGATGTTGATGGGCCCGTTCGCGGTTTCGTAGGCGGCGGAGGGTGCAGAGGTCAGATTTTCATTTCCTGCTGGCACTGCCTCGACCCCGGCGACCAGATAGTTCGACACCGCCCAGCCCATCGTCGCCATCAGCGCATCACGCATCGAAATATCGATGACGCCGCCCGGTTCTGGCGCGTTCAGGGCTGCTGAGATCGCAAGTGCCGCCGTCAAGCCGCCGACCGTGTCTGCCACGGGCCACCCGGCCCGCAGCGGGTTCGCCTCGGGTGTTCCGGTGATCGCCATCGCCCCCGAGATGCCCTGCACGATCTGGTCATAGGCCGGACGTCCTGCCAGCGCATCGTCCTGTCCAAAGCCCGAGATCGCGCAATAGATCAGGCGCGGGTTTTCGCCGCGCAGCACGTCTGGCCCGAGCCCGAGCCCGGCCATTACACCGGGGCGGAAATTCTCTACCAGCACATCCGCCTTTCGCACCAGTTGCTTGAGCAGCGCCTTGCCGGAATCGTGTTTGAGGTTCAGCGTGACCGACTTTTTGCCCGGATTGGGGGCCAGAAACGAAATGCCCATGTTTCGCGCGCTCAGGTCTTCGTCTTGGCCCAGTTGCCGCGCGAGGTCCCCGCTGCCCGGCATTTCGATCTTGATCACCTCGGCGCCCAGATGCGCCAGTTGGTGACAGGCAAAGGGGCCAGCCAGCACGTTGGTCAGATCGAGAATGTATTTCCCAGCGAGTGGTTTGGCGCTCATGTCTGCTTCCGTCCAGTTGCACCAAAACCTAACCGCAAGCCAAACGAGTGTCGAACGTTCACACAATCCCCCATGTCACAGGGGGGTCACTCGTCAAAAGACGGATGGCCATCGCCCATGCACGGCAAAAGCCAAACCCTATCCTGCTATCCGTCGCGCCCCGGTTCGGTTGGGTCGCTCGAATACAGGGCGATCTTGTTGCCTTGGGGATCGCGCAGGTAGCTGACATAGAAATGCGCGCCGTAGTCGGCGCGAAAACCGGGCTGCCCTTCGTCACTGCCGCCCGCTGCCAGTGCGGCGGCGTGCAGGTCGCGCACCTGACGTTGGTTACGTGCTTCGAATGCGACCATCGCGCCATTCCCGGCGGAGGCTGGACGTCCATCGAATGTCGGTTTGACGTAGAAATCCGGGAAGACTGGCTTTTTGCCCTGCTCGACAGGCAGGGCAAAGCTGAGGCCTTCTGGCCCTTCTTCCAGCCCATAGTCGAGGGCGGGCAGGAATGCTGTGTAGAACTGTTTCGCAGCGGCCATGTCATCGGCCCCAACTGTGACGTAGGAAATCATTCCGCTGCGTTCCTCTTTCTGGTGGTTTGGGCGTCTCAGGTGCGATGCCGGGTTTTGTAGGTCAACGCCTGCCCCTGCTCAACCACCGATCCTGAAACACTGAACTGCGTGCGCGTCGGTTGAGGTAAAACCGGTGCCTTTACCCGACCGCTGCCTTGTGCGCGGCAAAGGTCTGGGCCAGCTGGCTGGCCTGCTGCAACCCTTGCGCCGTTTCATGCAATTCACCGGCCCCGTCAAAGAGCAACAACGTCACATGAGAGACACGGTGTTTGCGCGCAAACGCAGCACCATCGGGCGTTGTGATATCGGCCACCAGATAAGTGACCCCGCAGTCATCAAAGTCACGCAGCGCAGCACGCGTCTGTTTCTGCAAAGCGGTGCAGGTGGGACATTGGGGGTCGTGGATTTGCACGATCGCGATGTCGCCTTGACCCACGCGGGTCAAATCGTGCTCTGCCGCGTAGGCGCGGAAAGACCCCACCGCCCAAAGGCCAACGCCCCCTGCCCCGGCGGCCGCCAGAACCCCACCACCTGCCAGCTTCAGCATGCTGCGCCGGGTCGGTTCGGGTGGTGGGTTTGCGGTTTTGGATTTGCGGAGTTTTGCGCGGGATTTGGGCATCGTGTGGCGTATCCTTTTGATGCCGCCACACTAGTTCAGAAACCGATCACGCGACCCTCACGTTCGCGTCATGGAGCGAGATTTCTCAGCCGCTTACGCCGCGTTTGCAACTTCCCATGGCCGCACGAAGTCGCCCAGCACGGTCTGCACCGATGATTGTGTTGCGCCGTTGAGTTCCACCTGCGCCACAAGCCCACGTTTCTTGTCATCAATGACAGAGGTTACGCGCGCCTCAAGCTCTGCTTTTTGCAGGGCTTCGTTGTAGGTACGGGTGATGGCGTCGCGACGCAGGTCGGGTTTGAAGACCTTGCCCACAGCCGTTTTGGGCAACTCATTCATAATGGTCATATGCTTGGGGTGGGCCGCACGCTCGTGCACGGTCTTGGCGCAAAACGCCATCAACTCGTCCGGCGTGACAGAGACCCCGGCCATCAGTTCAACATAGGCGCAAGGCACTTCGCCAGCGTGAATGTCGGGCTGGCCGATGGCACCTGCAAAGGCGACGGCCTCGTGGCCAAGCAGTGCTTCTTCGATTTCGGCGGGGTCGATGTTGTGGCCACCACGGATGATCAGGTCCTTGGCGCGACCCGTGATCCAAAGATAGCCGTCGGAGTCGATACGCCCCAGATCGCCGGTGCGCAGGAAATCGGTGTTGTAAAAGAGGTCTTTGTTCTTATCCACCTCGGTATAGGTGTGCCCCGAATAGACGCCGGGGTTGGACACACAAATCTCGCCGATCTCGTCGATGCCTGCCTCGATCGGACCTTCGGGCGTCCCTTTGTAGATTTTGACGCCAGTGTAAGGGACCGGGATGCCAACCGAGCCGATCTTTTTCTCGCCGTCGAGCGGGTTGAGCGAGACGACGCAGGTCGCTTCGGTCATGCCGTAACCCTCGACCAACGTCACGCCTGTGGCCTTTTCAAACCGTTTGAACAGTTCTTGTGGCAACGGGGCTGAACCAGAGAAGGCCGTTTTGATCGACGAGATGTCGGCGTCGATAGGCCGCTGCATCTTGGCCGAGATCGCAGTGGGCACGGTGATGATAAACGTCACCTTCCAGCGTTCGATCAGCTTCCAGAAGTTGTCAAACACGCCATCGCCGCGATAGCCCTGCGGCGTTGGGAACACCACATGCGCGCCGGAGGCCACCGCGCCCATCAGGATCGGGTGGCATGCAAAGACGTGGAACAACGGCAGCGGGCACATCACCACGTCCTGTTCGGTGAAGAGCAGGCGATTGGCGAGCCATCCGTTGTAGATCAGGCCGGAATACTTGTGTTGCGCGACCTTGGGCATACCCGTGGTCCCGCCAGTGTGGAAATAGCAGGCGACACGATCTTCCTGCACATCCTCAAATTTGAGGGTCTTGGGCTGCTGGTCCACTTCGGCGTTGAAGGATTTGTAAGAGACCCCCGGTGCCTTTTCCATTTTGGGGCGGATCAGCGGGATAATCAGAGATTTCAGGCCAGAGACGTGCGCAAGCAGATCAACCTCAAGCACGGTTTTAACATTGGGTGCCAAAGCGACAGCCTTGGCGGTTTTTTCGGCCACATCCGTTTTCGGGAAAGCGCGCAAAGTGATGACGACTTTGGCGTTCGTTTCGCGCAGGATCGCGCCGATCTGTTCGGCATCCAGCAGCGGGTTGATCGGGTTCACAATACCGGCCGTGGCCCCGCCCATTAGCGCAATCACGGTTTCCGTGGCATTGGGCAGAATATAGGCAACAACGTCCGTCGGGCCGACCCCAAGATCGCGCAGCATGTTGGCACATTGGGTTGTGCGATCCTTGACCTGCGACCACGTCAGCGTGTCTGCCTTGGATTTTGGATCCGAGAATATCTGGTAGCTGATCGCCTTGTGGGCCGGGAATTTCTCTGCCGTGTTGCTGAGCATGCCATAGAGCGTGGTGGCAAAGTCGCGGTCTTCCCACGGCATTTCATTCTCGATAGCGTCGCGATCCGCGATCCCGGCAAAAGTCATGTGCATCCTCCCTGACGCGCCTTCTTCAGTTCCGGGCGCATGTTTTTTCACTGGCCAAGATGCGGTGGTTGATCGTGATCTGCAAGGATTACAAGGCCGTCAGGGCCGCAAAGACGCGGCGTCAGTTGTCATGACCCAAGGTCACAAACAGCTTTATTCGGCTGCGATCCCATCGGTGAATTGCAGGCGGGCAAGGCGGGCGTAAAGTCCGCCTTCGTCGACCAGTGCGTCGTGGGGGCCTTGAGCCACGATGCGACCCTGATCCAGAACGATGATGCGGTCTGCTTTTTTGACGGTCGCCAGACGGTGTGCCACGATCAGAGTCGTCCGCCCTTTGGCCAGTTTGTCCACTGCATCCTGCACCGCCCGTTCGCTTTCTGCATCCAGCGCACTTGTTGCCTCGTCCAGCAGCAGAACCGGGGCGTCGCGCAAAATGGCCCGCGCGATGGCGATGCGCTGTTTCTGTCCGCCCGACAGCATCACACCACGTTCACCCAGCGGGCTGTCATAGCCCTGAGGCAAGGCCGAGACAAAGTCATGCGCGGCAGCGGCTTTGGCGGCGGCCTCGACCTCTTGTCGTGAGGCACCCGGACGGCCAAAGGCGATGTTTTCCGCCGCAGATGCCGCGAAAATCATTGGGTCCTGCGGCACCAGCGCGATGTTCTGGCGGAATGTCTCGCGTTCGAGCGTTGCCACGTCGACCCCGTCCAGCCGGACGTGCCCCGACTGCGGATCATAAAACCGCAAGAGCATCTGAATGACGGTGGTTTTCCCTGCACCCGATGGGCCCACAAAGGCAACGGTTTCGCCGGGCTGAATGTCAAAGCTTGTACCATCAAGTGCTGCGATCTTGGGCCGTGCGGGATAGGCAAAGTGCACGTCTTCGAATGTGATCTGCCCCCGAATGGGTTGCGCCAGCTCAGCAGGAGTGTCGATGTCGCGCACCTCGTCACGGGTTTGCAACAACTCCACCAACCGTTCCGTGGCCCCGGCGGCACGCTGCAACTCTCCGATGATTTCGGACAAGGCCGCAACGGACCCCGCCACCATCACCGCATAGATGACAAACTGGATCAGTGCACCCTGCGACATGAGGCCCGCGCGCACGTCATTTGCCCCGATCCAGAGCACGCCAACGATGCCCGAAAAGGTCAGGAAAATCACGATCACAGTCATCAGCGCGCGCGTTGTGATGCGGCGTTTGGCAGAGCCATAGCTGGCCTCGGTCACGTCCGAGAACATGGCGCGACTGGCCGCCTCATGGGTAAACGCCTGCACGGTTTGCACCGCGCTTAGTTGTTCCGAGGCCCGGCCCGAGGACGCCGCAATCCAGTCCTGGTTTTCGCGGCTAAGCACACGCAGTTTCCGCCCCAGCACAAGGATCGGGACAACCACCGCAGGCACGATCAGCAGCACAAGCCCGGTCAGCTTGGCCGAGGTCAGCAGCATCAATGCAAGGCCACCGATAAAGATCAGAAGATTGCGAAGAGCAATTGAAACCGAGGAACCAATCACACTGAGGATCAGCGTTGTGTCGGTTGTAATGCGGGACAGGACTTCGCCCGTCATGATGTTTTCGTAAAAACTCGGCGACATGCCGATCACCCGGTCAAACACCGCCTTGCGGATGTCGGCCACCACCCGTTCACCCAGCCGCGTCACCAGCGCATAGCGTACACCTGTGCCAACCGCGAGCAAGCCCGCGATGCCGATTGCAGCCATGAAGTAGAGGTCGAGGATGTGGGGATCTTCGGACCCGAAATTGTCGACCACACGGCGTACGGCCAACGGCAAAGTCAGCGAGACAATCGCAGTCGTCACCAGTGCCAGAAAAGCCGCGATCAATAGCGGCCAATAGGGCAGCACAAAGGGGGCGAGTTCCCGCAAAGCTCCGATCTTCTTGGACTTCTCACGCTCTTCATTGCCCGAAGGGGGGGGCGTTTGAGGGGTCGTGGTGTCACTCATGCGGACCTCGGAGTTGCGTATTGGGGTGCAGATGGCCGAATTGGCTGCATAAGGTCAAGTGGACAGGCCACCGCAGGGGACTAAAGTGGAGGTGTTTTAAAAGATTGGAGCGGGCGACGAGACTCGAACCTGCGTCAATCGCTTGGACGGATTGTGTTTCGTTTTTTGACAGTCCTTAAGTCAGCGACTTTCGCCAAACGTGTTCAAAGGTGCCCGACCCTAAACGGCTCAGTTCGACCGGGCACCTGGGTTTTTAAGGAGTGATCCCGGCTTTTTGTGTGCGTCCAATTGCGGTCAGTGATGTGCGGACAATGCTCGCAAAGTGTCGAAACCTTTGCCTCGTTTGGCGCGAGCGGTTCTACAAAAAGTCAGAATATGCTGATCAAGGCCACGAACAATCCTGAGGCTCAAGTTGCGGGTCTCAGATTGCTCGGAAAATGAGACCGATGGCCATCCCAACGAGCATGAGGATTAGGGCAAGACGAAATGCATCTTGCGAGAGCCGTTTACGAACCCTTTCGCCCAATGAGAGGCCTACAAATGCGCAAACCGTGCCCAAAACGGATAGGATTGCGGCGTCTAAAGTAAATAAACCCAATTTGCCCAAGCCAAAGGCCATGATCACACTTGAGAGAGTGAAAGAGCAGTTGATCGCCTGCAAAAACAGATTTCGGTCAAGATGAAGCGACATGAGAAAGGGCATTGACGGCATGACTTGCGACCCGGTCACACCGTTTGTGACACCTGTCAAAAAACCGCTCACCGGCCCCAAACGGCGCTCCCATGTCGCGGACAGCCTGAAATCCGGTTTGGCGTAAGCAAATGCACACCAAAGCAGCAACACAGACCCCAGTATCCCACCTGCCATGAGGCCGTCTATTGTGGTCAGGAGCCATAGTCCTACCATCAAGCCGGGGAGTGTTGTTAACAGCATTGGCCAGAAGCGAGCGAGCGTTTCTTTGAAGCGCCCGGCTTGACGCATGACGATCAAATTGGTCGAGAGCGACGGGATAATCAGGAGCGGAAGGGCTTCCTTTAAACCGACCGTCAGGGTGAGAAATGGCAGACACACTGTTGAGAACCCAAGACCGGTGACGCCCTTGGCCGTGGCTGCAAACAAATAGGTCGCGAAAATGGCCGCAACTTGCCACCCGGTGTAGTCTAGATTGAAATCCAGTTTCGGCTCCTCACTTTAGCGATCCAAGCAATTGTGCCCAACGGGTCAAGCGCCATCTTTTTGAGTGCATCAGTCGCGGCCTTGGCTCCTTCCGCTGCGATTCCCGCTGCCGCCATCAGGCCGGTCTGCCGCCGCAGAACCATAAGATGGCGGTGCGGGATCAAAAGATCACGCCCGTACCAAAGGGCGCCAATCAAAATTGGCCGCGATGCCGATTGCAAAGAACCAAGTCGAAAGCGACTTCTCGGTCGGGTTTTCAGTGGTCATACCGCCGCACGGTTCATGCTGTTCCCTTGAAGTTCCATTGCGCGTTGGAGCCGATTTCACAAACCGAGCACGTGAGACCATCGTTGAGTCACTGATGCGATGCTTGGCGGTGAGGGCTTTGGGCGTTTGACCCAGAGAGCATTCCAAATACTAGGCCCGCAATTTGGCTTGCGGGCCTAGTGGGGATAATCGGCAAGCCGACTTTAGGCGTCAGCGGCCGCATCTCCATCGCTGCTGAAGGCCATCGCAAGCGCCGAGACGCCATCAGACAAAAGCTGTACACCCAGAAGTATTCCGAGCGCCGATACAGCCGATACTGGCCAATTCATGAAGATGATTATGCCGATGGCCAATGACGCAATGCCCGACACAAGAACGAGCCAGAAGAAGCGGCGATCTTCCAACGCGAATGACAAGATCACTTTGGAAATGCCGCCTGCAAGGCAAAGAATAGCAATCATAGTGGTAAGTGCCATCATTCCCTGTAACGGATGCCCAAGTATCGTGATACCAAGGTAGACAGCCAATGCGCCAAGCAAAATTGTCCATATTTTTGAACCCGCACCTTCGACACGGAATCCGGCAAACACTTGCAACACACCAAACAAAATGAACAGCCACGCGACCATAACCGTAGCTATGCCGCTGGCGAAAACTGGGTTCATCAGCGCTATCACCCCACCAACAATTGACAGTAGCGCCATCAGTATCCACAAGAATTTATTGCCCATTTTAGCATCCTCCTATTTTGGTTACTCGATGAGGCACGAAGGGTGCGGCGAAGGCAACTTTTTGCGTCCTTGGGTCCACCTAAATTCGAAATCTGTGTTGTATCGGCACTGCGCGCCGTTGCCACTTTGGGCTCTCCGACAACGAGATTGGCAACCTTCAAGCAGACAAGATCACAGCCGCGCAGCCTGCTGTTGATCGCAAGTTTGAACAAAGCCAGATCCCGAAGATTGGCAGCGAGTTCGAGCCGGGCGCGGATGGCCCAGACCTGCTTTGGCAGCAAAGGGCGCTTCTGACCAACCGGCTGTTCCTTGTCCCAGGTTTTGTGCTTTGGTTTCACAGCGGGGAGTTAAATTTTGGACAGAAGTTTTCCTCAATCCGTCCCTCCCACTCCTGGCGTCAACACTGTGTTGACTGGGTAAACCTACGCCACGAAACGCCTTTGGCGGGATGGCGGTCGAAATTGTTAAAAGAAAGAATTTTGGCAAGTCCAGGTTTCTCCATTGCCAGCAGTCCTGAGCGATAAGAAGTGACCCTGCATTATCTGGGGCACTGCATTGCTCCACTCCGCCATCAAATTTCTGTATGGTTTTTTGCGTCCGCCTTCGACGGCCAGAAACCAAAATTTTGTGGACCATAGCCGGGACGCTCGGTATCATGAACTGCACTCTATCAGAGATTTAGAGACCGAACATGGACCGGTCGTACGCACAATCGGAAAGCTCAAAAACGGCGCCGGATGAGAATGTGGCGCGAGCTTTTCTGGAAGGTTTAACCGGCCCATCCAAGGGAAAAACATACTGGCTTTCCAGCGATGTTTTGTCGACCTTAGTCGGCTCTGACAGAGTTTTGCGTATCAACGCAGGCACAACGCAAGCAGATGATCTGGACCTGGTGGCTGTCCTGAAGTGGGATCGTGATACCTATTCGATCGAGGGGGTTGGCGGCAAATCTGTTTGGGTAAACGGGCACCGAATAGACGCAGTTCACCTGATGCATGGCGACATGATCGAATTCGATGCGCATGGACCGATGGCGCGTTTTCGTTTGTGTGAGCAGTCATTTCCCAAAAGATGGCCCATCGACGAAATTGTCAGCGATGCCTGGACCTACGCACGGAGCAGCAGGCGTCCGTTGCCTCGCCGCATATCTTTCGCTGTGGGCGAGAGCTTGCGGCGAGCTGCTGTGCAAACGACTTACTATTTCCGGCTTTCGGTCATCATTGTCCTATGCGTGATCACTGTATTTGGGATTTATCTTTACCGAAGCGACCAGCAGATACAGCAGGCCTTGGAACGTGACGCGCACCGGATCGAGGCTGTTACCATCATGCTTGCGCAGACCCGTGACAATGCACTGTCTGAGGATGACCTGGTTGCGCTACAGCAAAGGCTTGAGAGTCGCCTGGAGAGAAACACGAGCCGGCTTGGAGTTCTTGAAGAACGCTCAGACGCAGCCGCGCGCGTTATCGCAGAGTCAGTTCCTTCCGTTGCATTCGTTCAAGGCGCCTTTGGTCTGAGGCATATTGAAAGCGGTGAGATGTTGAAGCAGGTGCTGAGTGCAGACGGACAAGTGCTCAGAACACCATTTGGCCAGCCCAGGCTCGACCCTTTTGGTAACGGAAATCCTGGCGAGTTTCAGTTCACCGGCACAGGCTTTCTTTTGATGAACGGTCAGCACATCGTGACCAACAGACACGTTGCCTTACCTTGGACAAGCAAGGAACAGGCTCAAGCGTTTGAGGCGTCCGGTCTTGTGCCTGAGATGCTCAGGTTGGTCGTTTATTTCCCGGGGATCACAGGTCCAATCGAGGCAGAACTGGTTGGTCATAGCGAAACAGCGGATCTTGCGGTTTTGTCAATTGCACCGTCCCACATAGAAGGGCGTGGGCTTTCCCTGTCAGACAGTCCGACCCGCGTTGGAGAGGAAATTTACCTTTTGGGCTACCCAACCGGATTAAAAGCGCTTCTTGCCCAAGCTGGAAATGACTTTATCAGCTCCATCCGCACAGAGGGCGAAGTCGATTTTTGGATTGTCGCAAGCCAACTGTCCAAGCAGAACCTTATCAATCCACTTGCGAGCCAAGGGATCGTTGCCCAGGTGAGTATGGGTGCAGTCACTTACGATGCTGAGACCACCGTAGGCGGCAGCGGCGGCCCGGCATTGAACCGGCATGGCCATGTGGTGGCCGTAAACGCGGCCATCCTGCCAGACTTCGGTGGATCAAACATAGGGGTGCCGGTCGCGCATCTGGACCAGCTCTTAAACGATGCCACCAACAAATAGAACGAAGCCTATTCCTTGGTGCGCAAGCGCGACTGCTGGACAACGAAGATGGTGATCAGCGGCAATGCTACCGTGAGGCTCCCCACTGTGATCAGCAGTTGTCCCAACTGGCTGTAATCTGCGATCGACAGAACCTCTCCGGTTGCCGGATCAACAGAGGATCGGGTGATGACAAAGACCTCGTTGAGGTATTTCGAGCCAAGACTGCTGGCGGATAACGCCATATTGGTAAAAGAGGCCATGACGGCGAAAAAAGTAGCTTTCAGGTGCGGCGGTGCGTTTCGCGCGATCCAAGCCAGCATCGGCACCATAGCGACCTGGCCAAGAGGCGACTCGATGGCTGTATCGAGAATTGCAATGAACCTTGCGTCCACGACCCCCCCTGTGTGCGCAGAAGTCCATTCGTGCACCCCGTAATAGAGCGCGAGGTTGGGGAGCGATAAAACCCCCGCAGCGAGCGTCAGAACAACCACGACATAAGCAATGGACTTGCGGGCCATCAACGGCCGAAGAACGATCAACCCGATCAGGGCGAGAAGCGATGTGATAAAGGCCAAGATGGCGAGGAACTGTTCGTCAAAACCCAACTCATCAATCTCGAACCAAGTAAGCCCTGGACCGGGCAAAGGCACAGCCCGAAAAACGAAGATAATGATGGCTGTCCCAATCAGTACATTTGCCTTTGCAGTTGGCAATTCCTTCATCAGTTGGGCAATGAGATAGGCGATGATGATGAACGACACCGAAAAAATCGCTTCCTGCGCGTAGTCAAAGGAGCTGGTGCCGAGCAGGATGCTGAAAATAACAAAGGCCAAACCACCACCTAAGATCGGCCAACTGACTTCCGTTTCGACCTCTGGGCCTTGCAGTGTCTGCCCACGTGACCTTTGTCGCCGCTGGATCACCGCGTGCAGGACCGTACCGCTCAATGACAGGACGGGAATGATAAGCGCGGTTAGATATACGTTTCCGTAAAGTCCCAGACGCGCTGCGTCGCTGATATCTTCGGCGCCAGAAAACACCCAGATGTTAACAGCAGCCACACTTGCAAACCCCGAAATAATAGCAATGCGCCCGAGAGTTTGCATCGTGGTATGCAGCGCGCGTGCGTCTTCTTCGCTGTACGGTCGGCCTTTCTCATCTTTCTGTGGCACCGCCTCGACTGTCATAGCGTCGGCGACCACGTCTTGGATGGCGTATCCGGACGGCGCCAACATCAAGGCAACCACGTACCAGGTCGCAAGTGGCATTATGTCGTCCATCTGCCCAGGCGCCGAGACCAGCGCATACATTATGAGCAAGGATCCCGTAATCAATGATGCCCCAAGCAGGATCAGCAGAGCCTTCCACCGCCAGAACAGGTCGACCACATGTCCCATCGGCATCTTCAGTATCCACGGCAACCCAGCCCAGAAGGCCAATCCGGCAACAAAGGAAGCAGAAAGGTCCAGATATTCCTTGAGAAAGAAGGCGCCAACGACTGATGTCAGGCCGGAAACGCCAGCAGCGAAATACACCATCAATGGCGGCAGGTAAGACCAGCGCATCTGTTTGGCCAGATCCAAGAAGGTGACCTGCCACCAAACGGTCAGCCAACTGTGTTCGTTCTCTGAATTGCCGTTCTCAGTAGGGATGGCTGTCATATTCCTTGGTCATGATAGAACCTGCAGCAAAGAGTAGGAAACTGCTTAAACCTTGCTCTGCGATTGGGGAAGCACCGGTAAAAACGAGCAAGAGAGGAGCCGCAAACACGGAGAGCGAAACACCTATCAAAACAGTTGTCGATATGCCCATGTAAAGCAGGGTTTTCCTTGATACGTTTTGCAAGCACGTCAGCCCAGCGAACGGGGTGTCGGGCAATGTGCTGCGGTTGCAATTCCAAAGTGTCTGCCAGATTGTTCCAAGTTCATCACTTTGAAGCAGGCGGTGGTGCCTCCGATAGCGGTGCGTCACAGCATCTGTGATGCTGCACCAGTCTGACCCGCTTGCGTACACCGTACCTGCGGAAGCTTCTGAACTCCGGCACATGCTAATCCCTAAACCGCTTCCGCTTTCATGAGTTCGCGCAACAATTCCTCGCGTTCCTCCAACAGATCTAGCACCATCGCAATACCTGGGGTGTTCAATCCCAGATCGCGTTGCAATCGACGTGCTTTCTTTGCCCTCACGATGTTGACGCCGTAAAAGTTCCATTCCTCAAAGGAGTTGCCTCTGGGATCAAGCACACCGTGCTCGACAAGCTCGATCACCCAAGCTTCATTCACATTGCAAAAGCGGCAAAGTTCGACCGATGTCAGGCAGTCGAGTAATTCGCTGTTAGCGCGTGCTTTTTTCATTTCCCTATCCTCCCATTGCGCGGCGTGGGTTAAATGCCGTCTCCTGCGCCATCGCTTCATAAAGTTCGGCCTCTTTTTTCGAGACGACTGGCGGGTTCACGATGAGCAGTTTGGCGTAAAGATCACCTGGGGGCGAAGATGGCAGCCCCTTTCCTTTGAGCCGGAGTTTCTGGCCATTGCGCGCGTTTTTAGGGATCTTCAGATCGACCTTTCCGTCTGGCGTTGGCAATACAATTTTGTGCCCCAGCGCGGCTTCCCAAGGTGTAACCGGCAGCTCCAGGTACAAGTCTCTGCCTTCGGGGCGATAGACCGGATGCGGCTCGAAATGGACTTCCAGATAGAGGTCTCCGATCGCATCAGACGCCTTGATACCTTCACCGCGCAGGCGGATGTTCTGCCCTTCTAAAATGCCCTTCGGAATCCGAACTTCGATGTCACGCTCTGTGATGACGACTTCGCCGTTCTGCGTGATGTGCGGCACTTGCAGTGTCAGCTTGCGGGTAGCTCCGGTGTATGCCGCGTCCAGCGGCACATTTATGCGCGCATGTTGATCCGAAAACCTCCTGTTATTCCCAGCATCTGACGTGTGGCGGCGGGCTCCCTGAAAGTTGCGCAGGATTTCTTCGAAATCACGCATGTCTCCAGCCCCCGGATGCGAGAACCCAAAGCCTCCCTCCCAATTGGGCGACGAAGAGAAGTCGGGCTGCGGTTCCGGCGCGTCATAGGCTGCACGCTTTTCTGGGTCCTTCAGCACATCATATGCTTCATTGACCTTTTTGAACGTTGCTTCGGCCTCTGGACCTTTCGCGACATCAGGATGGTACTTGCGCGCCAGCTTGCGAAACGCACGTTTGATCTCATCGTTGCTTGCCGTGCGCGATACTCCCAGAGTGTCGTAGTGGGTCGCTTGTGCCATCAGCTACCTTCTTTTGATATTGTGCCTTACTGGCCGGGATGCTCGCAGCGCGAGCCCACGGCCACGAGTTGGGTCAAGGTTTTGAGATCGCGATCTTTTGCGACTTGTTCTTGTCTTCAAGAACAAGTCTCGGGACAGTCACTTCGAGGACACCGTCCTTCATGGATGCCTGGGCTTTCCCCCCATCAGCATCTTCAGGCAATTGGAAACTTCTGCTGAAGGCGCCGTATTGCCGTTCGCTGAAATACCAAGTGTCGCCCTTCTGTTCGCTTTCGGTTTTCTTTTCGCCTCTGATGACCAGCGATCCGTTGTGAACCGAAAGGTCTACGTCGCTTTCCGATACGCCCGGAAGCTCCATGCTAATGGTATAAACGTCATCATTACTCGATGCGGCACTTGCTGGCTTCAGCCAATCCGCGACCCGATGCCCCAAGGTTCGCAGTGGTTCAAACAAGGGGTCGTAAAGCGAAGGCCAGCGGCCATATTCTGCGTTCTTCTCAACCATTAAATCCTCCTATTTTCATGACATGACTCGAACCGATGCTGTGCTGGTGTTGCTTCTCCCAAAAGTCTGCACGCAACATCTTTTGGTCCCACTCAGGGTATCGGCTTTGTCAACTATAGGCGATTTTCAACGCAACGAATTGACCCTGATCAAAGCTGGACAAGGCCGAATTCCGGTAAGCTGGCAGGCAAGGCCAATTGCAGGGTGATAGATTGAAAAACACATCGTTTCTGGACGCCCATACTCCGGCACATATAGCGGAACTGATTGAAGTCGCAGGTGTCAACAAAGCGAAACTGCCCGCAGCGCAGATGCTGGTACTTGCTGGCCTTGCAGGAGTTTTTATCGGTTTCGGAGCAGCCGCATACACCATGGTCATGACAGGAGTGGACCCGAGCTATGGCCCCGCAAGACTATTGGGCGGTATTGTCTTCGCTCTCGGCTTGATACTGGTTGTTGTCGGAGGCGCGGAGCTTTTTACGGGCAATGCTCTGATGGTCATGGCCGCTGTCGACAAACGCATCTCTGTCAGGCGTTTGGTTCGCAATTGGGTGGTCGTTTATCTCGGGAACCTGATGGGGGCGATGGCGTTGGCTTTGTGTTTTGGTCTGTCGGGAATATTGGACCAACCGATGGGCGAGACCGCAGTCAGGATTGCCGACGCAAAGGGCGCTCTTTCATTATCCGAGGCGTTCGTGAGAGGCATTCTGTGCAATGCATTGGTGTGCCTTGCAATTTGGCTTGCATGCGCTGCGCGCACTGCTGCAGGGAAAATCCTCGCCATTCTTTGGCCAATTTCAGCATTCGTTCTGATGGGGCTAGAGCACTCAGTTGCGAATATGTACTTCTTCCCGCAGGCTTGGGCTGCGGGCGGAACACTTCCGATGAGCGCTGCTCTTTTCAATATATTTTGGGTCACAATCGGTAACGTGGTCGGTGGCGGTCTGGGCGTCGCACTGGCCTACCGCTTTGCATATCTCGGCACTAATGCGGATTTGAGTTAATCGACCCCAGCGGTTTGTTGATTCCAAAAATCGATCCGACGGAAAGTTGTGGGCTGTGGTTAGAGAATTTGCGGCGGAGAGCGGGGAATAATCGAATACCGCGCATCAAACGGGTTTGCAGTGAAAAGACTGTTTGGGATCACCATTGCAGATAAATCAGACGGTCGGGTGGATATTGGCGGGATACCATGATTTCACGACGACGTCTTCTTTGCACCGGTACTGCTGCGCTCGCATTGTCGACGTCGACATCTCCAGGCCTCCGACATCCAAGAACCCAACTATGTACCGGCCCGTTCCAGTCTCCGTGCGAGGGGTTTCAGCACGCTAAACCCCACGATGGCCACACATAAATTGACTGTCTGACGTCAGCGCTTATGGGTCCAAATAGGGCAAATTGCTAAGAGAGTGTTCTTGGCTCATCGTAACCACCGAGGAGTGGAAGATGAGACAGACCAATGGAACACGCAAAAGCTCAGGCGAGAAGATCGTCAAAGACATCAAACGAGCGACCCGCAAGCATTACTCGTCCGAAGAGAAGATCAGGATCGTCCTGGACGGTCTGAGGGGCGAGGACAGCATAGCTGAGCTGTGTCGTCGTGAGGGTATCTCTCAAGGCATCTATTACAAATGGTCCAAGGACTTCATGGAAGCGGGCAAGAAGCGGCTGGCAGGCGACACAGCCCGCGCTGCGAACACTGACGAGGTTAAGGATCTCCGCCGTGAAGCCCGCGATCTGAAGGAAGTGGTTGCTGAGCAAACGCTGGAACTCCGCTTGCTCAAAAAAAGCATGCTGGGAGATGGGGGCGACCACGAATGAGGTATGCTGCAT
>NZ_FRFA01000011.1 GCF_900143535.1 Tateyamaria sp. Alg231-49 | reverse complement strand
ACCCAWCGACGAAAAGCAATATGAAATCAGAGAGTTATTCAGTGCCCGAGGAGCTCTTATCAAGGATCGCACCCGATTGATAAATCGTCTGCAAACACAAACTCTTGCTCTCGTCAGGCGGCAAACCAAAGCACGGATAGAACAGCTAACGCGTCAGCTGAAGGCATTACAACAAGACATTAACGTAAGGCTGCAAGACTGCCCCAGCCGCGCCCGGGCCAACGCAATTTTACGATCAATCCCGGGCATAGGCGAAGTGGCCGCAGCAACCATTCTGATTGAGATGCCTGAGGTCGGTACTCTTGATAAGAAGAAAGCTGCAAGCCTGACCGGGCTGGCTCCGATGACCCAACAGTCGGGAAAGTGGCGTGGCAAAGCCAGCATTCAAGGGGGCCGAAAGCAGTTGCGCGACGCGCTCTACATGCCTGCTCTCGTCGCTGTAAAACACAACCCCGATATGTGCAAAAAATACCAGAGAATGATCAAACAGGGAAAACCGCAAAAGGTCGCTCTCACAGCAATCATGCGGAAACTCATTGAGCTCGCCAACACATTGGTCAAAGCAGATCGAGAGTGGGTTCAAAACCACGCTTGACCAAGACGGATACTCGAAACTATGTTTCGTTAGGTGTCCGGGTCTACGCGCCCGCGCATCGCTTTGACTTCTCCGCGCACTTTTTTGGCTTTGAGCCTGCGCTTTTTTGACCCCAGTGTCGGGCGGGTCGCGATGCGCTTTTTGGGCGCGACCAGTGCTTTTTCGATCAGCTCTGCCAGCCTTTTGCGCGCTATGTCTCGGTTGCGGGCCTGAGATCTGGTTTCATCACATTGGATGATCAAAGCGCCTTCTTGTGTCCAGCGCCGCCCCGCCAAACGTTTGAGCCGGGTTTTGACAGGACCGGGCAAGGACGGCGAACGCGCCGCCTCAAATCGCAACTCGACTGCTGTGGCGACCTTGTTCACGTTCTGCCCACCGGGTCCTGAGGCGCGCACAAACTGCTCGCTCAATTCCCAGTCTTCAATCGTGATAGTATCATTGATCCGCAGCATGGTGCCTTGATACCGCCTGAGGCTGTATAGAAAAAGGGCCACCCTCGCAGGCGGCCCTTCTCGAAATGTTTCGGAGGTTGTGTCGGTTAGGTCAACCGACCAACTTGGCGGTTTGCGCCGCGCGGGGCTGCCCTAGCAGGCGACCTCCCAAGTTGTTCCGACACCTCTCTCCAATACCTTTCTTGACACTGGATCACCTCCTTTTCATTTGTTGAACTCACTCACAGTTTTGCACAGCCGTGAGATAAGTCAACGCATTTCGGCAGGTGCGACAACGCGTGCGGTGATCGCCCGAAAAGGTGCCAATGCAATAAGCGCGAGTGTGAGTTTGACCGCCCAGTCGGCGATGGCCAAGGACACCCAGAGTGGTGCTATTGGACCGAACCCGAGGATCGGCAATGCCTCACCCGCCCATGACACGTCATTGCCCGGTTCGATGAAGGCAAGACTTGCTGAGAAGGCGATTGTGAAGAAAAGCGCGGTGTCGACAGTGCTGCCGACCAGTGTGGAGACCAATGGCGCCTTCCACCACGCGCCATTGCGCAGAGCGGAAAAGATACCGACGTCCAGCAACTGGGCAGTCAAAAACGCAAGCCCCGAGCCGATTGCAATGCGGAAGGTTACGAGTGGCCCGAATTCGCCCATAATCTGGGTGCCGACCAGCGAACAGAATACGCCGACGATAAAGCCCACAAAGACGACTGTGCGCGCCGGACCCGCGCCATAGACGCGGTTCATGATGTCGGTCACCAGAAAAGCGAGCGGATAGGTGAACGCCCCCCAGGTCAGCCAGTTGCCGAACAGGTATTGGACGAGGATGTTGGAGGCCACCACGATGGCGGCCATGGCAATGATGCCGGGAAGATGTGCGCGTGTCATAATATATGCCCGTTTTTGCAAGGTTGCGGCGACTTGGTTCGGATCCGAACTTGGGCGTCTTAGTCGCAGGTGGCGCCGCCTGCAAGCGTTTCCGTCACGGCGTATTCCACCAGCTCGCTGGTCTGTACGGATAGAAAATTGTCATCCGAAACCATCGATAGACACGTCGCCCCGCTGCGTGACGTCCAGACTGAAAGTCCTTCGAGGTTGTCATGGGTGCCCAGTCTCGTCTCCAAAACTGTTTCTGCGGTTGGCTCTGGCACATCGAGTGTGAGGCGCCGAATGCGTGTTCGAAACCCTAGGGCGGAAAAGGCGCGTTCCAGAACGTATAGCTGTCCATCCGGGCCGACATCTGCCCCGGTGGGTTGGAAGCCGCCATCGCGAGGTAAATATGCGGCGATGTCCCAGGCCTCGTTTTTGTAGCGGTAGATTGGGAAGGCGCCTGAGCGTTTGGGCGGGTTTTCAGGCAGGGTCAGCAGTGCGCCATCTGGTGTGATGGCGAGCGCTTCCAGAGCGCCGTTCGATGGAAACGCCATGAAATCGCGCGGCGTGAACAAAACGTCGCCGTCCAATGTACTTATGCTTGCAGGGTCTTCATAGCTCAGGAAAGTTGTTTTGTTGTTGATGGCCAGCCCTTCGATGTCCCATGCCGGATAGGGCAATGTGACGGATTCGACGTTTTTGATGCGGCCCCCATCGTCTGTCCGCTCGATCGTGAAACGGTGCGCGGTTCCACGATCTGACAGCACAAAGGCGGCTTGACCGTCCTGCTCTACCTCGATCGCGGATACACCGCCCAGACCATCCAGCGGAATGGTCCGCAGAAAAGTAAGGGGGTCGGCCAGCGACGCGGAGGCAGAGAGGATCAGCGCGCCGCTAAGACGCCAGCGCATTGTTGTGGCAAGTCCGCGACACGCAATTCACGGCGCGGTTTTGGAGCAGGTGCATTCGGATCACGGGGCCGGGGCGCGGGCGGGTTGAGGATGTCATCTACCCATTTCTGTGCATCTGCACATCCATCTCCGCGTGGCGGTAGATCTTGATTAACGCACCCGCGCGCGCCACGTGGGCAAGCAAGGCGCACGTGGAAATGATAGTGATGCCCGTACCAAGGACGGATCTTGCGCAACCAGCGTCGGTCGCCCTTTGCGTCCTTGCACATCTGAACTTTGGCACCCGGAAATACGAAAATGCGGGCCGTACGCTTGTCTTTGGCCGCCGCCTTGATGATGCGGTGATGCGCGCGGCTCCAATTGTCATTCACGAATGCGCCGTTGGCTCGGCGCAGCGAGATGGAGGAAATGTTTTCGCGGGTGTTGCGGCTTAGGTTGAGTCGCGAGGCGGGTAGCATCCAGATATCGATATCCAAACCCAACTGGTGGCTACGGTGCCCTGACAACATCGGACCACCACGTGGTTGACTGATATCTCCGATATAGAGGCCTTTCCAACCGGGTTGTTTGGCGGCCACTTTTGACAGGTCTTTGACAAAATCAACTGCCTGTGGATGTCCCCAGTTGCGGTTGCGTGACAGACGCATTGCTTGCCATGTGGGGCCGGTTTCCGGCAGTTGTTCCGCCCCTGCGATACATCCTTTTGAATAACTGCCAAAAGGCGCGGACTTTTGAGCAGATGCGACGCGCTTGGCCCCAAATTCCTGCTTGGCCAGTGGCTGCGCCCCAGCGGGTACAGCCAACAGAAGTGCAAAGATCAGGGCGAGGGAATTTCGGATTTTGACCATGTAGCGTGGTCTCCTTCTGGATGCACATAGCGCAACAGGATCAGCCCGATGACGAACAGCGCTATAACCGGAATATACCCCAACTGAGCATTCCCTGTCAGCGTTGAAAAGAGCCCGATGAGAAACGGCGCCAAAAAAGCGGTCGCTTTGCCTGACAAGGCGAACAAACCGAACGCTTCAGTTGGACGTTCGGGATGGGTGTGACGTACCATCATCGACCGGGACGCAGAATAAATCGCGCCGCCAGCCCCGCCAATGGCCGCACCACAGACATAGAATACGATGTCAGGCAAAGCGGAGCCCTCAGGAATAGCGACAATGCCAAACAGGCTGGTTCGGTTCATGCCAACAATGACGACACAGACAGCAATCAGAATGTAGCAACACACTTTGATCACAGGCCGCGGGCCGATCCGGGAATCGAAAATGCCCCCAATCTGTGTGGCAACGGCCGCCGTTATGGCCCCAACGATCCCGAATACGCCAATTTGAATGATGCTCCACCCAAGCACCAGCGTCGCATAGACGCCGCCCGCCGAATAAAGCGCGTTAAGCGCATCGCGATAAAGCATCGAGGAGATGAGAAAATTGAGCAGAGATTTGCGTTTCACAGCACCAGATAGCGACTGTTTGAGATCACGCATCGCGTCCTTGACCCCACCTGTTCGGTTGGCTTGCCGGGGTTCACGCACCCACACAAAGAAAGGGATCATAAAGACAGCGAACCAGATGGCGATGAATGGTCCAACCGACCGGGTGCCTTCGCGTTCGCTGGCATCCAGACCAAACAGTGGATCAAGCCCAATCAGGGTTTTGCCGGTATCGTTTTCTGCCAACAGCAGCAGCATAATGAAAAGAGACAAAACTCCGCCCCAATACCCCAAGGCCGCGCCGTTTCCGGAAATCTTTCCTATCTCTTCTTTGTCCCCAAGAGAGGGGAGGATGGCGTTGACAAAGATCAGCAAAAATTCTGCAGCGATGAGCCCGACGTTGAAAGCGATGAGGATCAGTATCAGTGTTGAGGCATCAGGAAAGGCCCACCACAGTGCGCTGGTCATCACGATGTAAATGACGCTGAACGCCCAAACCCACGGCATGCGCCGACCCGTGCTGTCGGCATAGGCCCCGATCAACGGAGCCGTAAACGCAATAAAGAGGCCCGCAATGGTCTGACCCCAGAACCACAATGTCTGTGAAGCGGCGGCGGCCTCTCCCGCATCCTCCATCTGACCTGAGAAATAACCCATTGAAATGGCGGCAAAGTAGGGACCGAATACGAATGTGAGGCCAAGAGTATAAAAGGGCTGCGTGGCCCAATCAAAGGACATCCATCCCCAAATCCGTCTTTTCAGACTAATCTCCGCCATGCCCTGCTCCCCACATTCTTTTTTTGTGGTTTCACCAAAGCAGTCTGCATCCAGTGTGGCAAGGAAAGGTTGTTAGCAGTGTCGGTGGATCAACCAATCTTTGAGGCAAAGGTCGGCTGCAAATCGACGCGTTTTGCCCAACTCACGCCGCGGTGCGTAGCTGTGTTGCGGGTGTTTCCTGCATAGGCGGCCAAGGGCGCAAGGCCTCTGCCTTGATCCAGGCGGCAATCCAGTCCGGTGTTTCGGGCGACGGTTCGGTTTGACCCATGGCGTCTAGCACCCTTTTTGGCGAAACGATCCCATTCTTGTCGGTGACGGCCGCGCGATACAGAACGTGACTGGCGCATTCCCCATCCGTTTTCCACATCGACTGTTCAATGTAGACAAACTTGTCGTCCCAACACACTGCGCGGCTGCGGGTTTCGAACCGCTCAAACGCGCGCAAACGGCGGCGATAACGGACCGAGGATCCAGCCATCGTCAAACCCCATTTTTCCGTAGCGAGGGCGGTCATCAATCCTGCACGAACACCCATGCCAAGCCGCCCAAGATCATAGAGCGTTAAAGCACGTCCGTTATTCAACTCCAGAAACCCATCCAGATCCCACGGCCAAACCATGTGGTGCGTGATGTGCATATCTGCCAGCCCGATACTGGGTTGGCGGCGGGCGATCACCAGATCTTTGACAAGACGTACGAAAGGAAACATGGGCATTACTCCTTGCTGGCTTAGATGCGGTTTTGCCGCGAAACTTCAATAGGCTGGCCAAGTGACCTTGCGCCACTTCGTTTAGCGCCCTAGGTCTTGGAAAACGAAAAGGACGCCAAATATGCTGGCCATTTACCAAACGCTGCAACTGATCCTAAGCGTTGTTTACACGATCATGATCGTGCACATCATCATGAGCTGGTTGATCAGCTTTCAGGTGCTGAACCTGCACCAGCCGATCGTTGCGCAGATCTGGCAAGGGCTGAACAAGTTGCTGGAACCGATTTATCGCCCCATTCGGCGCATCATGCCCGACACACATCCGCTTGATCTGGCGCCGCTTGTGGCCTTTGTGGCGTTGATTGCATTCCGATCCTTTATCTTGCCTGCGATTTTCGGGCTCGCCTGACCTCAAGGCCTTGTTCACCGCCTGTTAAAATGTGAGTCTGTATCAAACGAGCAGAACACATAAAATTTGACAGGGTTTTGAGACATGGAGCTCTCCAATACGGGCGCTGCCACGCTGTTGCGGGACATCTTTGGGTTCGACGGATTCCGACCGGGTCAGGAAGAGATTGTGGATGCCGTCGTGGCGGGGGATAACACCCTTGCCATAATGCCCACTGGCGGCGGTAAATCTCTTTGTTTTCAGTTGCCTGCACTGATGCGGGATGGGGTGACCGTGGTCATCTCCCCGCTTATCGCCCTGATGCGGGATCAGGTGCGTAGCCTGCAAGAGGCAGGCGTTGCAGCAGGCGCCCTGACATCCGGCAATACCCCTGAAGAAACCGATGCCGTGTGGACGGCGCTCGAACGTGGTGAACTGAAACTACTGTATATGGCGCCGGAACGGCTCGGCGCAGGGTCGGCGATTGGGATGTTGCGCCGAATTGGTGTGTCTTTGATCGCCGTGGACGAGGCGCATTGTGTGAGCCAATGGGGTCACGATTTTCGTCCCGATTACCTGCGAATTGGCGAATTGCGGCGAGCGCTTGATGTGCCTTTGGCCGCATTCACGGCGACAGCAGACGCTGAAACCCAAGCCGAGATCGTACAAAAGCTGTTTGACGGCACGCCTCCGCGCGCATTCCTGCGCGGCTTTGACCGGCCCAACATCCACCTTGCGTTCGCAGCCAAGAACGGCCCGCGCGCGCAGATTTTGAACTTTGCTGCTGCACGCAAAGGACAATCCGGCATCGTTTATTGCGGCACACGGGCCAAGACCGAGACGCTAGCCCAAGCTCTGCGTGAAGCAGGTCACACGGCCATCCACTATCATGGTGGCATGGAGGCCGAGGACCGGCGCATAGCAGAGCGTCGCTTTCAGCAAGAGGACGGGTTGATCGTCGCCGCTACGGTTGCCTTTGGCATGGGCGTGGACAAACCGGATATCCGTTGGGTGGCCCACGCGGATCTGCCTAAGAGTATCGAGGCCTACTATCAGGAAATTGGGCGCGCTGGGCGCGACGGAGCCCCCGCGGAAACCCTCACTCTGTTTGGGCCCGAAGACATCAAGCTGCGGCGCAGCCAAATCGACGAAGGATTGGCCCCACCAGAAAGGCGCATGGCGGATCATGCTCGGTTGAACGCACTTTTGGGGTTGGCTGAGGCTTTGGAATGCCGTCGCAAAACTCTTTTGGGGTATTTTGGCGAAACGGATGTGCAGTGCGGCACCTGCGATCTGTGCGACCAACCCGCCGACGTGTTTGACGGGACCACGGCAGTTCGCAAGGCTCTGTCCGCTATGCTCCGCACGGACGAATGGTTTGGTGCCGGGCACCTGATCGATATTCTACTGGGTGCCAAGACGGAAAAAATAATGCAACGCGGGCATGACAAACTGCCGACCTACGGTGTTGGCAAGGAATATTCGAAAGGGCAGTGGCAGGCCGTGTTTCGTCAGATGATGGGGCACGATCTGGTGCGCCCAGACCCGGATCGATATGGCGCGCTTCGCATGACAGACGCGGCGCTGCCTATCCTGAGAGACGAGGCCAAGATTTCGCTGCGACGCGATACGATTGCAGCGGCCGTAAATCGACGCCCGGCTGTGAAGGAAATGGTCTCGGAAGAAAACGCACCGTTACTCAGCGCTCTTAAGGCGAAACGGCGTGGTTTGGCCGAGGCAGCGCGGGTGCCAGCTTATGTGATTTTCCCTGACAGGACCCTGATCGAAATGGCCGAGAAACGGCCCAATAACCTTGATCAGATGGCGCAGGTCAGTGGTGTGGGTGCCAAAAAGCTTGAAAAATTTGGTAACGCGTTCCTTGAGGTGATCAATGGTGAGGCAGCGGCGCTGCATCCTACACGACGAAAACTTGCTGGAAAGGATGCCGGTGCAATTTATGACCAACTGCTTGCTGTGCAGGCAGAATTGGCGCGTGGCACGGACGGGACAGACAAACCGCTGAGCTGCTCGGCGTCTCAATTGGCGAAAGTTGCGCAATTGCGCGTTGGAGATGATGCGGCGATTGAGCGCGTGCTTGGTGATCGCAAAGCCGAGCGATTTGGTCCGGCTTTTCTGGACGTGTTGCGTGACGCAAGCTAGATCAGCACCAAACGGAATGGGAGTGGTGATATGCTGGTGGTAATTTCCCCCGCCAAGCGGTTGGATTGGGCAGAGCAGCAAGTGCAATCAACCGCACCTGCGATGCAGGAAGACGCAGTGCGTCTGGCCCGTACCGCGCGGAACCTTACATTGGGCAAATTGAAAGGGCTGATGGATCTGAGCGACGATCTGGCTCGGTTGAACCGCGACCGGTTTGCTGCGTTTGAAGAAGTGCCTGATGTCGAAACGACCCGCCCTGCGATGTTTGCCTTTGCGGGCGATACATATCAGGGCCTGGAAGCCGGAACGCTGACAGACGATCAAGTGGCCTACGCTCAGGATCATCTGCGGATTTTGTCGGGTTTGTACGGCCTGCTGCGCCCGCTTGATGCGATCCAGCCGTACCGATTGGAAATGGGAAGCAAGCTCAAGACGCGGCGTGGGACGTCGCTTTATGATTATTGGCGGGGTGAAATTGCCAAAGCGATCAATCTGCAGGCTGACGCCGTCGGAACAGATATGCTCGTGAATTGCGCTAGTCAGGAGTACTTTGGTGCCGTTCCGCTCAAGACGCTTAAGCCGCAAGTGATCACGCCGGTGTTCATGGAAGACAAAGGGGCGGGGCCCAAGATTGTAAGTTTCTTTGCAAAACGGGCTCGCGGCGCAATGGCGCGGCATGTGGTGCAAAACGAGGTGCGTGATCTAGATGGATTGCGCGCCTTTGAGACGGACGGATATCGGTACCAACCGAAGGCCTCTGACGATCAGCGGTTGGTGTTTGTCCGTCCTTACCCCGCTTGAAGCTCAGCAACGTTCTCTTCCAGCAACGGGTGGCAGGCCTCCGCCGGACATAGTTCCCTGAGTTTGGAGTGTATCTCTGGCTTGCGCAGAGGTTTGGTCAAGTAATGGTCAATGCCGCTTGCTAGAATGCCCTGATCATCACCGTCCATCGCGTGTGCAGTCAAAGCGACGATGGGGATATGCCCACCTGTCTCTTTTTCGATCTCGCGTATTTTGGTAGCCGCCTCTTTCCCATCCATTTTGGGCATCGAGATGTCCATGAAAATCATGTCGGGTTTGAAGCTTTGGAACAGCTCGACCACTTCTACTCCGTTGCCTGCAAACTTGAGATCGATGTCGGCATCCTTGACCATCTTTCGGAAAACAAGCTGATTGGTTTTGTTGTCCTCAGCAGCCAGAACCCGCATTTTGCGTGCTTCCGGGGCTGATGTGGGCGTGGCGCTTTTCTGGTTTCCCAACAATGGGCCTACAGATTGCAGATGGGAAAAAAGGTCTGCGCGCGGCAAGGGTTTTTGCAGGATCGCGTGCACATGCTTTGCACCGGGGTCGTTTGCGGCATAGGTTGTATTGGAACTGAGCAGGATGATCGGCACCTCAGAGCCCGTGGCACGGATGGCTTCTGCCAACTCGAGCCCGTCCATTCCGGGCATGTTGTGATCGGTCAACACCAGATCTATTTGGTCGAGTTGCTCCAACGCTTCCTTGGCATTGGCGCATGTGACAACGCCCATCCCAATCTGTTCCAATTGTCTTTGTAAGATTGTGCGGTTCGCCTCGATGTCATCGACCACCAACATGCGCCGCAACCCTTCCGGCACGGGCGGATGGGCGGGCAGTTCAGTTGTGCCCAACTCAAAAGGTACCATAAAGCCAAAGCATGACCCGATGCCATCCTCACTTGTGACCCACATCTCACCACGCATCAGGTCGACGAGGCGTTTAGAGATGGCAAGACCCAGCCCAGTACCATCAAACTGGCGATTGCGTTCGTTTTCGACCTGATTGAACTCGCCAAAGATGTGGTTGATCTTGCCATCTGGGATGCCAATCCCTGTGTCTTCGATGGCAATGTTGACGACCGCCTGGCCATTTTCGAGATCGGGAACACCCGTGACCCGCACAAGCACATGTCCCTTGGACGTGAATTTGACCGCATTGCCTATCAGGTTGGTCAACACTTGGCGTATGCGCCCCGGATCGCCGACATAAACAGTAGGCAAGAAGAGGTCGAAATCCACCAGCAAAGTCAGGTTCTTTTCCCGGGTCGAGGGTTGCAGAAGCATGATCACATCATGAATGCACCGTTCCAGATCGAAAGGCTCAGGGTGTAACTGCAGCTTCTGCGCTTCGATCTTGGAATAGTCGAGGACGTCGTTGATGATCACGAGCAAGGCTTCGCCGGATTTCTTAATTGTTTCGACATAGAGCTGTTGTTCTTCACTCAACCCGGTGTCGCATAGCAGTTCGGCCATGCCCACGACTCCATTCATGGGCGTGCGGATTTCGTGGCTCATGTTGGCCAGAAACGTAGATTTGGCGCGACTGGCGGCCTCAGCTTCGGCTTGGGCGGATTTTAGTTGTTTTTCGTATTGAACGGCTTCGGTGATGTTCAGGCCAAGCGAGACGATGTCGCCGCCATGTCCGCGTCGATCGACGAGTTTGATATATTGGTTGTTCCAAAGGCGGACGGTGATCGGCTCTGGCTGGGGCTGCAGCCACCGTTCCGTCATCAATTCGCGCCATGCCTCAGGGGTCAATTTTCCGGTGTCTATGATTCCTTCATCTGTCAACGACTGCAGGATAGTGACGTAGTGCACACCCGGTCGGATCACCTCGAGACCATCAAACGCCGCTAGGTAACTGCTGTTGGCGGCAATCATTCGATTGTCGGAATTAAAAAACGCAAAGCCGTCTGTGATTGTCTGAACCGAATGCCACAAGCGCCGTTCAGCGATTTCGACTTTTTGCTTGGCTTGCCCGAGTTCGGATTTGACCCGCTCGTTTTCGGTTTTGAAATTCGCCACTTCGGCCCGTGTTTCCACGATTTCGCCCTGCAATGCCGCTGCATGGCGCCCAAGCTTGCGATTGGCGGCAGACAATTCTGCTTCCTTGAGCTCCAAAAGTCGTTCAGCCGCTAGTCGACCACGCCGTTCCAGGGCCAGCTTGTTTGCCAGGCTCATTTCGTTGCTCCGCCAAAAACCACGTGGTTCCCCTATGTCACGGTCAGGGTGAAGATCGACTTAACCCGCGGTCGTCGAAACATTTGCATGCTGCGCCTCGGGCGTGGCAGGTTGGGGATGTCTTGCGTTCCTATTGCTCCGGAGATTTGGCATGCGTTTTTTTGGTCTGATTTGCCTTGTTCTTGTCTGGAGCAGCACCGCCTTTGCCCAAGCAGTGATCCCGGATCAACGTTATGTTTTAACGCAAGACATGGACTTCTTCGGAGCCGATCGCACCGCTCTGTTCGATACCACATTCCCAGCATGCCAGCGTGCATGCAGCGCGGATTCGCAATGTGTCGCCTTTACCTTCAACAGCCGGTCAAACGCCTGTTTTCCAAAATCCGCGATCTCGGATCAACAACCCTATGCCGGCGCAGTTTCGGCGACCCGTTTGTCCACCGATCCTGGGTTGAAACAGGCTGCTATCGCCCGCGCGGCGACACTTGGTGCATCAGACCAGGACAGTGCAGCGGCCCTTGAACTTGCCCAAGCTGTTGGGGCCCGCCATCCGGTCAATGGCCAGACAGTTGAGGCGTTGCTGGCCGCATCCCGCGCGTCGTGGGATCGTGGGGATCGCGTTGGCGCACTGAACTGGACAGGCGCGGCCATTGCATTGAGTGACGCGCCTGATCTGTGGTCACGCTATGCCTACATTGCCCTTCGCCTTGGAGATCAGACGCCGAACCGTGTGCGCAATCAGGGCCGTCGTGATGCAGTGCCCGCTGCGCTCAACGCCTTTCTGCGCAGCGCAAGTCCGGGCGGGCAGGCCAGTGCGTTGCAAGGTCTGGCTGAAGCTCTTGATGCCAATGGGCGAGGGCGGGACATGATCCCGGCGCTGCGTCTTGCTCAGTCTTTGCAACCGCGTGACGATATTGCTGCTGCACTCGATGATGCAGTCGCCAAGTACGGGTTCCGGGTTATTGATACACGGGTTGAAAGTGATGCCGCCCAACCTCGGATTTGTGCGACATTTTCGGAACCGCTGGTGCAAGCAGGCGTGGATTACGACCCCTTTGTGCGCAGCCAAGTACAGGGTTTGGTCCCCCAAGTCAGTGACCGCGAATTGTGTCTGGACGGCGCCACACATGGTGAACGGTATCAATTGACCCTTCGTTCGGGTCTGCCGAGCGCGAACGGAGAGGTGCTGCACAAGGACGTTCCTCTGACTCTGTATGTTCGGGATCGCGCACCGGCAATCCGCTTTGCGGGCCGTGCCTATGTGCTGCCGCGCAATGCTGGTGCCAGCGTGCCAATCGAGACCGTGAACCTCGAAACTGTCGATTTGGTTCTTTCGAGGGTCAGTGATCGAAATCTCGTCCAGTCACTCAAGGCCGACTTCTTTGGACGCCCCTTGTCGCGATGGCAGCAGGATCAGTTTGACCAAGAGATCGCACAAGAAGTTTGGCGCGGGACAGGTCAAGTTGAGAGCGTGTTAAACCAAGAGGTGCAGACGCGACTGCCTCTTGGCGATGTGCTCAAGGATCAACCGACGGGTATCTATGTGCTCAGTGCGCGTATACCGGGCAGTGACGTTTACGAAGTTCTCACAGCGTCGCAGTGGTTTGTTCTGTCTGATCTTGGGGTCAGCACATGGCAGGGGAATGATGGTCTGACAGCGGCCGTCCGAGCCCTCAGCGATACCGGGGCAATAGCAGGGGCCGACGTAAAACTGATTTCGAATGCCAATGCGGTGCTCGGCAGCGCCGTGACGGATGCAGACGGCTTTGCCAGTTTCGCACCCGGTCTCACCCGAGGGCGCGGCGCGGCGGCCCCTGCGTTACTACAGGTCGAGACAGGCGATGATTTCGTTTTTCTGCCTTTGACCGATCCTGCCTTCGATTTGTCTGATCGCGGGGTTGAGGGGCGTCCGCCCGCGCCACCAATTGATCTCTTTTTGACCACCGATCGTGGCGCCTACCGCCCCGGAGCCACGATCTATGCGACGGCTCTTGCTCGCGACGTGCGGGTGCAAGCAATTGAGGGCCTGCCAGTGACGGCGATCCTGAGCCGTCCGGACGGGGTTGAGTACACGCGTGTCGTCAGTGGGGCGGGACAGGCAGGGGGGCATGTGCTGGCTTTGCCGCTTGCCGCGAGCGCACCGCGCGGCACGTGGCGCATCGCAGTGATGGGCGATCTGGACGCCCCTCCATTGGCAACCACAACCGTGCTGGTGGAGGATTTCATACCTGATCGCATCGCCGTCACGTTGAACATGGATGAAGGCGCGATTGACCCGGTTGCTCTGCCGCGTTTGCAGGTCGATGCGCAATACCTTTTTGGCGCGCCCGGCGCTGATCTGGCGATCGAGGGTGATATCCGCCTGCGACGGAGAGACAGCGTTGAAGGATGGCCCGGGTATCTGTTCGGTCGCTTTGATGCTCAGTTCTCTGGTCAAAGCCAGTACTTTGACGGCGGTCGCACAGACGAGGATGGCGCGGCGCGCGTGCAATTTGAGTTGCCGGATGTGGAGGCGGAAGGAGTCTTGCTTGAGGCCGTCGCAACAGTGCGGGTTTCGGACAATGGCGGGCGCCCTGTTGAACAAGCCTTAACGCGCCCAGTTGCCTCAAATGGCCCAGTGATTGGCATTCGTCCGGGGTTTGACGATGTTTTGCCAGAAGGAGGCACAGCAATCTTCGATCTGGTGGCCGTTGGCGCGGATAATCTGCCAGTCCAGTGGACGGTGAACAAGATCGAAACTCGATACCAGTGGTATCAGCTTTACGGAAACTGGAACTGGGAACCGGTAACCAGACGCATCCGTGTGGCGCGTGGAGAGCTTGAACTGAATGCGACTCCACAAGGGCTACAAGTTGCGACCGAATGGGGGGATTACGAACTGGTCGTCGAGGCGCAGGGTGGCGCATTCAGCGCTAGTTCCGTTAGTTTTTCGTCAGGCTGGTATGGTGGTGTAGACAGCAGCGCGACGCCTGATCGCCTTGCCCTTTCATTGGACGCAACCTCCTACAGCGTCGGAGAGGTCGCACAGTTGCGATTGGTCGCTCCATTTGATGGCACGGCGTTGGTCTCTGTGCTCTCAAGCGGTGTGATCTCCCGTCAGGCGGTGCCTGTTACCGAGGGAGAGTTCGTTCTTCCGCTTTCTGTCACTGAAGCATGGGGTACGGGAGCGTATGTCGCCGCATCTATCCTGCGTAATGGTACCCAAACGCGTGGGCCATCGCGTGTTCTGGGTGTTGCCCACGCGCAGGTCGACCCCGGCGACCAAGCGTTGAAGGTCCGCATTGACGCACCCGAAGCAGTCAATGGTCAGGTGGGTAAGACCAATGTGACTGTCCGGGTCGACGGCCTCAACGGTGCGACGGGCTTTGTCACTTTGGCGGCCGTTGATGTGGGCATCCTGAACCTTACGCGTTTTGACGCCCCGGACCCGCAAGGGCACTACTTCGGGCAACGAAGACTTGGGGTCGAGTTGCGCGATTTGTACGGGCGGCTGATTGATACAAGCACCGGGGCCATGGGCAGCGTCCGTTCGGGCGGGGATGCAAATCGCGGTATGGAGCGCGCCGGGCCGCCACCGACCGAAGCGGTCATGGCTGTGTTTTCCGGACCGGTCGCACTGAACGCTGACGGCAGCGCCACCATCTCCGTGCAGCGGCCAAACTTCAACGGAACGGTTCGCTTGATGGCGGTGGCCTGGTCCGACACTGGTGTCGGTCAGGCGTCAACGGACATGCTTGCGCGCGATCCGGTTGTGATTTCAGCGGCACTCCCGCGCTTTCTTGCGCCCGGAGATAGGAGCCGTGTGATGCTCGATTTTGTCCATGCGGCGGGCGCATCGGGACCAATGGCGCTGTCGGTCAAATCTTCGGGTCTGGATTTGGGGCCGCCGCCTGCGCAGATTGATATTGGTGATGGGGCAACCGTCCGAGTGGCCCTTCCTGTCTCTGCGTTGGGCACCGGTGATCACAGGATTGAGGTTGCATTGACAACACCGGACGGAACGGTCCTGACCAAGAATCTCAATCTTGGTGTGCGGGCGAATGATCCGCTGATTGCAACAACCCGTCGTTTTGCCCTTGGCGCGGGTGAAGTGCTGACCTTCGATGACAACGTATTCGCCAACTTCCGCAGTGACACTGCCAGTGCGACACTCGCAGCCGGTCCGCTTGCCCGCTTTGACATGCCGGGCCTGTTGCGGCAGCTGGACCGCTACCCTTACGGCTGCACTGAACAGGTCACGTCCGCTGCTTTGCCCCTGCTCTATCTGCCGCAAACGGCAAGTGCTGCGGGCATTGAGGGGGTCAGGGGACGGGTTGAAAGCGCCATCACGCAGGTGCTGACACGTCAAACAAGCAACGGTGCCTTTGGTCTATGGCAGGCGCGGTCCGGTGACTTCTGGCTTGATGCGTATGTCACTGATTTCCTCACGCGCGCGCAGGTGCAAGGATACGAGGTTCCAGATGCTGCCGTACGCATCGCGCTGGATAACCTGCGCAATCGTATCAACTATGCGCCTGATTTTGACACAGGAGGCGAAGATATCGCCTATGCGCTTTTGGTGCTGGCGCGTGCTGGTGCAGCTTCAATCGGTGATCTTCGTTACTATGCTGACACCAAGGCAGAAGCCTTTTCGACCCCTCTTGCGCGCGGTCAATTGGGGGCGGCTTTGGCAAGCTACGGAGAGCAGTCCCGCGCCGACCGGATGTTCCAACTTGCTCAAGATTTGGCGCAGCGGACAAGTGACCAGACACCCGGGTGGCGCGATGACTACGGCACGGCGCTGCGGGATGCAGCAGGTCTTCTGCATCTGGCAGTTGAGGCAGGCAGTACAGCGGTTAACCAGACCCAACTCGCTGCTGGACTGACAGCGAGTCAGGGGCGGTATTCGACCCAAGAGGCGGCGCAAATTTTGATGGCGTCTCAGGCCTTGCGGGGCGGATCTGGGGTCGCGGTGCTCAGCGTCGATGACGCGCCTGTTGCAGGACCATTGGTGCAGACCCGTAGTGTCGGTGAAGCGCCATCTGCGATCCGCAATATTTCGGGCGTCGCGCAGGATGTGACCCTGACCACCTACGGCGTCCCGCTAACACCACCGGAGGCGGGCGGATATGGCTATGCGATCACCCGTAGCGAGTACGATATGGAGGGCACGTTGGTCAGTGGACCATGGCGCGTCGGCGAACGGCGCGTGATTGTTCTGCGCGTCGTTCCGTTTGAGCCCGTCGGTGCGCGGTTGATGGTTGATGATCCTCTGCCCGCTGGAATCGAGATCGACAATCCAAATCTGCTGCGGTCCGGGGATGTGCGTGGGCTAGATTGGCTGACACCGGCCGATGCTCAACACGCCGAATTTCGCAGTGTCCGGTTCTTGGCCGCAGTGGATCACCGCGGTGAAGAAGCGTTTGAACTGGCCTATATCGCCCGTGCCGTCAGCCCCGGCGATTTTCACCATCCCGCGGCCTCTGTCGAGGATATGTACCGGGCTGAGTACCGCGCCGTGACAGACACAGGTCGCACAGTGGTGACAGAGTGAGGCAGTCGCGCCGACCTTTCTTGTTGATTGCAGCTCTGTTGCTGGGTGTCGGCGTGATTTGGACGGTCTGGGATCAATGGGTCGATCGCACTGTTCTGCCTGCAATGCTGACCGAGACCTCGGTCGAAATGCAGGACCATCAGGGCACATTGATGCGTGCGTTCGCGGTTGAGAACGGGCGCATCCGCCTAGCCGTGACACAGGGAACTGTGGACAGCACGCTGACCGACATGCTGATCGCTTACGAGGACAAGCGGTACTACAGACACAACGGAGTCGACGTGCGGGCTATGATGCGCGCCGCCGTACAGGCGGCCTTTCATGGGCGTGTGGTGTCTGGCGGGTCCACGCTCACAATGCAGACAGCCCGATTGCTTGAAAACTCCGGCACTGGGTCGTTGCGCGGAAAGCTGCGCCAAATGCGGTTGGCTTGGGCCTTGGAGCGGACCCTGAGCAAAGCCGACATCCTGCATCTATACCTCCAACATGCGCCCTATGGTGGCCGGTTCGAAGGAGTGCGCAGTGCAGCCCATGTCTGGTTCGGCAAAGAGCCAACCCGTCTGTCTCCGTCGGAGGCGGCATTGTTGGTGGCCCTGCCGCAGTCGCCCGAGAACCGGCGGCCAGACCGGTACCCAAATGCCGCAAGGATGGCCCGCGACAGGGTTCTTGAACGGATCGGAGCAGCGCAGGTCAAGTCAGATGTCCCGCGCGCCATGCGCCCTTTGCCGCGTATTGCACCGCATCTGGCGGATGCATTGCGCATCGAGCAGCCCAACCAGACGCGTTTCGTGACCACCTTGCATGCACCCGTGCAGAAACAGATGGAAACTTTGGTTCGAATGCATGCGGCGGATCAGGCGGCGGGCGTTTCCGTCGCGCTAATGGTTGTTGATCACCACAATGGGGCGGTCCTTGCCCGCGTCGGCGCACCTGAATACTCGGATGCACATGGCGCGCTTGGCTTTGTCGATATGACGCGTGCAAAACGCTCGCCCGGCTCGACACTAAAGCCGTTGATATATGGGCTTGGTTTTGATCGCGGGCTTGCGCACCCTGACACCATATTTGCAGATCGACCCACGCGGTTTGGGCGATATGCGCCGAAAAACTTTGATGGGCAGTTTCGTGGGGATGTGACGGCGCGGACCGCATTGGCGCAATCCTTGAACATCCCGCCAGTTGCGTTGACCGACAGGCTTGGGCCGCAGCGCCTGATGGCAAGCTTGCGCGCATTTGGTGCCGAACCCGTGTTGCCTGGTGGCAAACCGGGTCTTGCTATTGCTTTGGGTGGTGTCGGGTTAAGCCTCGAAGATCTCGCAAAGGTCTATGCGGGACTCGCGCAACTGGGCAAAGCTGTTTCGATCAGCGACCAACGGCATGAGGAAACGCACACCGATCAGGTGATCGCAGCGCGCGCGGCATGGCAAGTGGGTGATATCTTGCGCGGCATCGCACCGCCTGCTGGGGCCCAGGGTGGGTTGGCTTACAAGACCGGCACATCTTACGGACACCGGGACGCCTGGGCGTTTGGTTATGACGGACGGCACGTGATTGGGGTTTGGATCGGGCGGCCAGACGGGACGCCGGTGCCGGGTGCGTTTGGCGCGGATCATGCAGCTCCGTTGTTGTTTGAGGCGTTCGGGCGCTTGAAACCTGAGCTGGACCCATCTCCGCCGCCGTCGCCCGACACGCTGATTGTAACCACGGCAGATCTGCCCGCGCCTTTGCGCCGTTTCGGCCATGCCGAACCCAATGCGTCTGGCCCTGTGCTAAGCTTCCCCCCGGATGGAGCTGTCTTGGAGGACGCGGGTACCATGGTCAAAGTGGAAGGGGGGCACTTGCCGCTGACAGTGTTGCTTAACGGCGCGCCGATCACATCGGGCTTACGCCAACGCACACTCTCGGTCGATCTCACATCGCCCGGATTTTCGGACATTGCCGTGATCGATGCTTCGGGCCGTTCTGCCCGGGTGGCCGTCGAACTTCGCCCTTAGCGGCGCCCTTCGCGCAACCATGCGCCGGTAATAAACCCTGCTGCCAAAAGCAGAACCAACCACGGGGGCAACAAGGCCATCTGGCGCACATCTTGTGTCTCGTAAGCACCGCGTGGCGTGATCCCGATCCAACCGCGTCCTGCGGCAGGTCGGCCCTCGCGTACTGTCCGGATGCGCGGCACGCCTTCTTCGATGCGCAATACTCCACCACGGGTGCTGGCCACCCGCTCGCCGATGATATCAGCAGTTGCGATGGTTGCTTCGAACTCTTTAGGCGCTGCGGGTCCAAGGCCAATGACTGCGCTTTGCTCTCCGTTCTCCAAGCGGTAAAGCCCGATCTCAGGCCCGTCAAAACGGGTTTCGAACTGGCCCGGAGCCACCTCTGTGAGGGACAGTTCAACAGTCGTGCCGTTTGGGTCGGTCACAGTGACAGGCGGCACAGCGTCAGACAATGTGCGACGCTGGATGCGCATGGACTGACCTGTGGCAATGGCGGTCAGCGCTTCTTCTTCCAGCTCGGGTTCTTTCATCATCCAGTGGGCAAGCCGACGCAGCAATTCCAATTGCGGACCGCCTCCTTCATACCCGCGATTCCACAGCCACGCGTGGTCCGAGGCCAGCAGCGCAACGCGCCCCTCCTCAACCCGCTCCAGCACCAGTAGTGGGCGATTGTCGATACCTTCCATTACCACCACACTGTCTTGTCGTGCGGCCACATCGATCTGGCGCAACCAGCGGCCCCAGTCACCTGCGCCGGGCATGCCGATTGTGACCGGGTGGCGCACGCCAATTTCGGACACTGTGGGGCGATAGGCCTCTTCCAGCACGCGGGCAGACGGTTCAGCGGGCATGACGGTCCCAAGTGGTGAGCGGTAAAGACTGTCGGCACCAGCAAAATCGGGCCCTGCCGCGACCAGAACTGCGCCGCCATCGCGGATATAGCGGGCAACGTTGTCGAGATAGAGCGACGGCAGAATCCCCCGCCGTTTATAGCGATCAAAGATGATCAGATCGAAATCGTCGATCTTTTCGAGGAACAATTCTCGCGTTGGAAAGGCGATCAAGGACAACTCTCCAACGGGCACGCCGTCCTGCTTTTCTGGCGGGCGCAGAATGGTGAAGTGGACGAGATCGACAGAACTGTCTGACTTGAGCAGATTGCGCCATGTACGCCCACCCGCATGCGGTTCGCCCGATACCAGCAGCACACGCAACCGGTCACGCACCCCGTTCATTTGGATCAATGCTGTGTTGTTGCGGTCGGTCAACTCACCCTCGGCTTCGGGAACCGAAAACTGGATCACATTGCGCCCGCCATGGGGCAAGGTGATGGGCAGATCGATATCCTCGCCAATACGGACGTTGAACCGCTGCGGTTCAGAGCCGTCGACAGAGATGTCCAGCGGGGCGGTGCCTGCGTCGCTCGGGGCCGCGCCGCTGTCTTCGATCCGCAAGGTCAGCGTGACGGATTCGCCAATGATGGCAAAGGCCGGCGCATTTTTGACCAATAGGCGGCGGTCCCAATCCGTGTCCTTGCCGGTCAGCAGGACGTGCAACGGCGCGGGCAATTCCAACGGCAGGTCAGCGTCGTGCACAACCCCGTCGCTGATCGCGATAAGGCCTGCAATACGCGCGCGCGGTTCTTCGGCCAGCGCATCCGACAGCGCGCTCATCAAGCGGGTGCCAGTGTCTTCGTCCCCATCCGGCACGGTGATACGCCGTACTTCGGTGCCTTCGCGCGCGGCGAGGGTTGCGGCGATTGCGTTTGCCGTGCTTTCGGTTTGGTCCGGCCGGTCTCGCAACCGCTGGCTTGCACTTTGGTCTTCGGCGAGAATGACGATATCGTTCAATGGCGCGCGGTCTTCTTCCTGAAGTGATGGGCCAGAAAGCGCGCCAAGAATGACCAGCCCGGCCATGCCACGCAGTGCCCAGCCGGACAGACCGCGCATCACGGCCAGAACGACGCCGCCCAAGACAATGGCCGCCAAAATGGCCAAAACAGGCCAAGGCAACAGCGGGTCAAAAAGGACAGTTCCGGTCATTGGCCAAGCCGATCAAGCAGTGCAGGCACGTGGACCTGATCGCTTTTGTAGTTTCCGGTGAGCACATGCATGACGAGGTTCACTCCGAAGCGGTAAGCCAACTCGCGCTGACGTTCTCCGCCAAATCCGCGACCCACCGGTAGCATCGCTTGACCGCTTGGGGTGACAGCCCACGCTGCCGCCCAGTCATTGCCACCGATCACGACTGGCGTGACGCCGTCATTGAGGTTGCGGAATGGCATCCCTTCGACCTGTTCTGCGCCGGGGGGTGCGGCCTCGACCCAAACCTCGCCGTTCAAATGGCGGCCCGGAAAGTCCTGCAGGAGGTAAAAGGTGCGCGTTAGAACGTGATCGCGTGGGATCGGTTCAAGGGCTGGGATGTCGAGCGGCGCTGCCAAGTCTTGCAACTTGCGCCCGTTCGGGCTGGCTGTCCCAAAGCCTGCGATGTCACCGTCACGGGTGTCAAAAAGGATGAGCCCACCGGACCGCAGGTAGTCGTTCAACTTGCCATAGGCTTCGCGTGACGGGCGCGGCTGATCCGGTGTGACGGGCCAGTAGAGGATTGGGAAAAACGCCAGCTCATCCGTTTCGAGGTCCACGCTGATAGGCGGCGCAGGTTCGACCGAGGTGCGGAAGAACAGAGTATCTGACAGGCCGCGCAGCCCGGCCTGTGCCACTTCGTCGACTTGGCTGTTGCCGGTGATGACATGGGCCAGCACAACTTCGGAAGCGGCAGCAATTTCATCCTCGGCACTTTGTTGGGCATGCGCGGGACCGGGGGCCATAGGCGCGACCAAAAGTGCCGCAATCAGCGCCGCCGGGCCACGTGCGCGGACACCGCCAGTCAACCGTCCCGAAAGTGCCAGAGACGCGATGATGTCAGCCAGCAACAGCCCGATTGCGGCCGCCAACAAAATGCCACCAAGCGGTTGTTCGGGGATGACTGCAAGGCCAGACACTTCGATCCGCGCAGGCCATTCCGTGGGGGTCAAAACCGCCTCTGCTGTGAGAACATTGCGCGCAAGGCTGCGTTCGCCCGAGATGTAGACGCCGGGTAAAAGGTTCGGCCCGGCGGGGTCCGAGACCAGCTTTGGACCAGGCACGCCCGGCATCGCGCCTGCGTCCCGCAAGTCTCCGAAACCATCCATGACGATTTGGGGTGTCCATATTGTGCCCTCCAGATCGTCTGCATTGGGCGCAGAACTCGTAGACGACACCGCGAGCCGTTCGAGCATTTCCACAAACAGGCCCGAAAGGGGCAGGGACGACCATTCGGCATTGGCCGTGACGTGAAACAAAACGATCTGGCCCTGTCCGACACGCTTGCGGGTTACCAATGGTGTGCCATCGCTCAACTCTGCAATCACCCGCTCGGCAAGGGTCGGGTCGGGTTGGGCCATCACTTGGGCGGTGATGGCGACGTCATCGGGAACCTCAAGACCAAAGAATGGCGACCCTTCCGTAAAAGGAGCGAGGGTCTTGGGAGATCCCCAGCTCATCGCGCCGCCGACGCTGCGCCCGCCAGACCGCAGACGAACAGGCATGAGCGGATCCTCATTGACGCGTGAAACATCGCTGGCGGCCACACGCGGCCCGGCAAAACGCAAGAGCAGTCCGCCCTGATCGATCCAGCCGGAAATCGCCTCGGCTTCGCCGTCCGAAAGAGTGGCCACATCGGCAAGAACAATCACATCAGGGTTGGCAGGCAGAACATCGCTAAGGGCACCGCCCAACAGGTCCGCCGTGGGTGCCAGCGCACGTTCAAGGTAATGCAGCGGTGAGAGCAATTCGAGGCCTTCACGCCCCTCGCGGCCTGCGATCAGTGCGATCTCCCGGCGACGCAGGCTGTCATCTACCAGAGTTACAGCACCCGAAGATTTCGCGCCCTGTACCTCAAAACGGGTGACGCGCGCCCGCAACTCGGCTGGTAGGGAAAGGGCAGTGTCCGCGCTGGTGGTTCCGGCATCGAATACGGCATTGGCGTTGGCCAGTATCGCGGCATTTCCGGCCGGATCCCGACCCTGCGCCAGAACAGTGACGCCCCGTTCAGGGCCAGCAGAGACGCGCAAGGCAGTCAGCTCAATCAACCCGTCGACGTACCGCGCCGGGGTCAATGCAATCACATCGGAAACGGCCTGAACGACCCGGACAGTCCCACGCGATTCCAAAGCGGCAAGGATGTCCGATTGACCTGGATAATCCACCCCATCACTGAACCAAACCGTTTCAAAATCTCCATCGGGCAGATTGGCGGTCAAAGAGCTTGGATCACCGGGTTGCCAAGGGGACGGAACAACCCCGGGCAGGCGCGTTGTGATCGTATTGGCGGTCTGAAAGACTGTCGATTCCGGATCGGCCAAGTTTAGCAGAGCAACCTGACGATCTGCCGCTCCGGCACGGCGCAATTCGCCTTCCACCGCTTCGATTTGACGGGACCATTGGGCCGCCCCCGCCCAACTGCCGTCCATCACAACAAGCAGAGGCCCGTTTCCGGCTTGGCCATCATCTTCGGGGTTCAGGACAGGCCCGGCGAGGCCGATAATCATCGCAGCCACAGCGAGCATGCGCAGCAGCAAAAGCCACCAAGGGGTGCGGTCGGATACAGATTCGTCGTCCTTGAGGCCCAACAAGAGTGCCACGCCCGGGAAACGCTGACGGATCGGCGCGGGCGGGATCGCGCGCAGGATCAGCCAAAGGATCGGCAGCGCAATAAGCGCGACCAGCAGCCACGGCGCGGCAAAACCAATGGGCCCAAAAACAGTCACGTGCGCGCCCTTCCACCATCAAGTGCCCGCCAAATCCACAGCAAACCGGATTGTGCGGAGGTGTCTGTGTGGTGCAGGCCATAGGTCCAGCCCGCAACCGAACAGAGATGCTGTAACTCGGCCTTGCGTTCAGCGAGCCGCTCAAGATAGCGGTCCTTCAGGTCAGAGGCTTTGAGGGTTTCATGCTCGAGAGTGCCGCCCATGCTTTGAAAGACAGTGCGCCCACGGAACGGAAACGCTTCTTCTGCCGGGTCAAGCACATGGAGCAGAACGCCACGCACTCCGCGATCCGCGGCCTTGGTCAATGCGGTGCGCACGGCTTCGATATCACCCATGAAATCAGAGACGAACAGCGCGCGGGCATGCGGCACCATCGCCCGGTGTTCCGGGGGGGCATAGTCCTCATCGGCATCTTCAGAAAACATCTCGGCCAACCGCATGACCTGCATGTTGCCCCGGCGTGGTGGCAATCGTGTACCCGTCAGCCCGACGCGTTCCCCGCCACGCACCAACAAGATCGCACAGGCCAACGCAAGGACTCGAGCGCGCTCAGCTTTTGTTGTGAGGTCCTTGGTTGAGGCAAAGTTCATCGATGCGCCCTGATCAACCCACAGCATAACGGATTGGGCTATCTGCCACTCGCGTTCGCGCACGAACTGAACGTCACCCATAGCGCTGCGTCGGTGGTCAATCATGCGGCGGCTATCGCCCAACTGGGCTGGGCGGTATTGCCAGAAATCATCGCCCATACCTGCGCGCCGCCGGCCGTGATCGCCCAGCAGGACAGCGCCTGCCAGATGCTCTGCCCGCGCCAAAAGGGCGGGCAGGCGCGCGGCCTGTGTCTCGGCTTTTTCTCGCAGAGCGACGGGGCTTGTCACGCGGCAGCCTCTTGGCGGCTGAGCGTGGCGGCGGTTTCCTCGATCAGGTCTGACAGGCTATCCCCACGGGCGCGTGCCGCAAAGTTCAGCGCCATACGGTGGGACAGAACAGGGCGGGCCATGTCGATAACATCCTCGGCCGAGGGCGCAAGACGCCCCTGCAACAGGGCGCGTGCACGCACGGCCAACATGAGGGCCTGTGCCGCACGTGGGCCAGGACCCCAGGCGACGGTTTCGCGCACTTGGGCAGATGAATCAGGTTCTGATGGACGGAAGGCACGTACCAGATCGAGGATCAATTCAACCACACTGTCGCCCACAGGCATCCGGCGCAGCAAAGTTTGCGCCGCAAGCAACTCACCATCCGAGAAGACGGCAGTGGCCTGCGCGTCCTCTGTTCCGGTCGTGGCCAGAAGAATGTCGCGCTCGGTCGCGCGGTCCGGGTAAAGGACGTCAATCTGCACAAGGAAACGGTCAAGCTGCGCTTCGGGCAGGGGATATGTCCCCTCCTGCTCAATCGGGTTCTGAGTGGCCAGAACGTGGAACGGCACGCCGAGGGGGCGGTCTTGTCCCGCCACAGTCACCGTCTTTTCCTGCATCGCCTGCAACAGGGCTGATTGGGTGCGCGGGCTGGCGCGGTTGATTTCATCTGCCATCAACAATTGGCAAAATACAGGGCCCGGCACGAATCGGAAACTGCGGTTGCCGTCGTCGTCCGTATCCAGAACCTCGGACCCCAGGATATCAGCAGGCATCAGGTCAGGTGTGAACTGGATGCGGCTGCCGTCTAGACCCATCACTGTGCTGAGGGTTTCGACCAATCGTGTCTTGCCCAGGCCGGGCAGACCAATCAGCAGACCGTGACCGCCGCATAGCAGGGCTGTGAGGGTCAGATCGACCACCCGCTCCTGTCCGATAAAGCGCTTGGTGATCGAGGCTTTCGCTTCGGCCAGCTTGCCTCCCAAAACTTCTATGTCGGCAACAAGATCCTCGGATGGGGTCATGACTTCTCTTTCCTTCGGGATATACTCTATTTGACAACCTATTGCCTAAAGGTGGAATGGCAAAAGATATGAGTGGACAAAAAACTGTGACACCGGATGCCGAAGGGCTGGTTGCGTCGATCAATGCAGTAAAAACACGCGGTTTGCCGCCTGTACATCTGTGGAATCCTCCGTTTTGCGGTGATCTGGACATGCGGATCGCCCGGGATGGGACGTGGTTTTATCAGGGTACCCCCATCGGGCGGCCCGGTTTGGTCAAATTGTTCTCATCGATTCTCAAGCGGGAAGAGGGCAAATATTTCCTTGTGACTCCGGTCGAAAAGGTCGGGATCACGGTGGATGATGCGCCGTTTGTGGCGGTTGATTTTGAACTCGAGGGGGAGGGCGTTGCGCAAACCCTGACATTTACCACCCACGTGGGGGATGTGGCCGCAGCCGGAGCCGAGCATCCCATCCGCGTGGAGCGTGATCCTGAGACAGGCGAACCTTCGCCCTACATTTTGATCCGCGCAGATCTTGAGGCGCTGATCGACCGCAAGAGCTTTTACCGTCTGGTTGATTTGTGCGTGCACGAAGACGACTGGTTTGGCGTTTGGTCGGGCGGACAGTTCTTCGGGGTAATTCCGTCAGCCGAATTGCCCTGATCCTGGCGCACGATACACAAGCCTTACTTCAAGGTGCACATCGCCTGTGCATTGGATGATCTTGGCCTTTTGGAACATTGGATTGCATTGTGGGCGGACGGCAGAGGTTCCCTCCGCCGCGCAACCTATGGCTTGGAGACAGAGATATGACCAAAGGAACGGCTTTGATCATCGGCGCAGGCAGTGGGCTGTCCGCGTCACTGGCGCGGCAATTGCATGCGCGTGGGAACGCCATTGTCCTCGCGGCACGCAACACCGACAAACTGGCGGTGCTTGCCGAAGAAACGCAGGCGCGCACTGTTGCACTGGATGGCAGTGATCCGGGCGATGTTGATGCGCTCTTTGCTTCTATCGAAGGTCGGTTGGATGTCGCCGTTTATAACCCGTCTGCGCGCGTTCGTGGTCCGGTGGCCGACCTTGATCCCGAAGAGGTCCGCCGCGCCATCGAAATCACCGCGTTCGGATCCTTCCTGATGGGCCGTGCGGCTGCCAAAGTGATGCAGGCCCAGCCCGCTCAGGAGGGCAAGCGGGGCACAATCCTGTTCACAGGGGCCTCTGCTGGCGTCAAAGGGTTCCCGAACTCAGCTCCTTTTGCGATGGGCAAGTTTGCACAGCGCGGCCTTGCTCAATCCATGGCGCGGGAACTGCACCCAAAAGGTATCCATGTGGCGTGGGTCAACATCGACGGTGGCATTTCCAATACCGCCTGGCCTGAGCGTACGGACGATGGCACGGACAAGATGCTGGATCCGGACGCCATCGCGGGGGCTTACATCCAGTTGATTGACCAGCACCGTTCGGCTTGGTCAAACGAGATCGCTTTGCGCCCATGGGTCGAGACGTTTTGATGGCGTTGCGTCCAAGGGCGGGCTAGCCTGCCGGTCATGCCGAAGTTTGCTGCCAACCTGACACACCTTTGGGCCGAGTTGCCCTATCTCGACCGCTTTGATGCTGCGGCGGACGCTGGATTTGAGGCGGTCGAAATCCTATTCCCTTACGACACCCCTGCTCCGGAGACGCAAAAGGCGCTTCAGCGAAACGGGCTGGAGATGGTACTTTTGAACGCGCCGGGTCCGAATTATGCGGGCGGCGCGCGGGGTTTTGCGGCGACCCCCGGCGGTGAGGCACGGTTTGACTATGATATGCGCCGGGCCGTGCGATATGCGCAGGCTTTAGGGGCGCGGTTCATCCATATGATGAGCGGTGTGGGTCAGGGCGATGCGGCGAAAGAGACAATGATCGCCAATCTAAAGCGTGCGGCCGCCGATTTGCCTGAGGGTCTTTGCCTTTGTTTGGAGCCGCTCAATCAGATCGCTCAGCCGGGGTATTTTCTCTCCAGCTTTGACCTTGCCGCCGAGATTATCGAGGCGGTTGGTGCGTCGAATGTGGCCCTTCAATATGACAGCTATCATGCTCAGGTGATCACGGGGGATGCTCTTGAAACCTTTGAAAAACTGCGCCCGCTGATCCGGCATATTCAGATCGGAGACGCGCCGGATCGGACGCCCCCGGGGACCGGGGAGATCGATTTTCCAGCCCTTTTTGCGGCCATTGATGCCGGCGGATATGAAGGCTGGGTCAGCGCGGAATATACGCCTCAGGGGCGCACGGAGGCGGGTCTGGGCTGGCGGGTGTCCCACGCTGGGACATGAGTTGGCACAAATAAAATCAATGGCTTACAGCGGCAGATTCATACCCTGTTAAGAAATCGCCCACTCCACGCCACCATCCCAATGCACTGGCCAGCCGGACGGAACGACGGGAGGACGCGCACATGAGACCTCCAAAATTGCGGGGGTTTGGTGAGACGCGCAGAGGTTGTGCACCAGAACACTTTCAAGGTTTGGGCAGCGCTGCTAGGACGCAGCCATCACAGGGAATGGAGAAGGGGCCAGCATGATACCTGCACGCTACGCACATATCGTCTTTGGACTGTTTCTGAGCGGGATGATGTCGTTCATCGTCTCGGGTATTTCGACATTCCTTGCCGTCGGCCTGATCCCCGGCTTTTTCGCGACATGGATGGGGGGCTGGTGGCCCAGCTGGGCGGTCGCCTTTCCCGTGGTGCTGTTCGTGGCACCTCTGGCCCGGCGCATGGTCGCGGCGCTGACGATCAAGGAGTAGCACGCGCAGGCGGCCAAGGGCGGCGATTGGCACAAGCTGATTGGACGTGTCGCTCTGGTTTAGGTCATCACAAAATCCCGCTGTGCGGACCAAAGCCGCAGGTTGCGTCGCGCGGGCGAGCAGCTGCTTTGCACCGGGATATTTCGGTCTCACAAATGATTAAGGGCGGCGCATATTTGCCCCGCCCCGTTTGCTATTTTTGTTTCGGTTTTATTCGTTGCAAGAACACGCTTCGCCATCTGAAGCGAAGGTGATCAATTCGATTTCACCGGGGCGCCAGGTTTGATCGAACCAAGACTCAAGTGGACCATACAGACGGAAAATGGTGTTCCACCCTTTTCCGGGTACGGTTTGAACCCAGTTGCTTTCTTTGCCCTCCGGAGCTTCTGGCGCAAAGTAAATGTCATAAGAACCATCGTCGTTCTGCACGACGTCAGAATCGTTGCTTCCTATGGCTGGGAACTGAGCGTCCGTCTGTAGCATTGAACGTGTCTGGTTATCGTACAGTGTGAAGGACCAGAAATCTTCGGCTGGAACATCGGCTGGCACGTTGATCTTATACATTTTGCCACCGTCTAGCGGATTGCCGTTGGAATCGCGGTAGGTGAACGCATATTGCGAGCCTTTCCCGACGGCCTTCAATGCCATGGCTGGGGTTATACCGGTTGCATAGAAGTGAAAGGCCGCGCGAATATCCTGAACGGTCGCCCCTTCGATTTCAAAAGTGTATGCTCCGCCCGGGAATGCCGTCTGCCAATAGCTTTCGCCCGGGTACCAGTAAAAGCGTTCGTCCCGCGGTTTGGAGATGATCGTTTTGACGGTTACCGCACCGGCAGCGGCCGCCGCTTCCAAAATTGGTTTCATCCGCGAGTCGGGCGCGAATTCTTGTCCTTTGACGATCCCAATCGCGGCAAGATGCCCAAGCAGTTCCGGACGTTCGCCCATGAGGGGTTCCCGCTGGACAACGGCGTTTATCTCTTCAAAAATTTCGACGTCCATTCGGTGAATCGTGTTAAACAGCTCACCGGAAACGTTCACGAAATTCATCTCAGGCGGGTTGTCAGCCTGTGAAAGAGGATAGATCCGGAAACGTTCTTTGGTCTGGCTGACCGCGAGGTCGGTCGTTCCGTCCTTTTGATAGCCGCGCCACAGCACCCAGTTCCCATACGTGTTGGTGCGTGCGACGTAATACCCTTCTGGCACATCGCCCTCGTATCCGGGGGGCAGGATCAGGAACTTGCCACCCTCTCCCTTGTCCGGGCCGAGGTTGCCAAAGTCAGTGACATATCGAAACCAAGCGTCGTTTAGGAACCCAAGTACATTTGGAGGCGTTTCGATCACCATGGGTTCGTCACCCATTTCAAGCCAAGACATCATATACACGCTGGTTGTATTTGCTGTCAGAAACAGCGCCCGGGAATCCATGAGTTCTTCGAAGAGAATGGCCGTTGTATTTGCGGGGCCAAAATCCAAAATCCCGTTGCGCAGACCTTCCATTGACGCGATTTTGGTGCCGTCCAAGACCGCTTGGTAGGCATGGGTAAAGTCCAGCAGGTTATAAATCTTCTGAGCGGACTCTACGTCCGGAACGCCGTCAAAGAAGTTAAGTTCTCCTACGCGTGTTTGCAGGTTGTCTGGTGTTGTGACCCCGTCCGGTATTGGTGTTGTCATCTCCATCGTCTGAACGCCTTGCGCGTTCGTTTGGGCGGCGAACAGACCCCCCGCCAATGCGGCTGCCGCAGCCACACGGAACATAGGTTTCTTGAAACTCATTTACTGTCCTCCCAGTAGTTCGTTTTTGTTTTTGAAAGCGACAAGAGTCGCCTTCGCAGAGTTCGAAACTTGAACTTACCCCTTACTTAGTTGGATCGCCGCGCGGGCGTCGAAGGGGTAAAGCGTTGAAAGCCAAACCCGCAATATCGCGGATAGTACCGCATCCTTGTCGTCCTTTTTTGGTGTGCCGAACGCCTTGATCAAAATGGCTGCATCCATTCGGTTCAGGGCGCGCGCCACATGAAAGGAATTGAACTCGGGCGTGATGCCATTTTGCTGGTCGTGCTCGATCCGAGCCGACACAACATGGTCGAAAGAGCTGAGGAACGTCTCCCAAACGATTTCAAGGCGTTCGTCACGGGTTGCCGCGTCTGAAACAGCCTTGAGGATCGTCCCGTGTTCGAAGCCGACATCCACAACGGCACGCAAACTGTTCTGAAGCTCGGTCACGGCATCGCCTTCACAGGCCAGCCAAGTTCTTGCCCCCTCGATGATCCCGCCTTTTGCTTCATCTAGCAAAGTTTCCATGAGGCTGTGCAGGTCATTGAAATATAGATAGAATGTCGGGCGACTAAGCCCTGTCGCCTTCATGAGCGTGCCTACGGTCAAATCTCTGAATGGACGGGTTTCCAAAATTGAGTGAGCGGTGTCTAAAATCGCCGCTTTCGTCAATGCCGCCTTGCTGGGTTCTAAGAAACGTGAAGCTGGGGCATCGGTTGAATCGCGTGGTTTCTCTTCTGACATGGTGTCAGTAATGCTGACATGGTGTCAGAAGTCGAGTCTTTTTGAAGTACCCCATTGGCTGCGGGTTTGTTGCCAATCGATAAGGTTTGGCTCGGGACGCTCTGATTTTGTTGTTTTGGGTCGCGCGCTGTGAATGGCAGTCTTGGGCTCAACGTGAACCTGCGTTGGAGTGCGAAAGGCTAAAATCCAGATGAGATGCGTGCCGCCGACAAAGTGGGTTTGGCTCAGTCTTTGACTTTGGTTAGTGCGCCTCGGCCCAGTTTTGGCCCTGTCCTGCATCCACGGTCAGTTTGACGTCGAGATGCACGACGGGGTTGTTTGCCCCTTCCATCACGCCCCGCGCCACGCCGATCAGATCGTCGACGGCGCTGTCTTCGACTTCGAACAGCAATTCGTCATGCACCTGCAGCAGCATCGTGGCGGGCAGGTTTGCGATTGCCTCTGGCATACGGATCATCGCGCGCCGGATCACATCTGCCGCTGTCCCTTGGATCGGGGCGTTGATGGCGGCGCGGGCTGCAAAGCCTGCATGTGGCCCCTTGGCCCCGATGTTGGGCGTGTGGATTTTGCGGCCAAACAGGGTCTGGACGTAGCCGTGTTCTTTGGCGAACGCCTTGGTGTCGTCCATATAGGTGCGGATGCCAGGGAAGCGTTCGAAGTACCGGTCGATGAACCCCTGCGCTTCGGCCCGTGGGATGCGCAGGTTGCGCGCCAGACCAAAGCCAGAGATGCCATAGATCACCCCGAAGTTGATCGCCTTGGCTTGTCGGCGAACGTCCGGCGTCATTTCGTCGAGCGGGACGTCAAACATTTCAGACGCTGTCAGCGCGTGGATGTCGATGCCGTCGTCAAAGGCCTGTTTCAGCTCGGGAATTTTGGCGATGTGGGCGAGAATGCGCAGTTCGATCTGGGAATAGTCCAGCGCCACGAGGGTCTTGCCCGGTTCGGACACAAAGGCTTCGCGGATGCGCCGCCCTTCTTCGGTTCGGATCGGGATGTTTTGCAGGTTTGGATCGGTTGAGGCGAGCCGCCCTGTTGACGCCCCAGCGATTGAATAGGACGTGTGCACGCGGCCTGTGTCCGGGTTGATATGGTCCTGCAGCGCGTCTGTATAGGTCGATTTCAGCTTGGAAAGTTGCCGCCAGTCCAGCACGAGACCAGGCAGTTCGTGTTCTGTGGCAAGGTCTTCGAGCACGTCCGCGCCGGTGGCATATTTGCCGGTCTTGCCCTTTTTGCCGCCCTCAAGGCTCATCTCGTCAAACAGGATTTCACCAACCTGCGCGGGAGAGCCCACGTTGAATTTGCGCCCGACCATTTCGTAAATCTCGTCCTCAAGCCCGGCCATCTTTTGGGCAAAGGCGTTGGACATGCGTGACAGCGTATCGCGGTCGACCTTGATACCGGAGCGTTCCATGCCAGCCAGCACGGGCACCATCGGCCGTTCGAGCGTTTCGTAGACTTTGGTGACCTGCGCGCGGTGCAGCCCAGGTTTGAACTGTTGCCAGAGGCGCAAGGTGATGTCGGCATCCTCGGCGGCGTATTTGACCGCATCCTCAACCGGCACCTGATCGAAGGTCTTGGCGGACTTGCCGGACCCCAGCAGCGGTTTGATCGGGATGGGTGTATGGCCCAGATAGCGTTCTGACAGTGTGTCCATGCCGTGATTGTGCAACCCGCCATGCATCGCATAGCTCATCAACATGGTGTCATCGATGGGGGCGACGTGCACGCCGATCTGGGCAAAGATCTTGGCATCATATTTCATGTTTTGCCCGATCTTGAGGATGCTGTCGTCTTCCAGAACGGGTTTGAGCATGTCGAGCGCCGTTTCCAGCGGCATCTGCCCCTCGGACAGATCGTCAGACCCAAAGAGGTCATCGCCCCCCTGTTTGTGGGTCAGAGGAATGTAGCAAGCGTGGCCCGGATTAACGGCCAGCGAGATACCGACAAGGTTGGCCGTCATTTCGTTCAGGCTGGTGGTTTCGGTGTCCACGGCGACATAGCCACGCTCGTAAATGAGGTCGATCCATGTCTGGAGGGCGGTCGCGTCGCTGACCTGTTCGTAGGTGGCATCGTCAAAGCTCGGCGCGTCGGGGGCATCTGCCGCCTCGGGCGCGGTGGGTTCCTTTATTTCGGGTTCTTCAACTCCAAGCTGGGTTGCAATCCGCTTGGTCAGGGTGCGGAATTCCATCTCGGCCAAAAAGGGTAGCAGTTGGTCGGGATGCGGGTCGCGGACCTCAAGATCGTCGATGGTGAAATCGAGCGGCGTGTTTTCGTCCAGCAATACCAGCTTGCGCGAGAGCCGGATCTGGTCGGCATTGTCGATCAGGGTTTCGCGGCGCTTGGGTTGTTTGATTTCGCCTGCGCGTTCCAGCAGTGCATCAAGATCGCCATATTCGTTGATCAACAGTGCTGCGGTTTTGATCCCGATGCCGGGGGCGCCGGGCACGTTGTCGACACTGTCGCCTGCCAGCGCCTGCACATCGACAACGCGTTCGGGAAAGACGCCGAATTTCTCGAACACACCGTCGCGGTCGATGCGCTTGTTCTTCATCGCGTCGAGCATTTCGACGCCGTCGCCGACCAGTTGCATCAGGTCCTTGTCTGACGAAATGATGGTGCAGCGCCCGCCGGCGGCACGCGCCTGCACGGCCAACGTGGCGATAATGTCGTCGGCCTCGAACCCTTCCTTTTCCTTGCAGGCGATGTTGAACGCCTCGGTCGCGGTCCGGGTCAGGGGGATTTGGGGCCGCAGGTCTTCGGGCATGGCCTCGCGGTTGGCTTTGTAAAGGTCATACATGTCGTTGCGGAACGTGTGGCTGCCCTTGTCAAAGATGACGGCCACGTGGGTCGGCGCGTCGGGGCCTGTGTTCCCTTCGACGTATTTGAAGAGCATGTTGCAAAAGCCGCTGACCGCCCCGATCGGCAGACCGTCGGATTTTCGGGTCAGAGGGGGCAGCGCGTGATAGGCGCGAAAGATAAAGGCCGATCCGTCAATCAGGTGCAGGTGATGCCCTTTGCCGAATTGAAGTGCCATGCGCGTTGCTCCGAACCTGTTATGCGCCGCCCTTTTGCCACGGCGCGGCGCGAGGGGCCAGACGTGATCCAATGGCGCGCCTGACGGCGCATTGCATTTTTGATTTGGCGCTACGCTGTGACGTTCAGTCCGCGTCTTCGGCCAGCACGTATTTGCAATCGCAATAGGGGCATTCGACCCAGCCGGTGTCTTCTGGGATTTGCAGCCAGACGCGGGGATGGCCCAGCGCGCCTTCGCCGCCGTCACATGCGATACGACGCGTGGTCACCGTCTTTGTCTCGGGGGCGTCGATGGTCATGGGCGGGGTCCTTGCATATGGCGCGACTTTGGGGGTGTTTATGGGCCAAGGCCTGCGGGCAGACAAGTCCCTTAGCCGTCCCTTTCGACCCGTGCCTGATAGCAGTTGTTGCGTGCTGAGCGGACGTGGATATAGGCGACCTCCGGATGGGCAAATATGGCCGTGATCCGATCCTCAAGGTCGGGGGTGGGGCTGATCGCTCCTGTGCCGTAAACGATGCGGTCCGCGGTGTTGTACCCTTTGACCAGGTAGTCGGGCGAGGTTGTTAGGATTTCGGGCAGCGCAGGCCCGCCGCCGCGCGTGCAGTCACTCGCACACAAAAAGATCGGCCCAACCTCCGCATAAGGGTGGGTGCCTTCAAAGGGCTTGTGGGCCAGTATCAGCATCTTGGCCCCTTTCGGAATATCGCACAGGCAATGGCGACACGGATTGCCTTCTCCGTCGCTGACTGTGCGTTCGGGCGGGTTGCCAAAGGCATCCAGACCTCCGGCGCGATAGGCTGTGACGATGTCGGTGGGCAAGGCGGTGAACATTGGCATGAGGTGTCTCCTTTGGCCTGTGCATATACGGCTCCCCTGCGCCGTGACGACCCGAATGATGCGCAACCCCCTGCTTCTCTGATTAAGAAAAATCCCGGGGGAGGCCCGCAGGGGTGGGGGCAGAGCCCCCTTACTTTTTGTTCCAGCGCTCCGCGCTGAGGGCAGAGCCTTCAAAACACAACACCAGTTCAAATGAGAACAAAACAAGAATATACTGCAACCCTGCCATGCCCGAATCTGCCACACATATGTTCACTGAACTTTCTGCCACGTCCAATTTCACCTTCCTCACCGGGGCATCCCACCCCGAGGAATACATGGCGCGCGCGGCTCTGTTGGGGATGGAGGCACTGGCCATTGCAGATGACAATTCAGTGGCCGGGATCGTGCGGGCACATACCGAAAGCAAAGCGATTGCGCGCAGTGTGAAAGAGCGGCAGGAGTTTGACGCGATCACCGGGCTGATCGGCCCGCCAAGGCCGGATCACATCCCGGCGGCACCAAGCGCACCGATCAGCACCATACCCCGGTTGATTCCGGCGGCACGGCTGGTGTTCCGCGATGCCTCGCCCATCACGGTGCTGCCGCAAAGCCGGGCTGGATGGCGCTCTTTATGCCGGATCATTTCCGCCGGGCGGTTGCGCGCAGAAAAGGGACAATGTGACATCGCGCTTGCTGATCTTGAGGCGTTCCCGGAGGGCCTTCACCTGCTGCTCTGGCCACAGGCACAGAAGGTGCAGGGCGGCGCGGGTGATTGGGTGCAAACGGCGCGCCGGTTGACGCGCCGCTTTGCTGGAAACATCCATGTGCTGATGCATCCGCACTATGACGGGCGGGATACGGTGCGCTTTGACGCGCTTGCGGACCGCGCGCGCGACCTTGGCCTGCCCACGCTGGCCTCTGCCGCGCCGCGCATGCACCACGGGGCGCGGCGCAAGCTGGCGGATGTGGTCACCGCCGTACGTCTGAAAACCCGTGTCGATCATCTGGGCCGCAACGCCTTGGCCAATGGTGAGGGGCGGTTGCGCAGTGCTGCTGACATGGCCCGCCTGTTTGCCGGGCACGAGGGCGCGGTGGCGCGCGCAGGTGCACTGGCCCAAAGCCTCACGTTCTCATTAGATGAGTTGCGCTATGAATACCCGTCCGAGGTCACCGACAATGAAACGCCGGGCCAACGGCTGGAGCGGCTCGCCTACGAGGGCCTCAAATGGCGCTACCCCGCAGGGGCGCCCGAAAAGGCACAGACGCTGCTGCGCCATGAACTGACCCTGATCGCCAAGCTGAAATATGAACCCTATTTCCTGACCGTGCGCGATATCGTGCACTTTGCACGGTCCCGGAACATCCTGTGTCAGGGGCGCGGGTCGGCGGCCAATTCGGTGGTCTGTTATTGCCTTGCTGTGACCTCGGTTTCCCCCGAGATGGGCACCATGGTCTTTGAACGCTTTGTCAGTGAGGCCCGCGATGAGCCCCCGGACATCGACGTCGATTTCGAACATGAGCGGCGCGAGGAAGTGATCCAACACATCTATGAGCGCTATGGCCGTCACCGCGCGGGCCTGTGTGCCACGGTGGTGCACTACCGGGGCAAGCGCGCCATCCGCGAAGTGGGCCGCGCCATGGGGCTGAGCGAGGATACGATTTCGGCGCTGAGTTCACAGCTTTGGGGGTTCTTTTCCACAAAAGGCATCGAGGCCGAGCGGATGGCAGAAATTGGCCTCGACTTCCGGGACAAGCGCCTGCGCCAGACGATTGAGCTGGTGCATGAGATCAATGGCTTTCCCCGCCACCTCAGCCAGCATGTGGGTGGGTTCATCATCACCGAAGGGCGGCTTGATGAACTTGTGCCGATCGAGAATGCCACGATGGAGGACCGCACTGTCATCTGCTGGGACAAGGACGATATCGACAGCCTTGGCATCCTCAAGATCGACGTGCTGTCCCTTGGCATGCTGACCTGCATCCGCAAGGCCTTTGATCTGCTCAAGATGCACCACCAGCAGACCTATACCCTTGCCACGCTGCCCCCCGAGGATCCGCGCGTCTATGACATGCTTTGTGCTGCGGACAGCATTGGCGTGTTTCAAGTGGAAAGCCGAGCGCAGATGAATTTCCTGCCCCGTATGCGCCCGCGCAATTTCTATGATCTGGTGATCGAGGTCGCGATCATCCGTCCCGGTCCCATTCAGGGGGATATGGTGCACCCTTATATCCGGCGGCGGAACGGAGAAGAGGCGGTGTCCTTTCCATCCGATGCGCTGGGCGCGGTGCTGAGCAAGACGCTGGGCGTGCCCCTGTTTCAGGAACAGGCGATGCAGATCGCGATTGTGGGGGCCAATTTCACCCCAGATCAGGCGGACCGGTTGCGCCGGTCTTTGGCCACCTTCAAGAAACATGGCAGCGTCAGTACATTCCGCGCTCTGTTCCTGCGTGGCATGCGCAAGAACGGGTACGAGGACGATTTTGCCGAGCGCTGTTTTTCACAGATCGAGGGGTTTGGTTCTTATGGGTTTCCCGAGAGCCATGCGGCGAGCTTTGCGCTCTTGGTTTATGCCTCAAGCTGGCTCAAGTGCCACCATCCGGGCATCTTTGCCTGCGCGCTGCTCAATTCCCAGCCGATGGGGTTTTACGCCCCTGCCCAGATTGTGCGTGACGCGCGCGAGCATGGCGTTGTTGTGCGCCCGATCTGTGTGAACACCAGCTATTGGGACAATGTGATGGAGCCGGACGGGCAGGGTGGGCTGGCCCTGCGTCTTGGGTTCCGCCAGATCAAGGGGCTGAGCGAAGAGGATGCCAGTTGGCTGACGGCGGCGCGCGGAAATGGGTATCATGCGGTGCGCGATGTGTGGCGCAAGGCGGGTCTTAACCCGCCGGTTCTGGTGCGACTTGCAGAGGCGGATGCCTTTGCAAGTATCGGGCTGTCGCGTCGTGAGGCATTGTGGGAGGCCAAGGCGCTGGCCCCGGGGCCGGTCTTGCCCCTGTTTGCACAGGACATTGACGGCGAGGTGGTGGATGAGCCTACGGCGCTGTTGCCCGAGATGACGATGGGCGAACAGGTGGTCGAGGATTACGTGTCCACCCGGCTGACCCTGCGCGCGCATCCTGTGGCGCTGTTGCGCCACATCCTGACGCCAGAGGCCGTGGAGGCGACAGAGACGCGCGCGTGATTGTAGACCCGGCCACCGCGCCGAAGGTCTTCAATCAGCCTCCTCTGACCTCGGAAATCGAAGTCTCGCCGAGCCTCTTAACGAGGCTTTCTTCGATTTCCTCCAGGACACCGGATACGCGTTCTTGCAACGCGTGTTCAACTGAGCAAGCCGGTGTTTCGCTGGCCTCATTCGTTGCGACCATTCGTTCATCCAGCGCGAGGTAGACATCGGCGAGTGTGATATTCTGAGGTTCGCGCGCTAAACGCCATCCGCCAGCATGCCCCTTTTCTGAGGTGAGCAGCCCAGCTTCGCGCAACTTTCCTAAGACGCGGCGTACAACAACGGGGTTGGTGCCTGCATGCTCTGCAATGTCAGAAGATGTGCGTACACGACCCGGGCTCCCCGCCATATGACTGAGGGTGTGCAGAGCAAGTGAAAGACGAGAATTACGCTTCATGTACGAATTTTCTCCAGACAGGCGTCATACGTAACTTTTCCAGTTGCTTTACTAATGCAACTGCGTAAGTTGCGTGATCTATAGGATCAGATTTGGAGCGTGTTATGCCAGACCAACGACTTCCCGTCACTGTGCTTTCAGGATTTCTTGGCGCAGGAAAGACGACGCTTCTGAATCGAGTTCTTAACAACCGCGAAGGTCGCCGGGTTGCGGTCATCGTCAACGACATGTCCGAGGTCAACATCGATGCCGACCTGGTGCGGGCGGATACCGAACTGAGCCGAACGAACGAAACGCTTGTAGAGATGTCGAACGGGTGCATTTGCTGCACATTGCGCGATGACCTGCTGGACGAAGTCCGTCGCCTGTCAGCCGAAGGTCGGTTTGACTATCTGTTGATCGAGTCCACAGGGATTTCCGAGCCGTTGCCTGTCGCCGCTACCTTTGATTTCCGGGATGAGCTTGGTGACAGTCTTTCGGACGTTTCGAGGCTTGATACGATGGTGACGGTTGTTGATGCCGTGAACCTGCTTAACGACTATTCCAGCCACGATTTTCTGCGCGACCGCGGCGAAACCCTTGGGGAAGAGGATGATCGGACGCTGGTCAACCTGCTTGTTGAACAGATCGAATTTGCCGATGTGGTCATCCTGAACAAGGTCACGGATGCGGGATCCGAGCGCACCGACGCTGCGCGCAAGATCATTCGCAGCCTGAACGCCGATGCCAAGATCATCGAGACAGATCATTCGGATGTCGCGGCAGACGCGATCCTCGACACCGGCATGTTCGACTTTCAAAAGGCCCATGAGCATCCGATGTGGGCAAAGGAACTTTATGGCTTTGCCGATCACACCCCGGAAACCGAGGAATACGGTGTCGCTTCGTTTGTTTACCGGGCGAGGCTTCCTTTCGTTCCGGAAAAAATCCTTGGCGTGCTGAACGGCGATCTTGCCGGTGTGATCCGCGCCAAGGGCCATTTCTGGATTTCGACACGTCCCGGTTGGGTGGCCGAATTTTCGCTGGCGGGTGCCCTGTCGAGCGTCAAGCCGCTTGGGACATGGTGGGCTTCGGTCCCCCGCGAGCGCTGGCCCGATCACGAAGGCGCGCAGGACTATATGCAGCAGCATTGGCAGGAACCGTGGGGCGACCGGCGCCAAGAGATTGTGTTCATCGGCGCCGGCATTGATTGGCCCGCCCTGAAAGCCCAGCTTGATACCTGTCTTGTTCCGGAAACCGCAGCCACCGGGCCAGATGACCTGCCGACTTACCCGGACCCGTTTCCTGTCTGGCGACGTCAGGAGGAAGCCGCATGACACTTGCACGGACGGTGATCAGGAACGCAGCCGTTGGCGTGGCTGTTGCAGACAAGCCTCAAAACTTGCGGGCGTTTCTACAGCCGGGCTGCGCGGCAGCGATCTGGCGCAGGCAGCCGAAGCCAGCGTTTCAGCCTTGGATCGATGCGATTGATCCGATGCGACTGCCGCAGGGTCGTATCGTTTTGCGCCCCGAGGCCGTTCCATCTGCAATCCATGCCTTGTGCGAGAGTGCGCAGACACCAGATTGCGCCGAACGCGATGACTTGATCAGTGACATTGGCGTTCTGGCCAAAATCTTCGCAGATCTGGTCTCTGCGCCCCTTGTGCAAGTGCGGCTTCAGGTGGTCACGACGAATGCATGCCGCAGGTTCCACATTGATGCGATTGCCGCGCGGCTTATTTGCACCTACCGCGGTCCGGGAACACAATACGGCGTTTCAACCGACGGTCAGGACCCAAAGCGCGTGTTCTCTGTCGCCAAGGGTGCCCCAATCCTTATGCGCGGCACGCTGTCGCCGACACAGCCAGCGCCGGGCCTTTTGCATCGTTCGCCCCCCATCGAAGGGACGGGAGAGGCGCGTTTGGTGCTCGTTTTGGATGCTGTCAATGATCCAGAGGAAGAGGCATGAGTCGAAACCTTGGATCAACCTCGCTTGGCCGCAAGAGTCGCACGGCAGACCCCATGCGCAGCTATGACGCGTTGCCAGCGCCGCTGCGCAACTGGCTGGCGCAAGCAAGTCTGCCATGGTCGTCCGCGTCTGCGCGCCGAGTGTGGAACAGGGCCTGTGCAAAGGGCCTGAGCCCGGACGAAGCGTTGTCAAAACTGTCAAACGCGGAGGCGCGCACACTGGCACGCGACCGTTCTGCAAATTCCCAACATCTACCTGCAAAGTTCTAAAGGAACCTGAATGTCTAAATTCTCCAGCATTGCCGCTGCCGCATTGATCGTGCTCGGCACAACCCTTCCTGCTGTGGCGCAGGACGATACGCTCACCATTTCCGTTACCTTCGGCCCCACTGCCGAAGTGCCTGACCCGCGCGCTGGTTATAACGGGTGGATGTCCAACCAGACCGGTGTGACCGAAACCTTGATGGGCATTGACTATGATTTGAACCTTTACCCCCGATTGGCCGAAAGCATTCAACAGACGGCCCCGACGATCTGGCGAGTCACGCTGCGCGATGGGCTTGTATTTCACGATGGCTCTGCTGTGACCGCGCAGGCCGTTATTGATGCGATTGGGCCGATTTCGGACGAGAACGATCCGGCCTTCAACAAGCGTATCGCCGGTGTGCTTGATCTGGCGGGCATGTCGGCTGACGGGGATCGTGCTGTGATCTTTGAAACAAACAGCCCGAACGCGGCATTCCAATGGAGCCTGTCTGATCCTGGTGTTGCCATTCTTGGCGCGCCTTCGGAGGCCTTTCCGATCAATGCCACGGGTCCATATATTTTCCGTGGGGCCGTGCCAGAGCAGTCGTATCGCGTTGAGGCCAACGCAGACTATCGTCTGGGCGAACCCGGATTTGACGCGGTGCGCGTTGTCGCGTCGCCGGATCCCGCTATGGCGTCTCTTGCCTTTGAGGCGGGTGACGTCGACATGGTCATCAACTATCCGGAAACCGATTTCGAGCGTATTCAGGACACCGGCGCACAAGGGTTCACGGCCCCGACGGCGCGGCTTTATTTCTACTCGATGAACACCGCATCGGGCCCTCTGGCGAACCCGCTGATCAGGCAAGCGGTGTCCTTGGCGGTGGATCGTGATGGTATCGTTGATGCGGTTTTGTCTGGCGTTGGTGGGGTGCCCGCGGGCACCATCTATCCTGCGGGCAAAAACTGGGCTGCGGATATCCCGTCGACCTATGATCCTGCGCGGGCTGAGGAACTGTTGGCAGAAGCTGGCGCCGTCAAGCAAGGCGGAGTTTGGACGCTGGACGGCGCGCCGATCGAGATTGAAATCCTGACCTACTCCTCACGTGCGGCCTTGCCGCCGACTGCTGAGATTACCCAAGCCTTCCTGCAACAGATCGGCATCACTGCAACGGTGCGCGTCGGCGAGTACGGTGCCAGCAACGAGGCGATGCTGGCGGGTGACGGAGACATGTTCTTGCAGGCTTGGGTGATGTTGCCGCAGGGTGATCCCGGCTTGATCCTTGGGTTCCTGTTGTCCAGCGACGGGGGCTCGAATGCGGGCCGCTATGCGAACCCGGCTTTGGACGCCCTTCTTGTCGAAGGTCAAACGACATTCGCGCAAGCGGAGCGTGAAAGGATCTATGACGAGGTCCAGCAAATTATCGCGACGGATGTACCCCTTCTTCCGGTCTTTCATGTCAGCCAAGCAGTGGTGGCGCGTGCCGGTTTAACGGGCTATCGCGTGCATCCGACCGAAACCTACTGGATCACACACGAAACACGCTTTGTTGAATGAACATCCAGGCAAACGGCCTTTGCGCGGAGCGCTCGGGCCGCATCATCCTTCACCCCACCGATGTGAACCTCAAGCCGGGGGAACGCGTCGGGCTTGTGGGTGCTTCGGGGTCGGGAAAATCTACTCTTGGCCATGAACTCGTTGACGGTTTGCGGGCACGGGGGACGCGTGTTGCCCATGTGCCGCAAAGCCCGGATGAGGCGCTTGATCCGCTTCGCACGATGGCATTCCATTGGCGCGAGACAGAGCATGCCTTGGGCCATGCCCCGGACACGGTGCGCCGCGATGTTCTTTTCCACGCGCTTCAGATCGAAGGGGGTGATTTGCGAAAACGCCCTTGGGGCTGGAGCCGTGGGATGCAGCAACGCTTTGTTATCGCAATGGCGTTGATCGGGACCCCTGAATTGCTGGTCATGGACGAACCCACATCAGCCCTGGACCCTGTGGTTGCTGCCGGAACAATGGATCTTCTTGAAGCCTATCTGAAGAAGCGTCAAACGGCGCTTTTGCTAATCACGCATGATCTTGGGCTCGCCGCCCGGCGGGTGTCGCGGTTGATGGTGATGGATGCCGGGCGGGTCGTCGAGGATGCGCCGACGGCGCGGATTCTCTCAGCCCCGGTCACACCGGCGGCGAAAGCTCTTTGTGCGCATCGCAACTGGCTGGAATTGCCGTGCTGACGGTAGCGAACATTTCGGTCCGGCGCGGTGCTGCTGTCACGTTGCGCGATCTTTCCCTTTCGCTTGCGCCCGGCCGCACCCTTGCCGTGGTCGGGGAAAGTGGTGCCGGAAAATCCACTTTGATAGGCGCGATCCTTGGGTTGGTGCGTTGTTCTGCAGGGCAGGTCGATTGGAACGCTGCGCCCGTTTCAAAGTGCCGCCCCGCGTTGGTTATGCAGGAGCCACGTGCGGCTTTTAACCCCCGTCTTTCGCTGCGGCGTTCTGTGATGGAACCTGTCTTGGCCCAGAAACTGGCTATGGATTCGGACCGCTTGGAGCGGCTGTGTCGAGGACTAGAACTACAACCTGATTTGCTGGACCGCCGCCCTGATCAGGTGTCCATCGGGCAGGCGCAGCGGATCGGAATCCTGCGTGCGTTGATCGCTGCCCCTCCGTTGGTGCTGTTTGATGAACCCCTGTCCGCCCTTGATGCAGTGACTCAGAAACACACAGCCCGCCTGATTGCCGATATGCAGAGGCAAGAGGGTTTTGCGGCTCTGATTGTAACCCATGACCTTGGCTATGCTGCTGCCTATGCCGATGAGATTGCCGTACTGCGCGCTGGGAAGATCGAAGAGTACGCGGCGACGCAGGCCTTTGTTGATGCGCCGCAGTCTGAGTATGGGCGCAAGTTGCGCGGCGCTGCTTTTGCGCTTGGCGCTTTGGAGCGTGTCGCATGATAGGCCTTGTTGCTGGGCTTTTCCTGCGTGCCTTTGTGGTCTTGACCGGGACCGCTTTGGCGACTTTTGCGCTGTTGTGGCATGCGCCGGGCGATCCTGCACTTTCGATCGCGCAAGCGCGGTATGGGACGATCGTTTCGGATGAGGTTCTGGATTTCATCCGCGCTGAGGCAGGGTTTGAGGACGGCTTTTGGACGGCGTTCTGGGCTTGGCTTGCGCCCCTTGTCCAAGGCGATTTTGGCCAGTCTTCTGTGAATGGTCGGGACGTTTGGCCTAATCTTGTGACCGCGATGTCATACACTTTCCCCCTTGCCATCTTCAGCCTAGGGATCGGGCTGGCCATCTCGGTCCCTCTTGCCCTCATTGCCACACGCAAACCGGGCAGTTGGATGGACCGAGGGGCCGTTGCTTTGGCCTCGGTCGGGGTGGCAATTCCGGCGTTCTGGCTGGGCCTGCTGCTAATCCTGCTTTTTGCTGTGCAGCTTGGGTGGTTGCCGGCGATGGGGGCCGAAACGACCGCCCACAGTGTTTTACCTGCGCTGACGCTTGGGTTTGGTGTCGCAGCGTCGATGACGCGGATCATCAGGTCCGGTATTCTGGAAGCCCGTGGACAGCCGTTTCTGCCCGCGTTCTATCGTCGGGGCGTTGCCTCTCGGGACATCGCCCGCGACCATGTTGCGCCGCACGCGGCTGTGCCGGTGATCACCGTCCTTGGGTTGGAACTTGCCTTTCTGCTGGAAGGTCTGGTGGTCGTTGAAGTGATTTTTGCCCGCCCCGGTCTTGGCAGCTTTCTTGTTCATGCGATCTTTGCCCGCGATTTTCCAAAGGTGCAGGCCGTGGTGATCCTGACGGCTGTTATTTTTGTGGTCGTCAACTTGGTGATTGACCTGGTCTATCGCAGCTTGGACCCAAGATTGGACGTGCGCGATGCGTAGTGTTGGCATTCTGGCAGTTGTGTTGGTGTTGATCGCGGTTTTTGGCCCGGTGCTGGCCCCTTATGATCCGACTGCGATCAACATTCCCAACAGGTTGCGCCCACCCGGTGGCGAATGGATACTGGGCACCGATGCCCTTGGTCGCGATATTCTATCAAGGCTTTTGCACGGGGCGCGCTGGTCGCTTGGGCTGGCCTTTTTGGTGTCTCTCTTGGGGCTTTTGATCGGGACAGCCATCGGCCTGATTGCTGCGCAAGGCGGCGTCTTGGCGGACTGGATTGCCATGCGGGTCACAGATACGTTTCTGGCCTTTCCGGAGCTTATTGCCGCCGTGGTCATCGCAGGTGTCTTGGGGGCAAGCACGGGCTCGCTGATCTTTGCACTCACTGTGACAGGGTGGATGCGATATGCCTGCGTGGCCCGCGGCATCGGTTTGTCGGTCGGGACCCGAGGGTATGTGGTGCAGGCGCGACTTGCGGGACTTGCGCCGCTGGCAATTGCCCGTTGGCATTATCTGCCGTCGCTTTTGCCATCGCTGACGGTGGTCTGGACGGGCATGTTCGCCCGCGCGATCCTGGGAATTTCGACGCTTGGTTTTCTGGGATTTGGGGTTCAGCCGCCAATGCCCGAATGGGGCACCATGTTGCTGGATGCCCGTATCCACATGCGCTCGACCCCGTTGCAGATGATCTGGCCTGGGATTGCCGTGGTCGCTGCGGTGCTTGCAGTCAACCTGGCCGGAGATGCGTTGCGCGATGCGCTTGCAGAACAGGACGCACGAGAGTGACGCGGCCTGAAAACCCGACGCTGGGTATCGGCCTGCGCCTTTTGTCGGGAGTTCTGTTCACCGGGATGGTCATCTGCGTCAAAATTCTGAGCGATGCGGTGCCATTGGGTCAGATTGTGTTCTTTAGATCGTTCTTTGCGCTTATCCCGCTGGTGATCTTTCTGATGGTGCGGCACGAATTTCCGTCAGGGCTTCGCACGGCGCGCCCGTTTGGTCATTTGGTTCGCTCGTTTTTTGGCGCGGCTGCCATGTTCACCTCTTTTGCGTCCGTTGCTTTGTTGCCCTTGGCCGAGGCCATCTTGCTTGCGCAACTCACTCCGGTTTTGACCGCCTTGGCGGCCGTTGTGATCCTGCACGAACGCCTGACCAAATGGCGCGCTCTGGCGCTTGCCTTTGGGCTTGGCGGGGTTTTGGTTCTCGTTGGGCCCGATGTCGGAGGAGGCGAACTTGATGGGCGCCGGTTGCTAGGGATCGGTCTGGGCCTGTTGACCGCGTTGCTGACCGCCTTTGCGCTGATCATGGTTCGAAGTCTTACGCGGACGGAAAGTCCCGGCGCGATCGCTTTTTACTTCGTCATCGCCTCAATGGTGGGAGGGGTTTTGACATTGCCGTGGGGATGGGCGCCCCCGGATGCGCATACGCTGGCACTGCTTGTCCTCGCAGGTCTTTTTGGCGGCTTTGCACATATCGCGATGACGCTCTCTTTTCGCCATGCCGAGGCGTCCCGGCTTGCTCCGTTTGAGTATGTCGCATTGTTGTGGCCCATACTTGCGGACATTCTGATTTTCAGGCTGCCGCTGGCCACCAGCTTTCTGTTCGCGCTGCCGCTTGTGTTGATGGGGGCTGCCATCGCTGCTGCTGAACGAAAGCCAAAACTGGAAAAACCGCAGCCATAGTCATGTGCTCTAGGACGAACATTGAGAAATCGCCGCAATTGGCGACCGTATCCGGCCAGTTCATTTCGGACCAGTTGGCGGCGTTGCTGCCCCTTTGCCGGGCAGACCGCTTTCAGTTCCTATTGCGGCGATCTTCCTGTTTGGCGGCTAAATATGCGGCCCAAATCCACAGCTGCATGTGAGCGGTTGGCGATTCCATTTCCGAGGACATTCAATCGACGTTGAAAGCCGCTTAGATCGCGACCTGATCCTAGCCGTTCGGGGGTTTGGCGCCGTGTTTCGACACGGCGCATTTTCCATCCATGAAAAAGCTGTTCTGGGATCACTCTGGCGCTGCAATCGCCGTGCGCGGCGTAAAGACTGCATCCGATGGCCCGTCCCGCCGCAGTCGCGCCAGTTGATCCCATGCCTCGTCCAGACCCACCCGCGCGCCGCGTGGGACCCACCACAATGCCAGTGTCGGCCCTTCTGACCGGTCAACCCAGCCTTTGAGTTTGCGAATGCCCTCTGCATGTAAGGGTTCGCGATAGGCAAACCGTTGCATTGCGGCCAGATCCCGCCATCCGGCCATCGTCATGATGTGCAGGTTGTCTTTTGTGTCTTTTGTGTTCTGGGCGAGCAGGTCCGTCATTTCCAAATACCGTCCGTCCGGCGCGCGTGCCCCATGGTTGTGCCAGAACATGTCCCCATCCGCTTTGGCCAGTGCGAACACTTTGGGCAGTTGTTCAAAGAAGTAGACGGCGTTGGGGTGTGCGGCGCTGAAGGCTCCGACCGGGCGCACCACGTTGAGGTGCACCAGCATGTGTTCGCTCATCTTTGGCCTCCTTGCTTTGGTTAAACAGTAAACCGCTTGTCTGTGTGGGCAAGCGTTCTTCCCAAGCGTGACCCGGCGCGCTAGAAGGCTGGCAAACCTGCGAACAAAGGTCCTTGAGCATATGTCAGTCCCCAAACCCGTCGTTTTGTGCATCCTTGATGGGTGGGGTCTGCGTGCAGAGACCACAGGCAACGCGCCTGCGCTGGCCGATACGCCCACCTATGACCACATTATGGCGACCTGTCCGAACGCGACCCTGATCACCCATGGCCCCGATGTGGGTCTGCCGCGTGGCCAGATGGGCAATTCCGAAGTGGGCCATACCAACATTGGTGCGGGTCGCGTGGTGGCGATGGACTTGGGTCAGATTGATCTGGCTATTGAGGACGGCAGCTTTTTCGACAATGCCCGCCTGGTCGCCTGGATCGAGGCTATCAAGGCCGCAGGCGGGTGCGCCCATCTGATGGGCGTGATGTCTGATGGCGGGGTGCATGGCCATATCAGTCACATGATTGCCGCAGCCAAGGCGTGTACGGATGCAGGTCTTGAGGTGTGTATTCACGCCATTACGGATGGGCGTGACGTGCCCCCGAAATCTGCGCTTGGGTATCTTGAGTCGTTGCAGGCTGCTCTGCCCACAGGTGCGCGTATCGTAACTGTCACGGGCCGTTACTTTGCTATGGATCGGGACAATCGGTGGGATCGGGTTGAGACAGCCTTTGCCGCGATGGTGCGGGCTGATGGGGCGGTCAAGCCAAGCGCGAAGGCGGCGATTGAGGCGGCCTATGGCGCGGATAAGACGGATGAATTTATCCCGGCCACCGTTATTGATGGATACAATGGGACCAAGGACGGAGACGGGCTGTTTTGCCTGAACTTCCGTGCCGACCGTGCGCGCGAGATCATGGCGGCGATGGGCGACCCGGGGTTTGACGCCTTTGATGCATCGGGCCGACCTGACTGGGCGGGTTTGATGGGCATGGCGGATTATTCCGAGGCGCATGGCGCCTATATGACAACGGTGTACCCCAAGCCTGAGATTGTGAACACACTGGGTGCTTGGGTTGCGCGCGCCGGCCTGCGCCAGTTTCGGCTGGCCGAAACGGAAAAGTACCCCCATGTCACCTTTTTCCTCAATGGAGGCGAAGAAAAGCCTGAGGATGGAGAAGAGCGGGCGATGCCGAAATCCCCGAATGTGGCCACGTATGATTTGCAGCCAGAGATGTCGTCTGTTGAAGTGACAGACCGGTTTATCGGAGCGATTGAGGCGGGCTATGACCTGATCGTCGTGAACTATGCCAACCCGGATATGGTTGGTCATACTGGTGATCTGGAGGCTGCAATGGCTGCTTGCGCTGCTGTGGATCAGGGCCTTGCGCGGGTGCTGCCCGTGTTGGAGGCGGCCGGGGGCGCGATGATCCTGACGGCGGACCATGGCAATTGCGAGGTCATGATTGACCCGGACACCGGCGCGCCGCACACGGCGCACACCACCAATCTGGTGCCGGTTGCGTTGATTGGGGCCGACTGTGCCCTGAACGATGGGCGGCTTGCAGATCTGGCGCCGACATTGTTGCACCTGATGGGGCTGGAAAAACCGCTGGAAATGACAGGACAGAGCCTGATTGCATGAGACGTCTCGCTGTCCTTGCCTTGTGCCTTTTGGCACCTCCTGCGTCTGCGCAGGACAGGTCGGGTGATCTGGCGCGTGCTGCCGGTGATCTGTTGGAAGCGGCGTCGATCCAACTGGAAGACGCAGACAGTGCACGGGATCGTGTGCGTGCATTGACGCAAACGGTGCAGGCCTATGAGGCGGGGCTGTCGGCCATGCGGTCTGGTTTGCGCCGTGCCGCGATCCGCGAAGCACAGCTGCGTGCCCAACTTGAGTCCCGTGATGAAGAGATTTCCCAATTGCTCGCGGTGTTGCAGACGATAAAGCCCGAGGAAACGCCCACCGCGTTTCTGCACCCGGATGGGCCTGCGGGTACAGCGCGGGCGGGTATGCTGCTGGCGGAACTTACCCCCACGCTGAACCAGCGGGCCGAGAGTTTGCGCACTGACCTAAGCGATGTTGAAGGGTTGCGCCGATTGCAGGAGCAAGCCGCCGCGCAGTTGCAACTGGGGCTGAGTGAGGTGCAATCCGCACGGGCCGCGCTGAACCAGGCCATGGCCAACCGTACTGATTTGCCGCAACGGTTTACCCAAGACCCGGTGCGCACCGCCATTCTGATCGAATCCTCTGAAACGCTGGAGGCGTTTTCAAGTGGGCTGACTGAGACCACCACCGACGACGCGGGGTGGACGCCGCCGGACTTTGAGGACCAGATTGGCGCGCTGCCTGTGCCGGTGCGTGGCCTGATCCTGCGCCATGCGGGCGAGGCAGATGCCGCGGGAGTTGTGCGCCCCGGACTTTTGTTGGCCACGCGCCCCGGTGCACTTGTCACGTCTCCGACGGCGGCCACATTGCGCTATGTTGGCCCTTTGCTGGACTTTGGATCGGTAACGATCCTTGAACCTCGGCCCGGCACACTATTTGTACTTGCAGGTATGGGCGTCAGCTATGGGGAGGCGGGACAAATCATCGCAAGTGGTACTCCTTTGGGCCTCATGAGCGGGCTTCCTGCCGAAACCGACGGGGATGCGTTGTCAACTCGTGGTGAAGGGGGTGGTGCTGAGCGCTCGGAAACGCTCTATATAGAGGTCAGACAAGATAATACGCCTTTGGACCCGCAAACGTGGTTCAGCTTTGAACAGGATGGATAACAAGGAATGAAAAAATTCGTTATGGCCGCGCTGGGCGGTACCTTGGCGGGGGCAATTGCCACAACGCAGGTTGCAGGGCCGCTGCTCGCGCAAGAGAACAGCGCAAATGCTGGCGTCTATCAGCAGCTTGATCTGTTTGGCGACATTTTTGAGCGCATTCGCAGCCAGTATGTCGAGGAGGTCGAACCCAGCGAACTGATCGAAGCGGCGATTGACGGGATGCTGACATCGCTTGATCCGCATTCCAGCTATCTGTCCCCCGATGACGCCGCCGCCATGCAGGTGCAGACGCGCGGTGAATTTGGCGGCCTTGGCATTGAGGTCACGCAGGAAGAAGGCTTTATCAAGGTCGTTTCCCCTATCGATGGCACGCCGGCAGCCGAAGCCGGGATCGAGGCTGGCGATTTCATCACCCATGTTGATGGCGACTCGATGCTTGGCTTTACTTTGGATGAGGCGGTGGACCGGATGCGCGGCCCTGTTGGCTCCGAAATCATCATCACCGTTGTGCGGGAGGGTGAGACAGAACCCTTCGACGTGCCGATTGTCCGTGACACCATCGAATTGCAGGCCGTGCGTGCGCGTTCTCAGGGCGAAACTGTCGTGCTGCGGATCACCACGTTCAACGACAAGACGACGCCTAATCTGATTTCCAAGCTGAATGAAGAGGTCGAGGCCCTTGGCGGCATGGATAATGTCGATGGTTTTGTTCTGGACCTGCGCAACAATCCGGGCGGTTTGCTGACCCAAGCCATTCGAGTGTCGGATGCGTTTTTGGAAAAGGGTGAGATTGTATCCACCCGTGGTCGTGAGCCTGCGGATGGGGATCGGTTCAACGCAACGCCCGGCGATCTGGCGGAAGGAAAGCCGATTGTCGTTCTGATCAATGGCGGCTCTGCCTCGGCATCCGAGATTGTGGCGGGTGCCTTGCAGGATCACCGTCGTGCCATCGTCGTGGGCACTAAGAGCTTTGGCAAAGGATCGGTGCAGACCGTCATGCCGCTGCGCGGTGAGGGTGCGATGCGCCTGACCACGGCGCGTTATTACACGCCGTCGGGTCGGTCGATCCAGTCGCTGGGTGTCAGCCCGAACATTGTGGTGGAACAACCCCGTCGCAGCCCCACCACCGAGGAAGAGGACGAACCGGCAAGTGCCGTCGGCCAGCGTTCCGAAGCGGACCTGCGCGGGAGCCTCAACAACGACTCGCTCAGCGAAGATGAGATCCGCCAGATCGAAGAAGATCGCGAGAAGGCCGAAGCAGCGGCAGCGCTGCGCGAAGAGGATTATCAGCTGGCCTATGCCATCGATATCCTCAAGGGTCTGAACGCTCTTGGTCCTGAAAACTAAAGCATAGCGCCCCGTAACAGGGGCGTTGTTGCCTTACGGCCGTACTTCGTGCGGCGTCAGTTGGCCCCAGTCAAAGTCTACGCCTATGCCCGGCATGTCCGGCGCGACTGCCATGTGATCCGCAATCACAAGAGGGCGTTTGGTGTAGCGGTCGATTGGGAAGCTATGCACTTCGAGCCAGCCACCATGGGGTTGCGCGGACACGAGCGACACGTGCAATTCCTGCATCCCGTGGCTGCACACTGGCACGCCTGCGTCCTTTGCCATGTCTGCCACCTGCAGCCAGCCGGTGATGCCGAGGCAGTTGGAGGCGTCAGGCTGGATGAAATCCACATGTGGCATGGCGCGGGCGAATTCATGCATCGTGTGCAGGTTTTCACCTTGGGACACTGGCACCCCGGTAGCGGTGCGGATCGTTGCAAAATCCTCAAAAGCGTCGGGCACGATTGGTTCTTCGAACCATGTGATGTCGTAGGGTTTAAAGGCCTTGGCCATCGCAATGGCCTGATCGACGGTCATTGAATAATTCGCGTCGACCATGAATGTCACGTCGGGGCCAATCAATTCGCGCACTGCTGCGATTCTGGCGAGGTCTTCTTCTTGCGTGGGCTGGCCGATCTTGATCTTTACGGCGTTGTGACCGCGATCCAGATAGGTCTGGATGCTCTCAAGAAGCCTTGGCATGTCGAATCCCAGGTCGATCCCGCCAGCATAGGCCTTGCAACGGTCGGACGCGCCACCTGCGGCCTTCACCAAAGACTGCCCCGCGCCTTTCAGGCGGGTATCCCAGAGCGCGATGTCGACCGCTGAAAGGGCAAAGGACAGGATGCCACCCCGGCCCACGTAGTGCATGTGCCAGTCCATTGCGTCGGTCAGTTTTTCGACTTCTGTTGCGTCCTGTCCGATCAGGAAAGGGGCAAGATCATGTGTAATCATTGCCACTGTGGCGTGCCCGCCCCGCCCACCGTTGTAGGTGTACCCGGTGCCCGTTCGCCCGTCGCTGAGCGTGACGGTTGCCGTGACCAGATGGAAGTGGCCGTGGTCGCCATGTTTGGCGTCCACAAGAACCTCATCCAATGGGATTTCAAAGAGGCGAGCGGTGACGGAAACGATCTTAGCCATTCAGATGCGCGGTCTCTGGAACGGGCGTGTGAACCTTGCCGGTGGTCAAATGCGCGATCAGATTGTCGACGACCAACCCGCCCATGGCTGCCCGCGTCTCGTGTGTGGCGGACCCAACATGGGGCAACAAGACGACGTTTGGCATGGTCTTGAGAGCGTCTGGTATCTTGGGTTCTGCTTCGAACACATCGAGGGCCGCATATCCCAAGCGCCCGTCTTGCAGAGCCTGCACCATGGCCGGTTCGTCCACGACCGACCCACGCGAGACGTTGATCAGGGTGCCTTCGGGCCCCAGCGCGTCCATCACTTCGCTGTTCACGATCCGGTGGGTCGAAGGACCGCCGGGGGTAATGCAGATGAGCACTTCGACGGCTTTGGCCATGTCGGTCAGGGACGCGTGGTAGGTGTAAGGTACGTCCTTTTTGCTGCGCGAATGGTAGTGAATGTCGGCGTCAAAGGCCTTGAGTTTGTCCGCAATGGCTTGCCCGATGCGGCCAAGGCCAAGGATTCCGACACGACGGTTGTCAGTACTGCGCGACAGAGGTGCGCCGCCGTTTTCCCAAGCACCTGAGCGCGCGTGCGCTTCGTCATGGAGAAAGTTGCGGAAGCTGGCGAGCATGAGCAGGATCGTTGTGCTTGCGACTTCGGCGTTCAACACGTCGGGTGTGTGCGTGACGAGGATGCCGCGATCTGCTGCCGCCTTGGTGTCGATGGCGTCATATCCGACGCCATAACAGCTGACCATTTTAAGGTTGGGGCAGGCGGCCATCACATCCGCTGGCACGCCATCATGGCCGTTGGTGGCGATGTGGGTGATGGCGTCCGCCGGATAGGCGCGTTCGCTAAGTTGATGGATGGTGAAGTGTTCGGCCAGACGATCCCGCATGGTGTCTGTGATGCCGCCAATTTGCAGAAGATCAGGCATCCATCTTCACTTCCTGGCGCTGGCGGCCCAGCCCTCCGATTTCCACCTCCATCACGTCGCCGACGTTTAGATAGACCGGGGGTTTCATCCCCATGCCGACGCCGGGAGGGGTGCCCGTCGTGATGACATCACCGGGGTGCAGGGTCATGAGACCGCTGAGATGTTCGATGATTTCGGCCACGGTAAAGATCATGGTGGCCGTATTCCCCGTCTGCATCCGCTTGCCGTTCACATCAAGTTCCATGGCGAGGTTCTGGGGATCGGGGATTTCGTCGCGCGTGACAAGATACGGACCCGTAGGGCCAAAGGTATCGCAGGACTTGCCCTTGGTCCATTGGCCGGTCAGCTTGGTCTGGAAATGACGTTCAGAGACGTCATTGACGACGCAATAGCCCGCCACATAATCCAGCGCGTCCGCCTTGCTGACGTATTTCGCTGTTTTGCCGATCACGACGCCCAGTTCGACTTCCCAATCTGTGTGGGTTGACCCGCGTGGCATCACCACATCATCGAATGCTCCAACAATGGCAGAGTTTGCCTTGAAAAACAGGATGGGGTGTTCGGGGATCGCAGCGCCGGTTTCGGCGGCGTGGTCTGAATAGTTCAGTCCGATGCACAGGAACTTGCTGAAGCCTGTAACGCAGGCCCCGAGGCGTGGGTTTCCGGTGACCTCGGGCAGCGTGGAGGGATCGATGGCGCGCAGTTTGTCGAGCGTTGCATCGTCCAGCGTATCGCCTGAGATGTCCGCGATGTGGCCCGACAGATCGCGCAGCGTGTCGCCGTCCATCATCCCCGGCTTTTCGTTCCCTACGTCACCGTATCTTACAAGTCTCATGTCTGTGTCCTCAGTGGTTGTCGCGCGGCATATGTTTGCGCGAGATATCTTGGTATTCGGCGGCGCCTTTCAGCGTCATGCCCTCATCAAAGCGGCCGACTCGGTCGCGGAAGATTTCCTGCCACGGGCTTTGGTTTTCGGGGCTGGCATAGCCGCCCGCGTCCGACAGAGCGGCGGCACGCGTGGCGAGTTCGGATGCGTCGATCAGCATATCTGCGGTGCATTTTTTCAGATCGATCCGCACCATATCGCCAGTTTGCAGCAGAGCCAAACCGCCCCCATCCGCAGCCTCAGGCGAGGCGTTGAGAATGGATGGAGAGCCTGACGTGCCCGACTGCCGCCCGTCACCGATACAGGGGAGCGCATTGATCCCTTGTTTCAGCAGGTAGGCCGGTGGGCGCATGTTCACGACCTCGGCTCCGCCGGGGTAGCCTTTGGGTCCGGCGCCGCGCATGAACAAAATACAGGTGTCATCGATCTTTTCGGCCGGGTCGTCGATGCGGTGGTGAAAGTCCTCGGGTCCGTCAAAGACGATAGCACGTCCCTCGAACGCTTCTGGATCGTCCGGGTTGGACAGGTACCGCGCGCGGAAGGCATCCGAGATCACGGATGTTTTCATGATCGCGCTGTCAAAGAGGTTGCCCTTGAGGTTGATGAACCCGGCATGGTCCACCATCGGCTCGGACACGGGGCGGATCACGCGGGTGTCTTCGCTGCGCACATCGCCGCAGTTCTCGCGCATCGTTTTGCCGTTGGCCGTCATCGCGTCCGGGTGGGGCAGCAAGTCTGCGGCAATCAGTTCGCCGATTACCGCAGGCACGCCGCCCGCATGTTGATAATCCTCGCCCAGATACTCACCTGCGGGCTGCATGTTGACGATCAGAGGAACCTTGTGGCCCACGTTTTGCCAGTCGTCGTTGTCGAGCGGGACGCCGAGGTGGCGCGCGATGCCGTTGAGGTGGATTGGCGCGTTGGTGGACCCGCCGATCGCGGAGTTGATGACGATGGTGTTTTCGAACGCCTCGCGCGTCATGATGTCGGAGGGCCGCATGTCTTCCCACACCATGTCGACGATTCGCCGTCCGGTTTCGTATGCCATCTGACCGCGTTCGCGATAGGGGGCCGGGATAGCGGCGGCGCCGGGCAATTGCATGCCTAACGCTTCGGCAAGACTGTTCATCGTAGTCGCAGTGCCCATAGTGTTGCAGTAGCCAACGGACGGGGCCGAAGATGCGACGAGTTCCATAAACCCGTCGTCGTCAATCTCGCCTGCTGCCAGCATCTCGCGCGCTTTCCACACGATGGTGCCTGAACCGGTGCGTTCGCCCCGGAACCAGCCGTTCAGCATTGGCCCGACAGACAGGGCGACGGCCGGGATGTTCACGGTGGCGGCGGCCATGAGCAGGGCGGGTGTGGTTTTGTCACAACCGATGTTCAGTACAACGCCGTCCAGTGGGTAGCCGAAGAGGGTTTCGACGAGAGACAGATAGGCGAGGTTGCGGTCCAGCATTGCGGTCGGTCGCTTACCGGTTTCCTGAATAGGGTGCACGGGCACTTCGATGCAGGTACCACCGGCGGCGATAATGCCATCGCGCACGCGCTTGGACAGTTCCAAGTGGTGGCGGTTGCAAGGGGAGAGGTCACTGCCGGTCTGCGCGATCCCGATGATCGGTTTGCCCGACTGCAATTCGGCCCGTGTCAGCCCGTAGTTAAGATAGCGTTCGAGGTAGAGCGCTGTCATCTCCGGGTTGTCGGGGTTCATGAACCATTTGCGCGAACGCAAGTCTTCGATGCCTATTTTCTTGCTCATTGGCCTGACCAGCCTCCGTCGATGATGTGGGGGTGTCCGGTGGTGAAACCGCTGTCGTCGCTGCCCAAGTACACCACCAGTGCGGCGATTTCGTCGGCGGTTGCCACCCGGCCCATGGGCTGGCGGGACACGAACTGTTTTAGGGCCTCTTCATAGCTGCCGACCTCTTCGCCAAGTGCTTTGACGCGGTCATGCCAGCTTGGGCTTTCCACGGTGCCGGGGCAGATGCAGTTGCAGCGGATGCCTTTGGTGACAAAGTCTACGGCGACTGATTTGGTCATACCGATCACGGCCGCTTTGGTCGTGCCGTAGATGAAACGGTTGGGTGCGCCAATCACGGATGAGCAGGCCGAGGACATATTGATGATCGACCCTGTGCCCCGTTCAACCATGCCCGGCAATGCGGCGCGCATGGTGCGCAGCATCGAGCGGACGTTGAGGTCAAAGGCGAAATCCCATTCGTCATCTGTGGCGTCCAAAACGGTGCCGTGGTGGACGAAGCCAGCGCAGTTGAACAGCACGTCGGGTTTCGCGCGCGCGACCCCCTCGGCCACGCTGGTGTCGTCCAAGGCATTCAAAACAAAGGATTCGACGCCTTCGGGCATATCTCCAAGCAGATCTGCGTTCACATCCGTGGCAAAGACCTGCGCGCCTTCGGCCGCCATTGCTACAACGCTCGCTCGGCCAATGCCTTGGCCTGCGGCTGTCACAAGTGCGCGCTTTCCGTCTAAACGGCCCATAAACTCCCCCCATTCTTATCAGGTGTTGCGCATCGGAAGATGCTGCGTTTTGATGTTAGCGTAGGACAAGCTGTTGGCGTTGACCAGACGTCTCGGCAAAATGGGAGGACGAAGAATGGGATCGCAAAAGGTGGCCTTGTTGGGCACAGGGCTGATGGGCTTTCCCATGGCGCGCAATCTGGCGCAGGCGGGCATGGACCTCACGGTGTGGAACCGGACGCGGGCCAAAGCCGACCCTCTGACTCAGTTTGGGGCGCGGGTCGTGGATACGACCACCGAAGCGGTCACAGGGGCGGATGTCGTCATTACGATGATGAGTGACGGGCCGACGGTTTTGTCGGTGATTGACGACGTGAAGGGTGCCCTGAGCGAAGGGGCCCTGTGGATCGACATGTCCTCGACCAAACCGGGTGAGGCGCGCGCACAGGCTGACGTCTTGGCGGGGATCGGAGTCGCTCATCTGGATGCGCCAGTGTCGGGCGGCACCAAAGGGGCCGAGGCTGCGAGCCTTGCTATCATGGTGGGCGGTGCTGCTGAGAATGTGACGCGTGCAGAGCCTGTCCTAAGTGCGATGGGTCGCCCTGTGCACGTCGGCCCATCCGGGACCGGGCAATTGTCCAAGCTGTGCAATCAGACCATCGTCGCGGTGACCATTGGTGCCGTGGCCGAGGCGATGCTGCTGGCCCAGGAGGGTGGCGCCGACCCTGCTGCTCTGAGGGCGGCGTTGAAGGGTGGATTTGCTGACAGCACCATCTTGCAACAGCACGGAGAGCGGATGACGACCGGAAATTTTGAGCCCGGTGGTTTGTCAAAATTCCAGCTTAAGGACCTCAACAACGTATTGGTCGAGGCCGAGGCCGCGAATCTGAAATTGCCGATGACCCAAGGCGTGCGGGATCGATTTGCCCACTTCGTAGACAACATGGGCGGGGCCGATCGGGACCATTCGGGTCTTTACCTTGAACTGCGAGCGCAAAACGGGATGGACACATGATGCGGGTACTTATTCTCGGTGGTGGTGGCATGGTGGGTCAGAAACTGGCCCACAAGCTGGAGGCCGAAGGGCTGGACGGTGCGCCAGTCACTCTGACGCTGCATGACATGGCGTTTCCTGAGGGTGGCGCGGGCAAGGATCGCCGGGTTGGCAACCTGTCTGTGGCCGCCGAAGGAGCCGCGCTGGCGGCTGAACGCTTCGATGTAATCTATTTCCTCGCCTCCATCGTTTCGGGCGAGGCAGAGACGAATTTTGATCTCGGCTGGCAGGTGAACATGCTGCCGATGTGGCATTTCCTTGAGGCGTTGCGTGCGCAGCATCGCGCGACAGGTGGGGAATATGTGCCTCGGGTCGTTTTCACCTCGTCCATTGCGGTGTTTGGGGGTCCCTATCCGGACAAGATCGGAGATGAATTCCTGACCTCACCCCAGACCAGCTATGGCGCGCAAAAGGCGTCTTGCGAGTTGATGGTGCAGGATTTCAGCCGCAAGGGGTTCATTGATGGGATGTCCCTGCGCCTGCCGACGATTTGTGTGCGTCCGGGCAAGGCCAACCTTGCCGCTTCCTCCTTTTTCTCGGGCATCATTCGTGAGCCTTTGAACGGGATGGAGGCCATCTTGCCGGTCGATGATACGGTGCGCCACTGGCATGCATCGCCCCGCTCTGCCGCCGGGTTTCTGGCCCATGCCGGGACGCTGGACACAGACCGGTTAGAGGGACGCCGGGCGCTGAACCTGCCGGGCCTGTCCTGCACTGTTGCCGAACAGATTGAGGCGTTGCGCGAAGTTGCCGGCAACAACGTCGTGGCCTTGATCAAGCCGCAGCCGGACGAGGCCATCGCCAAGATTGTGGATGGGTGGCCGCGCAATTTTGCACCGGAACGGGCCAAGGCGTTGGGGTTTGAGGCGGAAACGACGTTCCGCGAGATTATTGACGTGTATGTGGCTGAGGATTTGCCGGGGCGGTAAAGCCAATAGGAAAAGAACGGCGCGCAATGCGATGGGAAGCTGCCACATATGACACATTTTTCTGGTCTTTCTTCCTCGAGCGGTCTTTCGGATGTGCTTCGTCTGTTCCCGCGCAATTCGGATCAGGTTCTGCGCCTGCTTGATGGCATCATGTGTTCGGACGGGGCTTTGTCGCGCGGCGAACGAGAGGCGATTGCAGCGTTTGTTTCAGAGCTTAACACGACCCCTTATTGTGTGTTTTACCACACGGTGTTTTCCGAAGTTTTTTCCGGTTCGATTGAGGCGACCAACGCGCGAATCCAGCCATTGCTTGAATATGCGCGCTGTCTGCACCGCCGAAACAGCGACGGTATCGCGGAGGCTTTCGAAGCTGTTTTGCGCTCGGGTTGGACTGAGGAGGCTGCCTATGAGGTGGTCGAAGTCTGCGGCATTTTTGATCTGATCAACACTGTTGTTCTGGCGTCGGGGATCTCAACGCCCAAAGCCCCTTTGGCGCCTTATCCCACGTTGGATGGTCTTCGAAGTCTGTACACAGATATGGCCGATACCGTTTCAAGCTGAGATTCACCTGAGAGTTTGCGTGGCTTCGCGGCTGGTGCATGCCGTGTGGTTGGACCATCAACCCTATCGCCTAGCCGGTGAGGTGCCGCGCCAAATGGTCATGGATTTTCTGCCGCGTCAGAGCCTCATCTCCTGAAAGGGCCGCATCAAGGATCTGCTGGTGGTGCTTGATGTTGTTCGAGATGAAATCAAACTGCCGATCTTCGACCATCAGTTGCTGGCGAAACCTGCAATAGATCTGGTGGTGCGTGGTGCGCAAGGAATCAGATCCGCAGGCCGAGATCAGCGTTTCGTGGAATTGCCGTTCGGCGGCGAACCACAGATCGACAAAAGGGGCGGTGTCGTCGGCGGATTGCAGGCGCATCTCAAGATGGCTGAGTTGGTGATGGGCGGCCGTCAGCTGAGCCTCCCATGCGATGCCCCCTAACCGAATCGACATGGCCGTCCCTTCGGCCTCAAGCAGAACACGCAGGTGGGTCAGTTCGTTGACAATCTTTGCGGATTTTTGAGGAACGCGAAAGCCCCGCTGGTCGCGAAATTCGACCAGACCAAGGGTGGAAAGTCGGAACAAAACCTCACGTATCGTACTGGCTGAACAGCCAAATTCCTGCCGCAGGTGTTCGGCCCGAAGCTTTTGCCCGTGTGCAAACCCGTTGGTCATCAGCCGGTACTTAAGGGTCTCGTAAATGTCAGTGTTCTGGAGCAAGCGGCACCGCCATGAGCTGTTTCAGTTCAGAGTAGTAAATCGTAAAATCTCGAAATTTCAACAAAATCTCAAAAATAACCAATATTTCCAGTTTTCTGTTGTCGTGCGTGAAATCTCCGCTTAGCCTCGGAAACACAGCGCGTGAAAGTGGGCCCAAGACCCGAATGCGTGCGATGAAAAATGTATCTGGGAGGATAATATGACATTCATGAAGAAGGCGGCATCCGTCGCCGCCGTGGCTGCGCTTGCGGCAAGTACGGCAATGACAGCTGGCGCGCAGGAAACCAAACTGCGCATCCAAACACACTACGCACCAGAAACCGTGTCGGGTAAGCTGGCCGCTCAATACGTCGAAGACATTCAGACAATGTCCGGCGGCGGCATCCAGGTTGAAATGTTCTACAGCTCGTCTGTTGTGAAGTCGGTTGAGACTTTTGACGCGGCAGCCACGGGCATTCTTGACTGTGACATGACCGGTGGTGGCTACCAAACTGGTAAAAACTCGGCGTTCCAGTTTGTGGGCGACATCATGGGCGGCTACGAAACGCCTTACCAACAGCTGAGCTGGCTGTATTTCGGTGGCGGTCGTGAAGCAGCGGCACCCCTGTACAACAAGTACGGCATGGAGCTGATCGGCTGGTGGGTTTACGGTCAAGAGTCGTTTGCCTCTTCCAAGCCAATCGAGAAGGTTGCTGACTTTAAAGACTGGAAATTCCGTTCGCCCCCCGGCATGGAAACCAAAATCTTTGAAAAGCTGGGCGCCTCGCCCATCGTGATGGACTTCACCGAGATCTTTACCGCTCTGGAAACAGGCATCATCGACGGTGCGGACGCATCTGGTCTGGCCAATAACGTCGGCCTTGGTCTCTATGACATCGTTAAGTATGCAAACTTCCCCGGCTTCCACTCGATGCCTTCGGATCACCTGGCGTGCAACAAGGCCGTGTTCGACGCGATGCCCGCAGCGCACCAGACGATCATGAAGGTCGCTATGGAAGCACTGGCTCTGCGCACCGCGCTGACGTTTGAAAAAGCGAATGCTGAAGCGGCGGCTCAACTGCGTGCAGACGGTGTGACTTTGTCTCAGTGGGCGCCTGATGAGCTGCAGAAGTTCCGCGATGCAGCCCAAGCCACATGGCCTGAGTTTGCTGATACGCCAGAAGCCAAAGCGTTGGTGGAATCGCACCTCGGTTACCTGACGCAACTCGGCCTCGTGTCCCAGTAAGCGACTATGCTATCAGGGGTTCCGCCATGGCGGGACCCCATCCACTTGAAGGCGCACGATAAGACGCGCTCAAGAATTTTCGGGACAGGGGGATTATGTGATGCAGGTGCGTTCCGGCACTCTGATTGAATGGCTCGTGCCAATGGCCTTCATCTTTGCCGCAGGCTGGGTTGTGTGGCACATGCCCGCTTTCACCCTGACGTTTTTTCCACCGACTGATCCGTCCGAATTCGACAAGCTGTCGGCGCTGTTTGGCCGTGTGGACGTCACTCCCGGTTTGAGTGGCTTGTTCGGTGGAACTGCTGACATCGTTGATTGGCTGGCAATGATTTTCATTCCGATTTTGATCTATATCGGCGTACGCACTGTGCGCCGCGCTGGCATGGAGTTCGAAAGCTGGAAGCCGGCAGACCGACTGGCTGTCTTTATCGGCCGCATCACCATGATGCTGATCGTGTGCCTGACGTCCGTGATGCTTTACGAGGTGATGCTGCGCTATGTGTTCGAAGCGCCCACACTCTGGGCCAACGAAATGTCACTCTGGCTGGCCGGGTTCGTGTTCTTGTGTGCGGGCCTTTATGCGATGCAGCAGCGCAGCCATATCCGAATTGTCCTGCTATATGATGCAGTGCCGCGCTGGCTCCAGCGTGTGTTCGACACGATTTCCACCGTGCTAATCGTCACTTTCGCATTCTTTCTAATCTATGGCGGCTATGGCGAGGCATTCGACAAATTCTATCGCTGGGAAACCTTTGGCACCGCCTTTGATCCACCGATTCCTGCCACGCTGAAACCCATGGTTCTGCTTATTGTCGGGTTGGTGGCCATTCAGGCTGTCGTCAATCTGATCTCTGACTGGAACAAGGAAGAGGTCCACTACGGTGGCGACGATCTGGACGAAGACGAGATCGCCCGCATCAAAGCCCAAGTCGGAACGGACGGTGTCGGCGACATCGACGTGACCGGTCAGCACGTTTCCGCAAAGGACTGATCCATGGATATTGGTACAATTTCTCTGGTCCTGATGTTGGGCCTGATCCTGCTTCTGGCCATCGGCATGCCGCTGGGTCTTGCATCGGCTGTTTTGGCCGTTCTGGTGCTGGTGATGAAGTTTGAGCCCGAACTTCTTCTGGCTCCCTGGACCTTTGGAGATGGCATTTTGACCGGCAGGCCCGGATCGGGGCCGCTCAATATCTTAGCTCAGAAAATATATGGGCTCTTAACGGACTATGTCCTCATATCCATTCCGCTGTTCATCTTCATGGCCGCACTGCTCGAACGCTCGGGTATCGCAAAGGAGATGTATTCATCTCTCAATGTCTGGCTGAACCGCACTCGCGGTGGCATCGCCATCGTTACATCGATCATGGCCGTAATCATGGCCGCGATGTCAGGCATCATTGGCGGTGAAGTTGTTCTGCTCGGCTTGATCGCGTTGCCGCAAATGTTGAGGCTTGGCTATAACCAGAACCTCGCGATCGGTGTGATCTGTGCATCCGGTTCGTTGGGCACCATGATTCCCCCGTCTATCGTTCTGATCATCTATGGCCTCATCACTGAAACCTCGATCAAGGCGCTGTTCACTGCGTCCTTTATCCCCGGTTTCATGCTGGCCTCGTTCATCATCATCTACATCATCATTCGCACACAGCTGAAACCAGAGGACGCGCCGCTGCCCGAACCGGTCGAAGGCGAACCGCAAGGCGGCGAAAAGGCGGGTCTGTTCCTTGCCTTCCTCAACGTGTTGGTTGCTGGTTTTGGTACGGCGCTGTTCCTGCGAGCGTGTTTCTTTGAATTCTCCGGGTCGAACGCGGCGAACACGGGTGATGCGGCCTTCTGGGGCACATCCGAATACATCTACATCTTTGGTATCATGGTGGCTGTCAGCCTTGGTCTGGCCTTTTTCGTCTTTGGTAAGGAACGCACTTTGACCGGCTGGTCGATGGGCAAAGGTCTTGTCCCGCCCATTGTTGTGATCGGCGTTGTCATGGGGTCGATTTATGGTGGGATCACCGGGATCACCGAAGCGGCTGGCATGGGCGCGGCAGCGGTCTTTATCATTGCGCTTTTGCGTGGTGAAGCCTCGACCGAACTGGTCTGGGACTCGCTGATGCGCACATTGAAATCCACCGGCACGATTATCTGGGTGACCATTGGTGCCGCCACTCTGGCGGGGGCCTACACCATTGCAGGCGGGCCGACTTATGTGGCCGATTTTATCGTTGGCTCTGAACTGCCCACCATGTTGGTGATTCTGCTGATGATGCTGATCCTGCTGTTCATGGGCGCATTCATGGACTGGGTCGGGATCGTTCTGCTGATCATCCCCGTCTTCCTGCCCATCGTTCTGCGCTTGCCCTTGGACGAGATTGGTCTGTTTGGAGAGTTGAACCCGCGCCACGTGGCGATCTGGTTCGGGGTGGTGTTCTGTATGAACATGCAGGTGAGCTTCCTTTCGCCACCCTTTGGCCCTGCGGCGTTCTATCTGAAATCAGTTGCTCCGCCGCACATCACGCTGACCGACATCTTCAAGGGTTTCCTGCCATTCATTGGCATCCAGCTGATCGCGCTTTCGGTGCTACTGATCTATCCGCCGATCATATCCATCCTGCTTTAGAGGAGGGGGAGAATGCTGACCGACGCCCAAGTCACGCAGTTCTATTCGGCGGGATATCTGGTCGTTGATGATGTGCTGCCCTGTGATGTGCTGGGCAGTGTGAGGGCGGAATATAGTGATCTTCTGGACTCGCTTTATGACGGATGGTCAGCGGAAGGGCGCGTGCCGGATGGGCGTGACATGGATTTCTGGGCCAAGCTCAGCGCGTCATATGCCGCAGGCTGTGATTGGTTTCAGCCCATGGACATCAGCCTGCCGGGAGGCGAGATCGCGCCGGATACGCCCATGCATTTTGGACCTGCCATTTTTGATTTGGTTATGCACGAACGCATCCTTGATCTGGCGGAGGCATTGATTGGGCCTGAACTGACGCTCAACCCGATCCAGCATGTGCGCATCAAACCCCCTAGCCCTCAGTTGGGTGCAGAGGAAACGCGCGCGCATATCACCCGCACCGACTGGCATCAGGACCGCGCCGTGGGGTTGGAGGAAGCGGATCAGACGGACATGGTCACCGTTTGGGTTGCGATTACGGATGCCACTTTGGACAACGGTTGTCTTCAGGTTATGCCCGGCGTTGATGCCGGTATGTTGCCCCATTGCCCGCAGGTGCAGACGGCGATTGCACCCAAGTTTCTGGATGTTGACCGTGCCGTGCCGTTGCCTGTGAAAGCGGGGGGCGTTGTACTGTTTCATCCCTTGGTGCCACATGCGTCGCTGCCGAACATGTCAGATGGTTTTCGCTGGTCTTTTGATCTTCGCTTTTCCAAGACTGGCCAGAATACGGGGCGTGAACACTTTCCAAGTTTCATTGCACGCAGCCATGTGACACCAAAGGCAGAACTGAAGGATTGGCGGGTCTGGCGTGATGCATGGTTTGCGACGCGCGACCGTCTTGCCGTGAACCCGCATATTCCGATCCACCGCTGGGCGTCCGACGCCCCGTATTGCGCTTGAGAGAACAAATGGATTTCATTCGTCTTGATGAAACAGACACTGTCGTAACCGCCACCCGCGCTCTCGAAGTTGGGGTTACCATTGAAGCCGCCAAAACGCGTGCCCTGATTCCGTCGGGACACAAGATAGCCGCTTGCGACATGGCAAAGGGCACTCCGATCCGCAAATACGCGCAAGTGATCGGGTACGCGGCGCAGGACATCGCAGCAGGCGATCACGTGCACACACACAACGTCGAATTCCGCGCCACGGATGTCGATTACGAATTTGGCACAAACCTACGCCCCGCCACGCCCTCGGGCGGAGACACCTTTATGGGATATCAGCGCGCAAACGGGTCGGTGGGCACGCGCAACTACGTGGCCATTGTGACATCTGTGAACTGCTCGGCCACTGCGGCCCGCATGATTGCCGCGCATTTCACACCGGAGATTCTCGCGGCTTACCCCAACGTGGATGGCGTCGTTGCCTTTGTGCATGGCACTGGCTGCGGCATGGCTGACTCAGGGGATGGGTTCGAGGCGTTGCAACGTGTCATGTGGGGCTATGCCCGCCACCCCAACCATGCCGCTGTTCTGATGGTGGGCCTTGGGTGCGAGATGAACCAGATCGACTGGTTGCTCGAGGCGTGGGGGTTGAAGCAAGGGCCTACGTTCCAGACGATGAACATCCAGTCTGTGGCCGGACTGCGCCGCACGATTGAAAAGGGTATCGAGAAGGTCGAGGCGATGTTACCCATCGCGAATGAGGCGACACGCACACCTTGCCCTGTCTCTGCACTGAAAGTTGCGTTGCAGTGCGGTGGATCGGATGCGTGGTCTGGGATCACTGCCAATCCGGCATTGGGTTATGCGACGGACCTGCTGGTGGCCCAAGGGGGCACCGGCGTGTTGGCCGAAACGCCCGAGATTTACGGGGCAGAACACCTGTTGACCGCCCGCGCGGCGGATCGTGCGACGGGCGATCGCCTGATCGGTTTGATCAAATGGTGGGAAGATTACACAGAGCGCAACAAGGGCAGCATGGACAACAACCCCAGCCCGGGAAACAAGGCTGGAGGGTTGACCACTATCCTTGAAAAGTCACTGGGTGCAGCGGCCAAAGGGGGCACCACCCCACTGACGGGCGTCTACAAATACGCGGAGATCGTGCGCGAAACCGGGTTCACCTTCATGGACAGTCCCGGCTATGACCCAGCCAGCGTGACAGGGCAGATCGCGGGAGGGTGCAATCTCGTGTGCTTTACCACCGGGCGCGGGTCTGCCTTTGGATCGAAACCGGCACCCACCATCAAGGTGGCCACCAATTCTGCGATGTACAACCGCATGACCGAAGACATGGATGTGAACGCAGGTGCCATGTTGACGGACGGCGTTTCCCTTGAGGAAAAAGGGCGCGAAATCTACGACCTGTTCCTCCGCGTCGCGAGCGGGGAAATGAGTAAATCCGAAGCACAGGGCCTTGGGGACTATGAATTCGTCCCATGGCAGATTGGCGCGGTGATGTGATGGAGTGTCTGAGCGCTGAACAGAAACTACACTTTGAAGAGCATGGGTATTTGCTGGTTGAAAATCAGATACCCGGCGATTGGTTGAAGAAAATCAGGGACGAGATCGCCCGGTTTGAGGCCGAAGCCGCGACCATGACAGCCAGCAATGATCGCCTTGATCTTGAAGACAGTCACACGGCGGACGATCCGCGTCTGCGGCGGATCAAACTGCCTCACACGATATCGGATGTGATGCGCGATCTGATGTATTCCGATCATGTACTTGCCCCGGCGCGCGACCTGATCGGGCCAAATCTGCGTCTGCACACAACCAAGCTGAACATGAAATCAGCGGGCTATGGGGCTGCGGTTGAGTGGCATCAGGACTATGCGTTTTATCCGCACACCAATGACGACATCCTTGCCATCGGTATCTGCATTGACGACATGGCGCCGGAAAACGGGCCACTTATGGTCTATCCGGGCAGCCACAAGGGGCCAGTGTTTGACCACCATGTAGACGGTGTGTTTGCAGGTGCGATGCTTCCCCAAGAAAACGGCCTGAACCCCGACGATGCGGTCCAACTGACCGGCCCTGCCGGATCGATCAGCATTCACCACGGGCGCATCGTCCATGGTTCTGCCCTGAACACGTCGGACCGCGCGCGGCGCATCCTGTTCTATGAAATGATGGCGGCGGATGCTTTTCCCATTATGGGAAGCATGACCAAATGGGCAGGCATCGAAGACTATAACACGCGTATGCTTTGTGGTGAACCCACTCTTACGCCGCGCCTCAAAGACATCCCGATCCGCATTCCGCAACCACAACCGGATGTGCCGATCTCGATTTATGAAATCCAGAAGGGGCTGAAAACACGCGCCTTTGACACCATTCCGCACAAGGAGAAGACCAAATGAGCAAACCGACAATTGGATTTATGGGCCTTGGCCTGATGGGCGGCGCTATGGTCGGACGCTTGCAGGATCAGGGCTACGCGATGAATGTCATTGCGAACCGCACCCGCACGTATGTGGATCAGGCAATCGCGCGCGGCGCGACTGAGGTGAGCACAAGCAAAGAACTGGCAGAAGCCTCTGACATCGTGATGCTGTGTATGGATACCTCTGCAAATGTCGAGGCGCGGATGCGCGGTGCGAATGGGGTGATCGCAGGCTTGAAACCGGGTGCAATAGTGATCGACTTTGGCACGTCTTTGCCTGCCTCGACCAAGGCGCTTGGCGACGAGGTGGCGGCCGCTGGTGGTCAATACCTTGATGCGCCGCTGGGCCGCACGCCGTCGCATGCCAAGGATGGGCTGCTGAACATCATGGGGTCGGGGGACAAGGATGCCTTTGATAAGGTCAAACCTGTGCTCGACGATCTGGGCGAGAACGTTTTTCACCTTGGCGCACTTGGGTCTGGGCACACGATCAAGCTGATCAACAACTTCTTTGGAATGACTGTCGCCAACGCGATGGCCGAAGCCTTTGCTATGGCGGACGTTGCGGGCGTTCCGCGGCAAGACCTTTACGACGTTGTTTCGGCTGGTCCGCTCAAGTCCGGCATGATGGATTTCGTCAAGGGATATGCGGTGGACGGTGATCCGAACCAGCTTGCTTTTGCGATCAAGAACGCGGCCAAAGATGTGGGGTACTACGCGCAGATGGCTTCGGATGCCGGGGTTGAATCCATCATGTCCAAATGTGCGCTGACCGCACTAAGCACCGCGCGGGATGCCGGGCAAGCCGATGATATGGTCAGCCAGATGGTCGATTTCTACGCTGACCGGTTCAAGGGGTAACACCGTGGCCATCGCGGCACGCGCACAGCAAGACCGCGCGGCCCTCGGCATCGCAATGACGCTGGGGGCCTATGCCTTTTTCTCCCTGATAGATACGTCGGTCAAATGGCTGATTGTGGCTGGCCTGCCCGCGATGCAACTGGCGTTCATGCGGTACCTGCCGCATTTCATCATCTCGACGGCACTGGTGCTGCGGCAGGGGGCCAATTGGTCGAACTTTCAGACAGATCACCTTGTGCTGGTGCTGTTTCGAGGATTTCTGCTGGCCTCAGCCACGATGTTCAACTTTATCACGCTCAAGTATCTGTCTCTGACGGTGACGGGATCGATCATGTTTTCCGCACCGATCATCGTTTGCGCGCTAAGCTGGCCTTTGTTGGGTGAACGGGTCGGCCCCTGGCGCTGGGGCGCGATTATGTTGGGTTTTGTTGGCGTTTTGATTGTGATCCGACCGTTTAATGCGGACTTTCACTGGATCGCGCTGCTCAATGTCTACAATGCGGTGTCGCTTGCGCTTTACTCGATTATCACCCGCAAATTGTCCGGGGTGGTCGCGGCAGAAACCATGCAGTTCTATATGGGCGCTATGGGTGCCGTGATGCTGTTGCCATTTGCGTTGAACGTCTGGGTTACGCCAGAGACCCCTCTGCAATGGGGGCTTATGATCGGGCTTGGATTGTGGGGATGGGCGGGCCATGAAATATTTTCGCGCGCACATGCCTATGCGCCGGCCAATACGCTGATGCCTTACACCTATAGCTTCCTTCTGTATCTGGCCATCGCCAGTTATGTCGTGTTCAATGACGTCCCGGATGGGTGGACCATACTGGGTGCAAGTATCATCGTTTGTTCAGGATTTATCGTGTGGTGGCGCACGGGGCGAAAGGAAACCGCATGAAAATCGCAGCAATTGGCGAGGCAATGATCGAGCTATCGATGGCGGGAGATTCTGCTGGTGTAGGTGTGGCCGGTGATACGCTGAATACAGCCATCTACCTCAAACGCAGCGCGCCGGAGTTGCAGATCGATTATATCACTCGGTTGGGCACGGATGCTTTTTCAGACCGAATTGCGGATTTTATCGCATCCGAAGACATCGGCACGGGTGGCATCCAACGTGATCCCCAAGGCACTCCCGGTCTTTATGCCATCACCACCGATGATACTGGCGAACGGTCCTTTACCTACTGGCGCGACAGCTCTGCGGCGCGGCTGACATTTGTGACAGATCAGGGGCCTGATTTTGCGGCACTTGCACAGTATGACGTGATTTATCTGTCCGGCATCACGATGGCGATCCTTTCCGCTTCTACCCGGTCTGCGTTGATGCGGTTTTTGCAGGCGTTTCGCAAATCCGGAGGGCGTGTTTGCTATGACAGCAACTACCGGGCCCGTCTTTGGATGGATCCAGAAACCGCCCGGACTCAGAACGAGGCGATGTGGGCGTTGTCTGATATCGCGTTGCCGTCTGTTGATGACGAACAGGAGATCACTGGTGAAACGCCCGAGGTCATCGCACGTCGTTTCCTTGATCTGGGGCGCACCGGAGCGTTGAAGCGCGGTGAGTTGGGGCCGATGTGCTTGCAGACGGGGGCAACCTACGATTTCCCCAAGGCAGAGACGGTCGTCGACACCACGTCGGCGGGTGACAGTTTCAACGGTGGGTATCTGGGGGCGTCGTTGACGGGGGCCTCGCAGGCCAACGCATTGCGAGCTGGGCATGACCTTGCGATGCAGGTTGTGGGGCACAAAGGTGCCATTCTACCAAAGTAGGTGGGGATGCTTTGCGAAAGGGGGCAAAGGTCACAATGGATGTGTTGCTGATTGGCGCGGGCATGGTGGCCCAGACCCATGTACTGGCGTTGCGGGACAACCAGGCGGGGTTGCGTCTGGCGGGTGTTCTGGGTCGTGACCCGGTGCGCACAAAGGCGTTTTGCGCGCAGGCAGGGGATACTGTCGGACATGCGGTCCCAGCATTCACGGATGTTGGGGAGGCTTTGTCTACCCCACCTGATATGGCCATCCTGATTACCCCGCCGAACGCGCGGGCTGGTTTTGCCGATGCTTTGGCGGAGGCCCGAGTTCCAACGCTCATGGAAAAACCGATTGAGCGGACGCTGGATGCGGCCCGTGCAATCGGGGCCACCTATGCCCGCTTTGGTGTGCTGGCCGGTGTGTGCTTTCAGCACCGCACGCGCGCGGCGTCTCAGGCGTTGAAGGCCAAACTGTTGGCAAGTGATCTGGGCGACATTGTCCACGTGGACATCCGTGTTCCTTGGTGGCGCGATCAGGCCTATTACGATGAACCCGGGCGCGGCAGCTATGACCGTGATGGGGGCGGCGTGATGATCAATCAAGCGATCCACAGCCTTGATCTGGCTCTGTGGTTGGTCGGGTCTGTCGCGCAGGTGCAGGCCCAAATGCGCACCAGCCCGTTGCACCGTATGGAAGCCGAAGACATTGCATCGGGCCTTTTGACCTTTGCCTCAGGGGCGTCGGGTGTGTTGAGCGCCAGCACAGCCGCCTATCCGGGAGGTGCGGAAAGCATAGCGATCACCACGACCAAAGCGCAGGTCCTGCTACAGGGCGATAAACTGCGGATCGACTGGCATGACGGCCGACAAGACTTGATGACCCCCGATACAAGTGCGGGCACAGGTGGTGGCGCTGATCCGATGGCGTTTTCCCATGGCTGGCACCAGTCCATGATCGAAGATTTTGCGCAGGCAGTGCGCAACGAGGCGGCCCCTTTGGTCCCCATGGACGAGGCGTTGCACGTGCATGCCGTCATTCATGCAATGGAACAAGCCGCGCGCAACCAAACACTTACGGATGTTCCCACATGACCCTTAGTTTCGTCGCCCTTGGGCTGGATCACCGTCACATCTATGGCATGACTGAAAACATGGTGCGCATTGGTGGTCGCTGCCTTGGCTATTGGACTGACGGTACACCGCAACCGCTGGCGGGGTATGTCGAACGTTTTCCTGAGCTTCATCGGTTCGCGACCCTCGAGGATGCGCTTGCGGCTGGCGCTGACCTTGCTCTTGTCTCTGCGATCCCTGCGGATCGCGCAGCCTTGTCTATTCGCGCGATGCAGACCGGCCATGATGTCATGACGGACAAGCCGGGTTGCACCACCATCGAGCAGTTGGATCAGATCAAGGCAGCGGTGGCCGAAACAGGTCGTATCTGGTCGATCAATTTCTCTGAACGTTTTGAGGTCCCTTGCGTTACGTTGGCGGATCAATTGGTCCAAGAAGGAGCCATTGGGCGTGTGGTCCACACAACCGGCCTTGGCCCCCACCGTCTAAATCGTGCAACGCGCCCGGAATGGTTCTTTGAGCGGGATAGATACGGGGGCGTGCTGACGGATATTGCGTCACATCAGATTGACCAATTCCTTCATTTCACTGGCTCCGAAAGTGCTGACGTAACGATGGCACACGTCGCCAATCACGCCAATCCGGGCGATTCAGGTCTGCAAGATTTTGGAGAGGTTGCACTTCGTGCGCCCCAAGCTTCGGGTTACATTCGCGTGGACTGGTACACCCCAGATGCCCTGCCGAATTGGGGGGATGGCCGCCTGACCTTGCTGGGCACTGACGGCTACATCGAGTTGCGCAAGTACGTGGATGTAGCTGGCCGCGCAGGTACGGACAGCCTGATCCTGGTCAACGGCGCGCGCTGCGAAACCATGGACGGGCGCGAGGCCGGGTTGCCCTATTTCGACCGCTTTGCACACGATATCGCGCACCGGACTGAGACGGCCATGAGCCAAACGCACTGCTTCAAAGTCATGGAGCTGGCCCTTGAGGCGCAGCGCCTTGCAGAGGCAGGTGTATCATGATCCGCGTTGCTATTCTTGGTGGTGGAATTGGGGCGCAGCACCTCGCGGCATATCGGGAGTTGGACGCGTTCGCGGTTACGCACCTTGCTGATCAGGATGCAGACCGGCGCGCAGCATTATGTGGTGACGACATTGTGGGTCTGGCGGATATAGACGCTGCATTGCAGGCGGACGTTGACGTGATCGACATATGTTTGCCGCCGCACATGCACGCACCGGTCGCTATTGCTGCTGTGGAAGCTGGAAAACATGTGATCTGCGAGAAGCCGCTGGCGACATCAATGGCGCAGGTTGATGCCATCCGCGCCGCTGCACGCAAGGCGGGCAAGCAGGTCTTTCCTGTGTTTCAGTACCGCTTTGGTCCAGCATTTGATCAGTTGAATGCTTTGCGTGCCGCCGGGATGACGGGGCGGCCGCGCGCAGCGTCAATTGAGACGCATTGGAATCGTGCGGCGGATTATTATGCCATTCCTTGGCGCGGGACTTGGGCGGGTGAACAGGGCGGAGCAGTTCTGGGGCACGCAATCCATGCGCATGATCTGTTGTCCCATTTTGTGGCGCCCATCCGCCAAGTAACCGCGCGGCTTGGAACACTCGTCAATCCGATTGAAACGGAAGATACTGCCGCACTGATCTTTGATCTTGAGGGTGGGGCCATCGCGACGAGTTCGATCACCCTTGGGGGCGCGACAGATGAAACGCGCTTGCGCTTTGTTTACGAACACCTGACAGCGACTTCACACACGCTTCCGTACACTCCCGGTGAGGGAGAGTGGACTTTTAAGGCCCGCGATCCGGACCGGCAGAGAGAGGTAGATGCTATCGTTGCGAACGTCCCCTCGCGTCCATCCGGATTTGCAGGCTTCCTTTCGGAAATTGCCAACTCCCTCGGTGGAGAGCCAAACTCTGCTGTCTCTCTTGAGGACGGAGCGGGTTCGATTGAGCTGGTGACGGCGATCTATGCCTCGCATCGCAGTAGCATACCTGTGGCGTTGCCCTTGGGCGCCGACCATCCAATGTATGAAGGGTGGCAACCATGACGCGGATTGGGGTGGCCGGGGCGGGTTTGATTGGGCGGCAGCATATCGCAGCCATCGATCGAACGCCGAATGTGACACTGTCCGCGGTGCTTGATCCTTCGGTGTCGGAAATGGAGTGGCCGCGTGCGCGTGACTTGGCGGAACTAGCGAGAGTGTCTGACGGAATCATTCTGGCGGTGCCAAATGCGTTGCACGCGCCGATGGCCAAGGAGCTGATCGGTGCGGGTTGCCCAATGCTGATCGAAAAACCGCTGGCCGGTACTGCTGCCGAAGGTGCTGATTTGGTGGCTTGTGCTGGTGATGTGCCCATTCTTGTAGGCCATCATCGCCGCCATAACCCACTCGTGGCCAAGGCCAAAGAGATCATCGACTCTGGTGTCTTGGGCGCTCTGACGGCAGTGCATGGGCAATGCTGGTTGCCCAAACCCGACCATTATTACGAGGCCGACTGGCGGCAGGGCGCGGGTGCAGGACCGTTGTTTATTAACTTGATCCACGATGTGGATGTGCTGATGCACCTGTGTGGACCGATTGCGAGTGTACAAGCCTTCGAGAGCAACGCAGTCCGAGGGGCAGAAGCCGAGGAAGTCAGCGTTGCCATTTTACGATTTGCCAACGGTGCGCTCGGTACAGTGAACTTGTCTGATGTTAGCCTTGGCCCGTGGAGTTGGGAGCTGACGGCTGGCGAAAACCCAGCCTACCCCAAGACGGATCAATCCTCCTACTTGATTGGTGGAACACATGGATCACTTTCCCTTCCCAACCTTACCGTATGGAGCCAAAAAGCTGGCCCGGACTGGTGGGCGCCGATGGATCAAACGCGCCATCCCTTGCCCTTGAGTGATCCACTGTCTGCACAGATTTCACATTTTTCTGACGTGATCGCAGGCCGCGCGGCACCGCTGGTCAGCGCGGCGGACGGTTTGCGCGCGGTGCAAGTGATCGAAGCCATCAAGCACGCGGCGCAAACCGGTACATCCATCGATATCCACTGAAATTCTGAATCGCCTTTTGCCAATCCTGTGCTAGCCTGATGGCGCGCGCCAAAGCGTGCCGCGATAGGGCAGGGGGTGTCTTTTGGACCTGCCCGGCGTCCGCGCATGACGTGAAACCCCACCGGAAAAATGGATGAGAAAAGGAGCATCTGATGCCGTCAGTGGGTGTTATTGGATTGGGAGATATGGGCAGTGGACTGGCCAAGAACCTGATCGCCAACGGATTTGAAACTTGGGGCCGGGACGTGATCCCGGAACGCCACAGTGCCTTTGCGCAGATGGGCGGCCACGCCGCGACCTCAACTGCCGATGTGGGGGCAAATGCCCAATACGTCTTTGTCATGGTGATGAAGGGGGCCGAGGCGCATGACGTTATCCTCGGCGAAGGCGGCTTGGCCAGTTCCATGGCACCCGGCGGAACCATTTTGCTGACTTCAACCATCAAACCGGCTGAGGCACGTGCCATTGGTGAAGGGTTGAAAGATACAGGCCTCAAGTTGATCGACAGCCCAGTATCGGGTGGCTATCCCGGAGCGCAGGGCGGTACTCTGACTATGATGGCCGCTGCGCCAGACAACGTTCTGGGCGATGCGCGGCCGGTGATGGAGGCTGTGTCCGCCTCTATCCATCACGTCGGAACGGCGCCGGGCGAGGGTCAGGTTGTCAAAGCGTGCCTGCAATCCCTGATCGGGTCCATCTTTTCCGCGACATTCGAAGCTGCCGCACTGGCCGCTAAGGCAGGTGTGCCGGGGCAAGTGATATTGGACGTGTTTTCAACTTCATCCGCGGGGTCTGGCATCACCAACAATGCACTGGAAAAGATCATCGACCGTCAGTTCGAAGGGACGGGAAGCCACATCAACACCATGCATAAGGACCTGACAATCTCGATGGCCCTGGGCGAGGAGCTTGGCGTCCCACTCCATACGGCGGCGGCTGCGATGCAGATTTTCCACGCCGGACGCACCCGCCACCCTGATGGAGACAACTGGGTTGCAACCCGTGTGATCGAAGAGATCGTGGGCGCCGAGTTGCACCGCGACGGCGCCAAGGTGACCCGATGAAGCTGGGTGTTATCACCGACGGGATCAGCCGGGATTTGGCCCATGCCATCGACGTTATGGACGAATTTGAGCTGACCTACGCCGAGCTGCAATTCGTAGGCGATACTGAAGTCGGCGATCATCCCGCAGAGGAAATCAGAGCTATCAACAGCCTTCTGCGCGACCGGGGAAAGCCGGTTAGTTGCCTGTCCCGGCACATATTTGCCGGTACCACATCTGCGAACCGGCCCGGCGATCCTTTGCACACCCAGCATATGGACGCGCTCAAGCGAGCGATCGACATGGCCCATGTGGTCGGCAGCCCGCTGGTGCGCATCATGACTCCGAAGAAGGAACAAATCCTGTGGGGTCGAAATGGAGCAGAACGCTGGAATGTCGCCAAGGGCGCTTGGGATCAGGTGGCTCCGTTGATTGCACCCGCGGTGGAATTGGCGCGGAGTGAGGAAATCACGCTGGTCGTCGAAACCGGCAACGGGACCATGGTCAACTCGAACTACACTGCGCGCAAGTTGATCGAAGAACTGGACGCGGCCGACGTGCTGAAGGTGCTGTGGGATCCCGCGAACAACTGCTGGTGTCACGAGCTGGCCTATCCGGACGGGTATGATGAGGTGAAAGCCGGCCTGCTTGGCCATATCCACATCAAGGACGTGCTGGTCGATACGCCCCGTGCCACGTTGGAAGTGCGTGAGATGGGGCACGGGCAATTGGGTCCGTTGTTCAAACCCATGGCGGATGCCTTGCGCAGTGACGGCTACGCAGGTGTTGTGTCCTTCGAAAGCGTGTATCACCCCGGAAACGGCGATTTTGAGGCCGGGTTCCGCGCCTGTATCGACCGTTTCCGTGAGATCTTTGAGCCTGCCTGACGTCTGGCTCAAACGACCCCGCCTTCGCCATTCGTCGCGCGATCTGTGCGCCAAAAGAATTGTGATGTGCTTTGTTTGATGACCTGTGCCAACCTGACTTCATAAGAACAGGTGGGACCCTTTGATGAAAAAAGAAATTGTGGCGCAGCTATCTGCGCTGGACGACCGTAGCCCGGCCTACGCGCTCGTCGGCGAAGTCGATTTGGTGGTGGTGCGGTTTGATGATGAAGTCTCGGTTTTTTATGGGCGGTGTCTGCATCGGGGCGCGTTGATGTCGGATGGCTTTGTGCGTGGGAACAACCTGATTTGTGGACTGCATGACTGGGATTACCGTCTGGATAGCGGTGTCAGCGAATACGCCAATGACGAGGCCCTTCCAAAGTTCAAAAGTTGGATCGAAACTGACGACGTTTGTGTCGATGCGGATGAGATTTCAGCATGGGCGCACGCTAACCCGCAGCCCTTTAATCGCGACAGCTATCTTGGGCTTTATGCCGACACATCGCACGGAACTGAGGAAGAACCGTATACCGGTCTGATCCAGCAATACGCGCGGGATGGGTTGTCCAAGACAGGCCATCACGGTGTCGTCGATGCTATGGGCGTGCCGCGCCATACGCTTCCGGACTGGGACGATATCCAAATCATCACGGCTCAATTGCACAAAGCTCCACTGCTGGACAACGACGCCGTCGGTACTGAAGTCGTCATCGGCCCAAACGCGCAAAAACCAATGCGCCTCGACATCCCTTTGTTCGTGTCTGACATGTCTTATGGCGCGCTTTCAGAACCCGCCAAAGTCGCCCTTGCCCGCGGTGCCGAACTGGCTGGGACAGGAATCTGTTCGGGCGAAGGCGGCATGTTGCCCGAAGAGCAGGAGGCGAACTCCAAGTACTTCTACGAACTGGCGTCGGGCCGCTTTGGCTTTACTTGGGACAAGTTGGCCAAAGCCCAGGCGTTCCATTTCAAAGGTGGACAGGGGGCCAAAACGGGCACGGGCGGCCATTTGCCCGGCCACAAGGTCACCGGTAAGATCGCCGAAGTGCGCGGGCTGAACGAAGGCCAAGACGCCATTTCCCCAGCGCGGTTTCCTGACTGGAGCGACCCGCTGCAGATCAAGGATTTTGCCGACGAGGTGCGGGATCGCACTGGGGGTATTCCGATTGGATACAAGCTGAGTGCCCAGCACATCGAAAAGGATATTGATGCCGCTCTCACCGTGGGCGTCGATTACATTATCCTTGATGGGCGCGGGGGTGGTACGGGTGCGGCCCCCATTATTTTCCGTGACAACATCTCGGTCCCCACGATCCCTACGTTGGCACGGGCCCGCGCGCATCTTGACCGGCTTGAGCGCAACGATGTGTCTCTGGTCATCACCGGCGGGCTGCGCAAGCCTGCTGATTTTGTCAAAGCGTTGGCTATGGGTGCGGACGCGATTGCAGTGTCCAATTCTGCGATGCAGGCGATTGGATGCATCGCCATGCGCGCGTGCCACACGAACAACTGCCCGGTGGGTATTGCAAGTCAGAAGCCGCATCTGGTGAGCCGCCTGGTCGTGGAAAAGTCAGCCCGCCAATTGGCCAATTTCTTCGAGGCAAGCACTGAGTTGATGCAGGTGATGGCGCGGGCCTGTGGCCACGATCACCTTGGCAAGTTTAACGCAAGCGATCTGACCACGTGGAAAAGGGACATGTCCGATATCTCGGGCGTGGCGTTTGGAGGACTGTCATGAGCGAGACTTTGGATTGGATCAGCGTCGGACACACCGGCGATCTTCCCGAAGGGCGGGTCAAGACGGTCACAGCGCGCACCACATCAATCTGCCTGTCTCATTTCGATGGTCAGTGGGCTGCGATGAACAATCATTGCCCGCACCAGCGTGGCCCCCTGGGGGAGGGCTCAATTGAGCGTGGAGAGGGTGGCAAATGCTGGATCCGATGCCCGTGGCACGGTTGGGATTTTGATCCGCTGACGGGTAAGCCACCCGGGGGCCACGAGGATACCGGCCAGACGATTTATCCGGTAAAGATCGAAGGCGAAGAGATCTTTGTCGGGCTTGAACCCGAGCCGCCCCATGAACGCACGGTGAGCGATCAGATGGCCGAAAGCATGGTCAACTGGGGTATCAAGCACGTGTTCGGAATGGTGGGGCATTCCAACCTTGGTCTTGCTGATGCCATACGGATGCGCGTTGAAGCGGGTGAGATGAAGTATATCGGCATCCGTCACGAAGGGGCGGCCGCCTTTGCCGCCTCGGCCTATGGTAAGTTGACCGGCCATCCTGCGGCCTGCCTGACCATTGCAGGACCGGGTGCCACCAACCTGTTGACCGGCCTGTGGGATGCAAAAGTGGACCGCGCGCCTGTACTGGCGTTGACCGGTCAGGTTCAAACGCAGGTATTTGGACCCGGCGCGTTTCAGGACATTGATCTGGCGTCGGCCTTCGACGCCGTCAGTAAATTCAGCCAAACGGTTCTGTCGACATCGAACCACTCTGAACTTGTTTCGCTGGCCATGAAAAACGCGCTCGTGGAACAGGATGTAGCGCATTTGATTTTTCCAGACGATATGCAGACCAATCCGTCTGACAACCCAGCCGGCGCGCCCGATGGGCGCATGGGCCGTGCGGTTGTGAAGCCAAGCGATGAAGATGTTTCGGATGCGCTCGCTTTGCTTAACAAGGCGGAGCGCCCGATCCTCGTGGTGGGACACGGCGCGTGGGATCATATGGAGGCGATCACGAAACTGGCCGCTGATCTGGGTGCGCCGGTTCTGACGACGTTCAAGGGCAAGGGATTGATTGCGGATGATCACCCTAACGCCGCGGGCGTCCTTGGTCGCTCAGGTACGCCCATTGCCAGTTGGTTCATGAACGAAGCGGACCTTATCCTGACCCTTGGCACGTCATTTTCCAACCACACCGGGATTGAACGGGGCAAGACCATTATTCAGGTCGATTACGAACGGATGCAGTTGGGCAAGTTCCATCCCGTTACCTTGCCGATCTGGGCAGAGATTGGTGCATTTTGCGAAGGCATTGCGCCGCAAATCAACCGACCGGCCGATGCCCCCGATCAGGTTGGCGAACTGGCTGAACGTTGGCAGATGTGGCAGGACGAAAAACAGACCCGATTGGGCGAGGAAGGCTGCAAAGGCATCCACTCTGCGGCGATCTTTGCCGCGTTGTCCCGCGTGGCGCCAAGCGATGCGATTATTGCTGTGGACGTGGGTAACAACACCTACTCGTTTGGCCGCTATTTTGAGACGAAGGGACAGCGCGTGCTGATGTCTGGCTATCTTGGGTCCATTGGTTTTGGCTTTCCCGCGGGTATGGGTGCTTGGGCTGCGACGCAGGATTTCGAGTGGTTGAAGGGGCGCAAAGTGATCTCGATTTCTGGCGATGGTGGGTTCGGCCAATACCCGATGGAACTGACCACTGCCGTTAAGTACGGGATGGATATCACCCATGTCCTCTTGCACAACGGAGAGCTGGGCAAGATATCCAAAGAGCAACGCTCCGGTGAATGGCCGGTTTGGGAGACCAACCTGCACAACCCATCCTTCGCCGCCTTTGCCAAGATTTGCGGTGCGCACGGGGAAAAGGTCGTCGCGGCAGATGCCATCGAGGCGGCGTTGCAAAAGGCGCTCGATGTGGACGGCCCGGCCCTGGTGGAGATCTTGACAGACGCTGACCTGGTGTAATTACTGCCGCAGTCAGGGGTCAGGCTGCGGGCCAGTCGCACAGGTTGGATCTCGTATCAGGACAGTATCAGAGGCCGATATCCATCAGCGCCTTGATCTGGCTTTTGGAAGTGCCTGCGATAACGCGGCCCAGTTCGTCGTCTCCACGCAAAAGCAACAGAGTCGAACGGCGCGGGATGTTGCGAGACGTCGTGACGTCGGCGCTCTTGTACGTATCCCAATCAACCTTGATGAAAGTCAGCTTGGAGTCATAGTCCGGGTTTTCGGCGCGCAGGGCGTTGATCACACGTTCCTGACGCTTGCAGGTGCTGCACCATGTGGCGGAAAAATCGACAAACACTGTTTTGCCTTCGGCCAGCGCCGCGTCAATTGCACCGGGCGTGTAGTCAACAAAGCCAGCGGCTTGAACGGCGAAGGGCACAGCACTTGCCGCTGCCGCTGAGATCAGAAAAGTACGACGGTCCATATGTGGTCTCCGGGAGTTAGAGAGCGACAGAGAGGTCTTGCAACCAGATTGGCATGACCTCCAGCGCCCATGCTTCGATGATGTGGTGAATCTGGAAGAACAGCATCAATCCAACAGCGATGAAGGTGATGCCAAGGATGGGTTTGGAGCGTTCCGCGATCCCGCGCAAGGATTGGGCCCGCGTGCGGATTGCTTCGCGCGCGCCAAGGCCAAGACCGATGATCAGGGTGGAAACGCCCATGGCGAAGAATACCATAATCAACCCGGCATAGCCGAGGTTCTGTCCCTGAGACGCCAGCGCGATGGCCCCGCCGAGGGTTGGACCGATACATGGTGACCAAACGGCGCCAAGAAGCAAACCGCCAAGGAACTGTCCCTTTTTCCCTGAGGCGTCCACATCGTTCATCCGGCTGTCGGCCTGAGACGCAAACCCGGCGGTCGCCATTTCGAATTGCCGCGCAAACATCGGCACGACCAGTACGATCCCGAACAGGATCATCAAGACGGCCCCGGCCTGTGCAATCGTGTCTTGGGTCAGCCCGATTGCAGGCCCAAATGCCGTGACCAGTAACCCGAAGGTCACGAAAGAAACGCTCATCCCCGCGGCCAATGCCACAGGGCCATACCGGTCCGCGTTCAGGGCACTGACCAGTACAATAGGCAGAACCGGCAGGACGCATGGGTTGATCAGGGTCAATAGCCCGGCGAGATATGCAAAGACGAATTCCATTCGCTCGGTATGTACGACCCGGCGTTTGGCGGGCAAGGAAAACCGCTCTTACGTGCACTCACGATGTTGTCAGTGCGCGGGCTGCGCGCGATATGCCGGGCGACCGGCCACCCAAGTGCCTTGCACAGCCGGAGTCCGGCCGTCAGGCCAGTCGACCAGCACCAGATCAGCGCGTTGACCCACGGCAATCTCGCCACGATCGTCCAACTGCATCGCGCGCGCTGGGCCTGTCGATACCAAAGACCAAAGCGTCGATCGATCTGCGCGCTTTTCGCGGTCCAACCGATCCACTGCCGCCAGCATAGCGGGGTAGTAGTAATCTGACGCCAGCACGTCACACAGCCCCTCTTCGACCATGTCGCCCGCGGCAAGTGATCCGATGTGACTGCCGCCGCGCACCGCATTCGGCGCGCCGAAGATGATCGTATCCCCATTTGCCCGCGCGTCTTTAATCGGCGCCATGGTCATTGGGAATTCGGCCACTGTGACGCCCATATCGCGATAATGCTGGCGCGTTTCGACCTGAGTGTCGTCATGGCTGAGCATTGGCACGCCTTTGGCGCGGGCTTTGCCCGCAAGCGTTTGCATTGCGCCCGGTACGTCTGAACGGCGCGCCCACACCCGCTCAATCAGCGCCATGTAGTCGTCAATTGCCAGACCCGCGCGTGCCGCGTGTTTTTCGTGCCGCACCGTTGCAAGGCGCGGGTCATACGGGTCGGCGAGAGCATAGTTGGGACTGTGTTCGAACTGTCGATCCTGAATTTTCGTATCAAAGCTGCGCATCGACATCGACAGGTGATCATTGAACGCAAGCGAAGGGCTCAGCGGCGCATCCAGTGCCCAATCGATTGTTTCAAGCGCCTCAAAGGCGAAGGTTTCCCAACGCAACTGAATACGGTTCTCGACCAAAAGGCGGGGGGCCAGATCACGGATGGTTTGCATCATCTCGCGCCCTCTATCGACGCTGCGCAGGCCCGGTTCAAAGCTGAGTGTGATGGAGTGATAGGTCGTTGCGATCCCGTTGGCTGCCAGCTGCCTATCGGTTTCCAACACAGCGGTTTCCATGGGGAAGTAAACGCCGGGGCGCGGCATGACTTGTCTTTCAAACGCATCGCCATGCACGTCGATCAGGGCAGGGGCAAGGATCAGCCCGCGCGCGTCGATGACCTCGCCTTGCGGTGCCCCCCCGATTTCAGCGATCAGACCATCCGCGATGGTCACGTTCGTTTCCGCAATCTCGCCCGGCAGATAGACCGTTGCACCTTGGAATGTTTGCATCGTTCAAGTCTTTCCAATGTCAGAAGGGAGCGCCGCACCCGGTGCTTTGCCGTCGGGGCCGTCAACGTTCATGTATCTCAATCGCCTGCATCAGGGTTTGTTTGGACAGGCGAAGGGGGGGGTCAGCCTCGGCGTCCGTCAAATGCTTTGACGGTTATCCCCTCGGCCTCAAGCGTCCGTCGCACAGACGCGGCGATGTCTACGGCTTCGGGGGTGTCACCGTGACAGCAGATGCTGTCGATTGGTGTTTCGATCCGGGTGCCGTCTTCGGTGATGATGGCTTGGGCCTTCACCATTTCGACCATCCGTTTGCCTGCAAGCTCAGCGTCATGGATCACCGCGCCGGGCTTGCGTCGATCCACAAGCGTCGCATCCGCATTATAGGCACGGTCGGCAAAAATCTCGCAGGCAAAGGCTGCTCCCAGACTGCGCGCTGCGCGCTCTTGGGCGGTGGCGGCCAGCACCATGATGATCGCGTCCGGGTGGGCGGACAGGGCCGCCTCATAGCACCCACGGGCCATGTCCTCATCCTCGGACGTCATATTGCCGAGTGCTCCGTGCAGTTTGATATGGCGCACCGTTGCGCCCAGACTGCGTGCCATGCCAAGGCTGGCCCCGACTTGACAGCGGATCGAGTTTTGCAATGAGGCGAGTGGCATGTCGATACGCCGACGTCCAAAGCCCTGAATGTCGGCAAAACCGGGATGCGAGCCGATCCCCACCCCTTTTTCCAGTGCGATCCGCATAGTCGACGCCATAACATCAGGATCGCCCGCGTGGGCGCCGCACGCAATACTGGCCGATGTCACAGTGCCAAGCAGGGCGGCATCGTCGCCCATTTTCCAAGGGCCAAAGCTTTCGCCCATATCCGCGTTCAGATCGACTTGCATGGGGTTAGTCTCCTTCATCCAAATGGGGGTGCGTGGCCGAAATCGCGCCATCAATAAGCTGGTAGCTGAGCAGGTCCTGCATCGTGGACGGGTCACGCACCAAAGGTGTCACTGCGGCGGTGAGTTTGGCCAGATCAGAATTGGCGCGCGCTTGAATGGCGGCACCCTCTTCTAGGGTTACAAAGTCAAAGCGCAGGCTGGCACCGGCCGGGGCTTGCGCCACACGTGGCAAGTCGCAGGGCAAAACGGTGCCAATGCGGGGGTACCCGCCTGTGGTCTGGCATTCAGCCATCAGCACAAAAGGTGTGCCGTCACCGGTAATCTGAATGTCGCCGGGCACAATGACTTCGCTGACGATGCTGAGGGCTTTGGGGTTGGAAAAGCCTTCGCCGTCGCTGTCCATGCGGATGCCCTGCCGGTTGGCCCGTGGGTCTCGGCGAAACTCTGTTTGTGCAAACCGGTCTCGGATTGCGATGTCGAAGTCTTCGGTTTGCATGCTGGGCACGACACGAATCGTGCCTCCGGTGAAGCGCGCATCCGGGGCCAGTGTCATGCCCACTTCTTGGCTGGTGTCGGGGCCGACCGGCAGTGTGTCACCCGCTGCCACCAGCGCACCCAGACCGCAGGACAGGTGAGTGGCCCGTGCGCCAAGGCTCGCCTCAGTCGAAAACCCACCGCCGACGTGGAGATACCCATAGGTTCCGGTGCGTGTCGGTCCGATTGTCAGCCGCGCTCCTTTGGGAACGGCATGGCTTGCGTTCCATGCGATGGCGCGTCCGTCGACGTCCGCCGTCATCACGCCGCCTGTCAGGGCTATGCGCAAATCTTCGGTCGCCTCAAACGCGCCTCCGGTCCCGACCATTTCAAGCACTGCAAGGCTGGGATCCTGCTGCAAGAGTGCGGCCCCTTCGTGCACGGCGCGCAGGTCGGCAGCTCCGCCATTTGTCAAACCCATCGCGAGGAACCCTGGCCGCCCCAGATCTTGGACTGCGACACCCGGTCCGGCGGTGTGAACGATTAGCCCCCTCATTCGAGCACCTCGCGCAATGCACCGCCTGCACCGTCCGCATTATGCGCCTCTATGCGTGCCAACTCTTGGTCGGTGATTGCAGTGAATTGTACCTCATCCCCGGGTGCGAGGGGGAAGGGTGTCGTGCTGGATGGGCGAAAACAGGCAAAGGCGGATTGGCCAACATGGCGCCAGCCGGTGGGTGTGTCCTTGGTAAAGAGGCAAATCTGACGCACGGCGGCGACCAGCGCACCAGCGGGAATATTGGGGGACAGGCCGACCTGACGCGGGATATTCCATTCTTCGCCCAAAGTCCCAAGATAGGGTTGGCCGGGCGCAAAGCCCAAGGTGAGAACGCGCAGCCTTGTCGAGGTCAGCGCGGCCTCGGCTTGGGCAACGCTCAGCCCTGCGGCCTCTGCGGCCTCGGCCAATTGTGGCGCGCGGGGGCCGCCAAATACGGCTGGAATGGTCCACAGTGTTCGGTTCGAAGGCAGCGCAGTTGTGGTCCAGTCCTTGGAAGCCAAAACAGCGTTCAAACGGTCTCTCAGGCCCTCAAAATCATGCTCTGCCAAATCCACACGAAAAAATGCGGACGCCAGCGTACTGCTGCTTTCGGCAATCTCGGGCCAAGCCATGGAGTCTACCTCGGCCCGAAAAGCGATGGCCGCGCGGTTTGCCGCGTCAGTCGCACGTTCGCCAAATGTTACGAGCAGGCCATTCAGGCCCACGGATCGGATTGTTGGAACGAATGAAGCGGTTTGCATATGGCGAACCTAACGGCTTTGGGACTGCGCGCAATTGGTTAAAGTGGGGTACGCAACCATGCATCTTCAAATGCGAGTTTAGACACACCAGCCAAACGCAGAACGCGATCCAGTTCAGTTTCAAGCGCGCGCTGGCGGCCTTTGCCCCAGCGCACCCCACGCTCTGGCCAAACAGCACGCACGCGCAGGGTGTCTTCGGCCCGAAATGCCTTCATGTCGATACGTCCGACGATCCGGTCACCTTCAAGAAGTGGAAAGACGTAGTAGCCGTATTTGCGTTTCGGCTCGGGTACAAAGATTTCGATGCGGTAGTCAAAGCCAAACAGGCGCTCTGCCCGTTTGCGATCGCGCAGGGCCGGGTCAAACGGGCTGAGAACTCGCAATCGTGGGGTTGGGTCAGATTTTTGGGTTGGGCAATCAGGCAGGTCTGGCCACGCGTAAGCGGGGCGGACGGTGCCATCGACGCAGGTGATACAAATCTGGATGATCCGCCCCGTTGCCAGCGCCCGGGTGCACCACTCTTTCGCCTCAGCAGGGGAAATGTGATCCCAGAACGCCGCCAACTCGCCATGAGTGGCAAAGCCCAGCCGGGTCAACGCCTCACGGCAGCACCAGTCGATGGTCTCTTCTGTATCAGGTGCGTTTCCGATGGTCGTGCGGTCAATCACGCGTTCTGTCAAATCATAGTATTTCTGAAAGCCCTGCCGCTTCACGACGGTCAACGCTCCGCTGCGCCACAGGTATTCCAGCGCCGTTTTGGAAGGATGCCAGTCCCACCACCCGCCTGACCCGCGTTTTTCGCCCTCTCCGACCTGCGCCGAACAGACTGGGCCCCGTTCGCGGATCATGTCGAGGACAGATTGGAACTGCCCCTCAAAACCGTCGCGACGCCAATCTTTCCAACGCCGCCTCAGAAGGGCCGCGTCCCGCTCGCGGCGCATATGCCAATACGGATAAAAGGAAATTGGGACGACGGCTGCATCATGGGTCCAGTGTTCGAACAGCGCCCGATCGCGTTCGTAAAGCAGTTTTAGTGCCTTTGGTCGGTACCGGGCCTTTCGCGAAAACAGGATAAGATCGTGGGCACGCGCCACCGTGTTGATGCTGTCGAGTTGCACAAACCCCAGTCGCTCAATCAGGTTGAGCAAATCCTGACCATGGGCCGCTCCCTGCGGAGCATCGGTCAAGGCGTGGCGGTCCAGAAACACGCGGCGAGCCGCGCTGTTCGTCAGAGTGAAGGGGGTCAAGGCCGCCGTTGACGACGCAGGGTGTCACCATAAGAAATTGTCGGTGTCAGGGTGATATGCTTTGGTTCTGTTGCCCCGGCCAACCGTTCGAGAATGATGTTGGCCGCCGCGCGCCCGATGTCGAGGCGGCAGGCGTCCATCGTTGCAAGGCGGCGTGGCAATCCATCAAGAAGGTCAACGCCATTGAACCCGGCCAGTCCGATCTGGCCCGGTATGTCGACACCCTGTTCGATCAGGTAAAGCAACCCGCCCGCACCGATCATGTCATTGGAGTAGTAAAGGAAATCCAGATCAGGATTTTCGTCCAGCATCGCCTTGGTCATTTCGCGGCCCTTGGCCAGCGCTGAACCTCCGGAATAAAAGTCGCGTGCTTCGATTTCGATGCCCGCCTTGCCCAGCACCTCAGTCAGCCCCTCGAACCGCTTGCGCGCCCGGTGATCCCGAGGCATCGACGTGCCCATGAACCCAATCCGGCTATAACCCTGTTTCAGGATGGCACGGGCCATGTCCTGCCCTGCGGCACGGTGCGAAATACCCACCATGCTATCGACAGGATTGCCATCAGTGTCCATAATCTCAACCACGGGGATGGCTGCGTTTTCCAGCATGGCGCGGGTGGCATCTGAATGCTCAAGGCCCGCGATGATGATGCCGGACGGGCGCCAGGACAGCATTTCATACAGCACGCGTTCTTCTTTGTCGCGCATGTAGTCGGTGACGCCAAAGACGGGTTGCAAAGGCGTTTCTTCGAGCACCTGATTGATGCCTGTCAGCACCTCGGGAAAGACCATATTGCCCAGTGAGGGGATGATCACAGCGACAAGGTTGACCTGCTGCGAAGCCAACGACCCTGCAATCTTATTTGGCACATAGCCAAGCGTTTTGGCGGCCTCGAGCACTTTGGCGCGGGTTGCTTCGCTCACATCACCGCGGTTGCGCAACACGCGGCTGACGGTCATTTCGGAAACGCCGGATGCTGCAGAAACATCGCGCAAAGTTAGCGGGCGTGGGGCGCGATCGGTCAAGGGCAGTCCTTCGAATTTATTGTTCTTGGAGTTAGCGCCAATTGCCGCGATGTTTCAAGAGACTCGGCGCGTTTTGCATACCTGCGGCGGGTGACAACGCAGTTCTAAGCCGATAATTGGAGTGCATACGGCCCCGTGGCTCAACTGGATAGAGCAGCCCCCTCCTAAGGGGCAGGTTGTAGGTTCAAGTCCTACCGGGGCCGCCAATTTACTGCATATAAATCAATAGGTTAGTAGATTTTTTCATGACTCCTTATTTTGGTGGTGCGAGCAAAAACTGGAACAAACGGGGTCCAAACGGCGGTTGTCCGTACAAAACCGGTACAGGGTATCACCTTACGTTCCCTGTTTGCCCCGTCCGAGATGGATGTATGTCGACACACTTTCTGCCTTTTAGACCGAGGCAATCAGAGTTTGAGATCTGTCGATCAAACTTCTCAGAAGTTCAGAAAGAACGCGAATGGACCTGTGATCGGGCCACGTACTTAACAACCAATCGTGGTCATCCAAGGTCATCGCAAACAAGCGCTCATCAACACCCAGTTCTTGAGCGTAGTCGGCCTTCAGGCTTCTGATAATGCTGGGAACCTGTTCACGGCTAGGACCGTCGACGTGAACGACCAAACAGCGGCTTATGCGAACCGAGGACGTGACGGATACACTGGAACTCGCATTGCAGGCTTCCGGCTGTGATCAGGTGCATGTCGTCCACAAGCCACGTCTGCTCAGCGATAACGGCTCAAGCTACGTCTCAGGGGATCTGGCCGAGTGGTTGAAAGACAAAGGCATGAGGCACTCGCGCGGTGCGCCGTATCATCCTCAAACTCAAGGCAAGATCGAACGCTGGCACCAAACCTTGAAGAACCGCATCCTGCTCGAAAACTACTTCCTACCCGGTGATCTTGAGGCCCAGATCGAAGCCTTCGTCGACCACTACAATCATCAGCGGTATCACGAGAGCATCAACAACGTCACACCCGCAGACGTCTACTTCGGGCGTGACAAAGCCATTCTAAAGCAACGGGAAAGGATCAAACGAAAGACGCTCGAAACGCGCCGCTTGCAACACAGACAACGCGCCGCATAATCAAACCAACCAGATGAGCCAAACTCTCTCTTAGTTTAGGTCGCCATTGGTTCCAAAAACTCTGACGACGGACAAGTTTCAACGGCCGCTTTTCCAGCATCGGACATTCACTGCGCCAATGCCTAGCGTCTCAGTTGCGGGACAAAGCCGCCTTGCAGGTCAATCGGCTAAGTATCTGCCATCAAAAATCTTCTCATCCTTGACAAGCTAAACTTCTCGTTTGTCAGAAACTATCAGCCACGATGCAAGTAGCGGAAAACCAACAAGTTCGAATGCGAAGGACGGGGCAATGGCAGCGCTAAACACCCCCCCGGTATCCATGCTACTTAGTCGAAACAGACCCGCGATTGCGATCATGGCCGATAGAATGATCAAAGTTGAGCGAAACTGGCGCATTGCAAAACCTCCGATTATGAACGCAGCACCGACGCCAAACCAGACACCACCAATAAATCGTATGTGGCTATCTTGAGTATGGAATGTTGCCGCATCGGTGATCGACACAAAATCACGGGTTGATTGCCATCCCAGTGTCTTAATCCCGCCGAGGCCGACGTTCAAACCTAGGAACATGATGACGGCACCAATGATAACGACAACCGCGTTCAGCAATTTGATCTTCTTCATTTCATTTCTCCTAAAGGCAGGCCGTGAGGGTGAAAAATACTTGGCACGCGTTCCATATTAATACAAACTTGACAGCGCAAGACTTATTTGGGACGCGTTCCAGATTAAAATGGAGTGCCCAACCATGACTAGACGCGCAGGCAGACCCCGCCGCAGTGAGATCGATATTCTTGAGTACCAAGCAAAAATTGGGAAGCACGCGCTCGAGATCTACCGAGTAGAAGGCTTCGGAGCGGTTTCAATGCGCCGCCTGGCCAAGGAGGTTGGATGCTCGCCGATGACGATCTATGCACATTTTGAGGGTAAGACGGATATTCTGCGGTACCTTTGGGCGGACGTCTTATCGGACATGTCAGATGAAATCCAAAAACGGCTAAAGTTTTCTGCTGCTCCAATTGAACGGCTACAGTTAGCGGCACAAACCTTTGTCGCCTATTGGACCGATCATCCCGATCAGTATCGACTTGTCTTTATGTCCAACGACGTGAACCGGGCGGATGTCAGTACGTTCATTAGCGACGAAAAGACCCTGGCACACTTCTCAATGTTTTCAGATTTGATCCGAGAGGTTCTTCCGAACGAACCTGATGTTCAAGTGAGGACCGACACTCTCATATCGGGAATGATCGGCATCGCTCTTTGTATGAACACTATCCCCGATTACCCTTGGGTCGACGTAACATTGATGACCGAACGTCTACTTACAAGCGTCATTGCATAAGCCAATAGGCAGTTCCGGGAAAAACGGACATCCATGCAATCAGCAGCCTTCGACGCTTTGGGCTCAGTTTAGCCGTTCTCTGCCTAGTGCACGAATGCCCAGTCAGAGATTTCCGCCATTCGTTGCGCTATGGATGAACTGGTACAGAGTGGGATAAACCCTCCATCTGTCTGATTGCAGGGGCCACTATTCGGACTGTTACCGTTTTTATCTATCCCTTGCCCAACGAATAGGTTTCCAAAGCCAACCCAATTAGAAACACCGAGCCAGCCGCTATCGACCTTTAATCGCCACCTGTATTATAAGCCCCTCTCGATTGCATCATAGGGGATTGGTCTGGAAAGCGTATCTCATATGTCAAAACGGCTTAGGTCCAGTTTATTAGGATGCTAAGATAGCACTCAAGGGGTTGGTGTTACATCAATTGCAAACGGGGCCGATTGATCACGCATTGGAATCTTCAGAGGCGACGACAGCGCATCGAAATCAAACTTTTTGAAGTCAACACTGCGTAAGTTGGGGTTCATGCTTGTATAGTAATAAGCTTTCAAATTTTGGAGATCATAAGACACGGTGTACTGCGTCCCTCCGTACTTCAGAACCTCCAATTCAGCAGGATTCAACTTTTGGTCGGTCGCCTCCATCGGGAGCTGGAAGTTGGCAAGGATGCGGATAGCCTCGTGTACCGTGTCTTCTCCTCCATCGGTTGGACGAGACGTCTGAGTCCAGGCCAGTGCGCGGATAAAACGTGATGGTGGCGTGAAGTCTCCGGGCAAGCCCAACATCCCGGTTCCATACCCGATTGGCGCAAGATCAATCCCGTCGACTTTAACCGAAGGCCAAGCGACGGATCGCATGTTGATGTAATTCCGCGCATTGTTGATGTGCCAGTCATACGGTGGTGAGTTGGTCAGCACGCCTAATGTCTTATCATAGATTTTCATTTCGCCGCCGACAAACTCAACAATGATCTGATCGCCACTTTTATCGGTTACTGAGAAGTGCACTGGCGCCGGGCCGCCAAGCTCTGGCGTTACAACAGGCACCACTCGAATTTTTTCTGCCGCCTGCTTAACTTCGGCCACCGAAGCGAATTGGCTCAGCATAAAGCCAACAAAATCGACGGGGGCCAGCGAGATTTCAGCTTTAACGGGATCATATTCTTGATACTCCGCAAACCCAGGCAGATAGAGCAGCGAAACGTTCAAACCTTCGGAGTTTATGCCGTCGCCAAAGAGCATCTGGCCCAGCATGGTCACGCCGGCGATGTCGTATTTGGTGACCCATTTTGCGCCATCTTTGTCATCTGGCATTTTCATTGCTGAGGCCTCAGTGCCTGCCGGAACAAATGTCATGACTGGGGACAGATCAAACGTACCCCATTCCATGGTCCGGGAGGCAACTACCGTACCATCAGCTCCTGTCAGTGTGATAAACGTGCAAGAGCTTGCCATATTGGCGCCAAAACTGACAAACCCAGCAACAGATATGCCACAGAGTTTTTTTAAATAGCTCATTTGAACCTCCTTGCCTTACATACCAAAGCGTCTGACCCGTGAACAATAAAGCACGCCATTTGGGGTGCCGCATTACGTCTTTGAGCGTGCCGAATGCAGTGCCAATCCCGACTTTACGACGTAGCGCTAGGTACTCTATCGTCGATAGCATCGACCAAAAATGGCCGTTTTCCCTTGACCGCTTTGGGCTTGTCTTATGCTTTCCTTATCGATCTGCAAAGATTGAGCCACTGCCGGCCAAGCCATTTATGGCTGGCAGTGGTGGCGGCTGGATCGCTTTGGGCTTGGTCGTGAGGGACCGTTTTCGAGTATGGTCAGCCGCCGTCTTCGCATGAGGCCTGAACGGATACGCAAGCTGGATTTTTCATGGGCTTGCATGACAAGCATAGGACATGACGATGATGACAGATGATAGCATAGGCATTGATATTTCGAAGGAATTTCTGGAAGCGCATCGGTTAAGCGATGG